>CAWIJP010000025.1:0-166535 GCA_963836305.1 uncultured Acidobacteriaceae bacterium | reverse complement strand
GATCTCTTCAAAGGTGTAACCATCGAGCAAATGAAGCCCCAGGGTTTGACGCTGGATCTCAGAGAGGACTCCAAACACCTTGCGTAATCCAATCCTTCCGAGCACTTCCTCAATCGAGTTTTCGTATCGCCCCGCTCTCGCCTCCGGACCGCTCAGTTCGTTTCCAACATCCTCCAGATCGACCTGGGTATAGAAATGGCGCGAGTCCAAATAGCGGCGACGGTCAATCGCACGATGGTAGGCCATCTGCACGATCCACGAACGCGCCGAACTCTTGGAACTATCAAACACCGCGCTCTTCTGGTGAATGAACAGAAATACGTCTTGGAGCAAGTCGTCCGCTTCTGAATCGTCCCTGAGAATCTTATATCCGACTGCACGCACAAGGCGCGCATAGCGCCGAAAGAGGCAAGCTAACGCCTCCTTATCTCTATCGCCGATGCGAGCCATCAGGACTTCATCTGGAATTTCAGTGCTGGCTACGGGACGCTCAGACCGCAGTTGAATTCCCATTGGAGGCTCAATCAGTGACAACCGAGTTGTAACCGACGAACTCAAGCCGCCTCCAATCGCAAGGCGGTCGCCACCGCCCCACAAAATGAGGAATGCATTCCGTAGGAATCTATTCATCATTGTGGGACGCTTGTTGCACCCGTGGCAGTCCGCAAAAAACACGTTCAGCCTCTTTCTGGACCTGAAAAGGCGTTTGGGCAAGCTTTCCGGCGAATGAGGAAAAAACTGGGAGTGTCGCAAGAAACAGTCGGCTTTGAAGCCGAGTGTGATCGCACAACGGTCAGCCTGATAGAACGCGGCCTAGTCAGCCCCAAGCTAGAGACCATCGTGAAGATGTGTCGCGTCATAAAGGCAAAACCATCTGAAGTCATGCACAGAATGGAAGAGTTGCCCTTTTATCGGGCCTAGACGCTTTGTGTACCCGTAAAGATCACTTTGTCAACATAAAACACCCCTATCAGAGCGTTTCAACTCTGCTGATTCAGCCGATATCGTCCCCTTTGATGAAAGAAGCAGAAACTCTCCGGTCAGCTTGTTCGAGCGGCTCGAAAAGCCGACAAGATGAACCTGGGACAGCTCGCCGAAAAAGCTAACACGGGTGTCAAACATCTCGGCAGGATCGAGCGTGGCGAGAAACTACCATCTTTTGAACTCATCGTCGCCCTTGCTAGGGCGTTGAAACGACTCTCGCCCTCGACATTCTTCCATTTCGAGAACGCCAACGTAGATCCCAAGTTCCTAACACAGCAATTGCAAGCCCTGCTCGCAAAACGTGACGCCAAGCAGCTGCGAAAAGCCTATCGAGTCCTACAAGCGACACTCGAACCCTAGGTCGCACTACTGCATCAGTTTCCGGTTTGCTCATCATCCGGCATTACATCCAGCGGATGTATCAGAATTCGCGCAGATTGCTTGCGCCAAGCTGACTTACCGTTACTAATAATGTGATGGGCCGTACCGGATTGCGTCCGTATCGCCGACCACGTACTCGGAAGCAACCTGATGCTTCCCAGAGACTCGTTACCTGACCTTGACGGATGAGTTTGGCTTGCTGCTGATGTTGTGGAGACAAAAACGCATTACAGTTCGTTCTCTGCTTGACGTCTGAGAGCGCCGCGTCGCAACGCTCGTTCCTTCATCATCACGAAAAATACCGGCACAAGAATCAAAACGTGGATGGTGGAGGTAATCATGCCGCCGACGATAGGCGCGGCAATCGGCTTCATCACATCGGAGCCGATGCCGGATTCCCAGAGGATCGGAACCAGGCTGGCGAGAACTGCGCATGACGGTCATCAGCTTTGGCCGCAAACGCTGAACGGCTCCTTCGATCGCTGCAGCTTCCACATCGGCATTTGTCAACTGGCTCGCCGGATTGCAGCTTGTGTTCGAGCGCTTCGTGCAGATAAACAACCATGACTACGCCGGTCTCCACTGCGATCCCGAACAGCGCGATATAGCCGACCCAACGGCGACGCTGAAGTTGTAGTGGAGCAACCACTGCAGCAGCAATCCTCCACTCATGGCGTAGATCGTCGGGAAGATCAGCACAAGCGCTTCGGCTACCGAGTGGAAGACCAGGTACAGCAGCAGGAAAATCACAAAGAAAACGACTGGCAGAATCAGTTGCAGCCGCTGCTTTGGCGCGCAGTTCGAGTTCGTACTCTCCCGACCATTGGAAGGTGTAATTCGCCTGGCAACGCCAGTTTGTCGTGAAGAAGCTTGTTTGCCCTTCAACAAAGCCGCCGTAATCTCGTGTTCGAGGTCGATGTAGATGTATCCCGTCAGTGCGCCATCTTCGTCTCGGATCATCGCTGGGCCATGCGAGAACGAAATCTTCGCTACCTGCCCGAGCGGAATTTGTGCGCCGGATGGAGTGCCGATGAGCACTCCGCGCATCTGTTCGACATTGTCGCGGAAGTCTCTCTGGTAGCGGACGTTGATGGGATAGCGTTCGCGTCCTTCGATGTTCTCCGCAATATTTTGGCCGCCGATGCCGGACGTCGACGGCGGTCTGAACATCTGCGACTGTCAAACCGTAGCGAGCAGCCTCCGCGCGGTTGACATCGACGTTGACGTAGAAACCTTGCGCAACCTTCTCGGCAAAGACGGACCGCATCTCCGGCAGTCCAGAGAGGACATTCTGAATCTGCGACGCCAGTTGCTGAATGCCGTCGACATTCGGCCCCTGGACCTTCATGCCCACCGGTGTCTTGATGCCGGTCAACTCCATGTCCAGGCGGTTTTCGACCGGCATTGTCCAGGTATTCGAGAGCCCCGGAAACTGGAGCTTCTCGTCCATCTGTTGAATGAGCTTTTCGTAGGTCATCCCGGCGGGCCATTGCTCGCGCGGCTTCAGCATGACCGTGGTGTCGTACATGTCCAGCGGCGCGTTGTCGGTCGCGCTGTCCGATCGGCCGACGGCGCCGAATACGCTCGCGACTTCCGGGAATGACCGCGAAGGATACGGTCCTGCTCCTGCAGGAGCTCTTTGCCTGCTCAATGAGATGCCGGGCAGAGCCGTCGGCATATATAGGCGGAGCCTTCAAAAGAGAGGTGGCATGAACTGGCTGCCCAGGCGTGTTGCCAGCGGAAAGGTGACCAGCAGAAAGATCAGATTGACCAGCAGTGTGGTCTTGCGATACCGCAGGCACAGAGCTTCAGCACTGGCAGGTAAATCGCCTGCGTGAACGCGAGACTTGGGTTCTCCGACTCCGGTCTCAGCCGCCCCGGATCAGCATCACCATCAGGACCGGCACCAGCGTGATGGCGAGGATAGAGGAGGAGCCGACTGCCAGGTCTTGGTCCATGCCAGCGGTCGGAACATGCGTCCTTCCTGCGCTTCCAGCAGGAAGACCGGCAGGAAGGAAACGACGATAATGATCAGCGAGAAAAATAGTGCCGGACCTACCTGTTTGGCTGCGTTGATAAGAATCTGTCGCCGTTCAGTCAGAATTGGGCCGCAGTCCCTCGGGGCGATATCATGCGTCACCCCTGCTCGCCGGCACCGCCGGAAGCATGCTGCGCCAAGTGGCTCGTTTCCTGTCGGAACGGGGTCGTTCCGAGAGATGGCGGTAGCCGTTTTCGACCATCACAATGGCGGCATCGACGAGCACGCCGATCGCTAGCGCGAATCCGCCCAGCGACATGATGTTTGAGCTACTCCCAGGTAGTACATCGGGAGAAAGACATCATACCGCGATCGGCAAGGTGAGGATCGGGATGAGCGCGGATCGGAAATGGAACAGAAATACGATGATCACCAGGCTGACGATGACCGCTTCTTCGAGGAGGTCACGCTGCAATGTTCCGATTGATTCGTCGATCAGTCCGGAGCGATCGTATCCCGTCACGATCTCCACGCCTGGCGGCAGTGAGCGCGATCTCCGCAGTTTCCGCTTGACGCCGTTGATGACATTCAGCGCGTTCATGCCATATCGCATGACGATGATGCCGCCGACGGTCTCGCCTTCACCTTTCCACTCCGCGACACCCTCCCGGATATCCGGGCCGAAGGTCACTGTTCCCAGGTCCCTATCAGTACCGGTGTGCCGTTTTTGGCCCTGACGGGAACCGTCTCGAGATCGGCCAGCGACTGGAGATAACCGAGTCCGCGAATCATGTAGCGGCACCGCCCAATTCGAGCACGCGACCGCCGACCTCATTCGTGCTCTTCCACTCTGTCGATCACGGTCGAAGCGGGATGTTGTAGGCGAGCAGCTTGTTGGGATCGAGCTGCACCTGATACTGGCGCACGAAGCCGCCGATACTAGCCACCTCGGCAACTCCGGGCACGGTTTCCAGCTGGTAGCGAAGATGCCAGTCCTGGAGCTTCGCAAGTCGGCAAGCTGTGCCCGCTGTGGTCCACGATGGCATATTCGTAAACCCATCCGGCGCCGGTCGCATCGGGGCCGATGGAAGGATGACCCCGTCGGGCAGCCGCCCCTCGATTTGTGCATGTACTCGAGCACGCGCGAACGCGCCCAGTACAGGTCCGTGCCGTCCTCAAACACGACGTAGACGTACGAATCGCCGACATCGTCTGCGCGCGTACGCCTTTACCTGCGGGGCCGCGAACAGGGATGTCACGATCGGATACGTCACCTGGTCTTCGATGACGTTGGGCGGTCGCCTCCCAACCGGTATGAACGATCACCTGAACATCCGAGATGTCCGGCAGCGCATCGAGCGGACATGCTGGATGGACCAGATGCCGGCCAGGAACAGTAATGCCACCGCCGTGAAGACCAGGAAGCGATTGCGTGCGCAACATTCAATGGTTCGGGAGACCATTACATGCCTCCTTTCGCGTTGACGGTGAACTGCTTGGTGGCTATGATCTGCCCGTTCTTCCGAGCGGGAAGCGTGACCTGCCAGGTGCCCCCGGAGCCGAGCGAACCTTTGCCTTCATACATGCCATCGCCCTTATCCATGGGGTCACTGTCCGCATCGCGGCCATACCCATCGCGGGCATTGCCGCCATAAAGAAGGTGACATTCACTTGCGCGCCAGTGACGGGTTTACCGTCTGAACTCGTGAGCTTCACCCGAAATACATTGCCGCCCTTGTGCGGCGGAGACGGTTCAGTCGTCAGGTCGATATTCGCCTGCGCCGCTGCTGGGGCGTTCATCGCGGAGCACCACCCGCGCCGCCGGAACCGGGGGGAGGCGGCATGTAAGCCCCTGCGGCAGCTTGTAGCTGGCTCTCCGAGTCGAGCAGAAAGTTGGCCGAGGTGACGATCTTATCGCCCGCATGCACTCCCTTCGTGAGGATCTGCTGCTCGCCCACACGCGAACCGAGTTCAACTTCCCGCGGCTCAATATTTCCATCGCCGCGATACCCGAACACCAGGTTCCTGGTTCCAGAATGGAAGACGGCGGGGCCTGGAACTACCAATTGCCTGCCGAGCGGTAGCTTGAGCCGAACGTTCACATACATGCCAGGCCGCAATTTCAAGCCAGGGTTCGGGATCACCAACCGGACGGGCAGGGTGCGCGTAACGGTGTCTACCTGAGGAAGCAGATAATCGACTCGCCCGGAAAACACTTTTCCCGGATACGCATCGACGGTGACCTCTGCATGGTCTCCAGGTTTTATTTTGCCCGCGTCGCTTTGGAAAACCTGAGCGAGCACCCAAACCTCCGAAAGATCTGAAACCGTGTACAAATGCGTCTCCGGTTGCACATACATGTTCGGCAAGGCGTTCTTTTCGGTGATGTAGCCTGAAACGGGGGAGTTGATGGTTAAGTCGGTAATCACTTTTCCAGTTGTGTCCAACTTGGCAATTTCGCTCGCGGGAATTTCCCATTGCAGTAGCCGATCCTTAGCGGCGCTAAACAGCGAGGTGGCTCCTGAAGAAACACCATTGACGGAACTCTGTTGCAGGTCGCTCTGGTTCTTTTTGGCGATCAGATATTCCTGTTGGGTGGCAACGAGATCCGGGCTGTAGATGGTGAAGAGAGGTTGACCTTTGTGGATAAAGTCTCCGGTTGCGTCGGCATACAGTTGGCGTATCCAACCCGCAAAGCGCGTCTGCACGTAAGCCAGACGGCGCTCATCCGCCTGGACATTCCCATAGAACCGGATCTCGTCGTTGACAGGCTGATATTTGACTTCACCAATCTGCACGCCTATGCTCTGCATCCGTTGGGGCGTGAGCTGGATCGGGGCAAGCGGCGTCTCTTGCGACATCTCTTGCATTGTGCCGGCCTGTGGGTCGCCTTCTGCTCTTTGCTCGGAACCCGAGCCCTTGGCCGATGACGTTTGCGCCATCGCCCCCATGGACTCGCTTGCGGAAGCGGCACCGGTCTGCGACGTGGTTCCGCTGTGGCTCAAACGCCACCACAAAACCGACGCCACAACCGTGAGTACAACGGTCGTGGTAAGCGCAATCCAAAACGCGCGGCGGTAAATGTTGTTTTCTGTTCTGAACATGTCTGATCCCTCATTTGAATTCGTTATTAAATTGCGCTCGGTCACCGAACATCCACCCCGGTAAGGCGTTCTAGTTCAGCCAGCGCCGATTCGTGCTCGACCAGCTCGTTTCGATATTCCAGATCGAGGTTGAGAACGTCGAGGAACGAGGAAAGAAGACTCTCGAAATCCTGCCGGTTCGATTGATACGCCGACAACGCGGAGCGGAAGGTGGCCTCGGATTGCGGAACAAGCCCGTCGCTATAAATCTTGAGGCGCTCTTCCGAAGTCTTTGCGCGCACATACTGCTGCTGGACTTCAGAGAGAACGCGCTGGGATTCAGAGTCCAGCTCGTGTCGCGCCCGCTCCTGGTTCTCCTGCGCTTCCGCCAGTTCGGCCTTCTGGCGTCCGCGATTGGGCAGCCGAATCCCAAACGTCGCCATGTAGTAATCGCGTGTGTCCCCATTGGTGTGCTGGTAGTTGTATTGAACATTGAAATCTGGACGGAAATTCTTGCGCGCGAGCTCGACCTGGGTATCCTGCTGTTGGATCGAGGCCTGCTTTGAGCGCACGTCGGGATTGTGTCCATTCGCTGTTTGTAGAAGCTCCTGTGCGCTAAATGAAAGAGATCTTGCGGTCAGAGTCTCGGCAATGATCTCGGGCGAACCCTGGGGACGGCCCAAGAGCTGCTTGATCTGGGCTTCGAGCAGCCCTTCATCCTGATGGTGGTGCGCGATCTGCTGAAGAATCTTTGTATGCTGCAACTGAGCTTTCAGCACATCTTGCTGATTGCCCTGACCCACACGGTAACGCGCCTCGGACGCCTCCTGCACCTGACTTAATAGCGCGTCACTTCTCTGCAGAACACCGATGGTTTGCTGAATGTAGGCCGGCTGAAAATAGACCACCTTGAGATTTCCCACCACCATGCGGCGTACGGAATCGGTCTGCGCTTCCATGGAGTCCGCACCGTGATCGGCGACCTGGGCGCGCAGCTGCCGCTTGCCCGGATAGGGGATGTCCTGCGACGCGCCAAACCCGATGTAGGCGAACTCGCTGTTGCTGTAGCCCGCGAAAGTTGGTCGGCTGCCCACGCTGAACTGCTGCATTGACAGCTGGGTCTCGGGTAGCGCGGAGACCTGCTTGGCAATATTTCGTGACGCCTGCCACTCGTGAAACGAAGCCGCCATCTGTGGGTTCTTTTGCGCGGCCTCTGCACCAAGTCGCTCAGAGAGATAGCAGCTCCCGCGCGCATGGCCATTGCGGGAGATTCAAGCGTGGAGTCGGTTTGGTTGGACTTGGTTGGTCCTGCGCGCTGACATTGCCGGCTAGCGCCAATATTCCAACAACCAAAGCCGCAGTGATCAATGAACTGCGAGTGCACCCGAAGAGACCTGGGGACGAGCCAATGGATCGCATCTTTCCTCCGCAACACAAACAAGAGTTTGTAAACGCACGAACGTGCGGACGCACGAGTGCGTAATCAAATCAGAGGAAGGACGATCAGATTCTGAGGATTGTTGTGGTTGTCGAATCTAGTCCTGGCGGACTATGCGTGCATGAAACGCGGGACGACCATTGTGCGAGCGAGAAATACGCGCCGGCTTGGGCGGTAAGGGGAAGCGAGTGAAAAAGAACCAAACTGACATGATTCAGTTGCGAAGAGGCAGTCTTCAGAACGTGAAAATCAGCAGGAGTAGCGGTTGACTGCAGCAGGGATGCGATTTCGCCATCCCCATGTCCCCACACTGTCCCGCCATCTTTTTACAGCATTCCCGCTCTGCTGCAGTCATCGCTGCATTAGGCACCACACATGCCATCACTGGCAGTGCTGTAAATAAAGCCGCCAGAGCCAAAACACCGATTCTACGCATGAGTGTCAACGGGATTATTGTAGCGACGACTATGAATTAGACGCAAGGGGCGGAAAAAGGTTTCGGATTACCCCAGTGACGCAGGACGGGGGTCTTTCCAGCTTGATGGGCAACCGGAACCAACGCTCTTGTGTCCGCGAATGGAGTAGTTCCCGGTTGGTGGGCGACTCGGAAACTGACATCCACCGCCGCTTGGACGCCTTCTTGACCCATTGGATGCAGGCGCGTAGTATCGGCCCGAACTGCGGCGGCTCTGACGGTTTCGGCACAAGCGCGCATCTCATTGCCGATCTGCAGTGGTCGCGCTGGCGAACGCAGCTCCCCGAAAATGCAATGCGCAATGTTGACCCACCCCGTCGAGAATTCCCCCCCAGATGGATGGCTTCTCCTCGCTGGCCCCTCATTTCGATAGTTGTTTGCGCTGTCTTGCTCGCTGTGGTTCTAACAGTATTCAGGACCAAGCTTCGGGCGCTCGACATATTCTCCGCCTTCTTGCTTTTCGGGGCCGCCGCTTTCTCTGTTCTGATTGTCCTCTACACCAGATCCTTGCGGCGCGCCCAACAAGTACAGCTCGACACCGAAGAACGGCTTCAGCAGATGGCCGACAATATTCAGGAAATCTTTTGGATGATTGACGCGAAGACCAAGAAGGCCCTTTACGTCACCGAAGCTTATGAGACGATCACCGGACATTCATGCCAAAGTCTGCTGGAAAATCCGTCTTCATACGAAGAACTCATCCATCCCGAAGACCGCGTTCATGTGCTGGCAAAGCTTGGAGAAGCTACGCAGACAGGGCACTTCGATGAAAGATTTCGGATCGTGCGCCCCCGCGGCGAAGTCCGCTGGGTCACGGTGCATGGGTTTCCGGTACGGGATGCTGCCGGCACAATCCACCGTCTTGTCGGCACGGCTCGGGATGTCACTGCGCAGAAGGAAGCAGAGGACAAGGTTGCCGAGCACCTGGCCGACAGCCGAGTCCGCAAGGGCGGAATCCGATGCTCTAAACAAAGCCACTCTCGCACTGACCGCAGATCTTCGGATGGACTTTGTTTTGGACAGGCTGCTTGACTCCTTGTTGGAACTGGTTCCATGCGAGTGTGCACGCGTGCTGCTCTTGGAGGGCGACTCACAGCTTCTTGTGGCACGAGAAAAACTGCGTCACGAAGCTCCCAAGAAAGCCCCGGATTATCCACTGACTCTCGATGCAGCAGACTCTCCGTTTCTATTGCGCATATTAACGACCCAGAATAGTGTCTTGCTTGCCGATACCAAACAAGAGAAAGAATGGCCCAGCTTCAAGGGCCATGCCGACATCCGATCATGGATTTGCGTACCGCTGGTTGCGTCCCAGCAGACCTTGGGACTTCTTTCGGTGGGCCACACCCAGCCAAACACCTTCACTCAAGACCACCTCCGGCGGACGCAGTTATTAGCGATACCCGCCGCGGCGGCGATCCAGAATTCTCGCCTCTACGAGCGTGCTGAGATTTATGGGTCCGAACTTCAGCGGCGCCTGACGGATCTTCGCCAAACAGAGAAAGCGCTCGAACAGTCAGAGGAGGGACGCAGGGTATCTGAGGACAAGTTTCAAAAGGTCTTCCGTTCCAGTCCGATCCCGTTTTCCATCACGACAGTCAATGAAGGGCGATTCGTAGATGTGAATACCGCATTCGAGCGGCGATACGGCTACTCCCGTACCGAAGTGATCGGCCGTACAGTCGGCGAACTTAGGATCTGGGAAGACCCAAAGGATCGCGCATTGATGATCGCGCAACTCCAACAACGCGGACCCATTCGGAACGCAATCACCCGGCTTCGCACCAAGTCGGGCGAGGTCAAGACCACCGCGTATTCTGCAGACAAAATTCAATTCGACGGTCAATCCTGCATTCTTGCCGTTTCAGAAGATCTTCCTGACAACGACAAATCGTTCAATAACTGACCGTCCCGAAGCGCCGGTCCTTCATCAGGAACCTCAGGTCCAACGGTCCAACTCCATCCTAGTTGCTGTCCCGAATCCGGGCCACCAAACAGAAAACCAATCATTCCTGTACGGAAATCAATCACAATATAAACTCCTTCACGGGAGAAGCGCGAAGGAATCACATAATGCGGCGGAGTGGAGCATCCACTCTTATGAGTACGCAGGAAGTCATTGTCGTTGTCCAGCTAAGACTCGATCCCAACCATCGCGAGGAGTTTCTGCGGACACTTTTTGATATTGTCGAACGCTCTCGGATTGCTCCAGAATGTCTCTCTTACGAACTGTTCAGCCGCACCGAAGACGACAACACGCTTGTTCTCTTTCAAATGTGGAGCACGCGAGAAGCATTCAAACAAAACTGGGTTTATAGCGATCTACCTAGAATAAACACAAACTCACATCTGCTCTCGGCTCCGATAGAATCTTGGGAGTTGCTTGAGCTACCGTTCTGAAGAATCAGTGGCGGCTATGCCGACGAAGACATCGGCAAACGACTTTTTTCCATGTTTCTTCGCCATCTGTACGGCACGATTAACAAACGCGGCGATTGGAGACGAATGCCTCCCTTTACAAAAGACTATCGCCGTTTGGATCTGCACAAGCTCGGAAGGAAACAATCGGACCACAACTCCTTCCGGCGAGCTTCTGAACGCTCCCGAATTTGCTAGGGCAATTCCGCCCCCACGTGTTACCAAATACTGGGCTTCATGAGGACTAGCAGTCTCCGCCGCGATCCTTGCTGTAACACCGGCATCCGAAAGACAGCTCAGCAGCCATGAACGAAATCGAAGATCACGATGCTTTCCACCAATTATCAGCCTTTCGTTCTCCAAATCCTCAAGTCTCAGCACGCGTCTTTTTGCGAGTCGATGCGCTTTTTGCATAGCTGCCGCCAGCGGTAATCTGAACAGCGGAATAATGTCCAAATGAGGTGCATCGACCGGCAGCATAACGATCCCACAATCCCATTCCCTGTTTTGGACTTGAAGGATTGTCTCCTCACATGACGAACTTTCAAAGTTGAAATTCACTCTCGGTGATTCGCCCAAAACCGTTTCTTGCAGTTCGGTCATAAAACGCAAATCAACGTACGACGAGTAACCAACCGTGAAACGTCCGTTGTCCTTTCTCTCTCGAACCACCGCGGACACCGTACGATCGAAATCATGGATGATTTTGCGAGCTCCATACAGCAAGCGCCGTCCCGGAGGCGTCAGTTCCACATGCCGGCTGTGTCGCTCAAACAATTGCACGCCGAGCTTGTTTTCCAGGCTTTTTATTGACCGACTCAACCAAGGCTGGGAAACATGTAAACGGGTCTGAGCGGCTCTTGTGAAATGCAGCTCCTCACCCACGGCGACGAAACCTTTCAACTTATCCAGGTCAACGTTCACTGACATAACTCCCTCCGACTAGCGCTCAAATAGGAGAAGTGGCTTCTGCCGCGCAGAGAGTAGGTTTTGCTATTGTAAGATGCAACCCCGATGCACCCGAATAGTTGCTCACTTTCCTTGAAAACTTCACCGCAGCACAGCTTACTGACGACGTTTTCGGCACATCGCTTGGCAACTTGCCGCTAAACCCTCCGTGCCATCAGAACCCCTGGACGCCCAGAGTTCTCGCTTGTACCCTTGCTGGCTCCTGCTTTTCTCAGCCATTCCGATCTGGCATCGGTTCGCGCCAACGAAGTCTTGGACGACCTGACAACTCCGGGTTACGGTCATTCCAAATCCAGCTCGATCCAATTGGGGGGTCGTCATGATCAATTCCCGGAAACACCCTACAGCTGAAAGAAATCACGCGGTGCAACACCAATTCCCAGCACCCGGACAGTTCGAGCGCCTGCTTGATAGCGACGAAGCCGCAGCGCTGCTGGGCATTCACAAGAAGACGCTTCAACGCATGGCTCGTACGGGAGAACTTCCCGGCTTTCAAATCGGCGATCTGTGGCGTTTCCGAGCCTCCACTCTGAACGAGTGGCTCGCATCAAAGCTGGCGTCCTGATCTGAGGACTGCGCGCAATTCCTCTCGACTCCGCTTGACGGCTACGCTACTCTCAGGGCAGCCATCCGTGCCGTCTTTGCACACAGGAGGTTTCAGTGTTCAGACGGGCACGACATCAGCAAGGCAGTCTACAGTGCGTAAAGCGAAAGACGGGCAAGACCGTTTGGGAGTTTCGCTGGTATGAGCCGACCACCAACGGCGATACGGTTTATCGCAAGAAGGTCATCGGCACAGCCGAAGAATACAAGACCGAATCCCAAGCGCAACGAGCCGCCGACGCTGTGCGCTTAACCATTAACGCTGAACAAACGCCAAAGTCTATATCGATCGCGGCGCTGGTTCAACATTACCGCACCCATGAACTCTCGGCGGAAAATCAGGGCAAAGCGTTCTCGACCAAGCAGGCTTACAAGCTTTATCTCAAGAACTGGATCGTGCCGCGCTGGGGTCCCCATTCGCTACAGGACGTCAAAACCGTTGCCGTCGAGAGTTGGCTGAAAGCGGTGCCGCGATCTAGGGGCAGCAGAGCAAAAATCAGGAACATCATGAGTGCCTTGTTCAATCACGCACGACGATATGAATGGACAGACCGGAATCCGATTACGCTGGTGCGTCAGAGCGCCAAGCGCGAACGAGCCCCGGAGGTGCTTACGGAAGAAGAGCTGCAGGCTCTCATTCCGCAATTGAGCGCGAGAGATCGCGTCCTGGTTTTGCTCGACGCCTGCACGGGTCTTCGCGTTGGTGAGCTACTCGGGTTGAAGTGGAGCGACGTAGATTTCGAAAACGGACAGCTTCACGTCACCCGTTCTGTGGTGAACCAGGTGGTAGGAGACTGCAAGACCGAAGCCTCGCAGAAGCCAGTGCCGCTCGATTCTTTCCTGGCCCAGGAGCTTCTGACGTGGAGGTCAAGTTGCCCCTACAACCAAAACGACGATTGGGTGTTCGCCAGCCCTCTCACCAAGGGCAAGCAGCCCTACTGGCCGGAAAACCTGATGAAGCGCGGAATTCGTCCAGCGGCAAAGCGTGCGGAGATTGTGAAGCACATCTCTTGGCACACTTTCCGTAGAACTTTCTCGACGCTTCTGAAGGCCAACGGCGAGGACATCAAGACCGTGCAGGAATTGCTCCGGCACGCCAACAGCAAGATCACGCTCGACATCTACACGCAGGCCGTCACTCCGGCCAAACGCGCCGCCCAAACCAAGATTGTCGAGATGATCGTGCGGAAACCCAAGGAGCCGAAGGCTCCGGAAGAGGTTCGCGTTTCCTTATCGAACCCTTCCGAACCCATGCCGTCGAGAGCGGCGTCTGTAACTGCTTGAAAGAATATGGCGGGGACGACGGGACTCGAACCCGCGGCCTCTGCCGTGACAGGGCAGCGTTCTAACCAACTGAACTACGTCCCCACTCGCCAAATCAACGAGATGCGCAATCGCCAGTGTTTATGCAGCTTTGCACGATTTGCATACCGTTTGCGCGGGATTGCCTAAAAGAGCGCGACTTCTGGCTGAATTGCCGAGAAACCGCGTACAAGTCGTAGGTTCATCCTGCGTCGTTTAGCGATCTGCAAAAAGCCTGCGCGGTCCATTCCAAACGATCCAAGTTGTCACCACTTTGGATCCCGCCGCCAACAAAATCTAAACAAGCCTTCGACACAGAAATATCCTAACAGCTTCTCTCAGAACGTGAAAGAGCGAGGGGAAGCATGCACGATTTCGGAAGAGTGGCCGGCAATGCGCTGTTGCGTTCAGATTTCTTCTTCCTCAAACAAGTCTCTTTCCAGCGGACAACATGGATGGCGGCGGCGTCGAGCGAGGTCTTTGTGTGGAAAATCCGTTGCCAGACCCGATCGCCCAAGACCCTTCGATTGGCAGGCCGCTCGAGACAATTAAGTGTGGTCCTCGTGAAAAGGTGAATCCCGAGGGGTTTCATTTCTGTCCTCATTCTGCGCTTCAGTAAGTCTTAAGGTTGCACATCTATTCTACGAAGCATGAGACGGCGCGATCGAAATCTGCTTAGCATTCTTGCGGGAGCCCTCGCCTTAACAAGTGCTGCCGGTCTCGCCGGGACATCCTTCGCCCAAGCAGTCAAGCCGACGAGCTCCGTGGTCATCTCGCTTTCCGACGCGATTCATCGAGCGCAGGCGAACGAGCCCGCCTTTGCGAACGCGCTTGCCGCTCAGAAGACAACCAGGATTGATCGTTATCTGGCGAGGGCTGCGTTGCTGCCTTCTGTTACCTACGATAATCAACTGCTCTACACGCAACCGAACGGAGAGTTTATTCAGGGCGTGCAGGGTGGGACGGAGCCCGCCCCAATCTTTATCGCGAACAACTCGATTCACGAGTACATCAGCCAGGCGTCTATCAATGAGACGATCGGTTTGAAACATTTTGCTGATGCGCAAGTTGCCGCGGCCAATGCCGCGCGCGCGTCCGCGGAGTTGGAAATCGCGCGGCGGGGGCTCGTAGCGAGCGTCGTCAATCTGTATTACTCGGTATCAGTTTCTAAAGCCAAGCAGCATCTTTTGGAGGAAGCTTTGCATGAGGCAGAGTCCTTCACGGATCTGACACAGAAGCGCGAAGCCGCGCGTGAGGGTGCGCATGCCGATGTTGTGAAGGCTCAGTTGCAACAGCAGCAGCGCCAGCGGGACCTGAGCGATGCGACACTAGCCGCTGACAAGGCACGGCTCGAACTGGCGGTTCTTCTTTTTCCTGATCCGCGGACGCCCTACTCGACTGAAGAATCGGCGGCGCCGCTATCACTGCCCACGCGGGAGGAAGTGAACCGGCTGGCTGAAACCCACAATCCCGAACTGCGAGGTGCGTTAGCGGAGGTGCAAGCCGGGAATGCAGAAGTTGCTTCGGCGAGAGCGGCCTATCTGCCCGATGTCGGGTTGAACTTCAGTTATGGAATCGACGCCCCTCAGTTTGCAAAACGCAATCCTTCAGGCGTACAGAATCTTGGATACTCCATCAGCGGCACGCTCAACATTCCGGTGTGGGATTGGTTCTCGACTCAAAAGCGCATCAAGCAGAGTGAAATCCGGCGCGACGCCGCAAGAGTAATGCTTACGGCGGCCCAGCGGAGACTCATCGCCGCGCTGGAAGAGGCATATGCCGAGGCGTCGGCTGCACGAGATCAAGTGGAGCTGCTCGATCTGAGCGTACGCACTGCGGCGGAGAGCCTGCATCTGACAACGCTACGATATTCGGCTGGCGAGGCCACTGCGCTGGAAGTGGTGGACGCGCAAACCGCCTATGTGTCGGTGGCAACTGCGCAGTCCGATGGAGTGGTTCGCTACCAGAATGCTCTGGCCGGATTGCAAGTACTGACTGGAACAATGTGACCGCAAACGTGAGCCCTTTTCGAAAATCACAAGTTCATCGGAGCCTGAGCCGGTTGGCACTCGCGCTACTCGTGGCAATTCTGCTACAAGGCTGCAACAAAGGGAACGATGCCGGCACCGCTGCTCTGGTCACCGTGCAGGCGGAACATCCTGAAGTGGGTGCGATTTCCGAGTACATCACGGCCGATGCAACTCTTTCCCCGGTAGCGGCGGCGGCGATTTCTCCGAAGATTACAGCGCCGGTGCGCACGTTCTATGTGCAGCGCGGCTCGAAGGTGAAAAAGGGACAACTGCTGGCCGTGCTTGAAAACCGCGACCTTGATGCCCAGGCGCTGGATAACCGGGGGCAGTACACAGCCGCACAAGCGTCGTTCGAAATGCAGACGAAGGCTCAGGTGCAAGAGGATTACCACAAGGCCAAGTTAGATGTAGCCCAGGCCAAAGCGCAGCTCGAGTTGCAGCAGCAGATCGTGGATTCACGGCGAAAACTCTTCGCGGAAGGAGCCATTGCCGGTAGAGACTACGACACATCGGCGGCGGCCCTGGTGCAGGCGCAGGCAGCATACGATGTGGCGCGAAATCATCTGGATTCCTTAAAAGCGGTGAGCCGCCAGGCTCTAGTCCAACAGGCGCAGGGACAACTCTCCTCCGCGAAAGGGAAATATCTGGCCGCAGAGGCGCAGGTCTCGTACTCGGAAATTCGCAGTCCGATTACCGGAGTTGTAACCGACCGTCCTCTGTTTGCCGGCGAGACTGCCAACTCGGGCACGCCGCTGATCACCGTGATGGACACATCTTCGCTTATCGCGAAGGTTCATCTGGCGCAAACGGTCGCCCAGCAACTCAAGGTTGGCGACGAGGCCTCGGTTCTGATTCCCGCTGTAAAGCAGCCAGTGCCAGCGAAGGTTTTCCTGGTTAGTCCGGCGCTCGATCCCGGCAGCACGACGGTGGAAGTGTGGCTCCGCATAAGTAACAAGGGCGAAAAGTATAAAGCGGGAACTCCGGTAAGAACCTCGATTAAGGGAAAGACGGTTGCCAATGCCTTGAAAGTTCCGCTGTCCGCCGTGCTGACGGCGCAGGACGGTTCGAAGTCTGTGATGGTGGTCGTCGCCGACGGAGTCGCTCACAAGCTAGCCGTGGAACTGGGCATTGACGATGGCGAAGACGTTCAGGTCACGAAGGGCCTCGATGCATCGGGGACGGTTATCACTTCCGGTTCATACGGCTTGGACGACGGAACGAAGGTAACGATTGGCAAAGCTGCCGAAGACGAGGACCACACCGGCGGAGACACGAAGTGACAGAACCGTCTCTGCAGCCACAGTCTTTGTCGCCCCATCCCAAGAGAACGCTCTGGCTCGTTCGCTATCGGGGACCGATCTTCTTCTTTCTGATTGTGTTGTCACTTGCCGGCATTTATGCGGCCCAGCGGGTTCCAATCTCAGTTTTCCCCGAGACGAATTTCCCGCGCGTGGTGATCGGCGTCGATAACGGTGTGATGCCAGTCGAGCAGATGCAGGTCACTATCACTAAGCCGATCGAAGATGCGGTCAATTCGGTTCCTGGCCTGGTCACAGTCCGGTCAACTACCAGCCGAGGCTCAGCCGAAGTTAGCCTGTTTTTTGACTGGAGCGTCGACATGTTCCGAACGCTCCAACTGGTGGATGCAGCCATCAGCAGAGTCCGGCAGTCGCTTCCCACCACGGTAGTGATCACCACCAATCGTCTTACGTTCGCCACTTTTCCTATTCTTGGTTACAGCCTCACCTCCGACCGGCTCTCGCAAACACAACTCTGGGAACTGGCTACCTACCAGCTCAAACCACCGCTCAACCGGGTCGAGGGCGTGAGCACGATTACAGTGCAGGGCGGCAAGGTGCCGGAGTTCCACCTCGTGCCCGATATGGTGCGGATGCAAAACGCCGGGGTCACAATACTTGACCTCGTCAACTCGGTGCAGGCGTCGAACATCATCGACTCGCCGGGGCTTTACGAAGCCAATCACCAGTTAATTCTCGCCCTGGTCGGGGCACAGGCGCACGATGCCAAACAACTCGGCCATCTCGTCGTCAAGACTACTCCAGGCGGAGTGGCTGTGCATGTTTCGGATGTAGCGACGGTCCAGGCAGGAGTATTGCCGGTGTACACGGCGGTGACAGCGAATCTCGGCCTTGCGGTTTTGTTAAACGTCACGCGTCAGCCTTCGAGCAATACCGTCGCCGTCGCCGATGCGGTCGCGGCAAAAGTTCAGCAACTCCGGAAAACGCTGCCACCCGGCGTGCAGCTCAAACCTTACTACGATCAGTCGGAACTCGTTCGCGAGAGCATCCGAAGCGTCCGTGACGCGATCCTCATCGGGCTTCTGCTGGCCTGCATCATTCTGTTCCTTTTCCTTAGTGACTGGACATCGTCCGTTGTCGCTGGCCTGGTCATTCCTGTGACGGTCGCCATCACCATTCTCCTGATGTGGGCAATTGGAGAAAGTTTTAATCTGATGACCCTCGGCGGCCTGGCCGCAGCCATCGGATTGGTGATCGACGACGCGATTGTGGTAGTGGAGAATATTGTTTCGCATCGCGACCGTGGCGAAACTCGCGCGCAAGCAACTCGGCTTGCTCTGCGAGAGATCGCCGTGCCGCTTGTTGGATCAACCATCACGCCGGTAGTGGTCTTTCTGCCGCTGGTTTCCGTGACCGGCGTGACCGGAAGCTTTTTCCGCGCGCTCGCGATTACGATGACGGCAGCGCTGCTTACGTCATTGCTTCTTGCCGTCACCTGGACTCCCGCGCTCAGCCTCGTTTTTCTGCGAGACCGGCGCAGTGAGAGCGATGCGAGCCACGACCAGCATGGACGACTCATGCGCAAAGTCCTGCAATGGCATGAGCGCGGACTTAGCTGGTCGCTGAATCGTCCGTTCATGCTGCTTGGAGTGTGCGCAATTCTGGTGGCGGGCACGTTTTTTTGTTATCGCGCGCTCGGCTCCGATCTCTTGCCGGAGATGGATGAAGGCGGGTTCATCCTCGACTACATTATGCCCGCCGGTAGCTCGCTCTCCGAGACAAACCGGGTTTTGCAACACGTGGATCGAATGCTGCATGCGATTCCGGAAGTCGAAAGCACCTCGCGCCGCACCGGCCTTCAGATGGGGCTGGCTGCGGTCACTGAGGCCAACACTGGCGACATTACGGTGAAACTGAAGAGCAAGCGCGACCGCGGAATCGATGAGGTGATCGCGGAGGCGCGCGCCCAGATCAAGAAGACTGAGCCCGAACTCGATGTGGAGTTTACCCAGGTACTGCAGGATATGATTGGCGATCTATCGAACGCGCCGGAGCCGATTCAGATCAAAGTCTTTAGCAGCGACGCCGCGCTGCTGACGAATCTTGGCCCGCGCCTCGGCGACGCCATCGGCAAGATTAGCGGCGTTGTCGACGTTGAGAACGGCATCGACAATACCATCAGCGGCCCTGCGACGAACTTCCAGATCGATCCGACTGTTGCTGCTCGCACCGGCTTCACGCCCGCCGAAATCGCCGAAGACGCGACCTCCATACTGGACGGCGTAACCACGACCGACCCGCTCATTGCGAATGGAAAGCCCTACACGGTTCGCGTTCGACTGGGGGAGGAGACCCGCCAATCGCTGCAAACGATCCAGAACACGGTCTTCAATAGTTCATCCGGCAAGCTGGCAACCCTGGGATCGTTGGCGCAGGTGACGCAACTGCCGCCGCAAAATGAGATAAAACGCGAGAACCTGCAACAGCTTATTACGGTGACGGCGCGGCTTGAAGGTTCTGATCTCGGAACTGCAATCGCTAAGGTGCAGCGCGTAGTCAACGCAATGCACCTGCCGGCTACGGTGAGAGTGGAATACGGGGGAACTTATCAGGAGCAGCAACAGTCCTTTCATGAGTTGCTGGGTGTTCTCCTTCTTTCTCTGGCGCTGGTTTTTGGCGCGCTGATGATCGAGTTCCGCAACTTCTCCGCGCCGATTGCGATTCTCACGTCATCGGTGCTGTCCATCGCGGGGGTGGTATTCGGCTTGCTGGTCACGCATACAACCTTCAACGTTGCGTCCTTTATGGGCCTCATCATGGTCGTCGGAATTGTTGCGAAGAATGGGATTCTGCTCCTGGATGCGGATGAACGCTTCCGTCATGAAGGTGGCTCGGCACGGGAAGCGATGGTTCACGCTGCACAACGCCGCCTTCGCCCGATTCTCATGACCGCATCGGCAGCAATCTGCGGGATGCTGCCACTCGCGTTTGCGCTCGGTTCTGGATCGCAGATGCTTCAGCCCCTGGCCATTGCTGTGATCGGAGGATTGACGATCTCGATGGTGTTGAGTCTGATTGTCACTCCGGTTATCTACTACCTGCTCACTCGATCCCGCCACCAGGTTGCGCCATAAGAAAGCCTGCGATCACGATCGCAGGCTTCATCAATTCGGGTTTCGGATCTCTAGGGTTTCACAACAATGATCTCAAACGTGTCGGGCACGATGCTGTGTCGCGGATGAGGCGTGGCTTCGGTAGGTTCTGGAGCGGGTCCGAACTGCGCAGTCACCAGGTAAATGCGTCCTGTCTCGGTGTCAAGCGTCATGGTACGTGCGCCTTTTTCCGTCTGCACTGTCTGAAGCACAGGAAATCCGGGCTTCTCGGCATTCACGATGGTGAGCGCGCCATCGCCTCCGTTTGAAGAGAATGCCAATCCGTGCTTCGGATCAAAGCCGGCGGCATCCGGCGAGTCGCCGATGGCAGCCAGACCGAGCACTTTGCCTGACTCGTAATCAACTACGGCCATCTTCCCCCCATCACACACCGAGAAAAGGCGATGCTTGTTGCGGTCAATTGCCATCCCGGAAGGCGATTCGCAGCCTGTCAGCGGCCATACGGCAACTACTTTGTGACTGGCTGCGTCCAGCTTGACGATTTCGTTCTTGTCCTCAATATTGTCGAACACCGACCCCTTGCCGTCGGCCTGGGGAAACTCTGGCTTGCCAGGCAAGTCGATCGTAGCCACGATCCCGTTGGAAGAAGTATCCAGTACGGAAACGTTCTTGCTGCGCCCGTTAAAGGCCCACACGGTCTTCGTCGCCGGTTCGAAGGTAATGCCGTCGGGATTTGTGCCGGCCGGCACGGTTGCCCGGATAGAGAAGTCGGCGCGATTGAAGACGACGATTGCGTTTCCTGCGCCGTCGCTGATGTAGCCGGTCTTACCATCAGGATTGAGCGCCACACCGTGTGTGCTCTTCAGACCCGTGATGGCGCCAATGGGCTTTCCTGTGGTCGTATCCACGACTTCGACGCGCGAGTTGTGGGTGACATAGAGGCGATGTGCGGCATCGTCGCTCAGCAGGTAATCCCATCCGCCCTGACCTCCGAGCTTCCAGTGATCCGTAACGTGATAATCTTGCGCAGCGCATAGCGCCGCGATAGAAACTACTGCGGCCACGACTATCCCTTTATAAAAGCGCATGGTGAACTCCTCGGAAGACTCGGCGTTATGCCGGTTGTGTGAGTATAGCTACTCTGCCTTAAGCGAACCTGAAAGTGTGGGACCAACCGAAGCGGCTTCTGCTGGAAGGATCACTGTGACCAAAGCGCCGCCTGCAGGGTGATTCGCGATCTCGATCGATCCCCCGGCACCTCGGCAGATTGCTTTGCAAATCGAAAGTCCAAGGCCAGTGCCTCCATTCTTCCGGCTTCGGGATGGGTCACCCCGATAGAAAGGCTCGAAAACGTGAGCGCGATCGTCTTCTGAGATGCCCTCTCCCTGATCCTGTACCGTCAGCTGAACCGTTTCCGCCCGCGTAATTGCCGTAATCCGTACGGCAGATCCG
Source organism: uncultured Acidobacteriaceae bacterium (assembly GCA_963836305.1). GTDB lineage: Bacteria > Acidobacteriota > Terriglobia > Terriglobales > Acidobacteriaceae > Sulfotelmatobacter. The sequence continues at coordinate 145,050 of CAWIJP010000025.1, read as the reverse complement.
TTGGGGCCGTGCTGCAGTGCGTTCAACAAGATATTCGAGCACAGCAAAAGCGCGTCGCGGCTATCGATCGGAACCCTGGCATCAGCGTTGAATTCGACCGTAACGTCAATGCACTTCAGCCGGGCGAAAGGCTTGCTTTGATGCAGAGCGTCTTCGACTGTATCGCGCAAAGAACAGAACCGAGAAACCCTCGAACTGCCGGTACTCTCCAGAGGTTGTTCCAGTCGCGCCAGTGTAAGCATCTTCTCCACGGTGGACTCCAGTCGAGTAAAGTCCTCCAGACTCAGCGCCAAGCCTTGACCGTACTCTTCGACGGTGCGCTTCCGCATCGACAGTAGTTGCAGCGAAGACTTGACGATTGCCACGTCGGTCTTCAGTTCGTGGGCAGCATCATTCGTGAACCGTCTCTGCTGCTCGAACGAACGCTGCAGCCGTGCCAGTGCACCTTCGAGGGCGGCAGCGAGAGGCCGCAACTCTGCGGTTTCTTTCGCGCTAGTGGGCGCGCGGAATTGCCACTCGCTCGAACTGATGCTCTCCGCTTCGCGCGCGAGTTCATGGACAGGTGATAGTCCCTTTCGCACCAGCCACGCCATCACAACCGCGGTAACGCCCAATAGGACCGCGGTAGCGATCGCAAAGAAGCGAATCGCCTCACCAACTTCGTGCCACACATGGCGTACCGGAGTTCCGTAGATGATCGTGATGCTGTGGCGAACTCCACCGCCTGGTTCACCCGGATCAACAATCCGAAGTTCATTGAGCACGAGAAATCGATAATCTCGGCCGTTTACAGCCGCGTTGCGGAAAACTGGTGCCCCGAGCGTAGCATTCGGCAAACGTGGCGCATCTCCAGCAGAGCCAAGCACTCTACCTCGCTCATCCTCGACGCGAAACGCGGCATCCCTGGCGACCCGTACACCGCGCATGTCGAGCATGACATTGTCGCCTTCATCCTCTTTGTCCTGCACTGCCCCCATCAACGACTCGGCGGTCGCCACCAACGACGCGTCGAAGACTTTCAACTGCACGCTCCACTCATGGGCAGTGATGGCGCCAATCAAGGCGACCGCAGATACCAGCTCTAAAACAAGAACCGTTATGATAAGCCGGCGCGTGATGGAAACCGATCCTGTCATTGCGGAGCGCTCTCCTCCCGCAGTCGGTATCCGCGATGCCGCAATGTCTCGATCAGCGGCTCTGTACCCTCGACATTCAGCTTTCTTCGCAGGTTCGATACATGAGCTTCGATCACGTTGGAATGATGCTCCCAATCGAAATCGTACAGATGTTCCAGCAACTCCTGCTGCGAAACAATTGCGCGAGGCCGATGGATGAGATATTCAAGAATTCGGTATTCCGTGGGCGAGAGATCGAGAACCCGGCCCCGGCGGCGGACCGTTTGCTGCACGGTATTCAATTCCAGGTCTGAAACCACCAACACCGGGGTAGAGACGCCTTTTGCGCGTCGTATGAGAGCTTTGATCCGGGCAAGAAGCTCTCCCAGATCAAATGGCTTGCTGAGATAGTCGTCCGCTCCCGCGTTCAGCAGATTCACAACCGACTCTTTACTTTCTTGTGCGGTGAGAATGAGGACCGGAGTATGGAGCTTTCTTCGACGCAGATCTTGCAGAACACGCTGACCGCTTTTACCGGGAAGCATCAGGTCGAGCACGATTGCGTCATACATGTCCTGCTCAGCGAGATGCGAGCCCGCTTCTCCGTCCGCAACATGATCCACCGCCAGTCCGGTTTCGCGCAAAGCGGCAACAATATTCTCGGCAAGCCGCTGTTCGTCTTCGACTAGGAGTACGCGCATAACATACCGCCTGAAAGTATTGTCTCAAAACCTCCTTAAGTCTGGCTGAACTCCTTTAGCGTAATCCTCATTTGCACTGATCTGTCACTAGCCCTAAGTCCGAGTGCGTTTTGCCTGCGGTTAACAGCGCCGTTTTCTTCAAAACGTTGGAATCAATCGCGCCGACACTGAATTCATCGACCCATGTTCGGAGCTATTCGTGCGTGAGGTGCTTGGAGACCGGGATCTTGGCGCAGGGCAATCTGCCTTATCTACTCGGCCGTTTACTACTTGGCCAAGTACAGATTCATCCCCCAAGCATCGGCCGGTAGTGGGCTACTTTGAATTTCTCCGCTGAATTCTAGCGTGCGATACTGCGGGCATGGTGAAGAAGAAAAAAGTCGAGCGCCGCCCCCCGCGTGAACATTAATCAGTTCGCACATCGGCTGTGGAGTGTAAAGGATTTGGTAGCCCTCTGGGAAGGATACGAGCAGCGGAGGGCGGAAAGAGCGGCGAAAATGAGGGCTTCATTGCGGATAGCTTCGTTGGTAACCGCGACCGTCTGCGCCGTGTTCTTTCCGATTTGCGCCTGGTTTCTGTTCTCAAATTACAACTCCAGTCATCACCGCTTCCCGCCTTATGTCACCCTGGCCGACTTCATCCGAGTAGTAATATTCGGGGTCGGCCTTGTCGGTTCCATAATCCTATTCCGACGCATGGGGCGGCAGGTTTCAAAGTAGCCCTCTACCACATTGGCCAAAGAGGACGACCCGTTGAATGTTCTCGTGTAGAAACAGAAATGCCTTCTTCCCGAATGGCTGGGCCTGAGGCATTTCACGGCGATGCTCAGAATGAAAACTTCGCTGCGAACTGAATGATTCTTGGCTGTGCCGTGCCGTAGGTATTGGAAGAGGACGAGCCCGCCATTCCGGTAATCTCTCCGAAAGTGGCGCCGAGATCGGCGAGGTTGCCGTCTGGCCTGCCAAAATTTACGTTGTTGAACGCATTGAAAAATTCCGCGCGGAATTCCATCGAGACCCGCTCGGTAATTTTGGCATTCTTCACCGCAGCCAGATCGGCATCGAAATACCTGGGCCCGCGAAGAATATTCTTTCCCGTGTCGCCGAAAGTGCCGATCGCATTCGGTACGAACGCACTCGTGTTAAACCACTCTTGAACTTCGGCGGCATGAGAACGGCCACTACCCAGGACGGCTTGTTGAACACTGGAAACCGCAAGGTCGGCGCGATCGCCCAACATGCCACTCAAAGAATTGTCCTGACCACTGAAGATGGAGAACGGAAATCCAGTTTGCCAACCCACGGTTCCGGAAAGTTCCCAGCCATTTACAATTTTGTCGATCGCCTTGGGCAGCCCGACACGCGGAACCAGATATTCGCCGTTAACCTTGAATGTCTTATTGAGATCATCATCCGAGGGGCCATAGTCGAAATAGCGGCCGCAACTGCAGCTATTAGTCAGATAAGGCGAACCTCCCGCCGGAGCGAAATCGTCCAATTCCCTGGCCCAGGTAAAGTTAGTCAGGAAAGAGAACCCGTGCGTCATGCGCTTCGTGAGTGTTATCTGGGCAGCATTGTAGTTGCTGTCGACTCCGGAATTGATGGAAGCGATGGATCCGTAGCTAGAATAGAGGGGCACTTCCTGCTGAAGCTTCGGATCAAAATGGGAGGGATTCAGTTGCAGCAAGCCGCTTTCCTGGTCGCCAGTGCCGCTGAGATGGTGTCCGTTATTGCCTACATAGGCAACACGCAACATCCAGTCCTGCTTGAATCCACGTTCAACTGTCAGGTTATAAGACAGCACCATGGGCAATCGGAAGTGACGATCGAATATTTGACTGAAGGAGATTCCCGACGTAGGGAAAATTGCGGTACTCGGGCTTGGATTTGTAGGACCGAACTGCGCCGGAAACAGATTGGTTGTTCCCGAACTACCGTAGGGATCTGCCAGGGTCACTAGCTGAGACCCTGGACTGGAGCCGGTATTGATAATCGGAGCGAATGGCGGAACGCCTACGACATCCTCGAAGGCAACCGTGTTCGGGGCCTCGTAATAATAACCGGCTCCGCCGCGAATGCTGGTGTTGCCGTCTTCTGTAATGCGATAGGCAAAGCCCAGGCGAGGGCCGAAGTTTTTCGGATTGTTATAAATGGATGACGCCGGGCATCCGGGATCGTGATGGCTTCCCCCGAACAACATCCCCACCGGTGCGTTCGGAAAACGTTGAGACTGCGCTCCGGGAACAAAGCAGGCAACTCTCCCTTCACTATCGGTATAGGGGAAGAAAGGATCCCAGCGAAGTCCGGCGGTCAGCAGCAGTCGCGGAGTAGCTTTCCAGTTGTCCTGGGCGAAAAGGCTTTCCCTATATCCAGTGAAATTAAGATAGAGTCCTCCGCCTTGCGTGAACGACGATATTGCTCCCAATTCGAAGTCTGCCAGAGGATTACCCGTTAGATTCTCGAAATCGAAAACTCCACTTTCCTGGTACTGATTTCCCATGGGCAGTCGGACCCGGAGAATTTCGCCGCCAAACTGTACTTCATGCTTCCCTTTCATCCAAGTGGCTATTTCACGCAAAGATTGATCGCCGCGATTCCATATCCCATAGGGCGTGCCCGTAAGAGTGAAGGCCGAGCCCCCGCTTACCGTAACATTCAGAACGGCGGCATTTCCTCCCCCAAGATTTTGCGGCACCGCCATTTTCACGCCCGCATCCGCCATGCTGAACGGAGCGGAGGATAAGGTCGTGCCGTTCTCACTGTTGTAGCCGAAATAACTGCTCAATAAGACCGTGGGGGAAATCGTATAGATGTCGACAACGCTTACGTTTTTGAGAACCAGATGTTCGGCATCGCCTCGCAGTTCCAAAAGATTCGACGGAGGTGGAATGAAAACCGGGTTCGTGTAATTCATCTGAAAGTAATGACCGCTCAGATGGTGCTTCCCTATGTTGAAATCAACCTTGGCCAAGTATTCATCGGTGTTCTGAGCGTCTGGTCCACCGTTAAAATTAAGCTGATCGTTGGGTCCATTCGGGAGCGGGATATGATTCAGGATGTAAGTGGCAACGGGGCTCACGGGAATTTTATTGCCGGGGTAGGCTGTCTGGTTCGGCAGGGGCGACGACGGGTCTACCAACTGCGTCCCTGGAAGCAAATCCGAAAAGTCTCCGGTGCGTTCGGCTGCGTTCGGAACGGTCGCTATCTGGCCGTTCTGGGCGGTACGGAAACGTGTTCCCTGATAACTTCCAAAATAAAATAGCCGATTCTTGATGATGGGGCCGCCGACACTGCCGCCAAATTGATTTTGCTTCAGCGGGTTAACCAGTCCGCCAGAAAAATAATTGCTGGCATTCAGCACATTGTTCTGCAGAAATTCAAACACGTCTCCGTGAATCTGATCCGTTCCTGATTTAGTAACTACGTTGACCACGCCACCAATTGCGTTTCCGAAGCTGGCACTCATATTGCCGGTAATCAAATTGAACTCCTGAATCGCATCAGGATTGGGGAAGGGCACATTCGTATTGATGTAGGTATCGTTGGCATCTACACCATCCAGCAAATAATTGACACCGTTGGCACCGCCGCCATTTACCTTGGCATATTGTTCGCTGGGGAAAACACCGCCTTCGCAGTTGGCGGCGCAGTAGTTGGCGGTCACGTTGGTGGTTCCCGGCGCCAGAAAGACCAACTGCTGCACATCGCGGCCGTTCAACGGCAATTGGCTAATCTCCTTCTGATCGATCAACTGGCCAACCGTGGCAGAATCGGTGGTGACCAGCGAAGGATTTGCCGTCACGATCACTTGTTGTTCAACCTTCCCCACTTGCAGTTGAACATTCTGGGACGCGGCTTGGCCCAGCGAAAGCACAATACCTTTCTGAACATAGCTTGTGTACCCGGCCACGGAAACCTTGATCTGATAATTCCCCACTGGCAGGCTGGGAAAAAGATACTCGCCGGCATCCGTGCTAGTGGTCATCTGGCTGTATCCAGTTCCGACATCTTGAACGGTGACGGTCGCTCCCGCCACTACTGCACCGGTCGGATCGCTGACGATTCCGCTGAGTCGCGCCGTTGTATACTGGGCGCGCAAGGGCGCCGCCGATCCGCAAACCAGAATGAGCGCAACAGAGAAGCTTACAAACCACGGTGCCAACAACAGGTTCCGACACTCTTTCTTCATGGCCTACACCCTTCCCTGAGAGCCAAAATGCACTTGTATTAAGCTTTGCGATTGCGCGAATTTAATATAGTGTGCTCGTTTGTCAATTGTTTTGTGCGTTTATGATCGATCCTGGCTCTCTCCACGCGAACCGCAACCGCTATCAGGAGTAAATCTTCACATTTTGAACTACCCGGCTAATCACGCCTCCCGGGCTGGGCCGGTCCGGCATCAAGCCGCAACGCAACGAGAAAAACAGTCCCAGCAACTGACCGAACAAGATGTCCACTGGTGGACGGCAGTCATCGGGGACTGCTGTGCGAATGTCCGGCGAAAGGTAGCGATCGGCGAAGCCATCCAAGGGCAATTCGGAATGCCCACCTACCGCGATCTTAGTCTTCACGATTCCTTTTCGCGCGATCTCTTGCAGCAGATCTCTTTCGTAAAGACCAACTCTTTCCTCGCTTGAAAGAAAAGCAACCAGCAATGTGGTTTCATCAAGCGCTGCCATGGGACCGTGGCGCAGGCCAAGAATGGATTCCGACAAGGTCAATATTCTGCCCGCAGTCAATTCCGACGCCTTCAACGCCGACTCGACGGCGACGCCTTGCAGCGCACCCGATCCGATAAAACAGACTTTTTCGAAAGCTTCCGTCGCCAAGGCTGCAGCGGCATCGGCGGCACGCGGTAGAAAAGAGCTGCCTGCGTCCATAAGCCGGTCGAGTATCGATTCGTACTTCGCCACGTGATGAATATGGGCCAGGCACTGACCGAACACGACCATATTCGAAAACGAACTGGTCATCGCCAAACCTCGGTCGTTCACGGCATCATCCAGCGCAACGGCGAACGCTTGTCGTTTGCCGGCAACGCTGCGAATCATGCGCCCCTCTGCGTTACACGACACGACAATGTGATGAATCTCCGGATGATTTGCCAGCGCCTTTTCTAAAACCGCGACCCCTTCCGGGCTTTCGCCGGAGCGGGAAAACGAAATCCAGATATATCTCTGCCCGGGCACCAGCCACTCCTCTGCGTGGGTAAGAAGGCTGGTGCTGGGAACGGCAATCGCTTCACACTGCCAAAGTCGACGAAACAGCAGCTCCAGACTCCTGCCGACATAGTCAGAAGTGCCTGCGCCGATGAGAAAGACGGTTGGTTTCGGACCGATGGGTTCATCAAACCCGGCGCTCTTCAGGAAGTCGGCGAGCCGGGCGCGCTGCTTTTGAAAGATGGAAAATGTTATACCCCAGGTAGCAGGCTGCTGCGCAATCTCAGCCGGGGTGTGCAACAAACCACGTTCGATCTTCGCTTCTTTCGAAAGGTCGAGAAGTTCAGCCAGAGCATTCACGGCCACAGACTCCTGGTTATAACGCCACGCAAAAGATAGAAAGATTGCTTATGTCACTACTTTCGTTTTATTACGCATATAAACATTTACTTGCGTTTGAAGCAGAAGTCAAGCGCAAAGTGAATGGCGCAATTGGCGCGGGAGCTTGCCTTTTTAATGGACAAACGAAACCTCACCACGTTAGAAAGGAATACTCGCAAAGTGCGGTAACTCATTCTTCCGCTCTTGCGACCGAAAATTATGCTGATCGAAGAACGTCGAAGAGCAATTCTTGAGGCCCTGCGTCTGGAGGGCCGTGTACTGGTGGCGGAACTTGGCAGACGCTTTCGCACTTCGCAAGTAACCATTCGCAAGGACCTCGAAATTCTTCATGCGACGGGAAAGATTCACCGTACCCATGGGGGAGCATTGCCGGCGCATGAGGGTGCACTTGAAGATCCCTCGCTGCGAGAAAAAGAGAAGCTGCATCGCAAGGAAAAGATTCAGATCGCAACCGCTGCGGCTAACATGGTGGAAGAAGGGCAGGTGGTGATTCTGGACTCCGGAACAACCACCACAGCCATCGCCCGAGCGCTCCGCCATCATCAGAATCTGACGATCATTACTAATGCAGTGAATATTGCGGCGGAACTAGCCGGCTCTTCCCTGGAAGTGATCCTCACCGGCGGAACTCTGCGAAAGAATTCTTTCTCGCTGGTTGGGCCGATCGCCGAGGAGACACTTCGCCGGCTGAACGCGGATATACTTTTCCTCGGCGTCGACGGGTTCGATGTCCAGAGCGGCCTGAGCACGCCCAATCTTCTCGAAGCAAAAGTAAATCGCGCCATGATGGATGTTGCGCGAATCGTGGTGGCCGTATGCGATTCCAGCAAGTTCGGCCGTCGCAGTCTTTCCATGATTGCGCCTCCGTCGGCGGTGCACAGGGTGATTACCGATCGACTTGCTCCCAAGAACGATATCGCTCAGCTGCGCAAGGCGGGTATCGAGGTCACCCAAGTTCAGGCGGGTCAGCAGCATGCATCTGCTTCCACCCGTAAGGCGCCGACACACAAGCGCGACCAATAAGACAAACCATTCCTGCACCAGCGCGGCCGTCACGGAGGATTCATTGTCACAATTCGATGTCACGATAGCCGGAGAACTCAACCTTGATTTGATCCTCTACGGACTTCCCGAAACTCTGCCCCCCGAACGCGAACTGCTTGCCGAGAATATGATGCTGACGCTCGGAAGCTCCTCGGCAATCGTGGCCCACAATCTGGCTGCGCTGGGCAGTCGCGTGGGATTTGTCTCCTGCATCGGCGGCGATTCTTTCGGTGACATCGCGCTGCAGCGCCTCTCCGCCAGTGGAGTTCATGTTGAGCAAGTCGTCCGAAACTCGACCGCGCAGACCGGTCTCACTGTGATTTTGCAGCATGGGAATTGGCGCAACATCCTGACTTATCCGGGAACAATATTTGATCTGAAGCTCGAGCATATTGATTTTGATTATGTTTCCTCGTCCCGTCACTTTCATTTCTCTTCGTTTTATTTGCAGCGTGGCTTGCGGCCTCATGTGACGAATCTATTCCGCCAATTGAAAGAGCACGGGCTCACGATCTCCCTCGATCCGAATGATGATCCGGACGATGAATGGAAGCCGGATATTGAAGAAGCTTTGCGCTATGTGGATATTTTCTTACCAAACGCGCGAGAGGCGAAGAAGATTGCCGGAACTCAGAACATCGAGGATGCCGTCTCCAAGCTGGCTGCAATGGTGCCAGTCCTTGTCGTAAAACTCGGGGCGGAGGGGGCAATGGCGCAGCGCGGTACTAATCGCTTTGTCAGTCCGCCTGTGGCGGTGGAAATCGTGGACCCTGTCGGGGCTGGAGACAGCTTCGATGCCGGCTTCCTGCACCAGTTCCTCCGTGGCGCCGATCTGCCAAGCTGCCTGAAGGCCGGAAATGTAACGGCCGCGCTCTCCACTACGCGGGCTGGCGGAACGGAAGCGTTTCGAGACCCAGAGTATCGAAATCACTTCCTCGAGAGCCATCACTAGAGTGAAAGAGCGCAAAACTCTTCCCTGGAAATGAGGAAGCTCTCACCTTCGACAGAATCTTCACTTCTCTGGTTCGAAACGCTTGATCTTCTGCGGCTCAAAAGTTGTTGGCATGTAACCGGAGATTCGTAGCTGGAAGTGATCTTCCGCGCTCAACCCGCTGAGACCTGCGGCTGTCACCTGCACCTTAAATTCACCGGGCTCCGTATAGGTATGCTTTACATCACTGCCCTCGATGGTTATGCCGTCACCAAAGTCCCAGTGGTAGGAGAGCACTGCGTCGCCGCCCTGGCTGTGCGCTACGAACGTAAGCGTACTACCCGCATTTCCGGCGGAAGGATGTTCCGTCCTCACCGCGGGAGCAGTTGCAGAAACGTGTGCGTCGACAATTTTAAAGACGCGTACCGAATGAGGCGGTTGATGAAAGGCTAGGACTCCGGAGGCAACCGCCGCGATTTTCTGATTGTCGAGAACATCGCTAATTGCATACTCACCCGAGGCAGGCAATCCTGTGGTCGTGAGATTGATTGAGCGCTCTCTTTCCTTATCGGTCCAGTTGAAGACAGTCAGAATGCTTTGCCGGTCATCTTCCTTCAGAAAAAAGATGCTCGGCTGCTCGTCCTCGGGCGCAAAATTCATCAGGTCCAATGGAATCGATGCTTTCCCCAGTCGAATCATATTAATCAGATCCTGATTTTGAATCAGGGCGAGGCGCTCGGGAGCCTTCGACAACGTCGGAAGCGCGTCTCCGATCTCGAACATTCCACCGGATACCGCCGCGAGCGCAATCGAAACCTTGGCATCATCCAAAGTAGCCGGCTTGTTGCTCTCATGCCATGACTGATCATCAATGGTTTGAGTCGATACGGTGAAGGCATCCGGATCGGCTACAAAAAAATTGCGATTCATGTAGTAGCGCGCGGCAATTCCTGGCGCCGCTTCTTTGCTGGCATCGAAGGTGTGGCCCGTATCCTGCGATATCCGCCCATAATCCACATAACCGACCGGGTTCAGCATGGCACTTCCATCTTTATCTAAATAGACATTGTCGCCGACCGCGTCGCGGATGATCTTCAGTCCAATTCTCTGTGCCTCGAGTGCGGTGGTATTCGGTTCGTGATAGTAACCCTCAATCAAACTGTCATCCATAAAATCCATCTTGATGGAATGGATGCCCCAGTCGTTCACCAGCGTCGAATAGGTTTTCCGCAGATACCCTTGCGCCTCTGGGTTCGTCGTATCGAGGACGAACAATTGATCTTTGTTGTCGACGACCGTGCCTGCATGGATGGGCTGCCCCTTTGCATTCTTGACCAGCCAATCCGGATGATTCTGATAAACCCAGGAGCGCTCCGAAATTTCAAACGGCGCAGTCCAGATCGCCGGTGTGAGGCCGAGTCCTCGCACTTTATACTCCAGCGGGGCGAGACCCCGAGGAAACAAAGTCGCGTTTGGCGTGATGTACTCTCCGCGGGCATACTGATAGCCCTCGTCGATGTGAAAAATGTTATAGCCGAGCGATTTCAGATGCTCCGCTTCCCACTGGGCGTTAGTGAGCGCGGCTCCCTCATTTAATCCGAAGTAGTAAGCAGTCCAACTCCACCAGCCCATCAGCGGAGGCGCAGAAACTCGGGCTTGATGAATCTGCCGGATCAGCGAACCATAAGTTTCCAGTTGCTGGTGGTAATCCGTAGCCACACTGAAAAGCACGCGTTCGGACGATAGTTGCTCTCCCGGAGCAACGGGCAAACTCAACTCCACCTGATCTTCTGCGGAGGAATGCTCGAGAGAATTTAGCTTCGCCATCTCGGTGGTCCCGGCCGAATCAACTTCGTAGGCCGCGGCCCGGGTTGCATCGCCGGAGCCCGAGAGATGAAGCCGCAACATCGTGAGGAAGCGGTCCGAGGTCAGCGCGCCAAGAAATAAACTTTGATGACTTTGGCGGTTGTAGATAAGCTGGCTGCTAACTGCGCGATGCATCTCCTTTTCGGCGTCCGCAAAATTGCGAATGGTAATGGCGGGACGGTCTTCGCTGAAACTGTCGGAGAGAACCCGATCGTCGAGAACCGGTCCTCCCAGATCAATAATCGGTCCTTCTCTCGCGTCCAGCGAACGAATGCTCTCCACGTGAATGGGCTTCCCTGTTGTGTTTCGGACCGTCACCTGGATATCGCCGAATGGCTCGTTCGAATAAGCGCGCAGGTGATAAATCAGATCGGGCTGGCCTTTCAATCCGGAGTAGGTAACTTGCCAGTCGGTAGCTTCGCCGAGAAATCCGTGGACCTGTGAGTCTTCTACTGCCGGATGCGGATAGTCGGACACGCGCAGCCAGTGTCCATCAACCTCCGCGCCGATCCCCGCGCGCAAGGCGTAAGAAGCGGATCCCGGCATCGCGATCGTGTATCTGCCGTCCGCCGGATTCACACTCACTTTTAAAGTGTGTTCATGGCCTGAGGACTGCGCCGCAGACGAAAGAAAAGCGCCAGCACTCAGCATTAATAGTGCAGTAAATCTGATCACGTAAGACATCCTCATTTGACTGATGCAGTAGCCGATCACCGATTCCTCCGTGGAATTGAGAAGTGTTATTGCGACAGCTGTTTTGTCAGATCGCGGAATTGGAAATAGATCATATCGGTTGATCAGTAATTTCCTCGCGTCGAGGATCCCAATACTGCCTTTTTCCGGTCCAATATGCCTGCGTAGCCATGATGCAAACAATGGAATGCGAAAAGCCATGATCGACAGTGGCATTCGGTTCCCTGCGCGCCCGCATCGCGTCAAGCCAATCGACCATATGGACCACATCGTCATCGTCCGGCCCGAGAGAATTCGGCGGCGTCGCTCCGGGAACCTTCACTTCGGATGCTGCATCGGTGGGCGGTCCAACAATCGGCACTTCGGAATATACCGGACCGGACTCCCACGGATCGAATTCCTTCCTTCCGCCTTCTTCTGTGGTGACGAACAACGACGCACCCTCGCCACCGTAATTGTCGATAGTTCCGTTCCGCCCTTGAATGCGTGAAAAGCTGCGGTAACTATTTCCGAAAGTAGTCTTGTAGGTATACAGGAAACCTTTTGGATAGGTGACAGCGGCAACGCAAGTGTCGGGATTTTCACGCCCATCTTTCCAGATGAAAACGCCACCATTCGCAACCACGCTCAAGGGAAACGCTTCGTCCGTCCAAAGATGAACCAGGTCGCAGCCATGGCTCAGCCATTGGTCGAAGATGCCGGAAGAAAAATCTTTGTAGAGTCGAAACTCAAGATAGACGTGAGGATCGAATGGCCGGTCGGGTTTGCCGAGCAACCAGCGCTTCCAATCGGTATCTTCCTCGCGGAGCTGGGATTTTCGCGCGTACAGCCAGCTCTTCCATTCCATTTTCAAATCTTGCAACATCTCCGGCGAGATACCGGTATCTGCCGGCACAAAACGCCAGCGCTCCTCATTCACGTTCCACTCCTGCTCGATGTGAACGATGTCGCCGATCTTTCCCGACCGAATGATCTCCCGCACGGCCAGCGGATAAGCCTGGCTGCGGTGCTGCGTCCCCACCTGCACGACCTGCTTGGACGCCTTCACAATGTCGCGAGCTTCCTTCGCCTCGGCCAGCACATTGGCGAAGGGCTTTTCGACATAACAATCCTTGCCCGCCCGCACTACCTCGCTACATAACTTCGCATGCTGGAAATCTCCCGTGGCGATCATCACGCCATCGATGTCTTTTCGTGCGAGCATGTCTTCCGAGTATTGATACGTCTGCGGCTCGAGGTTGAAAGCCTTTTTCACTTGCGCGGCACGGCGTTCGCGAGCCCGGTTCCAGAGATCACAAACGGCAACCGTCTCCACTGGAATTTGCTTCGAGGCGAGCTGGGCCATGTGTACGTGACCTTCGCTCCGATCTCCACATCCCAGTTGTCCCAGACGGATGCGATCATTCGCACCGAGAATCCGAGCATAGGAACGTGCACTCATTCCGCTGGCTATTAACATTCCTCCAGCACCTTTCAGAAAAGTTCTTCGAGTCGCGTCGCGCTTGCGCATGTTGTCGGCTAACTCCCGTTTGGGTCGATCGCTTATCGGTTGAGGCTTCAGGGAAGAATTGCCTTGATTCCCGTTATCTCGCAAAAATCGACAAGAGCCGGGAATAGCTCTTCACCGTAGCCCAGACACGCATATTCATTGGTCCAATGCTCCAGCAACATTTCGATATCGCAATGCGCGGTCACGAAACCATGCGGCCAGAAAGGAATACCACATTCGTTTAGCCGTTTTTCTACCTTATCTGCCGGCGGCTCGAAAATACTGGCCCGTGTAATCACCATTTGAAACTCGCCATTCACTCTGCCGAGTCGTGCCAGTAGTCCTTCTCCAACTTTGCAAATCAACTTAACAGAAAGACCGCCAGCCTCGCCTTCCGTCGGAATACCATGCTCAGAAAAACCCGCCGGCCCAAGCTTACCCGCTAATGAAGGTGGGCAGGCGCCATCTCCGATAATCTTGATTTCTTTTGTCTTCTTATCAATATGCTGCAAATCACCGTAGTACACCCTCTCCTTGCTCAACTTGGTGAGCAGAAGAACCGTGAGGGCAGTATTGAAATCACCCAGCGTAGAAGTGCCAACTCCATCCTCCAGCATCATGCTCTGCGCAAAACACGTGGCAGAGTAGTCGCCGGCGAGCCCGGGAAACGATTGAATGGTATAGAAATCAAACTTTTCTTTTGCCACAACTTTTTTTAGCGCGAGATACAGGCGCATCGATCGTTCGGTGACAGCGTTTCGTTCTGGTTCTTTGCCGAACAATTGCGTGAGCCTTGGACGCAACTCATCCAATTCCTTCGAGGAAACTGCTTCAGCGGCTTGCTTCAACTCCGTCGTATCACGCGAATCGATGTCGATGCCAAACATTCTCATCCATTGCGAGGGGTCCGCCGCGCCGCAGGTTTGCCCCATGCCGCGGCCACCGAACGTGCCAATGGTCGACATGTTCAAAAAGTTTTTCAAGTGCGAGGCTTGAGCATAGCTGACGATTTTGCTTACCGTATCTTTTTCCTCAAGGCTGCCATACACGAATTTGTGCGGAATACCAATTTCCAGCAGGCCCCCGTGCAGTACCAACCCACCAACCGGCCTCCAGCCTTGCGAACCGGGATGCGTCCAGATGAGCAGGCCTTTTCCGCTGCCGCAGTAATCACGAATAGCGCCAACCAGATGAGCTGCCCAAACCCAAGTGCCGGAAAAAAGAACGACCGCATCGATGGCATCGTCGCATTTCATTTTCCTGAACGCGGCGCGAGCTTCTTCCTTGCTGGCAACAACAATGCCATGTTCCACTACTTTCAGACCCGCGGAGACCAGCGCGCTCTTCGCGCGCTGAATCAACGCGTCATCGATGAATGCTGTACCCATTGGATCTTTTAAACCATCTTTGTGAACCCCGAAAACTATGAATCCGATTGTCGCTTGGATCAACGTTCCTCCTGTCGTCTTGAATCTTAGTTGCCTCTGATCGCCGAACATAATTGGCGATACTGTTTGACCTGTTGTGCGTAAGCTGTCGCAATCTCGGGGTCAGGCGAGACCACGGAAACATCCCGAACTACGATTTCCACAGCCTCACGCAAGCTCCGGTATTCTCCGCAAGCGACGCCGGCAAGTATAGCTCCGCCCAGACACACAGCTTCCTGGCACTCCATTACATGCAACCGGCGGCCCGACAGTCCTGCTCGCAACTGGAGGCCAAGAGCTGACCGCGCGCCTCCACCAGTGACGTAGACATCTCGAAAATCTCCCACTGCGTTTGCCAGTATCTGGGTCATCTTTGATAGTTCGCAGGCAAGCCCTTCAAGAATGCCTTTGTAAATCTGGCTGCGAGTGGTATGCGAGCTCAAGCCGGAAATCATTCCACGAGCGTGCGGATTGAAATCCGGATTGCAGGTGCCGATCAGATTGGGAGTAATACAGAGTCCCGTCGGACCAACTGGGGCGTCTTGCTCAAGCATCGCGAAATGAATCGACTCCGCCTCAGATGTTTTGCCGTTCTCCGGGTACAACAAATCGTGAAACCACTTGATCATGATTCCAGATGGAAAATACGCCAGCGTGACAAATTTGTCCGGAACCACGTGACAATAAGTATTCAGGCAGGAAGCGAGTGCCGCGTCTGTCGGGCTCGGCTGATCGGAAGCAGCCAGCAAGCATTCGTAGGTACCGATCGAGTCAGCCACCCGGCCCGATTCCACGACTCCAACTCCAAGTGCTCCGCAAGGTTGATCGTGACCTCCAAGCACAACTGTGGTTTCAACTGGGAGACCGAGTTGATTGGCCGCGGAGACGCTCAGCTTTCCCGGAATCGTTCCTGCAGGCACTGGAACGGGCAGGCATTCGGCGCCGATTCCGGTTGCAGCAAGAATTTCCGCCGACCAGCCCTGCTGCCGCGTGTCAAAGGCCAGATAACGCGAAGCCAAAGAATAATCGACATAAGGCGGTAGCCCAAGCCGAGTGAGCACGTACCCAATCACGGTAAGGAAACGAATCGATGGAGTAAAAATGTCCGGTCGGTGCTTACGCAGCCAGAGAATTTTTGGCACCGGATACATGGGATGAGCAACGAGGCCGGTAATTTCAAAAAGCGTTTTTCTTCCGATTGTTTCTTCCAGCCACACAGCTTCTTCCGCAGACCGATTGTCCTGGTTGAGAATGGCGGGGGCGATTGGCTCGTTACGTTCGTTGACCGGTACAAATGTTTCACCGTGCGAACTCAGACACAGTGCACGAACCGGATTGGAAACGTTCTTACTTACTGCTTGCGAACAAACGCATACAGCTTGCCAAAAGCTCTCTGGATTTATTTCCGCATGCGAGGGAGCAGGGAACTCCGGCTCGTAGGCACAAGCATGTTGGGCAAGTATCTTTCCTGTGAGTGCAAATGCTACCGCTTTGCATCTGCTCGTTCCGATATCGACGGCAAGCAAACTCATAAGGGGTTGCAATCCCGGCTTGTTGAGAAGGTTCCGCTTTCAGCCAAATTGCCGGAACAATATACGACTTGCGTGAAACGACTCATCGTTAGCTAGATTCTTAAGGGCTCTCGGCACATTACAGGAATTTATCTGCTGCAACCGTCAGCTTCCGGCCACTACCTCCGGACTCGACAACTTCGATCCTTCGATTGGCAATCGAAACACTCGCAACTCCGCTAAATGTTTGCGGCACCTCAAACAACAGAATCAGAAAGCGAACCTGCGCGTTGGATTTAGCCGGGAGCCAGCGATATGTCGATTCGCCAAACAACGGACCTTGCGCGATGGTTTCGCGACGCGGGATAGAGAACGGAGTCGTGCTGAACTCCAGTCCTCGACAGAACGTTTTTCCTCGCCACGGCGCTTGAGTTCGACTGTATCGCTCTTCCCAGTTGCCTACCCAGGGAAAGTCGGCACGTCGAAACGCATAGACGACGAGAAGCTTCAGACGCGGGTTACACGCGGCAATGAAGCCAATCTTCAGTTGAGGATCAATCAACTGCGCCGTGTAGTGCCCGAACCGCTCTGCGAGAGTAGTGCGCAAGTTCACTCGTTCGCGATCTTTTGCCGGCGCTTCGGGCCAGGTAAACTCAGCGTCGGGCTGCAGGGAAAATTGTGGGCTGTAACTGGCTGGACAAACTTTCGCCCGAGTTGCCGGCATATCCAACCACGTGGTTTCCTCTTCCAAAAACGGTGGGCCGAACGTCACATGCTCGTTCCACGAAATCGGCCGGTCATAACTGCTCAGATTGGTCGCTTCTTCTTCGCAATAAATTACGGGACCCGTTCGATCAAGGGTCAGCTTTCGAGTGAAACTGATTCGAGCCTCTGGAAGAGTCACACCATATTGCAATAGCGGTTTCGGCGATTGCGCTTGTTTCTGGAGCTTCCATTTCAACGCAGGCGCTTCAACGTGAGTGGTGAGACCCGCAGCCGTTTCTTCGATCGATGGCGGCCCGAAGTGATCAAAACTGAGGCTGTGTCCGGCGATGCCGGAAAGTAGCTTGCCGTCTGGCGGCGGTCCGTAGCGGCGAGCATGTTTCGAAATATTGTAATCGGATGGATTGATCGTGGACCAGGGCGGCCGCCACAGCGGATTCACTCCAGAACATGCATTCAAATTCAATTCGCAGATATGCCCACCGCCTGCAACAACTGAGATATGACCCCAATCTGCCTGCAGGCAAAATCCGTGGCGGCCATCGAGCACATTCCTGTTGCGCACAGCTTCCCGGGCATCGGCACGAGTCTTCGTCATCTTGGGGTGGCTTGGAAATCCACCGTCGCCGCTCCGTCCAGAGCAGCTCGCGCCTGTTTTAGAAATCCTTTTATGTTGTCAGCCTGGAATACATTGCGGCCAAAGAAAACACCGGCCGCACCAGCCGCCGCTACTTCACGCACTACATCAAGTGCTTGCGTATCGGAAGCATGACGGCTTCCGCCAAGCACCAGGATTGGTATGGGACAATTCGCCACAACCAAATGCATCGAGGCTGGATCGCCGCTATAATCCGTCTTAACCGCATCTGCACCAAGTTCCACAGCGATACGAGTGTGAAGGTTCAACCACTTGGGATCGCCCGGATTCTGCACATTCTTTCCTCGCGCCAGAGATTCAACAATCAGAGGGATTCCCACGCGTTCACACTCGCGGGCGACTTCGGCGTTGCGGGCAATCTCCTTCATCTCAAACTCCGTGTCGCCGGTGCCTACAACGAGATAGGTGAGGACAGCATCGGCTCCGTGTCGTAGCGCGTCCTCGGGATGCGCCAGAAGCGAACTGTGCAGCGCGCCCTTTCCGTTTTCGCCAAATGCCGACCAAACCGTGGTCCAATCGAGACGGGCAATGAGCGGAGGTATGGAACCTAGACTTGTCGAGTTCGCGAACTGACGAATCAGACCAAGGTTTAGCAGCAACGCATCGACCTCGGCTTCGGCAAATTGTCGAATCTTGTCTAAGGGGTCTTCCGTTCCAGGAATGGGCCCCAGCACCAATGCATGATCGAAAGCCACCACCAGAGCCCGGCGCCGCGAGCCTCCCAGCACTCGGTTCAAGCGGATTTTCCTGCCGCAATCGCTCACTTTCCCTCACGTCGTCGCCGAACAAGGTCCGCCGCGCACGAAATAGAAGACCGACTCAAAGTATCCCGCAAATAATCGACTGTCAACTTATTTGTTCATCTGTGCTCGTTTGTGCTGTTTTTTACGCGTTTCCTGCAGCTCCGCCACTATGACCTCGACACCCGCTTCGCGTAATCCTTTGATGTATTCTGGCTTGGTCCCAGAGTCAGTTACGAGTACATCGATATCCGCAACCGGCCCGACATAGGCGAAGCTCTGAGTACCAAACTTACTGTGATCCGCCAATGCGATGCGGGTCTTGGCGGCTCGAGTAATCATCTTCTTGATCTGTGCCTCGGCGTGGTTGGCGGTTGAAATTCCGTAGGAAAGATCGATCGCGCTCACACCCAGAATGGCTTTATCCAGCCGAATTTCGGAGAGCGCACGCTGCGCCCACTCCCCGGAAAAATAGAAAGTATCCTTCTGCAGATCGCCGCCCGTGCAAAGCACGGTCACGCCTGAGCTCCTCTGCAACTGGCAAACGATGCTGGGAGAATTCGTCACGATGGTCAGGCGATTCCTCTGATGTAAGGCACGGGCAAGCTCATACACCGTCGTGCTTCCCTCGAGAAACACGGTCTCGCCATCCAGCACCAGATGTTCAGCCGCACGCGCGATCGCATGCTTCTCCGCGCTATGGCTATGTGACAGAGTTTCATAAGAAGGTTGGAAGTTCGTGCTGGACATGCGGGAAACCGCTCCGCCATGAGAACGGACGAGTACGCCATCGTGCTCAAGGGAAGCCAAGTCTCGCCGAATGGTCGCGGCAGTAACTCCCAGAGCCGCGCAGAGGTCGGATGCGGAAACAGTGCGCTGACCGGATAGAATCTCTCGAATGCGGAATCTACGCTCTTCTGCGAGCATGAATGTTTGCGCTCTCCTGCCCTGAGTGGTTTTAGCGATTCGATCCCAGGCACTGCGAGTACAATTGTATTTGGGATGCCGGGATTTGTATCGCAAAAAGTAGCCAGTGGAGACACAAATCGATCAGAAACGAACATTCTGATTGACAAATGAGCAACTGCTCGGTAGATTCGCGCCATTGCAAACTGAATGACGTACAGTGAATGACGCAGCCAACGTCGGAGTGCCACAAAACCGTCCGCCTATGCCATTAAAGACCGAAACGCAGCCCCACCTGACGCGCGCTTTCGGTCTGCTTCCGGCTACGGCCCTGAACATGGCGAACATGGTCGGGATCGGGCCTTTCATCACCATCCCGCTGCTGATGGCTTCCATGGGTGGCCCGCAATCCATGCTGGGCTGGCTGACCGGGGCGCTCATCGTCGTCTCCGATGGGCTGATATGGAGCGAACTGGGAGCGGCATTGCCAGGCTCCGGCGGTAGCTACCATTTTCTTCGCGAAGCCTACGGCCATCAAACCTGGGGACGCCTGATGGCTTTTCTTTTCATCTGGCAGTTTGTTCTGAGCGGGCCATTGGAAGTCGCCTCCGGCATGCTCGGTTTCGGAAACTATTCCACTTATCTCTGGCCAGGATTGAGCGGTCGCGGCCAGCAATACGTAGGGGTTGCCGCGGGCCTGGTTGCTCTGTTCCTCTTGTCCCGAAAGATCAAATTTTTAAGCAAAGTCACGCTCACGCTGTGGATTGGCACGGTGCTCGCGATGGTGACGGTTATGGTCGCCGGCTTTCCTCACTTCAATCGCCATCTTGCATTCGATTTCCCGCCCGGAGCGCTAACGTTTAATCGGGGCTTTGTGCTCGGTCTCGGCAGCGCTACTCTGATCGCCGTCTACAACTACTTGGGATATTACGACGTCTGCTACATCGGTGACGAAGTCGAGAATCCGGCCTACGTAGTGCCGCGGTCGATTTTGATTTCACTCGCCATCTGCTGCGTAGGGTATCTGGCATTGCATCTCGCCATAGTCGGCGTAGTTCCCTGGCGGGAAGGAATTCACTCCAACTTCATCGTTTCCGATTTCATGGAGCGCCTTTATGGCCGGGGCGCGGCGATCGGAGTAACAATTCTCATCCTTTGGTCTGCTTTCGGCTCCGTGTTCGCCTTGCTTCTCGGTTATTCGCGAATTCCTTATGCCGCCGCCATCGACGGCTATTTCTTTCGTCCGTTTGCGCAGTTGCATCCCACGAAAAACTATCCGCAGGTTTCGCTTCTGGTTCTGGGTGGTGTATCGATTGCGTTGGCGTTCCTTAAACTCGATCAACTGGTAAGCGCGTTGATTACAACCAGAATTCTGGTGCAGTTTTTAGGACAGCTGTTCGCCATTCCACTGCTGCGGCGAAAGCTTCCCGACAGCGCACGGCCCTACAAGATGTGGCTTTATCCAATTCCAATTGTCATTGCGTTCTTTGGCTGGGCATTCGTTTTTCTGACCTCGGGCTGGCTCTACATCGAGATCGGATTGGTCACGTTGTTCACCGGTATTCTGGTTTTCTTCATCTGGGCAAAATGGCAAGCCACGTGGCCCTTCAACCGCAGCCCGGAAGTTGCATGAGGGAAATCAGGATCTCGCAGACGAAGGAAGGAATTCATGATTGGGATTAACTCTCGTGGTTTTCGGCCTTACAAAACTCTAGCCGGAACGATCCGCGGCGCAGCGTTCGCCCGGCTGTTGATGGCCTGGCTTCTGATTTTGGTCAGCTCAGCAATGGCCGCTCAAGTAATCGCCGATCCTCAAGGTTTGTCCGTGGCGGTGCGGGCGAGCGACGGCACTTACGAGATCCAAACAGGGGCGGACGCACACGGCGTGATTCAGGCTAGGGCAGCGGCCGAGATCGATCACAAGTGGATTCGATCGACGGATTATCCAAAACATGAAATATCGCAAACGACGTTTAAAGATGCGCTCGGTCACGGCAAGAAAATTACCGTTACTTCGTACGGACTCTCGAATCTGCCCAGCCTCGCATATACGTTGCAAATTTACGATGGCAAAGCCTTCGGTGCGGTTGAAGTCGAGGTCGAGAATCGAACGGCCGATGCGGTGACGATCCAAAGTCTTCGAAGTGTCGAAGCGATTGGAGACAAAATCGTCGACCTTGCCGGCCCACGGATTGCCGATCGAATTATCTCCGATAGTTTCAGCGAGGACTGGCCTCCCTTGCAGATTTACGATTTAGGAAAAGCTCCCCAGGGAATGCACCGCGCCGTGGGGAGCCAACTTATCTACAACCGCGAGAGCAAAGAGAGTTTGTTTCTTGGAGCTCTCACCTCCGACCGCTTTCTCACCATTATTCATTTGCAAGCTCAATCGTCTTCACCGAGTGGCACCGGCATCGCTTCGTTCACGCTCGATTCCACGGGCACGACGGAGATACAGGCAACCGATCCGGAATCCGGTCTGCGGGAAGGGCCTGCAGAAAACTTGATTGAATTGAACGTCCCGCTTCCCGCAGGGGAGTCCTTATCTTCTGAACGCGTGATGTTTGCTACGGGAAAAGACTACCACTCACAACTGGAGAACTATGGCGCTGCGATTCGAGAATTGCATCACAGCCGCATCGCCGCGGAGAACATGCTGGGCTGGTGGAGTTGGACGGCCTTCTACACAAAAATTACTGAAGGCGCGGCGGTCACAAATGCCCAATTTCTGGCCGAGCACCTGAAAGCTCTGGGCTACGATTACTTTCATTTCGACTTGGGTTACGCGTACTCGCGCGGTGAATATGCCACGCCCAATGCATCACAATTTCCGAACGGCATGTGGGATGTGACTCACCGCGTCGGCCGATTAGGATTGAAAGTAGGAATCTGGACGGCGCCGTTTGACGTCGGAGAGCGGGCATGGATTTACGAGCATCATAAAGATTGGCTGGTGCACAATGCGCACGGTGATCCGATTTCGATTGGAAACGCCGAAGAGGTCGAGGGCGAACGGCTGTTCGTGCTGGATGTTACGCATCCGGATGCGCAGGAATATCTTCGACAGACCTATCGCACTCTCGTCCGGGAGTGGGGTGCGAGCTACATTAAGCT
This sequence comes from uncultured Acidobacteriaceae bacterium, assembly GCA_963836305.1. Lineage (GTDB taxonomy): Bacteria > Acidobacteriota > Terriglobia > Terriglobales > Acidobacteriaceae > Sulfotelmatobacter. The sequence continues at coordinate 122,572 of CAWIJP010000025.1, read as the reverse complement.
CGACTTCATGGACAATACGGCGATCGAAGGTTATTACCATCGCCCCAACACCACGGCCCTGGAAGCGCAGCGAATCGGCCTGGAGATCATCCGCAAGGCGGTCGGAGAAGATGTGCTCCTGGATAAGGATGGAAGTCCGATGTTGAATCCTGTCGGGCTGGTGGATGAGGGCCGCGTATCGCAGGATACGGGTCACGCGTTTCTGCGCAGCAAGGAAGCCGAGCCCGGCATTGCGGCGCGGTATTACATGCATCGCAATTTTTTCATCGATGATCCGGACGCGTTCACCGTGTCACGCCAGCTGCTGGAGGAGCGAACCATTCAGGCACCGCTTACTTTGAGCGAGGCTCAGGTCTCGATTGCGCTGGCAGCGGTTTCCGGAGGAATGTTCGAAATTGGCGACGACCTGACGATTTTGGGGAGTGACGCGGAGCGGTTGGCGTTGGTAAAAAATCCCGATTTGCTGGCGATGGTGAACCTCGGGCGAGCCGCGTTGCCTTTCGACCTCCTAACTTATACAGAGAAGGATGAACAACCCAGCGTTTTTCTGCTGCACGAAGACCGGCGTCAATCCATTCTGGCAGTCTTCAATTGGACGGAGCAGCCGAGTTCTCATGCTTTCACTTTTTCCGATTTGAATCTTTCCTCCAGCCATTCATACAAGTTAGTTGACGTGTTTGCGCCGAATCGTCCGCAGGTTATGGACCATCAAATTCTCCGCCTGGATAATCAGCCTGCGCACTCAGTCAGGCTGATTAAAATTATCGATACTTCGATTCCCGCAGCTAAACCTTCGATTACCTACCAAGTTCCGTCTCAAGCAAAAATTGGAGAAGAGCTTCAACTCTCCAGCGAAGCTTCGAAGGATGGCGTCCCTGCACTCGCTTATCATTGGGATTTCGGCGATGGAGTAGTCGCCGATGGCGCAAGCCTCACTCATACGTACACTGCTGCTGGAACGTATAAAGTGAAGTTCATTGCCAAGGGTCTTGATGGCATAGCGGCGGAGAAAACATTCTCGATTGCTGTCAGCGGGGTTGTGGTTCTTCCCGCCCCGCGGCGTTACGCGGGACCAAGCGATCAACTGGCACAATGATCGAGGCGGGCGCTGGATATAGCGAGGATGATTACTACCAGGTGCTGTAGGCGGTTCCGTCGCTGCTGCTTGCACTCGATGCCGACTTCACATCGCTGATTCCCGGATCCTGCTGATCCACAGCCAGTAGAACGTCTTCCTGAACGACCTCCCAGTTCGGTTGATTGGTCATCGGATCGTTGGGAATGATTTTGATATAGCCCGCGGTCACCAGATCATCCAGCGATTGCGGCGCTTTCTGTTTGTCGAGAGTGTACTGCGAAATGAGCGATCGCAACTCGAACAAGTCCTGACGCAGCACAGCCTCGCGCGAACGCACCACCGACTGGTTATAAATGGGGAGCGCAATCGACATCAGGATGACCATGATGCTGATCACGATCATCATTTCCAGCAGAGTGAAACCGAAACTCCCGCGGGTTTTTAATCTGCTCGCCATTTACCAGTCCTTATACTTGGTGCCGTCGAGCGCTTCATCCTGCGATTTGGTGTAAACGTCAAACACGCTCTGCCCACCGAATGAATCGGAATCCGGATCGTCCTGCATCGATCTCATGCCCCATTCCGTAGTGCCGGTCATAGGATCAATAGGAATCTTGCGCAGGTACCGGACCTTTTTCCCTTGCACGTCTACGCCCTTTACCAGCGTTTCCAGGTCCGGGGGATAACCCTGGCTGTCCACTTTGGTCTGAAAGGCATTGCGGTCGGCATCGATCTTGTAACGGTCGATCGCGTCGCGCATTTCCCACAAATCGGCCCGCAGCCGGCGCTCCTTTTCCCGCTTGATGCTGAGGCGAGCCATGGGCACAGCCATGGTCGACAGGATCAGCAGGATGGTCGTCGCAATAATCAGTTCCAGGAGCGTGAAGCCGCCGTCGGGCTTCGTCCTTATGCTCCTGCAAAATCTACTTAGCTTCATCTTCTACTCTTCAAAAAGTGCATTCACTAAAGCGGCTATTGCACGGTCACCGATGCTTGCGCGCCGTTCACCGTGATGGCCTGCAAGCCGGGATCGCGCGCTCCACCCCGGGTAATGGTCAGCGGAGTTTGCCCTTCTGCTTTCGCCTCAAATGTCAGCGTGAGCACGGCTCCCTGCCCGGAAACTCCTCCTGACCCGGGCGGCCGGGCCGCAGTAATCTGCAAAGTTCCCGCGGGATCCTCGCGTTTCACCAATGCAACGGCTTGTCCATCCTGCGAAAGGAATCCGCCATTGGAGACGTTCACCAATTGCAGTTTCGACGGATCGTAATTCATTTGCACCGGCACGGAATACACGTTCTGCGCCCCTGAAATTAACAGGTTCACGACGAACGTATTCCCCTTCTTAACCGTAATCTGCCCCGGATCAAAAAGGAAGTTCGCGCTTCCCTGCGTTCCCGGCGCGGGGTTAGATTGCTGACTTGGGCTTTGATTCGCAGGCGCCGGAGTGGCGGGAGTCTGATTTGGAGACCCCTGTCCCGCAGGGATCGTCCCCATCGGATGATTCACTTCGCGCAGCTGAACCACATTCGCAGTCCCGATATCGATGGCCCGCTGGTTCAGTTCGCTCAAACTGGTGCCACGAATAATATGCGGAGTGATGGCGAAGATCGTCTCATCCTGCTCATTATCCTGCGTTACCTGGCCAAAGAGGTATTTTATGATTGGAATCTGCGCTAACCCCGGAATGCCAGTCAGAGCCTTGGTCTGCGAATCGTCCATGATTCCGCCAATCAGGCTTGATTCCCCATCCTTCAGGCGGATTTCGTGCTCAACTTTTTTCTGACCAATGATGGGCTGGCTGATGCCGCCGATGCTGGACTGGCCGACCACCGAAGAGATTTCCATGGTGATCTTCAAAGTCACTTCCCGGTCCGAATGCACGTGCGGCGTAACGTCGATGTTCACACCCACATCAAGATATTGGAACTGTGTGTTTACTAGAGGGTTAATACCCACACCGCCAATACCAGGCTGGAACGATCCGGTCGCTACCGGGACGCGTTCGCCGATCTTCAGCGTCGCCTTCTGGTTATCCAGCGCGCGCACCTGCGGATTTTGCAACATCTTCGTGTCCGTGTCGCTCATTAAAGCTGACAGATTCGCACTTCCGATCGACACTTGAAAATCGGTCGCATTCAGGTTGCCCAGAGTATTCAGCGAGATTCCATTTGACGTCCCAGACGTGACCGTTGCGCCCGTCCCGGAAGTAGTAGTGCCCGTAGTCGTGGTAGTGGGATTGATATTGCTCTGCAGCGTGACCGTGGCGCTGGTGGGAGGACTTAATCCCAAAGTACGCGATTTGTCTTTGCTCACCTGCAAAACAGCGATGTCGACGACCACCTCCGGGCGCGCCTTATCCAAATCTTCAACCAATTTCTCGGCCAGCGCGATTTGGTCGGGGGTACCGCGAACCACCAGCGCATTCTGCGACAGAAGTTGCTGCACTCTTTGCACGTCCAGCACGGCGCGAATCGCGTTCACCACATCTTGTAACTCGGTGGGCTGCGAAAGATTCTGCAAGTAAAAAGTTTTCAGAACGCTCTGTTCCAGTTCCTTGCGCTTGGCAGGATTGTCCTGGGCCACAAAAATCGTATTTGAAGTCACCGGCCGCCAAAAGGTTTTCGACTCCAGCGCCGTAATCTCCAGCGCATCTTGCAGCGTCACTCCATTCAACTCAACCTTAATCCGGCGCGACGTGTAATCCGGATCGAACAGCACATTGATTCCGGCAATTTTGCCGATGGTTTCATAAATCACCTTGCTGTCGTCCGTAGCCTTGATTGTGAGGGGGGTATTCGAGATCGGAGCTAACTCTACTGGGCCGCCTGCTTCATTGATCCTTCTTTGCAGGCTGCCCGGAGGGCCCGCGGCTTGCGGCGGAGGATTCTCCTTGTCATTGATCATCTGCAGAGTTTTCTTCAACTCTTGTTGAGCCATGAACAGTGAGGGGTCGATGAGTGCCGCTTTTTGAAACTCAGCCAGCGCTTCCTGGAGTTTGCCCTGATCGCGCAGCACCTGACCTTGATGGACAAGCGTGGCGGCATTCTTGAAGCGCATACGCTCGAACGACGCGCGATACCGCAAATCTCTCGGTTTCAAATCATAAGCCTGCTTGTAGAGGTCGTAAGCGGCTTCGTAGTTCTGGCGCGCCTCGGCGTCCTGAGCCTTCTCGTAAATCGTCTTGGCCTTATCGGCAATCGCAGGGAGTATGATAACCAGAACCAGCAGCGCAACCGCCGCAGGCATCAGACGTTTCATTCGACAGTCCTCGTCTCAAAATCTTTGCCGGAAATCCTCGCGGGGCAGGCAGTGATTGCCCCGACAGTTCGTTTCCAGCGACCTGCTCGAAGTACAAAAATTGATGCTTTTGCAGCGATTATAGCATCGGCCTTCGCGCCTCCCCATCTCATTGCACGCACGGCAGTTACACTCTTTAGTCTTAGCCCCAGTGGGTAAGACCCGCTACCCTGGGTCCGGAATTCGATGGCCGGCAACCGGACGCCATATTTCGCCCCGCATTTCGCGCTAAGATAAAGCCACCACTCCTAACCATGCCGCGACAATCCACACACCAGACCAAACCCAGCCCGGAGAAATCCCCTCGCCGCGATCCCACCGCCTCCGGCCAGCGGGACGCCGCCGTTAATAGGATCGCTTCCCATAACTACTTCTTGCTGGAAAAATTTGAGTGTGGCGTAGTTTTAACCGGAACCGAGGCCAAATCGGTACGCGGCGGCCTGGCGAACCTGAAAGATTCTTACGGCTTGGTCAAAGATGGTGAACTCTGGCTCTTGAATGCGCACATCGGCCCCTACGAGCATGGAAACATTCACAACCACGCTCCGCTGCGCACCCGCAAGCTGCTCATGCACAAGGAAGAAATCCGCAAGCTGATCGGCAAAACACAGCAAAAAGGACTGACGCTGATTCCCGTACGCATGTACTTCAAGAGTGGCAAAGTAAAAGTTGAACTCGCTCTGGCCAAAGGAAAACAGCTCTGGGACAAACGCGAAACCGAACGCCGCAGGACTGCGGACAAAGAAGCCAGAGAAGCCATCAGAAGCCGGAAGAAGTAGCGGCAAGACTCGTCAATGTGGGGACAGCCGCCCTCGGCTGTCCAGCCGGGCAAAGCCCGGCAGTTTGCAGAGCCCCAGCCGACCATTCATCCGCTTGGAATGACCGGGCGGATGCACAACAGCCCTGTCATTCCGAAGGCGGCCATATCCCCGAGGAACCTGCTTTCTGCCTGCACCCTCGGCGCCGCTTGCCCAAGACGTATACCGCTGATCCCAAAAACACCGAAGCGGCGTATGATGATCGCCCGGCAGGTTGACCCGTCATCAAAACCGTAAACCTCAAGTCCGATATGCCCCAGGTCGCCGAAGCTCTTCAGCGCATGGACCGCGAACTTGCCTTAGCCCGCCAAAGTAAACTCACTCTATTGAAGCTGGTTCACGGTTACGGCTCTACGGGCGCAGGTGGCGACATTCGTATTTCCGTGCAAAAGCGCTTGGTGGAGATGGCTCAAAGCGGTCAGACTCGCGGCTGCATCTTCGGCGAGAACTGGTCGAAGTCGGACGAAACCACGTGGAAGCTTCTGCAATCAAACAGCAGTCTGAAAACTGATCCCGACCTCGGCCGCGGCAATCGCGGCATCACGATCGTCATAATCTAATCAGGATCGAACGAACATTACGGCAATCCATTCAGACAGCTACGCCCCTTGCGGCTCCGGCGGCGGAGGAGGAATCACCGCCGCAGGAATTGGTTCGCTCACCACCGGCGCAACTGGCGCAGGCGTGATCGGCTGGATCACGACCGGCTCGACCATATTCTGCAGGTAGTAACTGACCGCGACTCCGCGCTGCCAGAAGCGTGGAATCAACAACAGAAGCAGTAAGACCTGGCTGAGAAAAAATGCTCCAAGCACGCTGGCTGGAGGAACCAGCTTCATCCACGCCCAGAGCCCGACCACAAGCACGATCGCCGCCACAATCGCAGTCACTACATAGCTTCCGACCAGTCGTCCCAGATCACGCCACGCATGCCGGAAGCCGGTTCCAATCGATCTTCGCACCACGCGTTGATCGCTGAGCACCACATCGGTTTCCGCCAAATCAAACCAGACGCGCAATGCGGTCATCACCAGAAAGATAATAATCATGTCGACCAGGCGTACTTCAAACAAAAGCAGCTCCTGCGTGCTCTCCAGTGCTTTCTTCTCGACAACGCTATGCAGGCCGAAAAGCGCCGCGGCCACCACTCCCATCACAATCCCGGCCACGATCATCAGCCGGATGAATCGCCACAGGCTCCGTCCGCAAGCGCGAAAAAAATCCTCTCGCGGCAAATGATACGTTGAGGCATAGCCTTGCAGCACGCCCGGCAAGAAGAGTGCCGTCGCAGAGAAAAAAATCAAAGCAAAGTGCAGCCCCGAAACTCTGGCGGCGTGAGTAGTACCAAACTCCGGCCGCACAAACATCTCGACCAACACTCCAACATCGAAGCCGTGCACCAGGCGTTGCGACAACAGGCTATGGTCGAGATAATCGTGCAGCTGATTGCTGAACGCCGCTGCGCCCAGCCACGCCAGCACAAGATTTAGCACATAGAACCAGACGATGTAGCGCTTGTTCCGTGTCACCCGATCCCACCCGCCGCTTAACAAACCCTGTTGCTCTACCATGCGTCTCTGCCCCGATTCTTATCGCCCGTGCTTGCGCCCGAGCCGGTTCTAAACTCCCCACCACGTCAGAGCCTGCCCCAGCCACTGCGTCATAAACAGCCAGTAATTAGCCAGCTTGCGCGCCGGCTTCCCGTGCCCTTCCGCCGTGTAGCTGTTATTAAAATCGTTGCGATCAATCTGGATTTTATGATCCGGATCAATCTCCGCCGACTCCACTTTTGCTTTCTTCTCGTACATAAACTTCGTCCAGCGGCTTGCTCCGTCCCAGTGCTCGCGGATTTTATCGCCGTTATCGAATTTGATCTCCACATCCACCGGCATAACAAAATCGCCTTTTCGCTGCAGCCAGACGTAAGAACGAAAGACGGTGTTCTTGTCATCCTTCTTCGACGAGCTTTTCTTTTCTTCGTACCAGGTCACCGGGAAAGATTCGATCTTCAACACCTTGTAATCCATCACCTGCGAGCCGTAGATGGCCTGATCGAAGTACCAGCGCAGATTCTTGCCGGAAACATCCTCAATCGTTTTCAGGAAGTCTTCCTTGGTGGGATGCGTGAAGCGATACTTCATGAAGTAAACGTGCATCGCCTTGGCCATGGTGTCTTCGCCAATGATTCCTTCAAGCGTCAGCAGCACGCTGGCCGTCTTGCCATACGTAATGCCACCGTAGGAGTTGAAGCTGTAATAGTCGTAGGCCTTTTGCGCGATGGGATCGACGTCAGCCACGCCCATATAGCCGAGCCGTTGCTCTTCGCGCTCGCCCATCGTGGCGCCGGCCAAATTCAAAATCGAAGTTTTCTTACCCAGAATCGAATCCAGAACTTTTACTTCCGTATAACTATTGATCCCCTCGTCCATCCATGCATCTTCAAATTCATTGGTCGCCACCATGCCGTACCAGTACTGGTGGCCGAATTCGTGTTCTATGACGACCTCGGGCAAGTGCAGTCCTTCCGGCATGAACCAGCTCGTGTCGCCGGTAATAAAGGTGGGATACTCCATCCCGCCCGCCGCCGAATCCGGTTCGGGATCGACCAGCGTGATCGTTTTATAGGGGTAGGGCCCGTACCAGCTTTCGAAATGCTCCAGCGACTCTTTCAGAATTTTTTCGTGTCGCCCCACCTGGCTCCAGTGCGCGGGCTGCATCAGGATGCGCATCTGCACCGGCCCCATCTGTCCCTGAAAGACGCCGTCTTCTTTTACCTTGTAACGCGGGCTGGCCGTCCATGCGAAATCATGAATGTCGTCGCCGTGATAAGTAACCGTCTTCGTCTTGTCAGAGTTGTCTACTTCTCCAACTTTCACTCCGCTCGCGCCGACCACCTCATACTGCGGCACCGTCAGCTTGACGTCATACACTCCAAAGTCAGCGAAGAACTCCGTCATCGCGTGATACTGATGACAATTCCAGGCTCCATGCCACCAAACGCCAACCTTCGGGAACCACTGCCCGCCCAGCACAAAATCGCGTTTCCAACCCGACCGCGCCTGCGTTTCGGGAAACTTGGTCTGAAAAGAAATCTTGAACTGAACGTATTCCCCCGCCGGGATTGGCTTTGCCAGCGGCAAGTCAACCACAGTCTTATCGTCCTTATTGCCATCGTCCGGTTGGATAAACTTTAACCGCGATGTCAGATCGCCCTGCCCCACCACCTCGATACTGTTGATGTCTTCCGACCCGTATTCCTTGGCCTCCCACTTGTCGTAGCCGGTGTCCCGGTTGCCGGCGACTTTGGCCTCGCGCACAAAAGTCGAGTTCGGCTGAAACGCATTCTGATAAAGATGAAACGGAAAATGATCGAGCGCCTGTCCGGTCAGATTGTGATAGGTAAGCACTTCACTGGCATTCACGGTATGGCTCGCAGCATCGTACTTCGCATCGATCTCATAGTGGACCACGCGCTGCGACATTGGCTTGTCCGAATTGATAGCCAGCGTCGTATCAGGAATCGTCAGCGAGCCGTTCGAAACCGCACTGGCAACCGGCGCCGATACTGCAGTTCCCGTTTTCTGCGGCGCGGCCGCCTTCGCCGCGTGTTCCTTCACCAGCAGAGACAGCACGACCACAGATACCACCGGAAACAATACGATCACCCACCGGATCTTCATGAACAAACCCCTATTTTGGCTACGGGATGGAATCATACCGCAGGCGGTCGAACAGCGTCACCCGGTTGACACTTACGCACCTCAGGGCGTCATCCCGAACGGAGCCGTTTTTCAGGCGTAGTGAGGGATCTCGCGGATAGTGAAGTCGGGATAGCTCACGCAAGATCCCTCAGCCGGCTGAAACCCACCGGCTTTCGGGATGACGGCTTGAGGTGCGAGTCAGAATTCCAAACTGAGACATTACTAGTTGTAAAGGTTGCACTTTCGATCCCGCACCCGCCTCTGTTAACATTGCGGCCACATGCTCGGACAGACAATCTCCCATTACCGCATCGTGTCAAAGCTGGGCGGCGGCGGAATGGGCGTGGTCTACGAAGCTGAAGATGAGCGCCTCGGCCGCCGCGTGGCGCTCAAGTTCCTTCCCGAAGATCTGGCCCAAAATCCCCAGGCGCGCGAACGCTTTCAGCGTGAAGCCCGCGCCGCATCCGCGCTGAACCATCCCAATATCTGCACCATTTACGACATCGGCGAGTACGAGAACCGGCTCTACATCGTCATGGAATGCCTGGAAGGCACCACGCTAAAGTACCGGATCGAAGGCAAGCCAATTCCAGTCGAGCAAGTCGTGGACTTCGCCGCCCAGGTGGCCGACGCGCTCGATGTGGCGCACGCCGCCGGCATCGTCCACCGCGATTTAAAACCGGCAAATTTGTTTCTGACCAAACGCGGCCAAGCCAAAATCCTCGACTTCGGATTAGCCAAAGTTTCCAGCGGACCGATGCCGCAATTCGAGCCTGCCGGCGGATCGCTGCCCACCATGGCCATCGACGCCAATCTCACTAGTCCAGGCAGCACCGTGGGCACCGTGGCCTACATGTCTCCGGAACAAGCTCGCGGAGAAGACCTGGACGCGCGCACCGATTTATTTTCCTTCGGCGCCGTGATGTACGAAATGGCCACCGGACGCCAGCCATTCACGGGAAACACTTCCGCAATTATTTTCGATGCGATTCTGAACAAGCCTCCCACCGCGCCCGTACGTTTCAATCCCGATCTTCCCGCTCAACTAGAATCTGTCATCAACAAATGTCTGGAGAAAGATCGCACGCTGCGTTATCAAACCGCTGCCGATCTCCGCGCCGACTTGCACCGCCTCAAGCGGGATACACAATCCTCCAAGATCGCCGTAGTTTCGGGTTCGGTGCAGGCAGCGCCGCCGCAATCAAAATCTCGGAAATGGCCGGTGATAGCCGCAGTGGTCTTTGCTTGCGCGATCATCGCGGTCCTGGCCGGCGGCTATTTTGCCGGATGGTTCACCAAGCAACAACCTTACACTCAAGCTGAACTGAAGCCGCAGCAGCTCACCGCCAACTCCTCCGAGGATCCAGTCGCAGTCACTTCCGTTTCTCCAGACGGAAAATATCTTCTCTATGCCGATCTCGAAGGATTGCATCTTCGCCTTCTAGGCACGGGAGAAACGCAATCACTTCCCATCCCTGACGCTTTTTGCTTTCGTTGAGCCCGCATCGAATGGTCCCAGGATGGGACCAAATTGTTGGTCAGCGGCCCCGTAGCCCAGGAGAAGCAAGGGACCTGGGTCATCTCCGTAATTGGCGCGACACTGAAAAAGTTGCGGGACGACGCTCACGATGCGTCGCTCTCGCACGATGGAACGAAAATTGTCTTTCGCGATGCCGTCAAGCACGGCGTCTGGCTCATGGATGCCGACGGCGGAAACACCAAAGAGTGGATGAAGCACGAAGCCGGCATGCATATTTTCTTTCCGACATGGCTGGCCAACGACAAGCGGATCGCCTATGCCAGGCTTTGGAACGCGAACGGCGAAGCGAATGTGGTGCTTGAAAGCCGCAATCTACAAGGCAGTGACCCCGTCATTATGCTTTCCAATCCCCGGCTCAGCGATGAGAGTTGGGGACAAGATGGACGTCTTATCTATTCTCTGCGTGAGCCGCCGCCCAACCAGTACGACTCCAATCTTTGGCAGTTGCGCTTCGATCCCGAGACCGGCAAGGCAAAAGGAAATCCACGGCGCCTCACCGATTGGACCGGCTTCTTCTTCAACAATCCGGAATTGACCACGGATGGAAAGCGTCTCGTCTTCCTCAATCACAAAGCGCAAAGCGATGTGTATGTAGCCGAATTAGAAGACGGTGGAAACGCGTTAAAGACTCCACAGCGCCTCACTCTCGACGACCGCGTCGATTGGCCCGGAGGCTGGTCGCTCGACAGCAAGACAATGTTTTTCTACTCCGATCTTGGGGGAAGTTTCGATATCTACAAACAGGGAGTGGCTGACCGCAATCCCGAACCCATCGTGACCGGCTCGGAAGAAAAATGTGCGCCGCAAATTTCACCGGACGGCAAATGGCTGCTCTATTTGCAATGGCCGATGATGACGGAAAATGCGCAGGCCAACTCCGGAAAACTCATGCGCATTCCCATCGGCGGTGGTCCGGCAGAAACCGTGATGGACGTGAAAGGGGATTCCTTCGTTTCGTACGGCGATGATCCCACCAATACGTCTGGCGGCTATCCCAGCTTTCGCTGCACCTCTCATGCGCCGGGAACGTGCGTTCTCGCGGAAGCCGACGACACGCAGATTACGTTCTCCGCTTTCGACGCCGTACAGGGACGAAAAGCCGAACTAGTCAAGGTTCCGGCAAACAAGGAATTAACCCGTTGGGATCTTTCGCCCGATGGCAGCCGCGTCGCCCTCTCGGTTTTCGACTATAAAGTTGCTGACGTTCAAATCGTTCCGTTGAACGGCAGCGCGCCGCAAAAATTCTCCGTGATGCCGTGGACTGAATTGGTTGCCGTAGCCTGGGCCGCGGATGGCAAGAGTTTGTTCCTCGCCAGCTACTCTTCGCGCGGAACTTCGATTGTGCACACCGAACTTACCGGCGCATCCAAGCCGCTCTTCAAATCCAGTTGGGATATCTTCGCGCTCACAGCTTCGCCCGATGGTCACTCGCTGGCCTTCGGCCCGGTCATCACCAGCGCCAATGCATGGACCATTCCTTCGTTCCCTGCAAATTAAAGCTAACCTCGAAGGCGTCATCCCGATGGCCGGCGTATTTCAGCCGGCTGAGGGATCTCGCGTGGGCCACCCTGGCTTCACTACACGCGGGATCCCTCACTACGCCTGAAAAGCGGCTCCGTTCGGGATGACGCCCCGTGCAGACGCCCGCACAAATTTTCAAATTGAACCACTAACAGGCTAGAGCTCCGCTTGCACTTGAAGCCTTTTCCCGACGATACTAGAAGGTTCCCGGAACAACTTTATAACCTCTATGAAAACGACACTCTCATTTGCCACGCCTGCTGAACTCGAAACCGAATCTCTGGTCGCGGTTGTCCTCGATCACGCCGAAAAAGACGCTTCCACCAAGAGCCAGTCTGCGTCTGACAAGAAAGAAAAGCCGCAACTCAAACTCGCCACCGGTGATGTCGCGGTCCAATCTGCCGCTGCCGATTTGCTGGCCAGCGGTGAACTGACGGGCAAGTCGTTCGAATCAAATTTGCTGCACAAGCCCGCCGGACTCAAAGCCAAGCGCCTTCTGCTGATCAGCGGCGGCGCAGCGAAAAAATTTACTGCCTACGATCTTCGCCGAATCGCCGGGGCAGCCGTGCGAACGTTGAAATCGCGTGGGCTCCGCAGTTTCGCATTTATCGCGCCCACCGACATTCCCGCCGAAGAGGCAGTGCGGGCGATCGTCGAAGGTGCGTTGGTTGGCAACTTCGATCCCGATTACTACCGCAGCGATCGCAAAGACCAGAAAATCGATACGCTCACCATTATCGCCGGTGACAAGTCGAATCACGCCGCTCTCGAAAAGGCCGCACAGGAAGCCCAGATCATCGGCGAATCGCAAAACTTCACTCGCGACCTGGTGAACGAGCCTTCCAATCGCATGACGCCAACCATTCTCGCCGAGCGCGCCAAGAAAATGTGCCAGGAAGTCGGATTGAAATGCGAAGTCTACGGCGCCGACAAAATCAAAGACTTAAAGATGGGCGCATTCTGGAGCGTCGCCCAGGGTTCCGACGAACCTCCTGCGCTTATCGTGATGACTTATGAGCCCGCCGGCGCTCCCGCGAAACCGGTAGTCGGTCTGGTAGGCAAAGGCATCACCTTCGACAGCGGCGGCATTTCCATCAAACCCGCCGACGGTATGGAGAAGATGAAATACGACATGGCCGGCGGAGCAACCATGATCGGCGCTATGCGCGCCATCGCCTTGCTGAAGCCGAAAGTAAAAGTGATCGGCATCGTCTGCGCTACAGAAAATATGCCGTCGGGCAAAGCGCAGAAGCCGGGCGATGTGCAAATCGCGATGTCCGGGAAGTCGATTGAAATTATCAACACCGATGCCGAAGGCCGGCTAGTTCTTGCCGACGGTCTCTACTACGCGCGCCAACTCGGCTGCACCCATTTACTCGATGCAGCAACGCTCACCGGCGCGGTGGTAGTCGCACTGGGATACGCTAACGTCGGCGCCTTCGCCAATGACGACGCCATCTTTGAACGCCTACAAAAAGCCAACGCCGAAGCCGGAGAGAAAATGTGGCGGCTCCCGCTCGACGACGAATACAAAGAGCAGATTCGCTCCACCATCGCCGACATCATGAACACCGGCGGCCGCTGGGGCGGCGCAATCAATGCGGCGATGTTCCTGAAAGAATTCGCCGAAGACACTCCATGGATTCATCTCGACATCGCCGGCACCGCCTGGATGGAAGATCAGAAACCGTGGATCGCCAAAGGTCCCTCAGGTATCGCTTTGCGCAGCGTGGTGGAGTTCGTAAAGGGCTTCGCCAAATAGAAATCGAGCCGCGGATTCGCGGAACTAGCGGAAAAACAAGTTACCAGGATTCTCCCTCGTTCCTAAGATCCGCGGCTCTACTTGTCTTTTATTCCCTTTTTCACAGCCTTTTCGCCGGGACTGGCATCTCATGCGGGCTCCAACGGCTCGAATGCTTCTGTCTTGCCGACTCTAAGCGGGAGAAAACAATATGAGAGGTCTGGCCGTAGCGGGAGTAATAGTGCTGATCCTGGGCATCGTTTCGTTTTTCATTCCGATGCCGCACTCCGAGCATCACGGGATTAACGTAGGCGATGCGCACGTTGGCGTTACCACCGAGCACGACGAAAAAGTTCCGCCCGCTCTCAGCATTGTATTAGTGGTGGTGGGCGCCGGCCTCGTCATTGCCGGAAGAAAAGCTTAACGCGCAGCGGACTACTTCTTCGTCGCCTGAGCAAAAGCACTTTCCATGTTCGTGACCAGCGGAGCCTCGCCCTGCTGCAGACCGCTGCGTCCAGTCATGCGCCACAGATACTGATTGCCTGGCCAGCCGCGCGCGTCATAGACCGCCAGAATATCTTCCGACGGGCGACTCGTGACCATCAGCACGATATCAGCTTGATTCGCCTGGTAGACCAACGTGAACTTGCCCCACTTCTGCAGCGCGTCCTGAACCGTGGCAATGGCCTGCCGGTCGTCGGGAAACAGGTTGGAGTTGAATTGGTCGCCGTCGTAGCTGGTCACGTAGACATAACGCGAATTGACCAAGGTCCCCGGAAACAGCGGCACACCTTGCAGACTTGCCTTCGGCGCGGGAGCGGCCCATGCCACACAAGCCGCCAGGAAAATCGCAGCGCTGAATACAACGCGAAAACAAGAAAAATACTTCATACTCGCAGGCTCCCCAGCCCTAGTCATTTGGATGATACCGGTCATTCCGGAGATGCACGTCAGGCCGAGGAATTCCGTGTAAAGTATTGTATTTATTGTAATTGTAAGGAGGTCGCTGGCAAGAGTACGGGCGGCCAGTATGCCGACGGTCAAGTAGACGCGTTTAATTAAGTTCCAAATCTCTCCGCAGCTCGCGCCCTGGCTTTGGCTGCTTCTTCTTCTCGGTTCTTCGGTGGCGCAGTCGTCTCCAGGGAGTGGAGTAGACGAGCCGAAACACCCGCGATCTCTTCCACCGCAGCCAGGAAGGATTCTTCATTTGCTTTCGACGGCTTGTTGAAGCCAGTAATCTTCCGAACAAACTGCAACGAGGCAGCCTGCACTTCCGCGTCATTCACCGGCGGATCAAAGTTGAAAAGAGTTTTGATATTTCGGCACATTTTCGCATGACCTCCAGCGGCAAATTCCCTGGCGGAGTACCACATTTCGTGTGGCACAACTCCAACCATTTTTGCTCAGTGCTTTGGTTCCGGCTCGGACTGAAGCTGGCGCGCCTGATCCACCACATTGTGGACCGCTTCAACGACCAATTCCGGCCGGTCGAGCTGAATATAGTGCGAACTATTTTTCGCAATCGTCCGGGTTCCCCGGCTCGAGAGGTGAGGCAATTCGTCCTGCATATGTTCCCACGCTTCGTTCATAGGCTTAACCAGATCGGCAGGGATATCAGGCACCGGCACATTGGGATCGTGCGAAAGTACTGCCAGCGGCATATCGCCCAGCGAGCCCGTTGTGGCGGCCTGCGCCGCACTCTCGGGAAAAGTTTTCAGCGCTGTAAGACCCTCGCGGTAGCTGTGAAAGTTGCAATCAGCGGCGCGAACCTGGGCATCGTTGCCACAAAAGCCCAGCAGTCGCGGAATTCCGAACGGCATCGCGAACGTCATAAGTTCCTGTTCCCGCACCCAGGTTTTGTCCATGTCATTCAATGCCGGCGGAAAACGCTTTTCCTGCTCCGGGTGAGAAGAATCGACCAGGACCATGCCCGCAACTTCGCTGCGGTAGAAGCTGGCAAAAAGGCGAACGTTGTATCCGCCCATCGAGTGTCCCACCAGAACGTACTGCGCCGGTACTTCCGCGTTGTGCAAAAGCGTGTGCAACTCCTCCGCCATCACTTTGCTGGTCCGCGGACGCGGACTGTTATCGCTATAGCCCAGCCCGGCGCGATCGTAAGAACAAACTCGGGTAAATTTGGCGATCTGCGGCTGCACTTTCATCCACGAAACATAGCTATCGCCCAGGCCCGAATCGAGAACCACCACAGGCGTTCCCTGTCCCGTGCAATTAATGTGCAATTTGTAGCCCCCTACATCAACACGTCGCCCGGGCATGGGATGAAAGCGGCGATCGCGCGCCTCCGAAATGTTTTCATAAAAGAATCCCGCTGCCGCGAGCAAAATGACAAGAACCAATAAGCTCCGGACGATGATGCGCACCCAGTGACGCGCAGGCACAGACGGATTCGCGGTGGTTGGCATCATCTTCTACATAACCGGCGGTACGGTAATTCCCATCACCGCCAGTGTGCGAATCAATTCGCGGCGCACCACGGCGACCGTCGCCAGCAGGAACTGTTTTCGCTTCTCATCTGCCTCGCTGAGTATGGGATACCGATGGTAGAACGTATTAAAAAGCTGCGCCAGTTGAAAAGCGTGCTTGGCAAGATAAGCCGGCTCGGTGGTTGCGATGCATTGATCCACAATGTAAGAGGTCTTGGACGCGGCAAGCCACAGTTCCCAGATCTCGGTTCCCGATTCGCCTCCCAGGAATTCTGCGAACTTTCCGGCTGAAGCCTCGCCGGCGATCGCTTGCGAAAACACATCGGGATCGATCCCAGCTTTCTTGAAAATGCTGGCGGCTCGGACCACCGCGTATTGTGCATATGGCCCAGTCTCACCCTCGAAGCTGAGCGCCTCTTTGAAGTCGAAAGCAATCACCGATTGTTTGGTGAACTTCAGCATGAAGTAGCGCAGAGCACCAATCGCAATTTGCGTGGCAACGGAGAGCCGCTCCGCATCGCTAAGCTGCGGATGACGGGAATCTACCTCGCTCTTGGCCGAGACGATGAGCTGATCGAGTAAGTCGTCGGCTTTGACTCCAAAGCCCTTGCGTCCGCTCACCTCGATGTAAGATCGCGTCTTGTCTTCCTCGCTGAGCGTGTAACCCAGTTCAACGGCGCAACGCGGCGTGAGCGCGACCATCTCGTAAGAAAAATGCGTGTAATGATCAGCCGCTTCGTTGTGGCCGAGCCCGCGCAGCGCCTCGATCACCGTGTTTTGCGCTTCCGACTGTCGCGCATCGATCACGTTGTAAATCTCGGCGACGTCGCCGAAATGCGGATGATCTTTCTCCCCCTCGACCGCAGAAATCCAGCACTCGTGCTGGTTGGGATAACGGTAGAAATTGCGATATCCAAAGTCGCGCCCGAGCAGGCCGAACTTCCACATGTGGTAGGCGATATCTTTACCGACGTAGCCGACAGTGCCGTTGGAGCGCACGATTACTTTTTGGTCTTCCTCGGAAATGCCTGACGGGCGAATATCTACACCGCCGGCGAGTCCAATCGACGTGAGAATGTCGTCGAGGTCAGCCTCTTCATCCTCTCCATTTGCCTTCTTTCCCTGAATCGACTTTTCATCAGTGGCAGCTGCAGCCGTTCCCGCGCGTCGCATCACCCAGCAGCCCTTATTCTTGCCGTCGCTTTCGTAAGTAAGCACGCCTGCTTCCTTGAGCTTGGCAAAAGCCGCATCCCAAAAATGCAGATGCAGGATTTCGCTCTCTCGCGGCAGGAAGTCGTATTCGATATCGAGACGGTCCATCGTCTCAAGATGGCGACGCAACACCGCAGTCGAAATCAGCTCGGCGATTGCAGCCGTGTCGCTCGCAGGGTCTTCGATGGCGTGCAGCGTTTCGCGACGCGCCTGCAGGTTTACTTTGTCCTGCTCGTACCATTGTGAGACGCGCGCATACAAATCCCAACAGTAGTAATCGAAGCGCGGCTGTTGAATTAGGGTTTCGATTTCCGCGCGCGATTTTTTCTCGATGTGCGTGAAACCGACAACGACATCGGCCACCTGCACACCGGTATTGTCAATGTAGTTCTGCACATCGACTTCCCTGCCCGCATAACGCAGTAGCCGGACAAATGTGTCGCCCAGCACCGCATTCCGCAAGTGGCCGATATGCGCCGCCTTGTTGGGATTAATGCTCGTATGCTCAACCAGAATCTTGCCCGGTGCAATTTCTGCGGAGGATTTCCAGTCAGCTACCAACGCCGCGGCCATCCATCCGCGATCGATTTTGAAGTTGATATAGCCGATGCCCGCACGTTCCGGCCTCTCGAAGCCCTCGATTTCTCCGATGCCGTCAGCAACCTCCTTGGCAATTTCGCTCGGATGCTTGCGAGGATGAGCGCGGAACGTATCGTGCTTCTTGGCCTGCTTGATCAATTCGAAAGCCAGCGGAAGTGCGTAGTCCCCCAGTTCGATGCGGGGTGGCTGCTCGATCACAATATTGAGTTCTTCATAGGCGCCTGGGGGAAGGTTCAAGAATGCGGCGCGCCGCAGGAAATCGCGCACATACTTACGAAGGCGGTTTTCAAGATGACGATACAAGGCTTCCCTCTACGCTCTCGGAGAACAGTGATTCTAGCAGAGCGCAGGCCGGACGCTGGATTGACGGCGGCTGGTTTGACGCAACCTGTAGTGTTCCCTATGATGAAAAATCGATAGCTTCTCGAAATTTTCTATTTTCTCTATGCGTATAGCCTACCTCGAATGTTTTTCCGGCATCAGCGGCGACATGTTCATGGGCGCGCTGCTCGATGCCGGAGTTGCGCCCAGCATCTTTCAGGATGCCGTCGCAGCGCTCAAGATCGGGGCGAGGCTTGAGATTTCCCGCGTGGTGCGCGCCGGAATTTCGGCCACCAAGGTTGATGTTTGGGTAAACGGAGAAAAAGATCTGCCGCGTGAACAATATTGGGAGCAGGAGCATTCGCAACATCAACACTCCCACGACGAACCGCATGCGCATGATCACGGCGAGCACGCACACTCTCAAGCCGATGGGCACTCGCATGACGCCCCGTCTCACACGCATCCTCCTGAACACTCGCATGAGCATGGTCGCGGCTTGACTGAGATCCGTCAAATCATTTCGGCGGCTTCGATTTCAGGCGGCACAAAGAAAACCGCCATCCAAATTTTTGAATCGTTGGGACGAGCCGAAGCCAAGATTCACAATACATCCATCGAGAGCGTTCACTTTCATGAAGTCGGGGCTGTGGATGCCATGGTCGATATCGTCTGCGCAGCCGTCGGCGCCGAGGCGCTGGCTGTGGATGAGATTATTTGTTCACCACTGAACGTCGGCGGCGGCACCGTGCAGTGCGCGCATGGCACCTTCCCCGTACCTGCACCGGCTACGGTCGAGTTACTCGCAGATGCGCCGGTGTATTCCTCAGGCCTGTTGGTGGAGTTGGTCACGCCCACGGGCGCGGCGATCGTGAAAACGCTTGCTTCACGCTTCGCGGCGTTTCCCGAGATGAAGATTGAGAAGTCAGGCTACGGCGCGGGGACGCGGGACTTTCCCGGACATCCGAACGTGTTGCGGTTGACGCTTGGACAAGCCACTCCTCACTCCCTGGCCGCAAACACTGCCACGGATGTTGTCACCGTGCTCGAGGCGAATCTCGATGATCTTAATCCGCAGGTCTTCGGCTATGTGATGGATCGATTGTTCGAAGCGGGAGCGCTCGATGCATTCGCCATGCCCGTGCAGATGAAGAAGAATCGTCCCGGCACGTTGCTGACGGTGTTATGCAAGCCCGAGCATGCAGGCGAACTGACGCGATTGATCTTCACCGAGACAACCACGCTCGGCGTCCGGCGGCGCGAGGAAACGCGTCAAACTCTGGCTCGGCGCTGGGAAAGCGTCGGCACGCCGTGGGGCGAGGTACGCATAAAAATCGCCAGCATGAATGGCACGGTCACAAACTACGCCCCGGAGTATGAAGATTGCCGGCGGATTGCGATGGAGAATCGAGTACCGCTGAAAACCGTGATGCAGGAAGCGGCACAGGCTTATCTTCGCTCTGACAAAAAATCTTAAACACCAGGGGACGCAGAGGCGCACAGGGTAATGCTCCTCAGTTTTGGATCTGACTAACAATTTGATCAACCATGAGCAAGAAGTTCTACATCACGACGCCAATTTATTACGTGAACGCGCGGCCCCACATCGGTCACGCCTACACGACCATCGCTTGCGACACCATCGCGCGGCGGCACCGACTTCTGGGCGACGAGACTTTTTTCCTGACCGGAACCGATGAGCACGGGCAGAAGATTGAACGCGCGGCACAGGCTGCCGGAAAAACTCCCCAACAGTATGCCGACGAGATTTCAGCCGAGTTCCGTCGCTTGTGGAAGCGCATGGGGATCTCGAACGACGACTTTATTCGCACCACCGAAGACCGCCACAAGAAACGCGTCCAGGAATTATTTCGCAAGATTCGCGATAACGGCTACATCTACAAGGGAACTTACACCGGGCAGTATTGCGTATCCGACGAACTCTACGTCGACGGCGCGCAACCCGGCGATCCCTGCCCCACCTGCGGCCGCATCACCGAGACGGTGCACGAGGAAAATTATTTCTTCAAGCTCTCGGCCTTCCAGGATAAGTTGCTTGCGCTCTACGCAAATCCGGAGCTCATTCGTCCCGAAGCGCGGCGCAACGAAGTGATTTCCTTCGTAAAGTCCGGGCTGCGCGATCTCTCGATCAGCCGTTCGACATTTACCTGGGGCATCCCCGTTCCTGACGATCCCAAGCACGTGATCTACGTTTGGCTCGACGCGCTGGCGAATTACATCACCGCAATTGGCTACGGATCGTCGCACGCCGGAGCGCAGGAAGCTTTCAAGAAATTCTGGCCAGCCGATGTGCAGATGATCGGCAAAGAGATTGTGCGCTTCCATTGCGTCTACTGGCCGGCGTTTCTGATGGCGGCCGGCTTGCCCATGCCGAAAGCCATCGTCGCTCACGGCTGGCTGCTGTTCGAAGAGAGCAAGATGTCGAAGTCGCGCGGCAACATTGTGCGCACCGAAACCATTCTCGACGTGCTGGGAGCTGACGCACTGAGATATTTTCTGCTGCGCGAAGTTGTGTTCGGGCAGGATGGATCTTTTTCCTTCGATGCGCTGGTGCAGCGCTACAACTCCGATCTGGCGAATGGCTTAGGGAATTTAGCCAGCCGCACCCTAACCATGATCAATCGCTATTTCAAGGGCGAAGTGCCTTATCCGTCCCACGCGGCGTCAAAAACGCCCGCGGATGATGCTATCTCCGAGACAGCACGAAAAACGATCCGCGAGTTTGCGGTGTTGTTCGATCAGTTCCAATTCTCGCGAGCCCTGGAAGCAGTATGGGCGCTGATCGCTGCGGTGGATCGTTACATTGTCGAGAACGAACCCTGGGCTCTCGGTGAAAAGCAGGATGAAGACAGCCGCTCACGTCTGGCGACTGTACTTTACACCGCCGCAGAGGCTTTGCGTATTGCCACTGCGCTGGCCCACCCTGTGATGCCGGATGCGACAACGAAGATCTGGACGCAGATGGGATTGGGAGACATTCAGAAGCTCGCTCTCGACAAATTAACCTGGGGACAGCTTCCCCTGGCAACCAAGCTGGGCGAAGTCCAGCCCGTGTTCCCGCGCGCCGACAAGAGCGCAATTGAAAGGATGCAAAGAATGGAAGAGGAGCAAAGGAGCACTCCTGCTGCAGAGCCCGCGCCTGCAACTGCAGCGACGCCTGCGCAAACGAATGCTGCAATCATTCCAACGGCTTCGCCAGCGAACGACAAAATTTCAATCGATGATTTCTCGAAGATCGAGCTGCGCGTTGGACTCGTAAAGGTCGCGGAGCGCGTACCGAAAGCTGACAAGCTTCTGCGCCTGGAAATTGATATTGGAACCGAAGTGCGGCAGGTGCTCGCAGGAATCGCCGAAGCCTACGCTCCGGAAACCTTGGTCGGGCGCAAAGTGGTGATCGTGGCGAATCTCGCGCCGCGCAAGCTTCGCGGCATGGAATCGAACGGCATGATCGTGGCCGCTTCGCTCGAAGGCGGAAAGCCTGTATTGGCGGGCTTTTTGGAGGATGTGCCGATCGGAGCGAGACTGAAGTAAGGCGCGAGATTCTCACGGACGACAAGGTCAAAATCAAGCCGAGCTTTGCTCGGCACGGACAGCCGGGGGCGGCTGCCCCGCCATCAAATGATCCATGTTCGTTGATTCTCACGCACATCTCGATGGCGAGCGATTCGACTCCGATCGCGAGCAGGTGATTGCTCGGGCGCGCGAGGCTGGAGTTCAAACCATTGTCGCTATCGGCAACGGTGACGGACCTCAAGACGTCGACTGCGGAATTCGTCTGGCCGAGAAATACGAATTCATTTATGCCACACTCGGCATTCATCCGCATGAGGCCCGACTTGCGGATGAAGCTGCTTATCAAAACATGGAGCGTCTCGCTCACCACCCCAAAGTGATTGCCTGGGGCGAGATTGGTTTAGATTATTTCTACGACTACTCGCCGCGTGATGAGCAAAAGACAGTTTTCATCCGTCAGATGGAATTGGCGGCAGCGGCGCAGCTGCCGATCGTAATCCATTGCCGGCCTTCGGAAGCCAGCGAGAATGCGTGGGACGACACCCTTGCGCTGATCAAAGAGCACTGGTCCGCAAACGGCCTGGGCGGAATTTTGCATTGCTTCACCGGAAACTGGGCGCAAGCGAAACGTGCGCTTGACATGGGCTTTATGATTTCCCTCGCCGGCAATCTGACGTTTCCCAAGGCGCAGCAGATTCGCGATGCAGCTCTGCAAGTCCCCATAGATCGAATGCTGATCGAAACGGATTCCCCTTATCTCGCGCCCGTGCCCAATCGCGGCAAGCGCAACGAGCCCGCATTCGTGAAGCATACCGCGCAGAAACTCGCTGAGCTACGCGGCTTGACGGCGGAAGAAATCGGCCGGCAAACCAGCGGCAATTTCTACAAGTTTTTCAAATTGGCTGAAACCACTGAAAAGAAAGTTTCCGCGGGTTAACCCTCTACAAAACCGGTTCTTCCTGATAACCTCAAGAGTTAGATTCCCTTATTTCAGAAAGAATTGAAATCCGATGCCCGACAACAGTTTTGACATCGTGAGCAAGATCGACCTGCAAGAGGTTTCCAACGCAATCCAGCAGGCTTTAAAAGAGATTCATACTCGATTCGACTTGAAAGATTCCAAGTCGAATATCGAACTCGAAAAGGATGCAATCGTGCTGCATTCTGCCGACGAATACAAACTGAAGGCAGTAAATGACATCCTGCAGCAGAAGCTGGTCAAACGCGGCGTCTCATTGAAAGGGCTGACCTATGGCGCGGTCGAGCCGGCTGCCGGGGGAACCTCGAAGCGCAAAGTCACCATGCAGCAGGGCATCGTCATCGAGAAAGCACGGGAGATCGTGAAGCTGGTAAAAGACTCCAAGAAAAAAGCGCAAGCCTCAATCCAAGGCGACTTAGTTCGCATCAGTAGTAAAGACCGCGACACGCTGCAGGAAGTGATCGCCATGTTGCGCCAGCACGATTTCGGAATCGATTTGCAGTTCACAAATTATCGGACGAATTAATTCACAACCCAGGAAAGACGACCAGGTTCTGCATTGAGCGCACCGCCAATCATCGACGGAAAAGAAGTATTCGATCTGCTGCACGACGATCTTGCAGCTCTCGAGGGTGAATTCGGCCAGGATACCGTCTCCGGCGTGCAGGCGATCACCGAAATCGGAGAGTATCTGCGAAACGGCGGCGGCAAGCGCATCCGTCCCGCTCTTCTTTTTCTTTCCTCCAAGCTCTTCGATTACCGGGGGCGCGGGGCGATACGGCTGGGGGCGGTAGTCGAAATCATTCACACCGCCACACTGGTGCATGATGACATTATTGACGAGGCTAAGACCCGCCGCGGCCGTCCCGCTGCCAACACACAGTGGGGCAACTCCAAATGTGTGCTGGCGGGCGACTGGCTTTACATGCAGGCTTTCAAAGTCGCAGTGCAGGAACGTAACTTCCGCATTCTCGACACGCTCATCGAACTGACCCAGCAGATGGTCGAGGGCGAGTTGCTGCAGATGG
Organism: uncultured Acidobacteriaceae bacterium; assembly: GCA_963836305.1. Lineage (GTDB taxonomy): Bacteria > Acidobacteriota > Terriglobia > Terriglobales > Acidobacteriaceae > Sulfotelmatobacter. Next base: position 98,758 of record CAWIJP010000025.1, on the reverse strand, counting down.
AAAAGCTCGGTCAGCTGATTACACTGGATGAGCATTTCGATTTGATCTACCGCAAGACCGCCTGTCTCTTTTCGGTCTGCATGCGGCTGGGAGCGATTCTCGGCGGCGCAACGGCCGAGCAGGAGCAGGCTCTCGGGCAGTACGGGCACGACCTGGGCATGGCGTTTCAGATTGTCGACGATGTCCTCGATCTCACTGCATCGGAAGATGTTCTGGGTAAACCTGTGGCCAGCGATCTTCGCGAAGGCAAAGTTACGATGGCCGTAATTCATGCTCTTGAGCGGTGCACGCCGGAAGAGCGGTCCAAAATCGAAACCATTCTTCAGGATCGCGCCTTCAACGGTGTAACCCACGCACAGATTATGGATATTCTGCGCCGCTACGGATCGCTGACTGCCGCGACCGCGCGTGCCGCACGGTATGCGGAGTCGGCTCAAGACGCGCTCTGCGCTTTCCCTGATTCCGAGATCAAGCGGGCTCTGCTATGGGCGCCTGATTTCGTGGTCGCTCGGGAGAAGTAGGCAAAAAGCTCGGATCGCAGAGGCCGCTGAGACTTGCCGCAGAGTTCACCGAGAAAACCTAAAAGTCTTCCACAGGTAATTGTCTTTCTTTCGTGACATCTATCACACCTGCACTCGGCCACGGACTACGTTAGTTCTGTGACTTACAATAGTCCGCCAACTTCGTTTCCACATCATTCCGCTCCCCCGCCAGCCATTAACCAAATTTCCAGCAAAATCATTGGAGCTTGCATTAAGGTGCACAGGAGGCTAGGACCGGGCTTGCTGGAATCCGCGTACGAAGCCTGCGTTGCCTATGAGCCTCGCGAGCTCGGGCTTCAACTGGAAAGACAAAAGGCTGTACGCTGATATACGAGGACGTCAAGCTCGACTGTGGATTTCGTGCCGACATGCTGGTCGAAGGCACGGTAGTTGTGGAGTTCAAAAGCAAAGAAGCTGTGCATCCAGTCGACTACGCCCAACTGCTATCTCACTTGCGCCTGCTAAAAATGCCCTTGGGACTTCTCATCAACTTTCATGTCACGATCCTGAAGAACGGGATCACAAGAATGGTCAACGATTACCGCGAAGAACCAGACGGTAAAGTTGGATAGTTGTCTCAGCGACCTCTGCGGCATTTCTCTGCGCTCTCTGCGATTCTCTGCGATTAATCCTTCTCTCATCATCCCGGCGAGACCATGTCAGGGCTTGCAGACAACATCGGCAGCCAAATCTGATAAATTGTTTTGCATAATGCAGGTTTAGCCGCGAAACCTGAAGTTCTGCGATTGGCGGCAACCTCTTCAGCAGTTATGGCGACCAACACTCACCATAGTTATCAGAGGATGCACCAATCCATTCGTGGCTAAACCGCGTTACCTATACAGCAGTACGAATCTGGCCAGGTTCTTCAAAACAAGACGAGGAGATCTCCCATGAAAAAGTTGATGGTTTGTCTGCTGGCAATCACCTTTGCGATGAGCTTGACCGCCGTCGCGCAACAGGATAACAACAACATGTCACAAACCCAGACCGATCAGATGGCACCTAAAGCGCCGCTGATGACCCTCAAGGGCACGGTCAAAATGGAAGGCGATAAAACAGTGTTCGTCAGCGACAAAGACGGCAAGAGCTGGGACGTCATGAATCCCGAGGAATTGAAGGGTCATGAAGGACATCACGTGCAGCTCAGCGCGCACGTCTATGCCGACAAGAATTCGATCCACGTCATGAGTGTGAAGATGCTCAAGGGCGGATCGATGAGCAACGACTCGATGAGTAAATAGTTCGGCGATAAAAAACAGAAGACGATCTAGACGGGACGAAGGTTCCGTTCTTAAGCCAGCCGAATCTCTAAGATATCGGCTGGCTTTTTCTTTACGATCTGAAATTCCCGCCAGCCGATCGCGGCCTTGTCGAGCTGGTCTTTCAAATCCAGAGTTTCCTCCGGACAAATCCGCCCATGCAAACCAGCCCTGTGCCCATCAATGCAAGACTTCCGGGCTCTGGCAGCGGACTGTACGATCCGCCGGGAAGGCCAGTCAATGTTCCATTTCCAAGATTGCCGTTGATTTCCATGAGACCGTTCTGGTTGTAGCTTACAAAGTTGGTATTAACGTGTTCGGTAAATATCCCGGTGAAATCCGCTGAGGTCCACTGCCCCTTCTGGTCGCTCTCTTCCCACCCGCTGAACATCGCGGTCAGAACGTCGGTTTTCGTGTTGAATGTCGAGTTGAACAAGTCGCCGTAAAGATAAATTGAGTTGCCGCCTTTCACCACTTGATCCATCAGAACGCCACTGGCAAAGTTGGTCATGCTGGAACTGCCACCACAACAATTCCAAACCTCAAACTCCATATTGCTATAACCAGTCGGTGTGCTCTGGTAGTTGTACCCATAAATGTAAGACTCAACGCCTGGCTCCGCGACGGTCTGGGCATAGCTGCCCGTACCGTTGAACCCGATTGAATTGGCCAGCGCGGGCATCGCAGACAGAACGACACCTAGGATAATCAGAAAACGCTTCATTGCTTCTCCCCGGGAGGTTGGGGCTTTCGCTTACAGCCCGACAACTTCACAAAAGTCACTACACAAGCGTCATTACATACCCGCTGATCAATTCTTGGTATGGCCCCGACGGGTAGTTATTGAAGTAACTTGCTTATCAGAGTCCGGAATATTCTTTATACTGAACCGTTTTCTGATTCTTCCGATCCAATCGTGTCTATGAATTTGTTCTCAGTGATGGCGCACCACGGATACGCCCTTACCTTTGGCCTGTTATTGGCGGAGGCGATCGGTCTACCCTTTCCCGCCGCACTCGCGCTGGTTGCGGCGGGAGCCGCGGTAGGGGCGCACGCGCTGTGGGGTCCCTACGTTCTTGTCGCCGCAGTCGCGGCGTTGCTGCTTGGAGATACTGCTCAATTCTGGCTCGGCCGGTATATGGGGTGGGCTCTCCTCGGTTTTCTCTGCCGCGTGTCGATCAATCCGGAAACCTGCATTTTGCGCTCCGCCGAATCGTTCTATAAGCGCGGCAAAATTACCCTGGTGATTGCGAAGTTTATCCCTGGCGTAAATACCATGGCGGCTCCTCTGGCGGGAAGCATGAAGATGCGCTTCGCGCAATTTGTGCGTCTGGATTTCGCCGGGGCCCTGGTTTACTCGTTGACGTACCTGCTGGTGGGATACGTTTCGCGCGATTTTCTGGCCGCACTCCTGCGCGGCTTTCACGCCGCCGGGCGCGCCATGGAAGCGGTGATCCTCGCCGCACTCGCCGTCTATGCAATTTACCGCATCGTGCAATATCGCAAGAACAAGACTTACAGCGTAGTGCCAAGGATACAGGTTGAAGAGTTGGCCAGACGACTGGCATCGCAAGACGCGGGCAGGGTACAGATTGTCGATGTCCGCAGCCATGGTTATTACGACTCCGGGTCGTCGAGAATCAAGAACTCCATCCGCATCGAGCCCAACAATCTGGAAGAAGAGATCAAGAACCTTCCCAAGGATAAAGATATCTATCTGTACTGCACTTGAGCGCGCGAAGCGACCAGCGCCCGGGTGGCGCACCTGCTGCGGGAGAAAGGCTTCAACACGTTCGTAATCGTCGGTGGGTTAACCGCCTGGCGCAAAGCCGGCGAACCCATGGAATCGGTTCCCGCGAATGACCTGGTGAAATTGCCGACATTTAATTAGGCACGATCGCGTTGCCATGGCCAAAACGGAAGAGCGCAAGTCTCTCGCATTTCTTCCGCCTTGGCCCGCAACGCCAGAATCGCAGTTTTTCGGCCCCTCTACTTTGCCGCCATTACCGACTTAACCTCAATCGTGTCTCCGTTGGCCGTCCCCTTCACCGTGGCCTGCTCCCAAGCCAACTTGTTGAGCTCATCTTTTTCAGCTTGAGTCGGAGTATCCAGCGTATACACTTTGTCCCCCACAACCAACGCGTATTTGGCGCCTTTCTTCACGCACGCCCGAACACAGGTCGCCGGGTCAACACCTTCCTGATGCTTGGCGCCGCACATGGCGTCACTCACCTTACCGGTAAAGGTCTGTGTTCCCGCAGCCATCGCGGGCAGAACAGCCAATCCTGCGCAAACCACTATCGCCACCATCCACACTTGCAACTTCTGTAAACAAGCCATAAATCCTCCTTATTTTTAAAGTATTCTCCACTGCGCTATTTGGATGCAACTGGCGTGGAAATCTATACTGCTTTTTATGGCCTCAAATCAGGAAATCGAGATCAAATTTCGCGTTGCCGATCCGCGAGTCCTCGCCCGCCAGCTGCGCAAAACAGACTTTCGCTTGATTACAAAGCGGACGCACGAGATGAACACGCTCTATGACTTGCCGGGAGAAGTTCTGCGCGTACGCCAACAGTTGTTACGCCTTCGGAAATACGGCTCTGAGTGGACGCTGACCCACAAAGCAAAAAAGAAAACAGGACGCCACAGCAGCCGCGAGGAGTTGCAGACGAATGTCGAGGATGGCAAGAAGATGGATTTGATCCTTCGTGCGCTCGGCTACGCGCCATCATTCCGCTACGAAAAATATCGCGCCGAGTGGACGGACGGGAAAGGCCACGTCGTGGTGGATGAGACTCCGATTGGAAACTTCTGCGAGATCGAAGGACCTCCGCGCTGGATCGACGCGACCGCGAAAAAGCTTGGAGTAACCCCGGCAGATTACATCACGAAGAATTACGCTGGATTATTCTCGGAATGGAAGGCTCGAACAAAAAGCCATGCGAAAGAAATGACGTTTAAGGAAGGGAAGCAGAAACAATCTGGCCTCCACTCCTAATAGGGATCCGCTTCGCTCGGGTGATTCCCTTACGCCCCGTGGCACTTCTTATATTTTTTCCCCGAGCCGCACGGACAAGGATCGTTGCGCCCAACCTTCTCCTGACCGCGCACCACTTGCTGCACCGGCTGCACGTCGCCGGCGCCAGCCATGCGAGCCTGTTCCAACTCGCGGCGCTTGCGTCGCATAAACGCTTCTTCCAAGTCGTCTGCGGAAGTCGCAACCAGCCGCGGTGGATGATGCCCGTTGCCGCCACTTCCCTGCGCCGCAACTCCCGCTTCTAAACCTCGCGCAGCGGCCGCCTCCGGGCCAACATCCGGAGGCCGCTCAATAATCTGCATGAGATACAGATAGCGCGCCGTGTCTTCCTGGAAGCGCTGCAGCATCGCCTCGAACATGTCGAACGATTCTTTTTTGTACTCGACCAGCGGATCGTGCTGGCCGTACCCGCGCAGCCCAATCCCCTCCTTCAGATGATCCATGCTCAGGAGATGATCTTTCCACTGTGAGTCGAGCACGCTAAGCATGATCATGCGCTCGTGATGGCGCATCGCCTCCGGCCCAATCAGCTTTTCCTTTGCGTCATAGCGCTCTTTCAGCTTCTCGAAAATAGCATCGCCGAGTTCCTGCCGGTTCAGCTCTTCCGGTTTCACGCCCTCGGCAATAAAATCCACGCCGAACCGCGTGAACACTGCATCTTTCAATCCCTTGATATTCCAGTCGTCGACATGGCCCTTCGGCGGACAATATTCGTCCATTAAGTCGCCAAGAATCGCTGAAACGTAATCTTCCAGGATGAGATCTTTCTGATCCATCCCCTCAAGTAAACGTCGGCGCAAGCCATATACGGCTTCGCGCTGCTTGTTCATCACGTCGTCGTATTCCAGAAGATGTTTGCGCGATTCGAAGTGCTGGCCTTCCACCGCCTTCTGCGCCGTCTCAATCCGGCGGCTAATCAGCTTCGATTCAATCGGCACGCCTTCTTCCATGCCCAGCCGCTCCAGCAGTTTCGAAACCCACTCCTTGGCAAAGATGCGCATCAAGTCATCTTCAAGCGCCAGATAAAAACGCGACGATCCCGGATCCCCCTGCCGGCCGGCGCGCCCGCGAAGCTGATTATCGATGCGCCGCGACTCGTGCCGCTCCGTGCCGAGAATGTGCAGTCCGCCAACGGCGATTACATCATCGTGCTCTTTATCGGTTTGCGCCTTATAACGGTTGAAGGCATCCGTCCATTTGTCGGTGGGCACGATGTACTCGTTGCCGTTGTAGTAAAAGATCGAAGTAATTCCATCCTCTTGCGGTCCTTCGATCTTTCCTTGCGCCACGCGCAGTTGCTGCGCAATTCCCTTCTTCACCAACTCCTGCTTGGCCATGAATTCAGGATTACCGCCCAACAAAATGTCAGTGCCGCGCCCGGCCATGTTCGTGGCAATCGTGATGGCGCTCTTTCTCCCGGCCTGCGCGACAATCTCAGCTTCTCGTTCATGAAACTTCGCGTTCAAAACAACGTGGTTCTTAATGCCCTTCTTCTTCAATAACTGGTCAATCCGCTCGGATTTCTCCACCGAAGTAGTGCCTACGAGAACCGGCTGACCTTTCTCCGCAAGTTTCTGAATCTCATCCGCAACCGCAAAATATTTTTCTTTCTCCGTCCGGAAAACTACATCGGGATTTTCCAGCCGCTGCATCTGCTTATTCGTCGGAATGACAATGACGTCAAGCTTGTAAATATTGTCGAACTCCGTCGCTTCCGTTTCCGCCGTACCGGTCATGCCCGAGAGCTTCTTGAACATGCGGAAATAATTCTGAAACGTAATCGTCGCCAGCGTCTGATTTTCGCGCTCAATCTTCACCCCTTCCTTGGCTTCGATCGCCTGATGCAATCCGTCGGACCAGCGCCGCCCCGGCATCATGCGTCCGGTAAATTCATCGACGATGATGACCTCGCCGTCTTTCACCACGTACTCAACGTCGCGACGGTAGAGCGCATGTGCTTTGACGGCAGTCTCAACGTGATGCTTCAGCGGCCAGTTTTCCGGGTCGGCAATATTTCCGATTCCCAGCAACTGCTCCACCTTCAACCAGCCTTCGTCCGTGACTGTAATGTTGCGGTGCTTTTCATCCACCACGAAATCGCCGGTGAGCTCCGCGGCTTCGCCGGGGGGGCCTTCAATTTCTTCGCCTTTCTCCAGCTTCGGGATAATCCGGTTCACTTTGTAATATTTGTCCGTCGATTCCTCGCTGGCGCCTGAAATAATCAGCGGTGTGCGGGCTTCGTCAATCAGAATGGAATCCACTTCATCGACAATCGCGAAATTGTGCCCGCGCTGCACACAATCTTTCAGGTCAAACTTCATGTTGTCGCGCAGGTAGTCAAAACCAAACTCGTTGTTGGTCCCGTAAGTAACGTCAGCCGCATAGGCAGCGCGCCGTTGTTCGTCATCCAGGTCATGAACGATCACGCCCACCGTCAGCCCAAGAAACCGGTAGAGCCTGCCCATCCATTCCGAGTCGCGCTTGGCCAGATAATCGTTAACCGTGACCACATGCACGCCGCGCCCGCTCAGCGCGTTGAGATAAACCGGAAGCGTAGCGACAAGCGTTTTGCCTTCGCCCGTCTTCATCTCCGAAATCATTCCCTTGTGCTGCACCATTCCGCCGATCAACTGCACATCGAAATGGCGCATGTTCAATACACGCCGTCCCGCCTCACGCACTACCGCAAACGCTTCCTCCAGGATTTCGTCCAGAGCATCCTGTAGCATTTCGTACTGCTCTTTCTCCAACTGCTTCGCCCGATCAATATCAACGTCTGCTTCGGCTTCGGAGTTCAAGTCCGCCGCGGGATTATTTTCTATACGGCTCAATCGTTCCTGAATGCGCCTCCGGAACTCTTCTGTTTTCGCGCGCAGTTCATCATCGCTCAGCTTCCGCATCTGCTGCTCGAGCGCATTGATAGCCTTGACCCGGGGCATCATGCTCTTGACGACCCGCTCGTTCTTGGTCCCAAAAACCTTGCCAATAAAAGTATTAATCAAACTGTGAAATCCTTCAGAGGGCGGGGACTGCCCAAACGTATCCCATTTAGCCTAGCATATTTAGATGCAGATCAAGGCGTTTTGGAACCTGCCATGGAATGGCTCTCTCGCTGCAGCCATAGCCTCATCGAGCAACGTGCTTTTCCCCTGAAATCCTCCTCGATGAAAAGCTGGGTTCGCTTGTTTTCGTGTATATTGCCCACGACCGATGCCCACTTTCTACGACCGTTTTATCGAGTGCGAGGAGCGCTGGCCACATAATGTTGCCCTCGAACTTCAGCGCAATGATCAAATCGAAAGTTGCACTTACGCCGACCTGCGCCGGATGGCCGAATCGGTTGGACGTTGGATCCAGGAAAACGAATTCCCACGAGGATCGCGCTTGGCCATCGTGGCTGACAACCATCCGCGATGGGTCGCGGCGTATCTGGGAATCATCGCCTCGGGCTGCACGGTTGTGCCGCTCGACACCGCACTGCACGCCGAGCAACTGACCACGTTACTAGAGGATAGTGGAACCTCCGTTCTTTTCTGCGATGCTAAACACGCGACGTCCGCTCGCGAAGCAGTTTCAGGCCTTCACGTTCGTCTCGTACTCATGGACCTAGAGCGTATGCCTGATCGCACCACGGAACACTCGTGGTCAACGGACCTCTCCACGATTTTCAAGAGTGGTCCAGGAGAATTTCAACCTGCGCTTTCTGCCGCAGACGACATCGCTTCCCTGCTCTACACCTCCGGCACCACTGCCGACCCCAAAGGCGTGATGCTCACTCACGCGAATTTTCTGGGGGAAGTGGAAGCCGTATTCAACTGGGTCGAGCTCGGCCCATCCGACGCGCTGTTGGGCGTCTTGCCCATGTTTCATGTCCTCGCGCAAATGGCCAATCTGCTCCTTCCGTTAGTAAAGGGCTCTCGCGTCGTATATCTGGAAACCTTGAACACGACCGAACTCCTGCGTGCATTGCGCGAGCGCAATATCACTGCCTTCGCCGTCGTCCCGCAGTTTTTTTACTTGATTCATCAGCGCATCTTCGAAGAAATCCGCAAGCGGGGAATTCTAACGCAAAGGATCTTTACAATTCTGGTGGCGTTCAATCGCAATCTGCGCAAATTTGGCGTCAATGCCGGAAGACTTTTCTTTGGCGAAATCCATGAAACTCTCGGGCATAAGATGCGCTATCTGGTAACCGGAGGATCGCGATTCGATCCCAAGATCGCAACCGATTTTCACGATCTCGGTATCGACGTGCTGCAAGCGTACGGCTTGACAGAAACAACCGCAGCCGTCTTCGCCAATTCGCCTGGCGACAATGTAATCGGCTCGGTCGGCAAAGCGCTAAAGGGAGTGGAAGCCAGGATCATTGATCAGCGACCGCCAGAAGATGGCAGTCCCTCCGCGGGCGAGGTCGCGCTACGCGGGGCAGTCGTCATGAAGGGTTATTGGAACCGTCCCGATGCAACCGCCGCAGTATTGCGCGAAGGTTGGCTCTACACCGGCGATCTCGGCTACTTCGATGCCGACGGTAATTTATTTCTCACCGGGCGCAAAAAAGAAATCATCGTGCTCAGCAACGGCAAGAATATCTATCCCGAGGAGGTTGAGGCGCATTATCTGAAGTCGCCTTACATCAAGGAACTCGCGGTAATGGGTCTCGAAGCGAGACCCGGCGAAGTCGGCGACCGTCTGCACGCCGTGATCGTTCCTAACTTTGACGTGCTGCGCCAGAAAAAGATTGTGAACGCAAAAGAGGTGATCCGCTACGACATCGAAAGCCTCTCGCAGCAGATACCCTCCACCAAGCGCATCGGCAGTTACGAAATTTGGCAGGACGATTTGCCTCGCACCACCACCCGCAAGATCAAGCGTTTCGAGGTGGAAAAACGGGTTAAGGCAAATGAGGCGCGCAAACTCTCAGATGATTCCGAACTGCCGGTCGAACGTCCGCTCACGGAAGAGGAAACTCAATGGCTCGGTCGGCCAGATGTGCAGCAAGCGCTGACCATCCTGCGCCAGGCCTCCCGCACTGCGCCACCACAATTACGCCCCAACCAGAATCTGGAACTCGACCTTGGGCTCGACTCGATGCAGCGCGTCGAGTTGCTCAGCCAACTCGAACAGCAACTGGGCGGCAACGTAGACGAATCGCAACTCGCCGGAATCTATACGGTTCGAGATTTGGTCGATACGGTATTGCAAAGCGCAGCTAGTGGCGCCCGCATTCCGGCGGCCCACACCACCTTCGCCGGATGGAAAGCGATTCTGTCTGAGGAGCCCGATCCGGAAGAAGTCCGCGCATTAGCCTTGCCGCAACCCGCTAGCGCAACATTTTGGTATCTGGTTTCGCGTTTCATTCAAGTGATCGCGCTCGATCGATTCAACCTGCAGGTGAGCGGTATCGATAAGCTGCCGAGTGAAGGCGCTTATTTAATTTGCTCCAATCACCAGAGCTACCTTGATGCGATCATTCTCGCGAGCGTTCTTCCCCCGAACGTGTTTGACAAAGTTTTCGCCGTCGGCACCAGCGAAATCTTTGGCGAAGGATTCATGCGCCGCCTCGCGCGTTCCGTCCGCGTGGTAGTGGTGGACCCGGATGCGAATCTGATTCCTGCCATGCGCGCCGGAGCATTCGGCTTGCGCCAAGGGCGCCCCCTCATTCTTTATCCCGAAGGCGAGCGCTCGATCGATGGCGCCCCAAAAATCTTCAAGAAGGGTGCGGCCATCCTCTCGATTCATATGCAATTGCCGATCGTGCCCGTCGCCATCGAAGGATTTTACGAAGTATGGCCAAGAAATAAATCTTTCCAGGGTTTTAAGCCGCTCAAAATAGCGTTCGGCGATCCCATTCTTCCGCCGCCGGAAACTGAAGCTTCGGAAATCGCGTACGAGAAATTGACTGCAGATTTGAAGGCGCGGATAGTCGGGATGTGGGAAGAGCTCCGAGGATAGTTCTCCGGCGTTGCGGCGATGCTACGTTATTTCGCCCGCGGATGCGTCTGGTCGTAAACCTGCAACACCTGCTTCATCGACAACTGCGTGTAGCGCTGCGTGGTCGCCAGGCGCTCATGACCAAGCAACTCCTGAATGGCGCGCAGGTCCGCGCCTTCTTCGAGCATGTGCGTGCCGAAAGCATGACGCAACGTGTGCGGATGCACATCTGGAGATAGCCCTTTGGCGACGGCAATTTTCTTGATGATGCGTCCCACGCTGCGCGTGGTGAGCCGCCCTCCACGCCGGTTGACGAGCAATGCGTTTGAATGCTTGCCGTTTGCCTCCATCACTTTCCTCCGTTCCGGCAAATACGCTGCAAGCGCACTCTTCACCGAATCGCCAAACGGAACGTAGCGTTCCTTTTTTCCTTTGCCGCGAATCAGAATTGCCTCGGCACTGAGACGCATATCCTCCAGGTTGATCCCCGTAAGCTCCGAATTGCGAATGCCGCATCCATAAAGCAACTCCAGCATCAGTCGATCGCGCTCCGGAAAAGCCGCGACCTCGGGCATTTCTCCGTCAATCACAAAATTCATTTCTTCAATCGTGGGTACGCGCGGGAGCTTCTTAGCCAACTTCGGAGTAGATACCAGCTTCGCCGGATTCTGCTCGACCACGCCTTCCCGCGCCAGCCAACGATAAAGCGAGCGCACCGCCGCCAGCGCCCGCGCCACGGAAGTCTTGCTCAGGCCCTTTTCATAGAGCTGCGAAAGAAATCCTCGCACGACGATGTGATCGATTTGTTTCCATCCACGCGAACCGGCATGCGCAGCAAAGAGCGTTAGATCCTGGTTGTAAGCCTTGATGGTATGAGGAGAGGCGTTGCGCTCTCGCAGATGGCGGAGAAAATCCGCGACGGCTTTTGCGACGGTAGTGTTTCGTTTGCTCATCGGCCGATATCTAATTGCTGATTGGTGATTGCTGATTGAAAACCCCGGCACGTCGTTCTCAGGAAGCTTACTTCGATCGGCAATCAACAATCAGAAATCAACAATCAGAAATCAACAATCAACAATTGCATCATCTCGCCTTCGCCCGTGGATGATGCTTCTGATAAACGGTTCTAAGTCGATCGAGCGCCAGATGCGTATAGACCTGTGTTGTCGAAATATCCGCATGACCCAGAATGGTTTGCACGGTGCGCAAATCTGCTCCATTCTCCACCATATGCGTGGCGCAGGAATGCCGCAGCATGTGCGGAGAAGCCGCGCGCGCGGAGTCGGCCGACGCCGCTCGCACCATCTGCCAAACGCGCTGTCGCGTCAGCTTGTGCCCTCCACGAGCGATAAACAACAAAGGCGAACGAAGAATCGAAATGCCTGCAGATGCCTCGCTTTTCTTCGCCACCAATAAATCCGGACGCGCTTGCTTCAGATATTTACTCAGCGCTTCCTGCGCCGATCTCCCCAGTGGCACTACCCGCTCCTTGTCGCCTTTCCCGCGCACCAGCATGTATCCCGCGTCCAGCTTCAAGTCTTCAAGTTTCGCATTGACCATTTCCGAAACTCGCAGCGCTCCGGCGTAGAAAACTTCCAGCATAGCCCGATCACGAATTGCCAGCGCCGTGGCCTGCTTAGCATTGCTCACCGGAATCTGACGCTTAAGTGGCGCCGCCAACGTTGATTCCATTTCATCGCGAGCCAATGCCTTGGGCAGAACTTTCCATTGTCTGGGCGACTCGATGTCCAATGTGGGATCGTGTTCGATTTTCTTGTCCAGCAAAAGATAACGGTAAAGATGGCGCAGCGCAGAAAGTTTCCGTCCTACACTGCGACCGTCGACCTGATGAGAAAAAAGCTGCTGAAGAAAATCGCGAACGTCGGTACGGCGTGCCGTCAGCAGCGCGCGTTTCGATTTTCCCAAAAATTCAGAGAACTGGCAGATGTCGGTGGAATAAGCGCTCGTGGTAAGCGGCGCCAGCCCCTTTTCGATTCTCAAGTAATCGAGAAAACTGGAAAGCACGCGGGAGTTTGCATCCGAAGCCATCATCCGGAGAATGAGTATGCTCGTTATCGGACACTAGTGGAAGTGACGAACCGGGTGCCAGACCATCACCCGTTGAAAGGCTGCGAGCATTAAACGTTATGCGTGTGCTACCTCACTCAGCAGATTCCTTGCGTACAGAGCGCCTTCCGGAGTCTCTTCATGCTTGAAATACGCGAAAACGTCGCGCCCGGCGGCCATGTGTTCGCCGATTCGCGCCATCATCCCACGCCGCTCTTCTTCCGTATAACTCGGCTTGCGAAACCGGTAATAGACAAACGGGCCCGTAACTACATCGGGCGTGGTCCGCTCTTCCGTCTCGGCTACGCACAGCGCCATTCCGTGGGACCTCAGCTCTTCCCACGTCGCATCGGTGAACCACGAATCATGGCGGAATTCGAAAGCCGCCGGCAAGGCGCGGGGAACGATTGTCAAAAAATCCCTAAGCAGCGAAGCATCGGCCTTCAGATTCGGCGGCAACTGAAAAAGCACAGGGCCAAGTTTTCCTGCACTCGCCAAGGGAGCAATCGTCGCCAGAAAACGCGGCAGAAATTCTTCCGTTCCCTTCAATCTCTTGATGTGGGTAATCACCTGATGAGCCTTCACGCCGAAACGAAAGTGCGCCGGCGTCTGCTCGATCCAGTTCTGGATTGTCGTCTCTTTCACCAGTTGGCGAAACGTGAAGTTCACTTCAACCGTATTGAGTTGTGTCGCGTAATGTTCGAGAAACTTTTTCTGCGCGAGCTTCGCCGGATAGAAATCGGGCTTCCATGTTGGATAGGCCCATCCGGATGTCCCGACAAAAAGTTGAGCCATGGTGAATTCTCGAAGAAAATCCGCAACGCGGGGGATTATACCGTGCGGGTTGGCTTGCGCGTCCGCGGCTTCGCGGCCTTCTTCACCGCGCGGCGACTGACTTTCTTTGGTTCCTCTTCGGCCTGGGCCGCGATCGAAATCGGTTTGTCCGTTTCCGCAGGCGCCGAACTCGCTACCGCCTTCAGATCCGGAAGCCGTTGCTTCAACTTGAGCACAGGGGCAAAGAGATCCCCCATCTTGTCCACGCGCGCAACAGTTTGCGGCGCCTCAAACACCAGCCGGTTCGCATCTTTCTTTTTGAGCGCAATTTGCACTTCCTCCCAACTCACGGGAGTCGAAACTGTAGGACGCTCGCGCGCCCGCAAGGAGTACACCGCTACCGTGGTTTTATGTTCGTCATTCTGGCTCCAGTCGACAAAAACTTTCCCCGTCCGAAGCGATTTTTTCATATCAGACACCACCATCTTAGGGTGTTCCTGTTCGAGCAACTGCGCCAGCGCACGCGCGAAAGTCTTAGTCGACTCGTATGTCGTTGGAGTGTTCAGCGGCACATAGATTTGCAGTCCCTTGGAGCCGGAAGTCTTGGGAAAACTTTGCAGCTTAAAGTGGTCAAAGATTTCCCTCAGCCATATTCCCACCTCGCAACACTGCACAATATTCGCCGGCGGACCAGGATCAAGATCGAAGACCATCATGGTCGGGCAAGTGATATCTTTCGCCAACGCCAGCGATGGATGCAATTCAATCGCAGCCAGGTTTGCCAGCCATACTAGCGTGGGCAAATCGTTGGCCAGAATGTAATGAACCGTGTGGTGGTTGCCCTCGCTCCAGATCGGCGCCGTCTTCACCCAATCCGGACGGTGCTGCGGCGCATTCTTCTCGTAGAAAAATTCCGCATCCACGCCATTCGGGTAGCGCTTGCGCGTAAGCGCCCGCCCCGCTAAATGCGGCAGCATCGCCGGCGCAATCCGCACGTAATAATCGATAACCTGCTGTTTGGTAAACCCCGTCGCTGGATAAAGAACTTTCTCCAGGTTCGACAGCTTGAGTTGCTTGCCTTGAACCTCAATCGTCGAATCCATCGCGCACGCTCCAGCAGGCATTGTGCATCAAACCCCGCCTAACGCAAAATACGGCTCTCTCCCTACGCTTTGGGCCAAATAAACGCAGGCCGGCCGTTTGACAATCTCCCATCTTGCAACGTAATTTCGAAACTTCTACCCTTCATCACCGTCTAAGACATGGCCCGTCCAAACATGATCCGCCCAAACATGTTCCAACAACAACGGTCCACCCAAGTATGTTCCGATCGTCCGGAGTTCCGATGAAATCTGCACTCAGGCAACTCACTATCGTCTTCATCCTCACTGCGCTCGGCTGCGCTCAGGATGTTGCATCTTTTGAGAAGCGCATCACCGTCAAGCAACTGCCGAACGGCCTGACCTTGCTCGTGTGCGAGCGCCCGGAGGCGCCGGTCTTCTCATTCTTTACCCTCGTCGATGCTGGCTCCGCGCAGGATCCCATGCGCCAAACCGGCCTGGCGCACATGTTCGAGCACATGGCTTTCAAGGGTACCGATACGATCGGCACGACCAACTACCCCGCCGAGAAGGTTGCTCTGGAAAAAGTCGAGACCGCCTACGCCGCCTACATCGCCGAACGTGACAAAGAGGTAGGCCGTGATGAGGCCAAGTTGAAGGAACTGGAAAAAGCCTGGAAAGACGCCATCACAGAAGCCGATAAATACGTGGTGCCCAACCAGTTCGGCAAGATCATCGAGCAGAACGGCGGTCAGGATCTCAACGCCTTCACCGATTACGACGAAACCGGCTACCACTACTCGCTGCCTTCGAACCGGCTGGAACTCTGGGCATATCTCGAGTCCGAGCGTTTCCTTCACCCGGTTCTTCGCGAGTTTTATAAAGAGCGCAACGTCGTGATCGAAGAACGTCGCTTGCGAACCGATAGCAATCCCATCGGCCGCTTGCTTGAACAGTTTGACGCCGCGGCCTTTGAAGCCCATCCCTATCACCGGCCAACCGTGGGCTGGATGTCAGACCTAAATTATTTTTCCGCCACCGACGCGAAGAAATTCTTTGACAAATATTATGTGCCCGCGAATATGGTGGTCGCTGTGGCCGGCGATGTGAAAGCTGAGCAGGTCATGCCGATTCTCGAGAAATATTTCGGCCGTCTTCCCATGAGTCAGAAGCCTGACGAAACCACCACCACCGAGCCTCCGCAGAATTCCGAGCGCAAGGTCGAATTGATGGAGCAAACCCAGCCACTATACCTTGAGGGGTATCACCGGCCTGACTACAGAAGCAAAGACGATGCGGTGTATGATGCCATCACCGATTTGATGTCGGAAGGCCGCACATCTCGTCTCTACCGCGCGCTGGTTCGCGACAAAAAAATAGCTTCGTTCTCCGCCGGATTCAGCGGTTTGCCGGGCACGAAATATCCCCATCTTTTCGCCTTCTACGCTTTCCCGCTACCCGGTCACACCCCGCAGGAAGTAGCCGACGCTATCCATGTGGAGATCGAGCGCCTGAAAAAAGAAGACATCAGCGACGATGAGTTGCAGATGATCAAGACTCGCAGCAAAGCCAACCTGATCCGCAGCCTCGGCGATAACGAAGGACTGGCAACTCAGCTTGCTACCTATCAAACGCGCTATGGCGATTGGCGCGAATTATTTCGCTCCGTGGATCGCATCGACAAAGTAACCAAGGCCGACATCCGCCGCGTCGCCAACGAAACCTTCAATGACACGAATCGCACTGTGGGAGTGATCGAGACCACCAAAGCAGCCGGATACGGCAGCGATCAGAGTTCAGCTGACCCAGCTTCGCAAGAATCAGGCTCGCCACAGGCAGGTGCGCAATGAGAATGACAAGAACAATGCGCAGCATTCTCTTCTTAACCGTGGTCATAGCCGCGATGACGTGGATGTCGATCCCGCAAGCCGCCGCGCAGGAAGCTGCCTGGCAGCAGATCCCGATCCCAACTCTGCCTGCTTTTCATCCGCCGCAGCCCAAACGCATTCAACTATCCAACGGTATGGTGATCTTCCTCCAGGAGGATCACGAACTGCCGCTGATCAGCGGCAGCGCCCGCATTCGCGGCGGCTCAAGCAGCGAGCCGGTCGCCAAAGTTGGACTCGTTGACCTGTTCGGCGAAGTCTGGCGCACCGGCGGGACAAAAACGCAAACCGGGGATCAACTCGATGACTTTCTCGAAATACGCGCCGCGAAAGTAGAAACCGGTGGTGGCCCCGATTCAACCAGCATCAGCCTCTCCTGTCTGAAAGGCGATTTCGACGATGTCTTCAAAATCTTCGTCGATGTTTTGCGGAATCCGGAGTTTCGCCCCGACAAACTCGATATCGCGAAGAAGCAAGCCGAGGACAGCATCTCGCGGCGCAACGACGAGGTCGGAGAAATCGCGGCGCGCGAATCCGCCAAGCTAGCCTACGGTGCCGACAATCCCTATGCGCGCGTGCCCGAATATTCCACCATCGCGGCCATTACTCGCCAGGATCTGATTGACTGGCACAAAGCTCATATTCTCCCCAACAATATAATTCTGGGAATCAGTGGCGACTTCGATGCCGCTGCCATGGAAGCCAAGCTGCGCACGGCTTTTGAGCGATGGTCCAAAGGCGCCGAGCTTCCGACAAATAAAATCGAATTCCATCCTGCCCCGCCCGGCTACTACCTGGTCCCGAAAGAAGATGTAAACCAAAGCAGCATTCACATGGTCGGACTCGGCACCACACGCAATAATCCTGACTATTATTCCATCGCGGTTTTCAACGAAGCTTTCGGCGGCGGATTCTCATCGCGCCTGTTTAATGACATTCGCACCAAGCGCGGCCTTGCCTATAACGTCGGCGGCGGTATCGGCACAAACTTCGGCCATCCCGGCATGATGCAATTCGTCGCCGGGACCAAGAGCCAAAGCACGGTTGAGTCGATCAAAGCGCTCGATGAAGACATCGAGAATCTGAGCAAGAATCCCATCACCGATCAGGAAATCAAAAACGCGAAAGACGCCATCCTCAACGCGTTCATCTTCCGTCTCGATTCTCCCGATAAAGTTCTCGCCGAACGGATGACCTATGAGTTCTACGGCTATCCCGCCGACTGGCTCGACAAGTTTCCCGCCGAAATTCAAAAAGTTAACGCCGCGGACGTAAATCGCATTGCCGCAAAGTATGTCCACCGCGATCAACTCGCAGTGCTGGTCGTCGGAAATACGAAAGAATTCGACAAGCCTCTTTCGTCGCTCGGCCCGGTGAAGACCATCGACATCAGCATTCCCCCACCTCCAGGAACACAAAAAGAAAATACAGAGGAAGAGAACTCCAAACCCACTCAGTCAAACGCAGAAGGCAAAGCTTTAGCGGCAAAAGTTGTAGCCGCAATGGGCGGTGAGGCCAAGCTGTCAGCAATCAAAGCCGTAAAAGCAAGCATGACGCTCACCCAAAAGACGCCGCAGGGCGACTTCCCCATGCAGATGGAAAGCGTAATTGTTTATCCTGATCATCTGCACGCTGAAATGCAAACTCCCGATGGAGCCATCGATGTGGTCGTCACTCCGGACGCCGCCTTTATGGGCCTGCCCAATGGTCAACTGCAGAATTGGCCAGAGGCCAGAAAAACCGAAACCTTGGAGCAGATCAAACGCGATCCGATTTTCATCGCGGCGCACGCGAAAGATCCGAACGTATTCTTCCTCGCCAACGGAAGCGAAAAAGTCGGCGACGTCGAAGCTCGCATCGTCGACGTGAACGCCGACGGCGCCGCGATCCGCTGGTGGGTCGATCCGCAAAACGGCCACATTCTCAAGGAGACTTACCGAACCATCGGCCCGCACGGCCCCGTGCAAGGCGAGACTGAAATGGACGATTGGAAACCGGTCAGCGGCCTCACTCTCCCCTTGTTGCGCCGTAACAAACAGAACGGTCAGGATTCCAGCACATCCGAGTACAAGACAATCGAGTTGAATCCCACGGTCGACCCTAAACTGTTTGAGAAGCCGGCAGAAAAACCTCCAGCCCAGCCGTAGGTTAGTTCAGCCAAACATTAAGACTCACGAAGACGGGCGCCGCGCGGAATGCCCAATTCATCCTGCGCCTCGGGACCATGCCCAATTCTGCCTGCAATCTGAGTTCACCCTCAGCACATAGTCTTCGTTCCCGTATTGCCATCTCGTTGCCTTTCCCAGGCGCGATGCATCGTCGAACGAATTCGTTTTAAACAAATTATCAAGATTCAGCACAGCAGTCTGCAAACCTCCAGCAAGTCTGCAGACCTCCGCAATCTGTCGAGAATTCAGATCCCACGCCAGCATGGATTCATGAAAACTTGGCTCCCCCTTTTCCTGCTCTCATTCGCATTCGCATCGCAATGTTTCGCATCGAATATTGGCATCACCACTCCTACCTTGCCGAACGGCACGGTCGACACAACATATAGTGAGGTCATCAAGGCCAGCGGCGGCTGCACTCCCTACAAATGGGCGATCGCCTCTGGCGCGCTGCCCGCCGGTGTTACCGCGAAAGCGTCCAGCACAACCACGGTACTCGACCTCTCCGGAAAGCCCACCAAAGCGGCCACCTATTCCTTCGCCGTGAAGGCGACCGGGTGCGGCGGAAAATCGTCGCAGGTGTCCTACAAGCTCGTTATCCAAGCCACAGCCGAACACGTGGTTGATCTCAGTTGGAAGGCTTCGACGTCAAGGGACGTCTCCGGATACAACATCTATCGCGGTGCAACCGCAACAACCATGAAGAAGGTCAACGCCAGCCCGATTGCTTCGACGGCTTACACCGACTCCAGCGTCGCCAACGGCAGCACGTACTACTATGCAACCACGGCGGTCGATACCGAAGGCCGCGAAAGCAGTAAGACCCCCGCAATCAAAGCGGTAATTCCCTAACCGTTGCACGAAGCTTCAGTTCTTGCCGGAGATTTCGTAGTTAACGGTCAAAATAGGTGTCGAGGCCCCTGTACTCCCGCGATTCGTCGCGTGACATACAGTCGGCCCTCGATCGGGTCATTGAAAAGCGAAGGTCAAAAATAAAAGCCGATCCAAGATCGGCCAATGTGTTGGTGCGAAAGGGGGGACTCGAACCCCCACGGTTTTACCCGCCAGATCCTAAGTCTGGTGCGTCTGCCAATTCCGCCACTTTCGCAACGCTAAATGGATTATACAAAGCGATTGGTTGTTCTGGAGGAGGTTCGAATCTGGCCGCAACCGCAAGGCACAACCCCGCGCTGGGTATTTCAGTCAGCAGGGTTCCGGCATGCTGCGGCTTGCAATTCGCAGGCGTTTACTGAACCGCGTTCAGTCCCTGATAAATGAACATGCCCAGCAGTACCAGCAGCAGGACGCCGGATCCGGCGCCAAATACCCACACCGGCTTCGTGAGCCGATTCACTTTCACCAATAATTCTGTCTGCTCCTGTTGCATGTGCGAGTTGGCATCATCCAGATACAACTGCTCATCCTCATGCATCGTGAGCGTACTGCGATAAATCAGGAGGATGATCAGCCCGATGGTGAAAAGGCCCCACACGCTCGCCAGGCCAAGCAGTAAAGGAGTCCAGGTCCAGGTCATAGCCACACCTCGACAAATTGCAAGCTTTGTTCGGTAGTCGCGAATTCCAGAATGCGTAGCTTAACTACCGCATTTGAAATTCCGCAGCGCCGTAACGGAAATAATTATAGCCCCACTTGGCAAGCCCTGCCGGAGGAATCACTGCTCCGGCGCCTAGCGGCGAACCTGCGACTCCGGCCGCATTAAGGCATCTAAACTGTTGAGGGCTGGAAGCTAGCTGCATGGGCACGATTCGATTAAGCGCTGTGGCTCCCCCCTCTGGTATAATCTAAGAATCTCAGAGCCAAGGAGATATAAATGGCCACCACCACCGTCCCAGGAGTTAGCACCACCGTTCCCGAAGTCAAGAAGCCCGCGCCCGTTACATTGACGCCCAGCGCGGTCTCCAAAGTAAGAGAGATCATGGGACAGCAGAATCCCGTGCCTGCCGGTCTGCGTATCGGCGTGGTCGGTGGCGGCTGCTCCGGTTTCTCCTATTCCATGCAGTTTGAAAACGCTGCCGGCATGATGGACAAGACCTTCGAAATGGACGGTCTGAAGGTGTTCGTCGACGCTACCTCGGTAATGTATCTGAATGGATGCATGGTGGATTACGTCGAAACCCTGGAGGGTGCCGGCTTCAAATTCGAAAATCCAAACGTGAAGAGCACGTGCGGATGCGGATCGTCTTTCAGCGTCTAGATTTCCAGACCAACTTTTCAGCTGTTCCAAAAGGCCTCATCTCACGATGAGGCCTTTGCATTTTCGAAAGCTCCGGTGCGGGCGTCGTTACTGCGGTTGCTGCGGCGGACTAGCCGGCGGTTGGCTGGGCGCGGATGTACCGCCGAACGAACTGGAATTATTACCACCGAAGGAACTGGAATTATTACTTCCAAATCCTGTCCCCTGCCCAAACGAGCTGCCGTTCGTGTTCGAGCTGCCGGTTTGCCCATTCTGCCCATTCTGCATCGGCTGTCCAGCCAGTTGTAAAGGTGGCTGGTTGGGCGTTCGGATTAGTGCGCCCGTGTCGGTCGTGGGATCGTAAACAAATTGCCACTCGTTATATTTTCGCTTGTGATTGTACTCGCGAATCGTAGTTTCCTTGCTGGTGCTGGCCACTCCCACAATCGGGCCGCCGGAAACTAACTGTTGTCCGCTAGAGGTGGCATCGCCCGCAGCCGTTCCCGGAGTCTGCGTAGCCTGCTGAGAGGCATCCGTTCCTGGCGTCGTACTCGTTCCCTGCTGTGAAGAAGAAGATGTTTGCGAACTCGAACTGCCACCGAAGGCGCTGTTCGAATTTCCGCCGAATGAAGACGATTGCGAGAAACCGCTCGAACTGCTGGTTCCGGAATTGCCGAAGCTCGATTGCGAGTTGCCAAATCCAGAGTTACCAAATCCCGAACCGCCAAACGCGGAACTACTTGAGCCTGAACTCGCAGAGCCATTCATCTGTCCCACGGTATTTGCCCCTGGAATCACTCCCCCGCCAAAGCTGCCGCCCAGAGTCACACCCGGATCGCCATAGTGCAGCAGCCGGAAATCCTTACCGGTAATCGGATCTTTGTAATGTTTGCGCAGGTAGCGCAAGTTGTTGGTGTTGTCGAGGTTTTGCAGGCTCGTGGGATACGCTCCGTATTTCTTGTAGTAGGCGCGAATCGCCCGCGAATACTGCACTCCGCGATGAATCAATTCCTCTTCTCGATCGCGCCGCTGCTGCGCCAGGGCGAATTTCTTGTCGTAATAAATGGAATACGTAAAGGCGATAGCCAACAACGAGACGATCAGCAGCAGCGTGAGGAGGACGTACCCATCCTCACGTGAACTGCAAGCCGACGTACCCAAGGCGCGATGGCGCGGACGAGTTAACTGGGTGGAGATCTTCACGATTCGATATTATCCCTGAGTCAGCGGAATGTTTTGCGGCGGACCGCTGCCTACTACGTCCTGAATCTCCACCGAGGTCGCGGAGATCCGAACTACCTTGTAGCGCCGGTCGACAATCTCGCCTTCGCCAGCAATGAAAACGTCTTCGCCCTTGGAGAGGAAAACTTTTTTTGCCTCTCCCGGCTGATTGGCAAAGCCAAAAAACTTCAGCGGAATCGGGGCTTGTGCGGTAACGGCCGGCACCTGATACGGCTTAGGATCGTTCGGGCCCACAGCGCCAGGAGCAAGAGGCTTGGGAATCTCGACTTCCGCCTGCGAAACAAAAATGTTTCTTCCCGAGCCTTCGTACTTGATCTGCTCGGTTGCGGTCAGTTGCTGTAGGTGCAGAGTCGGATCGAGGCT
The DNA here is from genome assembly GCA_963836305.1 of uncultured Acidobacteriaceae bacterium. GTDB lineage: Bacteria > Acidobacteriota > Terriglobia > Terriglobales > Acidobacteriaceae > Sulfotelmatobacter. Next base: position 76,228 of record CAWIJP010000025.1, on the reverse strand, counting down.
CTGTGGCGCGTGCTCTTTCTTACTCGATCCAGCGCCGTGATGCGCCGCGGGATGCGTGAGCGAGCGAATCGGTGCTGTGATCGGATTCGCACTGGTTCCCGTCGAAGCAATCGTCGACGATGACGGAATAAACTGGTAGGCGACCGCGATTACAGCCACCACCCCCAGCACTGCCGCCAGGATCGTGTTCCTCCGATTTTCCGTTCCCACTTTCACTGCGTTTCCGACCTCAGGTAGGTTTCGAGTTTCATGTGGAGTTTAATCGGTCCGCTCTGCTCGCCACCGAGTTCGACACTGCTAATGATGAACAGCATGTCGTCGCGTTCCAGCGCATTGATAAACCGCGCCAGCGCAACATAATTCCCGGAGAGATCCGCATCCATCTCGACCGGTTGCAACCGGTCCACATCAGAGTCCTCGGCCTTATATTTAGCCTCGTTAATCGTCACCCCGTTCGCGGTCGCGATCTTTCCCAACTGAACCAGAATCTGCGAATCCTGCGTGGGGAAGCGCTTCTTGTAGAAATCCGCGATCTGCCGGCGCGCCGTATCCACTTTCTTCGGAAGATTGGTCAACGGCTCAACCTGCCGGGTTTTCGTCTGCAATTCGGTCCACAGCTGGTTAAGCTGCAATCGCCGCGAGTCGGTCGAACCGATCAGCGGCGAAAATAAAACCAGCACTGCCACCAGGTCCACGCCGATAAGCACCGCCAGCGCAGTCTTGATTTTTTTCCGGGTCTGACGCAAATCTGGCATCAGGGCGCGCTCCGCTCGGAGATTTCCGTTCTCCCGGCTTGGTTCGCCGCCTTTGCGCCCGGTTCCGGAATTGTCTCCGGAACATAGGTCGCAACAATACTGAACTGAAACGGATCACCGTTGTTCGAAGGGTGAAATGCCTCCGTTTCGACATACGTCTGGGTAAACCGCCGCGAATCTTCCATACGGCGTGCCAACTCCAGTGCCCGGTCGCGCGAGTCGCCTGCAACCATCATCTTCAACTTCAGCTGATTGTCTTCGTCAAGCTCAGGGCGAATGGAAACCAAGTGAACCCTCGCCGGCATTACTTTTTCCAGGTCTTCCAAAACCCGCGTCCAGGAAAATGCCTTGCGCTCGATCAGTTCGTTAAGAAATTGCGACTGATCACGCGTGGAACGATTCTCCGGCCGGTTCAGAAACGCTTCCGCCTGCTGGCGCTTGGCATCGCGTTGCGCGATGCTGGCTCTCAACTGCGCAATTTTGGCATGATCACGGCGCGCCGCGAACCATCCGGTGACAGTGATCGTGATCAATACCAGCGTCAGCACAATTACACCCGCAAGCGCGGTTCCCCAACGCATCCAGAACTGCCGTGCATCTTCGTACGGCTGGCTGGCGAGATTGATATCAAGACGCATAATCTAAATTTGTCATCCTGAGGCGAGCGCACTTTGCTCGCCGAAGGAACTGAGCGAGCCGCTCGACTCCACCGGAGCCTGCCCTGAGAGAGCACAAGCGACCGAAGGGTTCGGCTCGCTTCCTTATCACAACTCCGCTTTCCGGTTACACAATCAGCGCTCCCACGACTCCGGCCATCCTCCAGCGCGGAACCGAGCCTCCGGTGCTGACTCCCAATTGTGACGAAGTTACCAGTTCCTGAACCTCCGCTCCGGTCTGCGAGCGCAACGCCGGCGCCGCACTTCCCGTGTCGGACAACCCCGCCACAAATATCTTTTCGATGTTCAAGTGATACGTATCCTGAAAAAACACAACGGAGGGGTAAATATCCTCCGCCAATTGCTCCCCTGTAATGGTGACGCCGCGCGTGTTTTCGAGCGTTCGGAAAAGCTGCAACTGGTCTGCGTTAAGGATGGCGATACTCGTAGTCCGCGCATCCACCTTCACCACCAGCGTAGGCCGCTGCCCCTCGGCTGCGCCCAGCGCCGCCAGCATCGATGGCACCACCACTCCCGGACTGAATCCGGCATTGCGGAAGGCATTTTCATAATCCTCCAGCACGCTGGCCAGCGCCACTGCAGCCACTACGCGAACCCCTTCGCTCGTTTTCTGCGCATGATAGGAAACCCGTGCCTTATCTACATCGAACGGCAGAGATTTCTTCATGCGAAACCGCACTACACCGGAGGCTTCTTCGGAATCCGCCGGCAGGGTATCGAATTCGAGCAAAACCACCCGCACCGCCGCATCCGGAACCACCGCAATCACGTCGTGGGTCCTTCCCGCCACGCTGCTCAATGTCTCGTGCACCGCGTCACTTACTGACTCGCGCTGGCGCAAGTTGCCTTCCACCAGGTCCGGAATCACGCTGCCCGGCGCCAGTTCGCGCGCCGCGCAAGCTTCCAGGGTCCGTCCGTCCACGCCTAGCCTGCCCACGAGCACGCGGTCCGCCGCAATCTCGCACGCCAGCTTGGGTTTTGCCGGATTGTTTCCAGAATTCATCTCAGCCGTTCACTCTCTTCACAAGAAACACTTCTACAATTCAAACGCCCAGCCCCGCGAAATGCAATAGCTGGAAGGGAACTTCAGGCGTTGGCCTGTCGAGCTCGCCTGCGCGCCCGGCGCTGCCACAGATTCAATCGGTTGTGCGGAATCCGTTACCGCATGGCCTCGATGAAGGTGACCTTGTTGATCTCTTTCAAAGTAGTCAGTCCAAGCCTGACTTTATCCAGCGCCGACTCTCGCAGGAATCGCATCCCTTCTTCGCGCGCGGCCCGCCGGATTTCCGACGTAGGTTTCCGCGCCAAAATCATCTCCCGGATGCGGTCACTCAGATCCAGCAACTCATGAATCGCGGTTCGCCCACGGAAGCCCGTGCCCGCGCACTCGATGCATCCCGGGCCCTCGTAGAGCGGAACTTTGGACCATTGCGCCGGATCCAGCCCGCTGGCTTCCAGCACCTCCGGCGGATAATTCACCGGGGTTCGGCAAGACTCGCAAATCAACCGCACTAACCGCTGCGCCAGAATGCAATTCAATGCCGAGACAAAATTGTAAGGCTCCACGCCCATGTTCAGGAATCGTCCGATCACATCCACCACATTGTTGGCGTGAACCGTGGTGAAGACCAGATGTCCAGTCAGGGCCGATTGAATGGCGATCTGCGCCGTCTCCGTATCGCGGATTTCGCCGACCATGATTTTGTCCGGATCGTGGCGCAAAATCGAGCGCAGTCCGCGGGCAAACGTTAATCCCTTTTTCTCGTTAACCGGAATCTGAGTAATGCCGCGTAATTGATATTCGACAGGATCTTCAATCGTGATGATCTTGTCTTCGTCAGTCTTGATCTCGTTCACGGCGGCGTAAAGCGTGGTCGTCTTGCCGCTGCCTGTCGGCCCCGTAACCAGCACCATGCCATACGGCTCTTTGATGTAGCGCCGGAACTTCTTCAGATCATCCTCATCAAACCCAACTACCTCCAAGGTAAGCGAGCGGAATTTCTCGCTCATCGATTCTTTATCCAGCACACGCAGCACGGCATCTTCGCCGTGAATCGAAGGCATGATCGATACGCGGAAATCGATGGCGCGCCCGTTGTACTTCACCCGGAAGCGTCCATCCTGCGGCACGCGGCGCTCGGAAATATCCAGCTCACTCATCACCTTCACGCGCGAGATCACCGTGGAATGATGTTCTTTGCCAATCGGCGGCATAGCCTGCGTCAGCACGCCGTCGATGCGGAACTTGATCACCACCGAATCATCCCGCGTCTCGATATGAATATCCGAGGCGCGCCGCTGCAGCGCGGTAAAAATCGTCGTATCCACCAACCGGATGATCGGACTGGTGTCTCCCGCCGCCGTCAGCTTGTCAATGGTCAGCGTCTCTTCGGCGCCGGTGTTCTCGTCTTCGCGAATAATCTGGAAGCCTTCGCTCGCCTCTTCGAGAACGCGTTGCGATTGTTCCGTCTTTTTGAGGATGTCGCTGATCTGCTTCAGCGTCGCCACTTTGGTGACGATCCGCTTCTGCAACAGCAAGCTGATCTCGTCGATCATCATCAGCTGGCTGGGATCGGCAATCGCAATCGCCAGCTTGCCATCCGCTGTTTCCTCCAGCGGCACGAAGTTGTAGCGGAACATCAGCTCCGGCGAGAATTTCTTGAACAGCTCATGATGAAGTTGAAAATCGGCGAGATCCACAAACTCGCAGCGATAGCGCCGCGCCACGTCCTGAGCGCGTTCCAGGTCGGTGATCGGATTTCCCGTGGTCACCACCTGCCCGCCGTTCTCACCGTGCACGAAAAGTGATTTCTTCTCCGCCATCGCCATTTCTCACATCCCTTACATCAACTGTCATTCCGAGCAAGCGTTTTTTGCGCCGCGAGGAATCTCGGCGAGCCGCGCGAAGCATCGCGTCTTTTGCGATGCAACAGTCGCGCGTTCGGCTCGCTTCCATATAACGGACATCTTTAGTGGACTCCCAGGGTAAATATCGGCAAATACAGCGAGATCAATACTCCCCCTACGAACACCGCCATCACCATTAGAATCAGAGGCTCAATCAGCGCCATCGAGGCTCCCAGCGCCGTCTGCACATCCTCTTCATAAAACTCCGCCACGGAATTCAGCATCGCCGGCAATGCGCCTGTGGATTCGCCCACCTCCAGCATCTCCACCGCCAGGTCCGGAAAAATATTCTGTTCCTCCAGACTGCTGGCCAATCCCTGCCCTTCCCGCACCCGGGAACTCGCCCGCATCACACCTTTTAAGATGCGCCGGCTGGTCATCGAACTCCCTGCCGTCTCCATCGATGGCACCAGCGGCAGTCCACCTTGCAGCAGCGTCGAAAGCATCCGGGAAAATGTAGCCACCTGATGCTTCAGACGAATATCCCCGAGCAGCGGCAGGTTCAGGATGAACCGGTCGATCTGATCGGCGCCGCGATCCGTCTTGCGCCACTGCCACAAGAAAAATCCCCCCAAAACCAATCCGGATAGTACAAAGGGAAAGTATTTCTGCGCGTTCTGCCCCACCGCCAGCATGAAGACCGTGATGGCCGGCAGCTTCTGATCCAGACTGTTAAACAATTCCGCGAACTTGGGCACAACATAGGTAAACAAAAACATCACCATGATCGTCACCACGCTCACCAGCAGCGTGGGATAAATCAGTGATACGAATAGCTTTTTGCGGAAGGTCATCGCCAGGCGCTGAAAGTTAATGTAGCGCGTCAATACCTCATCGATGTTTCCGCTCTTCTCCCCCGCCATCAGCGTCGTGGTATAGATCTTCGGCACCGCGGGATGAGTGGCAAAAGCGTCGGAAAGCAGCTCTCCACCTTTTACCCGCTCCCGCACGTTTTCCAGAATCTGCCCCAGGTTGCGATCTTTTTGCCGTTTGATGAGGAGGTCCAGCGAATTCAAAATCGGCAACCCCGCCTTAAGCAGAGTTAAGAATTGTTGGTTGAACACCAGGAACGAACTCTGCTTCAGCTTCCGGCCGCCCCTCAGCGAAAGGCCTGAAAGCATTCCCTGCGGCTTCACCCAATAGACGAGATAACCCTGCGAGGCAAATCGGTCGCGCACTTCGGCCACGGAATAGCCGTGCTCCACTTGCTGGTGCAGCCGGCCCCGCTCATCCGCGAGTTTTACAACAAATTCCGCCATTTACGTCGTTTTTCTGCCCGGGCGGCAACCCTCTCGGCTCAGTCTAACATTCCCGCTTCCCATCTCAATCGACCTTCGCTCCGCTTCCCCGTATTTCCAGTACCGCAAGTAACCCCGATCGGACGCAGGTCAAATCGGCAAAGCCTCAGGGCGCGCCCTCGCCCTCCACGGTCTCCGTTCCAGCCGGCGGCTTGAACTCAAACTTCCCTGCCGCGATCGCTACATTTTCCTTTTGTTCGCCAAACCGGTATTCGGTAGCGGATCCATCCACGTCGTCAATCACGATTCTCACGATTTGATGCTCCGGGTTGATCTCCACCTGAATTTCGCTCACCCGGTCAGCCATAGCCCGCGGCACTCCCCGCAGAACCACATCCCCCGCCGCCAGCGGCTTCACGTCTGGAGCCAATGACAAACCCTGTAATTCCTTTTCCAACCGGCTTTTACCCAGCAAAAACGCAAGTGGAGATCGAATGTCTTCCAGCTTCCGGGCATCCGTTTTACGCGCCTGCCGGTCTCCCGGAACGTAAAACCACGCATCTCTCCCGTCACTCACGAAGAGCTTGTCCCTTGGAGAACGGTACTCCCATCGCATCTTGCCGGGTTTTTTTGCCCCACCTTTTGCTAGCCAAAGCGTCCCCGATTCCGTCCGCTCCATCCCCGACCCGCGATAAATCTCCGTAAACTCCGCCTCCAGGGTTCGCAAATGGTTGTAATGCTCGTCCACCGCCTGCGCGATGGCGTGGACATCTTCGCTCATGGCGCTGACGGTCAGCGCGATACTGAGAAGTAGAATCGCCACACAAAATCGAGCCATCGTCTGATTCTATCCCCTTGAGAAATAACCGGCCGAGTGCGCCTTTTTAGCCGCAGTCCGTTTCGATCACCTTGAACTACACATTGAAATGTGTAATAATATACACATGGCGACGAACTTAGCGCTCGACGACAAACTGATTGAAGAAGCTCGCCGCGCCGGCGGTCATAAGACCAAGAAGGAAGCAGTCACAGCTGCCCTCGCGGAATACGTAACGCGACGCAAACAACTTCGAATTCTCAAAGCGTTTGGCTCCTTCGATTTTGATTCCGAGTACGACTACAAAGCCGAGCGCAAAAGATCGCACTCCTGAAGATGCTGGTTCTCGTCGACACGCCCATCTGGTCGCTCGCACTCCGGCGAGCGCCTTCAGACTTAAACTCCCTTGAGCAACTTCTGACTTCCGCCTTGAAGGAACTGATCCGTGATGGGCGCGCTCAAATCGTCGGCCCGGTCCGACAGGAGTTACTCTCTGGAGTCCGGCAGGAGAAGACCTTCACAGAACTACGCGATTATCTGCGCGCTTTTGACGAGCCGCATCTCGACGTTTCCGACTACGAGGAAGCCGCCCACATTCACAACCAATGCAGGTCGCGGGGCATCGCCGGATCAGCAATCGATTTCCTGATCTGCGCCGCCGCGATTCGGCGCGACTGGCAGATATTCACCACCGATCAGGACTTCACGCACTACGCAAAGGCCTCCCCATTGCAGCTCTACAAGGTGACCTAGACCGATCACCCAGCAGACTGCACTGCATCGAAATTATTTAGCACGATCCATACATCGCATACTGATGTGTCTCGCCAATTTTCTCCAGCGCGATACACGCGCCCAGCACATGCTCCAGCAACGGATTGTGATAGAGCACATAAACCCGCCGCGGATGCTCTCTCAAACTCTGCTCCAGATTCGCGATCACTTTCTTCAATTCCCGTTCCGGAAAGGGATTGAAGAGAAACAGCACGGTCGGCTCTACCGGAAAAGCAAACTCAGCCGCGTCCCCGCAGATCGATTGCATCGTGAAGCATTTCTGCGATTCGCTGTGATACTTCTCGATATTGTCCTGAGCGGCATCATTGAGCGCGGGTAACAATTCCACGCCCACGATGCGCCGAAAGGGATAATCGGAAGCCATCAGCAGGGTTCGTCCCTTGCCCGACCCGAGATCAACGAAGATGAATTCGCGAAATTCAAAGCCGGCCCCTGCCGAAGCGGCCGCGATCATTTCGTGGAACAGAGCAGACTCGGTCGGCTGATAAGGCGAGTGGAAAAATCCCAGCAACCGGTCACGCCACCCAACCCCCGCGCTGGTGGTGTTGACCCGATACTCCCAATCGTATTCCGCATCGCCGTAGCGCCGCCGGCGCCGCTCCGGAGTCGAGTCGCGAACAAACTCAAATAGAATTTTCAGCAGTTGCCGGGTTGCCACCACGCGTCCGGCACGGGCAGCAGCGCCCTTCCACCAATGCGATGCCGAGCGCAACAGGCTGACCTTCTGCGCCGACGGCACCGAGTCGTCGTTTCCTTCCATGCTTCGCCATGATAAGCGAAGAACAGATCACTACTGCTGGCTGTGGAATTTTGGCTGCGGCTTGAATCCCGGCGGAAGGCCTTTGGTGGCAAAAGGAAAGTCATCGGGCACGACCACTTCCACTCGTCCTTCGGGAGTCAGCTTGTAGGGGTGTCCATCGGGATCGACGGGAATTCCAGGCAATCGTTCGGCACTCATCAGTTCCGCCATGCTCGCCGGCAATCGTCCTGTGCGCTGGCCAAAGCGGGTTACCGCTTCCTGCAAATGGGTCACGTCCTCATCGACGCGTAAGGCACGCAGATGTTCCACGGCGTTGGCGCGAATCTGCTTGTCCTGGCTGTTCTGGTAGGTCGCGGACCACAGCATTCGTGCGGTATCAAACTCTCCGGCATGTTGCGCCATCTGCGCCGCCAGCAGCCGCATGAACGGATGCGCGTTCGGCACCTTCGATCCCCGCTCGAATGCATCGGCAGCTTTAGCGTAGTCTTTCAGATTCATGTAATACACAAAACCCAGATCGTAGTAGAGCTTCCAATCGTTGGGGTTGTTCTGAATCCCGTACTCCATTAACTGAACCGCGCGCTCTGGTTGCCCTGCCCCCTCCGGCGGCGCCGGAGCCAGAAAGCTCGCTCCGAATTGATAAGCCACTACCAATTGCGGGTCCAGATGCGTGGTCAAGTTCAGCAAGGGATAGAGCAGGTCGTAACTTTGCGCACTGTCATGGTGTCGACCGCCAAAGTACTGCACCGCGCGCGTCCAATAAATATCGGCAAGAAGCCCGTCATATCCCAGGCTGATCCGCTTCAACACCTTCGGAGAATTCAGGTACAACACATCTTCCAGCGTGCCCCGCGGACGAAGCTGATCGATGTGGTGGAGCAACACCGCGCTGGCCGCCAGAGAAACTGCCACACATACGCCGGCAACGATCGAAACTTTACGTCGCGGCTTCATTTCAAGTTCCGGTGTTCGAAGATCAGCACCGCTCCGCTCAGCGCCATGGCAGCGTAGAACATGGCATACAAGGTGTTCTGCCAGATAAGTTGTCCCGCCACCGGCTGCTCATGCGCGATGGAGCCGACGATATTAAAAGCAGAGAGATTTGGCACCAGATAAGCAGCACCCGTCGCCACCCAACGCGTAAATCCATGCGCCATGCTGGCAAATCCTCGCAAATCTTCGGCAAAGCTGCCAATCACAAACAGTGAGAAAGCAAACACGGCTGACAGCAAAGGCGAAGAAAACGACGAGAACAACAGCGCCAGCGAGCAGATGATCAGAAATTCCAGAATAATGAAATACAGCGCGACCAGAATCAACGCGTCGGCCCGCACAAATTTGTGCGAAACATAAAGCAGCGCCGCGAAAACACCAATGGCCATGAAGAACGTATTCACCACCAGAGTGCCCGCCAGCCCAAAAAACTTGCCGACGATAAACTCCCACCGGCGCACCGGGCGCGACAGAACCGTGTAGAGCGTGCGTTTTTCGATTTCCTTCGAGACCAGGCCGATGCCAATGAATATCGCAATCACAATTCCAAACAAGGAAACCGCTGTCAGGCCTAGATTGATGACCACAAGTTTTTCGATGTCGATGGAAATCTGACCTACCAGAATGGCCGCTCCCGAGAGCAGCACAGCGAACGCGATCAGGTTATACAGCACGCGGTCCCTCACCGCCTCACGAAAGGTATTGAACGCAATATGCATCACTCGCGCCTTCATGCCGTTCTCCTCATGCGTGTGTCGTCATGCGTCGATCTCATACGGTGGATGCAGCCGTAGTTTCGGCGCGCCGTAGTTTCTCGATAAAATAAGTTTCCAGCGAGGTGCGCACCGGCGTAAGAGAAATCAAACGCAGGTGCTCGCGGCGCAGCGCATCGATAGCAGCGTCCTGCTGCGTCTCGTCAATAATGGCTCGCACCGTATCCCCCGTGACATGGCATTCGGCGCCCAGTGCCTTCATGGATGCCGGTACCTGCATACCTCGCCAGATCACTTCCACCTTGCTCTGAACACTTGAGGTCAAATCCGCCACCCGGCCAGTGCCGCGTAGTTCTCCTTTGTGAATGATCGCAACCCGATCGCACAGCGCTTCGGCGTCGGAAAGAATATGCGTCGAGAAGAAAACAGTTTTGCCTTCGTGCTTGAGTTGCTCCATCAGGTCACGCACTTCGCGCCGCCCCATGGGATCGAGCCCAGACATGGGTTCATCGAAGAACACCAGCTTGGGATCATGCAGAATGGCCTGCGCGATGCCTACCCGCTGCAACATGCCTTTCGAAAACTTCCGCAACTGCACGCCTTTCACATCCGGCAAGCCCACACGTTGCAATGTGCTTTCCACACGCCGCGTACGCTCCTTCGCCGGAACCCCGGAGAGTTGAGCGTAATAATTTAAGAGTTCATGCGCGGTAAGATGATCGTAAAAATAAGGCTGCTCAGGGAGAAAGCCGATTTGCGCCTTGACTTCCGGCTCAGTCCAATCGCGGCCCAGAATGCGTGCCGATCCCGACGTAGGGAAGACCAATCCCATAAGCAGCTTCAGGGTCGTCGTCTTGCCGGCTCCATTCGGTCCCAGGAATCCGAATATCTCGCCGTCTTCCACCGTGAGATGCAGAGGATGCAAACCGTACTTGGGACGTTTCCGCCAGAATCCTATTAAATAAATTTTTTCCAAACCAAGAATTTCAATCGCAGGCATAACGCTCCAGCAGCATGGAATGGAAGGTTTTCTTTCTCAGGAAATTATATGAAACGATTCAAGATTTTTATAGCTGGCACCAGGTTACGATGGTTACTCTTTGCCCCGGGTGGCCAGCTTTGAATAGGAATCCAACGCATTCATCATCGCACGCGGACAATTGTCGTCTCTGCAAACATCTCCTTGTGAGACGGCCTGAGAGATTGGATTGTCCCCGAGGCGCGCCTAGTTGCTCATCGGCGTCAGCCCTTGGCAAGCCGTTCGACTGGCTACGAGCGTGATCGTGCCTGCGGGCTGCAGGCGTATGACCGCGTCTTCGTACGCGCAATAAGAGCGGGTGCCATATTGCACGCTTAAGGGTACACCCGTGGAGTAGAACTGGTCGTTCAAGAGGCTTCCCGCGCTTGCTGAACCAGTAGCGTTAAAGTTATAACCGCTCTTGCCGCTTCCACCCCCGCTGGTAGCCAGATAGTTATCTACCAGGCAAGCTGTGGCTATGCCGGGAGAGCAAGGTGCGGCGCCACCGAGGGTGGTGAGGGCCAGAGGAAAACCGATCGTCGGGTAAGCGCTGAAATACGCGATCTCCGCGGTATTAATCGAGCGAACAGACGCAGCCGCCGAAGAATCGTTGGCCGCCATGCGAGCGCGCATCAGATTCGGAATCGCGATGGCCGCAATAATCAGAATGATGGCCACCACAATCAGCAATTCAATCAGCGAGAACCCCTTTTGCTTCCTCATCGGACGCCCTCTTCTTTCCCTACCACCTTCGTATGGACCCTCTTCAGGCCCCAATTCTCCCGTGCAATCTGGTAGTAGCACCCCAGTTGCCAGACCGAGGCGCTACCAAACTTCGGTTACGAACACGCCAAACTTATTACTTTCAACTCGATGCGCGGCCCTGGCCAATTTTCGCAACCCGCAAAGCGCGAGTCGAGCGCAGTTCGCTCTGAATCTTGACGAATTGTGTCACTACCTCCCGGCTTCCAGTGCTCTATCGCGCGCTAGCAGCCAGTTTCCGCTGAGTGACTAATGGGTTCTCATCCGCCGAGTTACCTGTGGTGCTCTTCGCCATGCGACTTTCCAGCCAAAATGTTATCGACCCCGTGAACACCATCAGGCTCCCGGGGATCGTCGGAGATTTAAGCGCCAGCGGCACGCCAAAACGCACACACCCAAGCCATAAAGCGGTCAGTCCTGCTCCCGCCAAAATTGCGCTCAAGCGCTGCGACTTGTGCGGCAGCGCAAACGCGGCCGCCGCTTGCACCCCCAGCGCGAAGGGTAAGCTCACGATCAAGTCGACCAAATAGTGCTGGCCGCTTCCCAACGTAGCGAATACCGTCAGCAAGACATAGAGCAAGAGAGTCGCACGCAAAACCCGCGTAAGCCCTCTGCTATTCCAAAACAGCAACACAATCCACGCCACATGCAATGAGGGCATCCCGTTTCTTGGGATGCCGGTCGAAATCGACATCTTTTGCAGCGCGAACGTCGATAGATCCTTGTAAGCAAGGCCGCCCCAGGGAAAATCTTTTCCGAAGGCGTAGATCGGTCCAGTAGCTGGCACCACGTTATATAAGAGCCACCCGGCGACCCCTGCCAGCAACAGCACGGTCAAGATGTGCCACGAGACCTTTCTTGCGCCACGCGGTATTTTTCCTGCGCAAACAATCGCCATCGCAAAAGGCAATGAGAGATAGGTCAGCATCGCACACCGCGTCAGCGTGATGCTGCCGTACATGATTCTTCCCAGAAAAAAGCTTGGCTGAAAGCCCAGACTTCCATCGAACGCATACAACCAGGCGTCATCTGTCTGCGGATTGAGCCCGCCGGACAACCGCAGCACATTGCCCGAGACAAAGATGAAAAGAATCAGCACCAGGCTCGGCGCCAGCAACGCCAAAGCGTTTTCGCGTCCTTCCTGCTCCGACCACAAAGCGCGCAAGCCGAGCAGTACTAGCGCTGCGAACCCCAGTGCGGCAGTGCCACTCGCCACTCGCAGCACCCAAAACGGGATAGGTGACAGATGGATGATTTTGACAAAGATTACGGAAATCGATAGCCAGGCGTAGATCTCCCAGCGTGAAGGAGCGCCGCGCAGAAAAAAGGCGAGCGCTCCTGCAATCGCGAAAGGCAAGTACGGCTCATCGAAATTGGTCAGACGGGCTCCCGTAATAACGATTGCAATCCAGACTGCCGACAACGCAATCAGGGGGACTAACCCATTTCGTCGGGAAGGAGCTAGTTTTTCCCAAGCCATACTAGTATCTCCAAAACTTTATCCGTTGATCGAGAAAGGTCGCGGAGTAATTGTAAGCGCCGCGCAAGAAAGACCCGTGGTTACCAAAGATTTGGGAGTGGCGTTGCAGAGAAAAAATAAAGGGCGGCGAACTTGCGTTCGCCGCCCTTTGGCTCGTACCCTCCTCGGATACTTCGCCATACTGAACTACGTTAGTTGGCTAGTGGATTCAGAGCCTGGCAGGCGCCGTAGCCGGCAACTGCCGTGATGGTACCGGCAGGCTGAGTGCGGACCACACCGTCATCCACCGCGCAAAACGCCTTGGTACCAGTGGTTGCGCCAAGCGGCGTTCCCGTGGTGAAGAACTGGTTCGGAACTACCGCACCAGCTCCCAAGGATTCCACTGCGGTAAAGCTATAGCCGCTCTTACCAGAGTTGGCCGGCGTACCGTTGTTGGCCAGGTTGGCATCGATCAAGCAGCCTGTGGCCGGAGCCGGTACGCAAGGAGCGCCAATGGTGCCGCCCAAGGCAAGCAACGAAGTAAAGCCGACCGTCGGATAAGCGGCAAAGTAGCCGATTTCACCGGTCACGATGGTACGCTCAGCAGCGGCCGCGGACGAATCGTTGGCTGCCATACGGGCGCGCATCAGGTTAGGAATCGCGATAGCCGCAATGATCAGGATGATTGCCACCACGATCAGCAGCTCGATCAGTGAGAAACCCTTCTGTTGTTTCCGCATCTCTATTCTCTCCTATTTTTCGCTTTTGAACTTTTAGTTGAACTCCCATTCCGAATGGGAATGGCGCAAGTCGCCTTTAATGCTTGCACTTGCCCGGCCAAGCTTGCCAGTTACCTTGGTTACGGGCGGACCTCGCATAATGCCCCTGTTTTCATAACCAGGCCAAACTTTTGGGTACTATGGGAAGCCTTTTCGTTGCAACTCGGTGCCAAAATGGGTCGCTGATCCTGACAATTCGTGTCAGTCTCTTGGCCGCGTGCTTTCACTTTCGAAACTGAGTCCCAGACCATCCCAGGCAACGAGAAAGCCAAAGGGCAGCGGATTTTCATCCGCTGCCCTCTGGCTTTGTCTCTTCTAGCTTATTCTTCCGAGCTGGCTTAAGTTAGTTGGCCAACGGATTCAGAGCTTGGCAGGCGCCGTAGCCGGCAACTGCCGTGATGGTACCGGCAGGCTGGGTGCGGATCACACCGTCATCCACAGCGCAAAACGCCTTCGTACCAGTGGTCGCGCCGAGCGGCGTCCCCGTGGTGAAGAACTCGTTAGGAACTACCGCACCAGCTCCCGTCGCCCCTATCGCGGTAAAGCTATAGCCGCTCTTACCAGAGTTGGCCGGCGTACCGTTGTTGGCCAGGTTGGCATCGATCAAGCAGCCTGTGGCCGGAGCCGGTACGCAAGGAGCGCCAATGGTGCCGCCCAAGGCAAGCAACGAAGTAAAGCCGACCGTCGGATAAGCGGCAAAGTAGCCGATTTCACCGGTCACGATGGTACGCTCAGCAGCGGCCGCGGACGAATCGTTGGCTGCCATACGGGCGCGCATCAGGTTAGGAATCGCGATAGCCGCGATGATCAGGATGATCGCCACCACGATCAGCAACTCAATCAGTGAGAAACCCTTCTGTTGTTTCCGCATCTCTATTTTTCCCCTCTTTTTAACTTTCATATTGAATTCATGCTGGTCATGAATGACGCAGTCGGACATAATGATCGCACCCTACTGGCCAAACGATTCAGTCACTTCGGTTCGGCCCCAGCTCCTGCGAAGAGCACTGTTATCTTCATAGCGTGAAACTTCAGTTCCCATTCTAAGTCTTTTTTAACGCTCGCTCTCGCCACATTGCGTCGCGAACCTGACAATTAGTGTCATTGCGGAACAGAACTCCTCCCAACTTAGAACGCGTCTTTACGCTCACCTTGCATTTCTGCAGTCTCCCGGCTCACTTATCGGGTACCACTTCGGTCGCCTCCAGCCGGTCCAGCGCCCTTCGTGCCCCAATCTGATCGGGGTGGAGCTGCAACTCAGTCTTGTACTGTTCGACCGCCGCGGCGCGTTGCGAGGCCTGCTCCATTGCACTTCCCAACTCATAGTGCAATCCCTCGGCCGTCGGTTCAAGCTCCACAGCTTTCTTGAGATAGGGTATCGCTTCTTCCGGGCGATGCTGCAAGAGCCGAACCTGCCCCAGTCCGAACCATGCCGCCGTCAGCGTCGGATCCATTTGCAACGCCGCATTGAACCAGCGTTCCGCCCGCGATAAATCTCCAGCCTGTTGGTAAGCGAAGCCGGCAAAATCCGCGGCCCGCCATCCCGGCTTCAACTCGTAGGATCGAACAAAATAAGGAGCAGCGTCGGCGAATTTGCCGCGCGCACTTAAAGTAGATCCGTAATTCAATTGCGCCCACTCGTTGTTTGGAGCGCGAGCCACGGCGCGCGAAAATAAACTAACGTCGTTCGCCCAATACTGTGATTGGATGGCGCTGGCAAAAATAAAAATAAAGATAGCCACAATACACGCTGCCAGGGGTCGCACCAGCTTCTGCTCCGGCCATTTCTTTCTTATTCCCGAGTAGGCGAAGCCCACTAACAGGCCGACACCGAGCATACTCATATAAAGGTAACGGTCGTGGATGAAATCATCTTCGTTCATCCAGCGCAGATTGAGGGTTGGAAGTACGGGCAAGACCAGCCACGCGAAAGCCACCCACAAACGGGAATCGCGTCGCGCCGCCATGATGGCGAGCGCAATCAGAACAGCCAAGGCCAGCGCGGATAGAAGAAATGCTGAGCTAGCCGGCGAATCGATCGGGCGCAAGTCATATTGCGGACTCAGCCCTCGCGGATAAATCACACGATAAAAATTGAAAAGAATGATTTTGGGTGCGCTTAGCAAAACCGTGCTCCACGGAATCGGAGAGGAGATGACCGTTGCTCCGCCCAGCACCCAGGAGCGAAGAGCCAGCCAGAAAACGCTGACGATTCCGTACGTGGAGATCACCGGCAACGCGGAGCGAGCCGCACCACTCGACCGATCGCGGGAAACCGACCACAGGTCAATCAAAATAATTCCCGGCAGCACGATGCTCACTTCCTTGGCAAACAGCGCCAGCAGGAATAGAAATCCAGCGAGCACCCACCAGATCCCGCGGTTCTGCTGCTTACTCAGGGCTCGGCGGTAGAGCAGGAAACTGCCAAAGCATAGCGCCGCCGCCAGGGGATCATTTACCCCAGAGATCCAGGACGCTGACTCCACCTGCAGCGGATGAAGTCCGAACACAGCAGCAGCTAACAGAGCCGCGCCCGCATCTCTCAACAATGCAAGAGCCACAAAAAATGCCAGGGCCGTAGCCGCAACATGCGCCAGAACAGTAGTGACGTGGAACCAGTGAGGATTAAGTCCGAACAGTGTTTTGTTCAGCACAAACCAGAGCGTCAAAAAAGGCCGGTAGAACCGGCTCTGCATCGCGGCCGTGGATGCCCAGAGCTGGTGCGTGAATAAAAAACCGAGCCGGTTCCATTGCAGATTCGGATTATTTGGAATCTGCGGCAGATCGTCATAGACCCATCCGAAATTGAACGTCAGGGAAAACGTGAGCAGTGTCGCGATCAGCAATCCTGCAAAAAGCAGCCAGTCAGTGCGGGATAGCTGAGGACTTTGTTCTTGCATCAGACGCTCGGCGCTCGTCTCAGGGCGACGCAGATTCATTCCGCTTTCACCAGCAGGCAGGTGATGTCGTCATGCTGCGGCGTGTTGCCTACGAATAAATCCAGTTCAGCCATCAGCCGGTTGAGCATCTCGGCTGGCGTGCCAGCCGCGCCCGCCGCGATCGCGTTCAGCAGGCGGGTTTCACCGTATTCATCCTGATTAGCGTTTTCGGCCTCGACCAATCCATCCGTGAAAATGATCAGCCAGTCCCCCGGCGCAAGGGCCACGTTCGCCGATTCGTACTTGGCCTCCGGCTGAATTCCTATGGGCAATCCTCCAACGTCGAGCCGCTCGATCAATCCCGTGCTGCGCCGCAGAATGGGATTATTATGCCCAGCATTGATGTATGTGAAGACTCGCCGCGCCGCGTCGTACTCGGAAAGAAACGCCGTAGTAAAGCGCAGTCCTCCCTGGCTGTTCGAGCACGCATACTTGTTCATGTTCGCGACCAGTTCCGGCAGCGCAACCTGTGCCGTGGAAAGCGTCTTCAGGCTCGCCTGGAACGTAGCCATCAGCATGGCCGCGGGAATACTCTTGCCGGCGACGTCGGCCACGGCAAACACTACTCGATTCTCTTCGTTGGTTTTTCCCGGACGCGGAAACACGTCGTAATAATCCCCCGCCACCGTGTTAGCCGGGCGCGTCGCGTAGGCAACGGCAAGTCCTGGGATCTGCGGTGGCGCGCCCGGCAACAGCCATGTCTGGATCTCGCGCGCAATCTGCAAATCACGCTTCATCACCACGCGGTCGGCGATCTCCAGCATGAGCAATATAAACATCAGCAGCCCGCCCCAGAAATGAAAATCGAGTTCCACCACGTGCGCTTCGTGGTCGCTCCCCCGGTAGCTGACGCCGCCAAATGTGGGCAGAACCAGCAAGATCATCGCGGCTAACAGCAACACCCGGCGCGCCGGCGAAAGTTTCTCCAGAACGGCCCAGAAGAATTCCTTCACCATGTGCATGCGGCGGCCGCGACGCGCCAAGTCATCAGGGGTTTTGGCCGCAACGTCGCGAGAGTACAACCGGTAGCTGGCCCGGGCTTCAGTGCGGAACTGCGACCAGAGCTGGGTCAACTCCATGCCTTCGGTCACGCGCCGCCAGAACTGTTGCATCCGCACTCGCAGTGGAGGGCGCTGAGCGGTGGCCGTTGGGGGCGCGGTCGCCATAGGATTCAGTGATTATAGAGGAAGGCTAAGACTGGATTTCCAATTGTCGATTTCCAACTGCCAAGTTCCAAACAATCGGCACTTGGCAGTCGGAAATCGGAAATTCTCAGAACAGCGCCAACTGTTCCTCCAGGCCTCGCACCGGCCATTTATCCGCAAGTCTTCGCCTGCCGCGGATCGGCGCGTTTGATTCCATATTTCTGCCGCAATCGGGAAACCAGCTGTCCGATACGTTTGCTGTACGAAGCCGGTAAAAACGCCCGATCCTGATAACGCTGTCGATAGCTCTCGACCAACTGCGGAAAATGCTGTTCGAGAAAAGGTAGAAAAACCGCCGCCGAACACGGCTTCAGAAAGAGCGGATTGGCAAAGATATGCCTCGCACCAGCTTCCGCCGCCCCTCGCACCAAAACCTCGAGATCGGCAGGAGAATCAGTAATCCCCGGCAACACCGGCGAGCAGCTGACGCCAACATTAATTCCCGCCGCGCTGATTTCCCGCACCGCCGCCATCCGCAAATCCGGCCGCGGAGCACGCGGCTCCAGAATCCGCGCCAGTTCCACATTCAGAGTAGTGATCGTCATGTGGATCGACAAGACATTATTCCGCGCGACCTCGCGTAACAATTCCAGATCGCGAACAATGAGATTAGATTTTGTAACAATCCCCAGCTCGAATCCGCGATGCCGGGCGAACTCCTCAAGAATTCGCCGCGTGATCTCATAGCGCCGCTCCGCCGGCTGATAAGGATCGGTTGCCGTACCCAGCGCAATGCTTTCCCCCAGCTTCACCCTTCGCAACTCCTGCCGCAGCAGCTCCGCAGCATGTTGCTTCACGTAGATTTTCTGCTCGAACTCCGCCCCATCGCGCATTTCCATAAATTCGTGCGTGTAGCGTGCGTAGCAATACTTGCAGGCAAACTCGCATCCGCGATAAGGATTGATCGTCCAGGTAAAAGGCATTCGCACGCCAGTACAACGGTTCAGCAGCGATCGCGCCGGCAAAGTGAAGTACTCGACGTTATGCCCCTCGCGCAGCGTTTCCCCCTCCGCCGCCAGCCGGGCAATGCCCACCAGTGTCGGCTTCTGCAGATATTGGGAACAGCGGAGAGGAACTCATGTTTTCGTCTTTTGTTCGCCTATACTACAGCGAGAGAAGGCGCCCGTCAAGGCGAAAGGGGGCTAGTCTCGATAATGGCTAAATACCCCTCTTCACCCACACACCGTTGCCGCTCACTCGCCGTTCCCAACGAACACTAGGGTGGCGTGCGGAGCCCTGATTTGGTACATGTCCTATTTCTTGCCGTGAAGCAACGCGTTTTTCACCTCGAAGAATCAAGAAGTTCTGCGGGGTAACCTCAGGAGGTGACGAACGGCACATTGCAGCGACCACGAGCGCATTCTAATGTCCCGATCACGATGAACTTGAAGCCTGCAAGTCCCCGCCCGAAATCGCACCATTCAAACTTGGCTGCCAGCGCAACCGCCAGCCGCAGCCCGATGGCAAAACGTCGAAGCAATCGCATGGCGCTTCACGCTTCTGTCGGATTGTCCGGAGAAGACCGGCAGAAATGTTCTTTTACAACGCCGGCCAAAGCCACGAAATTGAACAAACACGGCGCTGCCGTCCAACTCAGCCGTGAGCTTCTGGTGGGCTCGGTCGTCTCCGTAAATAACAAGCAAGGCATCAAGCTCTCTGCGCGGGTAGTTTCACAGTTGGCGGCAGTGGAGGGCGTTCTCACGTACGCAATCGAGTTCGTCGAGCAGGACGAACGGGCGGAAACCTTCTGGGGAATCATGTTCCCGCCAAACACCTCAAACGCCTGAACCGGCTACTCGCTGTCACCCCGCAATCGCTGATAACACAAGTTACGCGCTACCGCTCGGCCGGATGCAGAATGAGCCGCCCAACCACCGCCAGCCCTGAGCCTGGCTACCGTTTCTCGTCAGAGTCTCGCACCTCGTATCAGCACGCCAATGAGATCCAGTAACTGACATCGGGATCGCTATCTCTAATCTGTGACGGGGATGTTCCGTGCTCTCCTAATGTTTTGGGAAATAGCTGGCAATTCTGACAGTCGAAAGACTGTCTGGTGTCCTGTTTCACTGGTCCCGCGTGAGCTATGGAACAACCCAGCCTATTTTCCAGCCTCGGTCGGCCGAGAGAGAGCCAAGTCGCCGCCCTGTTGATGACCGGGGCAAGCAACTCCCAGATAGCACATGAATTAGGCATGTCCGTTCGCACAGTCAAGGCGCATTGCACTCGGCTTTATCTGCGGCACGGACTCAAGGAGGGTAGACACAAACGGGTCAGGTTCGTGACCTCCATGTTGCACGACCGGCCAACTCCCACACCCGTCCATCTAAGTCCACGGCTGATCCAAGTCTGCGATCTCGTGGCGATGGGATTCACGAATAAGCAAATCGGAGAGCGCCTCGAAACCACCGAGAAAGTGATTAGCAACTACTTGAGGAGAGTTTTCGATGCGACTGGCATGTTCTCGCGTTTGGAGTTGACAATTTTCCGGAAGAGTCACGAGTTGGTCGTCCAATGAAACGCAACTGATGATCCACCGCGTAGAAATAGAAAGTTCCAGCCCCTCTAGGGCGAAACAAGTGGCATTTGAATGTAGCAGTTTTCGTTAAACCCTATCGCGCCTTGTTCACGGACGCCTCAGGAATCTCAAGTAGAAAGCTGCGAATACCAGGACTATGCCAATATTCGCTATCAGCCGTTCCCAGAATCGGTTTCTGAAGAACGCGAAATCTGCACTGACTATGACGGCTACCATCGCCACCACGTAAAGCACAGCACCTACCTGTCTGCCCATTTTCGCTACCTGCCCACTTCAGTTTACTCTCCATCTCATAGATGCCTCAGCAAGATCAAACAGCAGCCTGGGTGCGAGCATTCCAAGAAACTTTTCAGCCTAGCCTTCGTAACGAACGACCAACCTGAGGAAATTTTGTAAGCCACGCAAACGAGCGAATCAGAAGACCGACCATGAACGGCTCACTTTGCACGAAGATCACACCTACAAACACCTGTAACAACTGACAGGTGACAGTCCCGCAAAACAAGCTACGGTAATGATCGAGTTGGAGTTTTTGGCACGTGATCTTCTCGGCGGGTGGGATTCTCCTACTACAACAGGTTCAAACGGAGGATGTCATGAAGCGGCTAGTTGTATTGGCTTTGGTATCTTTGACTCTACCGCTGGCAGCGTACGCAAATGAGGTAGATTTCGGCACAAGCAGCGGAATGATCACTTATTCTTCGTCGACCAATACACTTTCTGGCACCGGGATAGTAATAAACTCGGCTAGTAACTTCGGCACTGGATTGTGCTCCACAGCCACGCCTTGCGGGAGTGTAACTTTCACAACCGGCGCGCTCATTTCAGGAAACGAAACCACTGGCACCACGTTCGGTCCAGGTGGGACAATTACCATTACGGGCAACGGAGTGAACGGCGTGCCCAATGGGGTCCTCTTCACAGGCACCTTCACCGGAGATACAGATTGGCAGCCGAGTGGCAAGCCCGGAGTAAGCGGCAATATCAGTTACGATCTGTTCGGCAACATCTCCGGCACTTGGTTCAACGGAACCAAAGTAAGCGGCAGCGAAACAGAAATCACCCTCAATACCGGGATGGGCGGATTTCAAGGGTCGGCTAATCTGGCCGGGGGCGAAATTTACATCACGACCACCCCCGAGCCCGGCACCCTCGCATTGCTGGGAACCGGTTTGCTTGGCTTGGCCGGTGTGGTGCGAAGAAAACTGAACTAGATGGATTTAGATTTGCGCGCTGCCATCTGGCTGTTCCACGGAGGGGCTAGGCACGCCGACTTGTTCTTTCGCCCTGTAGTTGGCATGCCTTGGTCCCTCTATCTGGTGCACGATAAATTGCCATAGCCACGATCTCAGTTGCTTCTCTTTCACGTTCATTGGAAACGTGGGTCTCCGACACTGTCCATTTGGAGACATGATTGCCTCCGATACAACAGAGTGGCGAGTTTTACTCGCTTGATTCCGTTCTTGATTCCGAAGCGCTGAAACAGTCGGTTGAAATGCACTTTCACTGTTCGTAGCGCCATTTTGAGCTCGCTGGCGATTTCGGCGTTGTCACATCCCTGTAGAAGCAGCTCGATGACCTGCTGTTCACGCGGACCTAACCGAACGTCTTGCTCTTTCATTGTCCCTCCTCTTTTGCTTCATCGCCCCTCTTGCATCGCCGCTGAAACCTGGCGTGCGACCGGATATTCCCAAACCTCATGGCATCGCCGTTGCGCAGCGTCGCAGTTCAATCCGGGCAAGAATGAGGCGTGGCAGCTGGCAAGAGTCGCAGACTTGTGTCTTCAGCGAGCATTCCTCTGCTCCGTGTGTCTCGCCTAAATCGCAACCCAATACAAGACTAGCTTTTTGGAGGATCTATGTCGTTGCCCGCGGGCAACGATGTTCGTTCGGCAAGTATATTTTGCACTGAGATCCGGTCAGAGGATAGTTGGCGATAAATCGCCATTTCACTCATTGTCGGGTCAATGCATTATGAGAGAGGGGCCGATCTGCGGAATGCGGCACCTCAGAACGGAAGGAACAGATAGCAAAATCGGCTGAGGAATGACACTTTACCTTGAGGGAAAGACTCCGTTGAACGCGAATGATCTTTCCCCCAAGGAGGCAACTGCATGAGTCGCGAGATCAAGTATATCGGCATGGACGTGCACAAGGAAGCGGTGGTGATCGCTGTCCTCAGTGGCAGTGGCAAGCTGGAAATGGAGTCGATCGTGGAAACCAAAGCCAGCAGCATTCTGCAGTTTATCCACGGTCTGCGGGGCGAGTTGCATGTGACCTGGGAAGAAGGGACCTGGGCGAGCTGGCTCTACGATCTGCTTAAGCCGCAAGTGCAGGAAGTGCTGGTCTGCGATCCGCGGCGCAATGCGTTATTAAAGGAAGGCAACAAGAGCGACAAGATCGATGCGCGCAAGCTGGCCGACTTGTTACGCACGGGAATGCTGCGGCCGGTCTATCACGGAGAACATGGACTGCGGACGCTGCGCGAACTGGGGCGCAGTTATCAGAGCCTGGGCCAAGATCTGAACCGAGTGATGAATCGGATCAAAGCTCTGTATCGCAGCTGGAGCATCCCTTGTGCCGGTACCCAAGTCTATGCTCCGCGTTATCGGGAACAGTGGCTCGATGGGGTGCGAACCCGCACAATCAGGCGACGCGGTCCAAAAACTTTTCGCCGCGCTTTGATGCTTTTTCGGGAGACCTTCGTAGCAGCATCCAGACGACAGGAGAGCACAATACAAACGCAAGTAACATCAGCTCGAGAGCGCGTATGAAAAAGTGATCGATCAGACCGCGTCCTCTGGCGTCCAAATCTTGAATCGCCTTATCGCGCATTGCGTTGACATCGTTCATGGCTGCTACTTCATCATTATGAAGAGCATCCAGCACGACCTGTCGTTCCCCACGCATGTCCGCAGTTGCGGCGAGCCGTTCGCCACGTAGGGCAGCGATGGTGGCAATCCTCTCTTGCTGCAGGGCATCCAGGGTCTGCAGGCGTTGCTCGTTGACAAACGCCTGCACGGACAAACGCTGGCCTTCAATATCTGCCCTCACCGCCTCGCGTGCCTGACCCACGAGTTCGGGCATGCGGTCCATGTTGCTCGATGCCTTCGCTGCGGTGTTTGACAGCGCCACGAAATTCGACAGTGCGGCGCTAACTTGCGGATCGCGCGTCACGTCGCCAAGCAAGAGTTCTGCCTGCCAGCGTGCTTGCTTGGGAGCGTAAGCGTTGTATGAATCCAAACGAGCCGCAAGGTCGCCTATGCTCTCGGATAATCCCTTGAGCGAAGCCATGGTTCCCAAGTCAGATTGTTCAGCCTTGCTGATCAGGTCTGGATCAAGCGATCGACGGCCAGCCAGACTGGCTTGAATGGGATGAGCGTCAGCCCAGTTAGAAATCCATTGACGCAAGTCGGCGACATCGGCTGTGGGCGAACCTAACCGGACAGTGCGCTCAATCTCGACGTTCATGTTCTTGACCGTCTCCGCGACGATAGCGTGGGAGTCTCCCAGTGCCTGTTTCAATGCGGGCCGTTCCATATACGCGCTCATTTGAAAAATGAACGCCCATGTGTCGAGGACGGCGGCAATCGGGTCAGTGTTCAGCAATGATGTCTGCAGGACAGGAATCGCCTCGGCTTTCCACTCCAGGGCTTGTCTTCGAGCGGTTCGCGAAGGCGACTCCGAAATAATTTTGTCGGCGGCGGTCTCTATCTCCGCTGAGTAAAAAGCTAACAGCGACTGATTCCGTGAACTCAGTTCCGGTGCTGACGATGTAACGTTTTTTGCGATTTTTGCCGAGGATTTCTTTCGAGTGTTGCTGCCAGACACGCATCCCAAGGACAGCAACAACAGACCACAAAGAGCGCAGCGCAATCGCTGAGCGGGCCGCATATTATCTTCTTTTTAACGCCTGCCGAGAGCCGTCGGAACTGCCAGCATTGACAGGTTATTTATGAATTAGCAACGCTCTTCAGGACTTTTGCGAAGTAACAAGAATCGGTCCTTTAGCGCACGACCGAACCCTGGAATTGCGGCGAGTCGGTAGGTATCGGAGCCGTCACCCGCTATACGACCGTTTCTACTGTTGCAAAATCGCGGTTACACTCATTGTCAGGTCAATGCATTATGAGAGAGGGGCCGATCTGCGGAATGCGGCACCTCAGAACGGAAGGAACAGATAGCAAAATCGGCTGAGGAATGACACTTTACCTTGAGGGAAAGACTCCGTTGAACGGGAATGATCTTTCCCCCAAGGAGGCAACTGCATGAGTCGCGAGATCAAGTATATCGGCATGGACGTGCACAAGGAAGCGGTGGTGATCGCTGTCCTCAGTGGCAGTGGCAAGCTGGTAATGGAGTCGATCGTGGAAACCAAAGCCAGCAGCATTCTGCAGTTTATCCACGGTCTGCGGGGCGAGTTGCATGTGACCTGGGAAGAAGGGACCTGGGCGAGCTGGCTCTACGATCTGCTTAAGCCGCAAGTGCAGGAAGTGCTGGTCTGCGATCCGCGGCGCAATGCGTTATTAAAGGAAGGCAACAAGAGCGACAAGATCGATGCGCGCAAGCTGGCCGACTTGTTACGCACGGGAATGCTGCGGCCGGTCTATCACGGAGAACATGGACTGCGGACGCTGCGCGAACTGGGGCGCAGTTATCAGAGCCTGGGCCAAGATCTGAACCGAGTGATGAATCGGATCAAAGCTCTGTATCGCAGCTGGAGCATCCCTTGTGCCGGTACCCAAGTCTATGCTCCGCGTTATCGGGAACAGTGGCTCCAGAAGATCGAGCATGCCGGCGTGCGCCGGCGCGCCGAGATGCTCTATCAACAGTTGGATGGATTGCAGACCTTACGACGAACCCTGCGTCCCGAGTTATTGGCGGAGAGCCGGAAACATAAAGCCTCAAAACTGCTGCGCCAGATTCCCTGCATCGGTCCGATCCGAGCCGCCCGCTTGATCGCGTTGATGCAAACGCCGCATCGCTTCCGTAGCAAACGGCAACTCTGGACCTATAGTGGGCTGGGCATTGAGACCCGTGACAGTGCGCAATATCGCTACGTGCACGGACAACTGCAACGTACGAAAAAACCGCAACAGATTCGCGGTCTCAATCAGAATCACAACCACGAGATGAAAGAGATCTTCAAGGGCGCCGCCACCCGAGCCAGCTGTGGGGTAGGGCCGTTGCGCGATTTCTATGCGGCTTTGCTGGAGAAAGGGATGAAGCCGGAGATGGCGCGCCTAACGTTAGCCCGCAAGATCGCGGCCATTGCCTTGACACTTTGGAAGAAGGAGGAACGTTTCGACGCTGAACAACTGAAGCCGCAAGCAGCTTGAGCGCCGCACCAACTCAGGTGATCCGCCAGGTTCTCTTGCCTCGGTGGTGGCCCATCGTTCTGCGACGCTCGGGTTCGAGGGAGAGTATCCAAGCGCTCATTAGGCGTTCGGGTGCTGGAATCGGCACCCAGTCTCCGGGTCAATCCTATGCCCCCTCGGATAACCCAAAAAAGCCATAGGCCTCGAGCCTCACATAGGATGATGGTTGGCACTTTAGCCAACGGTGGGCTTGCGCAGCTTCGCAACGAATGGTGTCGGGACCGCGGCATGAAACCACTCAAGGAAGACCAGCAACTGCGATCCCTATCCCGGTCGCACTCTGTGGCGCGTCAGGCGTTAAAACCAAAATCCTCCCACGAAGAAGAAGGGGCCTGGATGCAAGCACCGATTTCGAGGTCTCACGGGAGGAGTGGAGAAGTGTTTTTGCTTGACATCCTCTCTCATAGGATGAGCGCTTTGGCCGGTTTTGCGACAGCTAACCTGCAGGAGCAACTGATTCCTGCAAACTCCTGGGTTGTTCAGGGTCGAGATTACAGCTAGGGCTGACAGACGCCAAAGTCTTTGGTCACCTTCGTTGCTTTCCATACAAGCGCCTTGTCGGGTCCCTTCGCCTTTACTTTCTTGCCCTGTAGCTTTATTCGATCGCCCGCCTTGACGCCCGTTGTGTCGCCCAACAGTGCGTAAATCTGCGTATCCTTTTCGTTGGTGAGGGTCATCCCGTTTGCCCCCGAGTTGACACATCCAGTAATGGTCCGCTTCTTGCTCTCGTGAATAACTACAACCGTTACGATTACCACGGCGGCTGCCGTCGCCACGATTGCAGCTATGATCGGTCCGGTGTTGGGGCCTATCTGTCCACAGGGGAGACATTGTTGTGCCCGAGTGGGCTTGGCGAGGGCCAAGCCGAACACGAGAATCAAAAGTCTTGAGAAGAATTTCGAGGTCATTCTGTGCTCCATGATGTTGCGTGGCTTGATTGATGCTGGACCGCTGCTCGTTTAGGCGATATCCCCAATTACCGAGCCTCATACGGAAACACGCGATACGGCTTCGGAAAGCAGGAGCCTAGGGGGGAAGAAAGATTGACTGGGAAGAGGCTCCCCACAAACGTGGCTGCAACATTGCGCCCAAGAAGTGTGATTGTCAATACAGCATGAATCAGACACCGGCGGCTGGGGCCTTTCCAGAATTGGCACTGAAGTCGGATAATTGGCGTTAAATCGCGATTTCACTCCTTGACGGCCAGGAGATTTGAGCGCTATCGCCTACTCGATAGTTGGCATTTGGTACGCCCGAACAATTGAGACGGGAGGTTCGCCACAATCATTCCACGAGCCTGTCAGATCGCGCACTCTTAGTTGGATTGCATCACCGGCGAGGCCGCCAGCAGTCCCGCTGCCAGCTCCAGATCATGCAGATCTTCGCGGCTGAAGTCCTGGGTAAACTTCGGATCCAGCCCCTTCCGCGAAATCTGCAAAACGCCGAGCACAGTCGTGTTCGGGTCGAGGATAGGAACTGACATCAGCTTTTGAATCGGAGCGGGTGCGGCCAACTCTTCCGTTTCCGCCCCTACCGGTTTGATCGTCTCAAAAATGCTGGCGTGCTTTACACGGGCAAAATTGTTGAAGATCTCGGCTTTCTTGCTCAGAGCCGTATGCGCCGCCACCGCCTTGCTCGAAATCGGAATCGCACCCGTCGTGCGCAGATGCTCCGGAAAAATGAACTTGAGCAGACCGCCATCCAGCCGCAGCAGCGCCACTTCCGCATACTGCACGCGAAATACTTTCGCCAATACCATGCTGACGTCCAGAGGCGTAATGCCTTCCCCCAGGATCGAACCCAGTGGCAGCAGGTTCTCCGGGAGAATAATTTCTTCTTCGATGGCCGCGTCTTCAGGCTTATGGGTCATAGAGGACTCGCGCATTTTCAATTTCTCAACGTCACCAACTCTCGCACTTTGAACGCCAGACGAAGCTGGTACACACATCCTACAACCCCTTTGATTTCAGCAAAGTAGCTTATGGCCATGACCTTTCGCGACATTCGGTTTCGCCACAAACTAGCAGAGCCCATGACATTTTTTGTCAGGCCAAATCCGAAAAGAAGCGGCCCCGCGGGATATGCGAGTGAGGCCCCGATTTCAACTTCAGCGTCTTCCCTTTCGGGCGGCAAAGTCATTACACTGCTTGACTATGAGCGTTCCGCCACAACCGAATGTCAAGCTGACCAATGCCCCCGATTACCGGGAAGCCTATGCCAACAGCGTGCAGATGCGGGTAAATGTCTGGGACTTTTTCCTCGTCTTTGGCACGGTTCAACAGCAGAGTGAAACTCAAGTCGAGGTCCGTAATTTTCAAGGCGTCTACCTGAGCCCGCAACAAGCCAAAGCCCTGCTCGGACTGCTGCAGCAGAACGTAAGCGGCTACGAAACCGCCTTCGGCGAAATCAAACTCGACCCGCGCATGGCTACTGGGGGACAGGTTCACTAAAAAAGAGGTTTCCCTAACGGCCGATGCATGCGAGCCAGACGGTCTAGAGCAGGAGGCTCATTCTGAAAGCTTTCGAGCCTGGCCACAGCCCTCACGTGCCATGGTCACGCACTTACCCAGCCCTCATATTCGCGATCCTCTTCGTGTTTGTTTTTCTGCTGCATTTGCCTCTCCTGCGCCTGCCTTACTTCTGGGACGAAGCCGGCTACTACGTTCCTGCCGCGCGCGACATCCTGCTCACCGGAAGTCTCATTCCGCATTCCACGCTCTCGAATGCACATCCCCCGCTAGTGATGGCCTGGCTGGCGCTATGGTGGAAAGTAGTGGGCTACACTCCCGTGGTCACGCGGACGGCCATGCTGCTCCTCGCCGCTTTCTCGCTACTGGGGTTCTTTCGCCTAGCCGAGGTCGTGGCCAACTCGCGCGTTGCAGTCGCAGCGACGCTGTGCACCACCGTCTATCCCGTATTCTTCGCGCAAAGCTCATTGGCGCAAGTAGACCTGACCGCCGCCGGCCTGATCTTCTGGGGCCTCTCTGCGTATATAGAAGAGAGCAAGCTCGCCTCCATACTCTGGTTTTCCCTCGCAGCCCTGGCGAAAGAGACGGCGATTCTTGCTCCCCTTGCGCTGGCTGCATGGACGGTCATCGGTTTACTGGCGCGACGAACTTCGTTTCGCAAGCTATGGCGTATCGAGGATACCCGCCCGCTGCGCGTCGTCTCACTTTTGATCCCGGCAATTCCCCTGGCGCTTTGGTACGCGTACCACTTCGCCCGCATGGGATATGTCTTCGGCAATCCTGAATTTTTCCGCTACAACGTGGCTGCCACTCTCAGTCTCACCCGTTTCGTTCTTGCTCTGCTGATGCGCCTGTGGCAAATCAGCGGCTATCTTCATCTCTGGGTTCTCACGCTAGCCATGCTGCTTGCGCTGTGGATGCTCCCGCCACTGCGCGATTCCGTCTCCGAACGCCCTCGCATCACAATTCCCGTGCAAATGATGTTCTACGTCGTCATCCTGGCTTATGTGGTGGCGATGGCTTTAATCGGCGGCGCGGTCTTGGCGCGCTACATGCTGCCAGCAGTTCCTCTTATCATCCTCGTGTCAGTCTCCACGCTGTGGCGCAGGTTTGAATGGTGGCCCGCAGCCATCGCCTTCGTTGTGCTGGCCTTCGTAGCCGCGTGGTTCTGGAATCCTCCCTACGGATTTTCTCCAGAGGACAATCTCGCCTATCGGGATTACATCCTGCTGCACGAAAATGGCGAACAGTTTCTCGAAGCCCGCTACCCCATGGCCCGCGTGCTTACAGCGTGGCCCGCGTCGGACGAACTCACGCGCCCCTGGCTCGGGTACATCACGCGCCCCATGAGCATCGTGCGCATTGAAGATTTCTCGCTGGATGAAATTCTTTCCGCCGCCGATTTCCGCTCCCACTATGATGTCATCCTGATCTTCTCAACAAAATACGAACCCGGCCCCACCCGCTGGGATCATTGGCGAAAATGGACAGAGTTGAAAATCAAATTTTTCGGCTTCCATCGCGATCTACCCACCACCGCCGTTGCCAACATCCTTGGAGGCCGTATCGTATTTTCGCAAGAACGCCAGGGACAATGGGCCGCCGTAATCGAGATGCAGCAAACCGACTTGCAAAACGCAGAAGTCAAAACGCAAAAATAGAAGCAACCCGGTCTTCTCCGCGAACTCTGCGGCCGTTCTCTGTGTCCTCTGCGCTTAAAAGCTTTTATTCGCAGAGAACCAGAAGAACCACCGCAGAGGACGCAAAGAAGAATGCCAGCCTCTTCTCATTTCTGCATTAAATGGCAGGAATGTGTCTTGATCACCAGCCACACCTCGCGCCCAGCCGCAAGCTGCAGGTCGTCGCGCGCCGCCAGAGTCAGGTGAACATCCATCTCCACACCACAATCGACGCGCGCGGAAATGATCATGTCGCGCCTTTCCAAAGAGACCACGCGCCCTGCAATCACGTTACGCGCACTCAGCCCCACAGGCTTTGCAATGGCGAGCAAAATGTCGCCCGCCCGAATTCCTACGCGCAGATGCGAGCCAGCTTCGGCACGAATCAGCGGCGTCTCCAAAAGAACGGGCTTCCCCGCATTGCTACCCGGCAGCCGGCATGTCATCGTGCCGCGATCTTCGTGCACCAGCCAGACCGTCGCATCGAAGATATTTTCAAAGCCGGCCAACTGCGCCACCGTTTCCTGCAGCGGAGCGCGCAAGACTTCATGCGGCGTCCCCTGCGCGACGATGCGCCCCTGGTCCATCACAATCACTCGCTCTCCCAGCGCCATCACCTCTTCGCGGCTATGCGTCACATAAAGGATAGGAATGCCATGCGCGTGATTCCACCGCCGCAAATCGTAAATTATCTTCGCCTTGGTCGCCGCATCGAGAGCCGCCAGCGGTTCATCCAGCAGAAGCACGCAGGGATCGGTTACCAGTGACCGCGCCAGGGCCACGCGCTGCCGTTCTCCCCCGGAAATTTCCGCTGGGCGTCGTCCCCGCAAATGATCGATGTGAAGCTCCTGCAGCATCTCAGCCGCTCGCTTTTTTCTGGCAGATCGCGCCAGTCGCGCCAGACCATATTCGACATTTTGCTCCACCGTCAGATGAGGAAACAGAGCCAGATCCTGCAGCACATATCCCACGCCACGCTTGGCCACCGGAACGTTCATGCGCGAGTTCGCTTCGAAAAGAACCCGCCCTCCCACAGCAATTCGTCCCGAATCCGGCGTAGCCAGTCCGGCCACACAATCGAGCAGCGTGGTTTTACCCGCCCCCGACGGTCCGAACAGAATGCTAAATCCCGGCGCGGCGCTGAACTCCACCTCGAGTGAAAACTCACGTTCCGTGGAAGCCAGCGTTTTGCGAATGCTGGCTGTCAGAATTGAACTTGCGGATTTGGTTTCCACCGGCGAGGACATGAAGGCTTCGTCTATTTGATCGGTCCGAGGAGCCATGATTTTTGCCGCAGCGATCTGCGGTTCAGCCCATAAACCGCTGCCAGCACCGCAAAGCAAAAGATTAGCAGCAGTATCGCCATCGCATTCGCTGCCGCGTAATTCGAAGCCTGCACCTGGTCATAAACACTGATAGAAACCGTCCGCGTCACGCCCGGAATATTACCGCCCACCATCAGCACCACGCCAAACTCTCCCATAGTATGGGCGAAGGCCAACGCCACGCCCGTGACCAATCCCGGCATCGAGAGAGGAACGATCACGCGAAAGAACGTGCGCAGCGGCGAAGCTCCCAGCGTGCCCGAGGCCGCGATCAATTTCCCATCCACCGACGAAAACGCAGCCGCGAAAGGCTGCACTGCAAACGGCAAGCTGTAGAGAATGGATCCAATCACCAGTCCAGTGAACGTAAATGCCAACGTATGTCCAGTGAAAGATTGCCACCAGCGTCCCAGCGGACTCAGCGAACCCAGCGCAACCAGAACATAAAACCCGAGCACCGTCGGCGGCAGCACAATCGGCAGCGCCACCATTGCTTCCACCAGAAACTTCCCGCGCCAGCGCGAGAATGCGATCCAGTAAGCAAGCGGCAAACCGGCGACCAGCAGAATCGCCGACACCACGACCGCCAGTTCTATCGTCAGCCCGAATGCCTGCCAGTCAAATGCCTGCAAATCGATTGACATATTGTTTGCAAATTGTACAGCGCGATTCTTCGATTCCCAGAATAGCTTCCCGAAATGGTCTCAATCGCAATTTATTCGCAGTTGAGCATTGACCCTGCTAACCACCCCACCCATACTTGCCTCGTTCGCTCCACTCTTTATGATTTGTCCTGCGTTCCGCCGTGCCCTTTGCGCTTCCTCACTTTTACTTTTGCCGCTTCTTGCGGCCTCGACTGCGCAAGCGCAAGGCGCCAAAAAAAATGTGACGACCACCTCGGCCACCGATGACGATCACGAGCAGGAGCGTGCAGAGTGGTTCTTGCATGGACGCACGATTCCCGGCAAATCAGCCGCCGAGCTGCGCCATCGCGCTTATCAAGCCAAAATGCAAGCTCGCGCCGCTCGGCTGGCCCTCGCTCGCGCCACTCATCCGGATTCCCAACCGCCAACGCCCTCAAGCGGATGGACTCCGCTTGGTCCCGTACCACTCGCCTCCGACGCCACCGGTACCGGCTTTCAGGATTATCACCAGGTCGCCGGCCGCGCCACCGCCGTCGCCATCGATCCCGCCGACCCGACCGGCAACACAATCTATATCGGTGGCGCGCAGGGCGGAGTCTGGAAATCCACCAATGCCGCATCGAGCGTCGCCAACAATGTGACGTGGTCCGCGGTAACCGATAATCAGGCTACTCTTTCAATCGGCGCAATCGCGATTCAGCCAGGAAATTCCAACCCAGCAAACAGCGTGATTCTTGTCGACACCGGAGAAGCAG
Source organism: uncultured Acidobacteriaceae bacterium (assembly GCA_963836305.1). Classification (GTDB taxonomy): domain Bacteria; phylum Acidobacteriota; class Terriglobia; order Terriglobales; family Acidobacteriaceae; genus Sulfotelmatobacter. Next base: position 43,627 of record CAWIJP010000025.1, on the reverse strand, counting down.
ACAATTCCGCAGACTCTTATTTCGGCCTCGGCATTCTGCGTTCCGCCAACGGCGGCAGCACCTGGACCTTAATCTCTACCGCTAACAGCGGCGCCTTATCTTTCAGTGGCCTCGGCGGAGCGCGAATGGCATTCGACACAACCAGCGGGCACACGAATACCGCTGTCGCAGCGATGGCTGCGAGCTCTGAAGGCGAAGTCGCCGGCGCACTGACACCCAACACTTACCGCGGCCTCTACACTTCCGCCGACGCCGGACAGACCTGGACCTACAATTCCCTCTTCTCCGGTGGAACCGTCGAAGCAACCTCGGCAACATCGGTCGTCTATAACGCGGCTGCCGGATTATTCTTCGCCGCCCTTCGCTATCACGGCTTTTACTCTTCGCCTGATGGCCTCACGTGGACAGCTCTAGCCAATCAACCCGGCGCTCCGGGACTATTGAATGCCGCAGCCTGTCCATCAAACTACGTTACATCCTGCCCCATCTATCGCGCCGAAATCACCGTCGTCCCCGGACGCAACGAAATGTATGTCTGGTTCGTTTCTCTTGACTCCAACGGCAATCCTGTCGATCAGGGAATTGCAAAGCGAGAACAGCGGCGCATCGTGGACCCAAATCAGCGACAGCGGAATCATCAATTGTGGAGACGTCAGCGGCTGCGGCGTAGAGCAAGGCTTCTACAACCTCGCACTGCTGGCCGTTCCCAACGGAACTGCCACCGATCTCTATGCCGGAGCCATCAATCTATATAAATGTTCGATCAGCTCCCTCAATCCCACCTGCGCCACCACGCCTTTCCTGAATCTCACCCACGTTTATGGCTGCGATCCCCTAAGCGCGCTCGCTCACGTTCACCCAGACCAGCACGCTATCGCATACACGATCCCAACTTCCGGCGCTGACCTGATGTATTTCGCCAACGACGGTGGCATTTATCGCGCGCTGAACGGCTTCACCGGTCTCACCACCGGTTCGTGCTCGGGCACAAATCAATTCGACGACCTCAATCAGAACCTCGGCTCGATGACCCAATTCGTCAGCTTCTCGGAGCATCCCACCGATCCCAACACGATCTTCGGAGGCACGCAGGACAACGGTTCTCCCGCGACCGCAACCGCAACCACAAGTTCAGCGTGGGGAAATATTCTCTCCGGCGACGGCGGCTACAGTGCGCTCGACTCCAACACCGGCAACTGGTTCGCCTCGAACCCCGACACTGGATCAGGCAGTCTCGGCATCCAACAGTGCTCTTCCGGAGTCGACTGCAACGATTCAGATTTCACCACAGTCATCAGCAGCGCCGACATCGGCGGCGATGACGGCGCATTTTACTTCCCCTACATTCTTGATCCGCAATCCACAACTTCGTTGCTCGTTGGAACCTGCCGCGTGTGGCAGGGTCCGCGATCCGGAGGCGCATTCACCGCACTCAGCCTGAATTTCGAAACCTTCGGCACCGCAACCTGCGCCGGAAACGAAGTCAACGTCATTCGCTCCCTGGCTGCCGGCGGAGCCACGAATGCCAACGGTTCAGAGGTTATTTATTCCACCACCGACGGCCCCGGAGAGAACAACCCGGCGTCGCCTCCTGGCGGAAACATTTGGGTAACTACCAATGCCACCGCAGTTTCCGGCACCGCTTCAACGTTTACCAACACCACACTCAACGGCCCCGGTGGCGCCAGCATCAACTCGAATCAATTCCCCATCTCGAGTGTCGCCATCGATACCTCCGATTCAACCGGCAACACTGCCTACGTCACAGTAATGGGATTCACCGGAGGCCCCGGCCACATCTGGCAGACTACAACCGCCGGAGCGAACTGGACGGATTTCAGCGGCACTGGCACAAATGCAATTCCAGATTCTCCCGTAAACGCAGTCGTCGTCGATCCCGCTTCGCACGTCATCTACGTCGCCACCGACGTCGGTGTCTTTCAAAGTCTGACATCGATCGCCGCCTGGACCGAACTCGGACCAACCTCAAGCGTGGAATCAGCCGGCTTTCTGCCCAACGTCGCCGTCACCGCGCTCGCAATCTTCAATTCCGGCGGCCAAAAATTGTTGCGAGCTTCCACCTACGGTCGGGGCGTGTGGCAATACAATCTGCTGGCCGTACCAGATTTTCAAATCTCCGTGCCGACCGCTGCGCAAACCATTTTCCCCGGCAACTCGGCAAATTTCACCGGCACACTCACATCGCTCAACGGCTATGACAACTCGGTTCAACTCACTTGCACCGCGGGAACATCAGCTGCTCCCAGCCCCTGCGTTCCCACTCCCGGCAGCCTCACCCCGACCCCCACCGGTGCTGCATTTTCCCTTAACGCTGGCAGCAGCACCATTGGAAATTACAATTTCAACCTGCAGGCTTCCGGTACCGATCCCAATAACACAACCTACACTGCCGCGCTGACTTTGCAAGTCATCAACTTCAGCGTGACCACGCCATCCCCAACCAGTGTGAACGTGCCTCGGGGCGCGACGTCACTACCCGTAAGCTTTCAACTCTCCGCGCAAGGTTCCTTCAATCAAAGCGTTACTCTCACCTGCAACATCGGCCTGCTTATCCATGGCGCGACCTGTACCTTCACTCCCGGCGCAACTTTCAACCTGGCCTCCGGCTCACCGGTCACAGCCACGGCTACGGTAACCGTCCCCGCCAGCACTCCCATCGCCGACTACACCGTCACGCTCCAAGCCAATACCAACGGAGCTCCCGTTCCTCTGGCTACCACATTCACCGCGGATGTCATTCTGAATCCCACGTTCGTACTCACCGAACCCACGGCCTTTCCCAATGTAAAAGCGGGAAGCACCGGCACCACCGGCTCGATTACCATCTCTTCGCAAGACGGATTCGCCGGCACCGTCAGCCTCAGTTGCGTCACCACCTACGGTGCCAGCAGTTGCAGCATCAGCCCCGCATCCGTGAGCGTTAGCTGTGCCTCCGGCCGCGTCGCCCACTGCTACACTCACTATCAACGGAACCAGCTTCTCCCCAGGAACCTACCAGGTCAGCGTCCTCGGCACCTCCGCTTCGCTCTCCGACTCCTTACCAATTCCCTTCTCCGTTGGCGACTACATCATCGCCGGAACGCAAACTCTCACCGCCATCCCCGGTGCTACCGCCACGGCAAATCTCACCTTCACATCCGAGTACTCCTACAGCGGCAAAGTCAATCTCACTTGTAGGCTACAGCCCTACCCGGCGCGCCTGCGCACTTAGCCCGGTCAGCCCAATCACAATCGGAAGCGGTTCAATCGTTCCCGTAACCGCTACAGTCTCGTCCCCAACAACGCGGCAGTCGGTACTTACGGCATCAAGCTCACTACTCAAGACTCCACCGGCGAACCCGTGCCACCCCTGGACACTCGCTCTCACCGTGCAGGATTTCTCTTTCAGCGCCGTCACCCCGCCCACCCAAACCGTCGGCGCCGGTCAAACCGCCACCTACAACCTCAGCGTGATGCCGGTCGGCTCCTCATTCGCTAACCCCGTAACTCTTTCCTGCGCCGGTGCTCCCGCAAACTCCACATGCAGCTTCGCGCCCAACCCCGTAACTCCCGGCAGCGCCGGCTGCTGCAGTGGTTATGACCGTCGCTACCAGCGCCACAACCGCGCCCGGCACTTCCACCATTACTGTCACAGGAATGTCAGGTTCGCTCTCGCATTCCACCACGCTCTCACTCACCATTGCCAGCAGCTTTCAACTTGCCATCGCGCAGCCCTTTCCCGCCGCAGACCCAGGATCCCAGCAGACAGCCAAAATTTCTCTTACGCCTAACTACACGGGTTCAGCTGACGCCACCTGCAACGCAACCGCGCTCTCCGGCACACAATGCACGCTCACGCCCGCAAACCCAATCGCATTCACCGGCTCGCCGGCCACCATTACCGCGCTCATCAATATTCCTTCCAACGCCGCTGTCGGCACCTACAGCATCAACGTCAATGTTCAGGACTCCAGCGGTTCCCCCACTCATTCCCTGACTCTTCCATTTACCGTGATTCAGGATTTCACTCTCGGCGCGCCCACCCCCGCCACCCAAACCATCAACCCTGGACAATCCGCCAATTACAATTTCAGCGTATTGCCGATCGGCGCTTCATTTACCAATGGCGTTTCTCTCTCATGTTCAGGCGGTCCCGTCGTCTCGCTCTGCAGCTTTACTCCAAACCCAATCACTCCCGGCAGCAGTTCCGCAGCTGTGGTGATGACCATCACCACTACGGCCAGTTCCGCGAGCAATGCCAAGCCTTCGATCTATTACGCTCTCTGGCTCGCGCTGCCCGCACTCGCCTTTCTCGGAACCCACAGCCGCCGCAAGCAACATCGAAAGCTCGTATTACCCGCCTCATTACTTGCACTGTTCCTGCTAGGACTCCTGCTTTCCTCCTGCGGCGCAGCTGGCACGAACGGCGGCGGCGGCGGTGGTGGTGGTGGAGGCGGTGGTGGCACCCAGCAACAGGGCACCCAACCCGGAACTTATACAATCACGGTCATTGGCACTTCCGGAACCCTGACCCATCAGGCCGCCACTGTAACCCTTGTTGTGAATTAGTATTATAACGCTTGTCCACGCACCTCAAAAATCCAGCTCCACGCCACGCGCTCACTGCCGTCCGCCATGTCTGATTCCCGCTACAACGTCACGATCGTCGGCGGCGGAATCATCGGCCTGGCGGTCGCGCTCGAAATCACGCGGCGATTCCCCTGCCTTCGCCTGCTGCTCCTCGAGAAAGAAGATCATGTCGGTCGCCACCAAAGCGGCCACAACAGCGGCGTCATTCATTCCGGCATCTATTACAAACCCGGTTCCCTAAAAGCAAAATTGTGCGTGGCGGGCGCTGCCGCCATGGTTGAGTTCTGCCGCGAACACGGCATCCCTCACCAGATTTGCGGCAAGATCATCGTCGCCACCGGCGCGGAGGAATTCCCCCGGCTCGAGGAATTATGGCGCCGCGGCATCGCCAACGGTTTAACCGGACTAAAATCCATCGACCCCGACGAATTGCGCGAGATCGAACCCAACGCCACCGGACTCCGCGCCATCGTTGTTCCCTCCACCGGAATCACGAACTACGCCACAGTTTGCGACAAATACGCCGAACTCATCACCGCCCAGGGTGGAACGATTCTCACCTCGCACGCCGTGCGCGGCCTCAAACGCACCGCAAATGAAATCGTGGTCGAAACCAACCGCGGCGCGTTTTCCTCCACGTCCCTCATCAACTGCGCCGGACTTTTCAGCGACCGCATCAGCCGCATGGCGGGCGACGATCCGCAGGTAATGATCGTTCCCTTTCGCGGCGAATATTACGATCTCATCCCTGAGCGCGCGTCCCTGGTGCGTGGTCTTATCTATCCCGTGCCCGATCCGCGATTTCCATTTCTTGGAGTTCATTTCACTCGTCGAGTCAATGGCACCGTCGATGCCGGACCCAATGCTGTCCTCGCGTTTCGCCGCGAAGGCTATCGTCGCACCGATTTCAATCTGCGCGATATGGCCTCGTCTCTGGCTTTTCCCGGATTCTGGCGCATGGGCGCGAAGAATTGGCGCAGCGGTCTCGACGAATTTCATCGATCGCTTTCGAAGGCCGCATTCGTCCGCGCCTTGCAGCGCCTGGTTCCGGATGTTCAGCCCACGGATCTGGTTCCCGGCGGATCCGGCGTCCGCGCCCAGGCAGTCACCCGCGAAGGTGCGCTGGTCGATGATTTTAAGTTTGTTCCTTCAGACAGAATGCTGCACGTGCTGAACGTTCCCTCTCCAGCAGCCACAGCCTCCATCATGATCGGGCGCACAATTGTGGACACGGCCGCCACAACACTAATGCTGCAATAGTCGCTGCAGATTCACAACCGAGAATTTCAGAACAAAGATTCCAGATCAGCTAGATTCCCGACGCTATCGTCGGTGGCCCCGGCGGGCGCATGATGCTGGCCGCCTTCCGTGGAGCATTCAGCAGTCGAGGGCCGGCAACACTGGCTTGACCATGCAGCTGGCTCGGCGAATTCGCCATCCACTCCTTATGAAACCGGAAAACATAAAGCACCACTTCCACACGGCTGGAAACTCCAAGCTTGTCAAAAATCCGAAACAAATAATTCTTCACTGTATGTTCCGTAAGTTTCAGGCGGGTGGCAATCTCCCGGTTCGATAAACCTTCCGCCACGCAGCGCACCACATCCTGCTCGCGCTTCGAGAGGACCGCTCCGCCGCCCGCTTCCACCAGGCGCATCGGCTCGGAATCCTTCAAGGCGCCAATCACGTAGCCCAACTCCGCGCTGTTCGCCCATACCTGCCCTCGATGCACGCTGTGAATGCATTTCGCGAGGATTTTCGACGATTCGGTTCGCGAGAAAATTCCCTGCGCGCCACAGCGGAACGCCTCTACCACGGCGGAAGCATGGGAAATATCCATCAACAGAATGATTCGTGTTCCCGGACTCGCAAGAGAAATCTGCCGGGCCAAATCAAATCCCCGGGTCGCGGAATCTTCCAAAGCCGAACTGAGGAGAATTACATGAGGCCTCTGTTGCGCCACAGCACCCAGAATCGACGCCTGTTTCGGCTCGATTCCCGTGACCTCCAGTTGGCAGTCTTGCGCCAGCGCCTCCGCCAGCAACTGGCTGCTCATCCAGGTGCTTTCCACGGCCAGCACTCTTATCCTGGCCATGTTTTCCGGCAACGGTATCGCGGGGTGGGCCATACTCTGTTCTCCTCGATCAACAGGTGGCTATAGCAGCCAGTCGGAGCTATTCACGCGCACTCCGGGCGCAAAGTAGTGAGGCACAATGCAGGGAGGATCACTAACGTTAAGAAAGGATACACTGAAGGAACACCCATACCAACCACATCTTACCCAGAGACTTTAGACTGAAGGCTGAAGCCAGTAAATGGCACCCCGGTGCCATTTACAAACCAACCGTGAACGGGATCACCTCGCGAAAGCCAGCTCCTTAGCCCGTTGCGCCGCCTTTACCACCGCCTTGATCAGCGTCACCCGCAGCTTGCCTTCCTCCAGTTCCATGATGCCATCGACCGTACATCCCGCGGGAGTCGTCACCGCATCTTTCAACAGCGCCGGATGATCCCCGGTTTCAAGCACCACGCGAGCCGCTCCCATGGTAGTTTGCGCCGCGAGCAAGGTCGCGATATCGCGCGGCAGTCCCACCTTCACTCCCGCTTCCGCTAGCGATTCGATGATGATGTAAATGTAAGCCGGACCGCTTGCTGAAAGCCCGGTCACCGCATCCATGTGCTTCTCATCTACCACCACGGTTCGCCCCACCACGTCAAACATGGCAGTTGCGGTCTCCACATGCCGGGCCTCGGCATACTTTCCTTTTGCCAAAGCGGTCATTCCGCAGCTCAACAGGCACGGCGTGTTCGGCATGGCGCGAATCACAGGCACCGGCGCATCCAGTGTCTTCTCAATCAAGCTATTCGGAACCGACGCCGCTACCGAGATGATCAACTGCCGCTGTGAAATGTGTCCGCGAAGTTCGGCCACAACCTCTTCTACCACCTGCGGTTTCACCCCGATCAAAATAACATCGGCGTCTTTTGCCGCCTCTAAATTATTCGTGCCAACCGGTATGCCCAGTTTCGCACTCAACGTGCGAGCGCGTTCTTCATGCGCAACCGTCGCCCTTGTGAGTTCCTTTGCCAGCAGGCCATTTTTCAAGAGCACGTCCAGCAGGATTCCCCCCATCTTTCCCGCTCCCAGAACTGCGACTTTCTTCCCCGAAAGATGATTCCCCATGCTTGATCCTTTCCGTTTTCCCCCTACGCCTTGCGCACTTTCTGTCGGCCGCCACGCTCCCACTGCCACGCCGTTTCCACAATCTCCCGCAGAGATCGCTTAGGTTTCCACTGCAATAGCGCCTGGGCGCGAGCTGGGTCGGCAACCAGCGCCGGAGGATCTCCCGGCCGCCTCGCCCCCATGCGCCGCGGCACTTTCGACCCCGTCACCTCTTCCACCGCGGTAATTACTTCCTTCACGGAACATCCCACTCCGGTGCCGAGGTTCAGGGCCGCAGAACTATTCCCCGCCTCAAGGTGTTTCAGCGCCAGCACATGAGCGTCAGCCAGATCATTCACATGAATGTAGTCGCGCACGCAGGTACCATCGGGCGTTGGATAGTCGTCGCCAAACAACTCCAGCTCTCCACGCTCTCCGGTAACCGCCTTGAGCGCATTCGGGATCAGGTGGCTTTCCGGATCGTGCAACTCTCCAATTTCACCGCTCTCATCGGCTCCCGCCGCGTTGAAGTATCGCAGGCTCATGTAACGCAACCCATATGCGCGATCATAAGCTTCCAGCGCATTCTCAAAGAAAAGCTTCGAGGTCCCGTAAGGATTCACCGGCTGCCGCGGCGTATCTTCCGTGATCGGCACTTTCCCCGGCACTCCATACACCGCGCAAGTCGAGGAAAAAATAAACCTTCGTACTCCCGCGTCCAGGGCCGCATTCAGCAGGTTCAGTCCGCCTTCCGCATTATTTCTAAAATAAATCCGCGGATTCTGTACCGATTCGCCCACCGACGCGAACGCGGCAAAGTGCATCACCGCATCCACTCGTCTCATCACTTTCGTCAATTCGCTTCGATCCGCAATATCCGCCACTACTAACTCGAAGCCATGAGCAAGAAAAGCGTGTCCGGCGCACAAATTGTCGTAAACGATGGCTTCATATCCATGGCGCCGTAGAGTCCGCGCCACATGGCTTCCAATGTATCCGGCTCCGCCGACTACCAGAATTGCCAAATCATCTCCTTTCCGAGATTCCTCTTCGCTTTGCAAGTCCTACGCCTGGTTTCTTCCTGCCGCAAAATTATCGGGTTCAGCGCGACTCAAAGCCCGATCCCACAAGGCGTAGAAATGCCCCCGCTTATTCCGACTGTTGGGATTCTACTGAAAACTTCGTGGAGAGGTTTATCTAATCGCCGTCGCCCACCGCCGCGGGCTTCGCTGTCAGCCCTCGCAACAAGGGACTGGTTTGCGACATCAGCTCGATGTGCCCACACTTGGCGCACTCCAAAACCACATTGCCCCCAGCTGAGCCGTAGGGATGAAACGTCAGTCGCGTGAACACGTAGCTGTCGATCTCGCTATGGCAACGAATGCACTGCACGCCGCCCACACGAGCCGCGGGCTTTTTTTCCATCTGTGAAGCATCGGATCGGTTAAGTTTTTCGACAGTCGTTTTTTCCACGGCTTTTTCCCCCGCCCTCGTGCCAGTTTCCCCCAAACTCTACCGCAGCACGCACCAGCCCGGCCAGTATATTGCCAGCATGCTATTGCACAAGTTGAGGCGCACTACCCTCTTTGAGCTCTCAGGTTCCCCAGCCAAAAGGAAAAAGCCGCGACTCTCATCGCGGCTCCTCTCGATCCTTAACTATGGTTTTGTGACCTACTGCAGGTGAATCTTTCCGCTAGCGTCCAAAGTTCCGTGCACGCGGACTTTTTTCCCTTCGTATTGCTTCACCTGTTCCTGGTGATCAATGTCGTAAGACTTTCCCGAGGCGGCATCCTGCAACACGTACTTATCGCCGGCCTTCACGATAGTTCCACTAAATGTCTGTGCATCCGTGGCGCTGGCCGACGGCTGACTCGGCGTATTAGGCGCTGCCTGCCCGCCCTGGTCCGGCGCTTGGCTGGGTTGCGCTTGCGTCGGGGCTGACTGCTGGGCATTGAGCGATATGCCTACCGTCAGCAATGTCGCAAATGTTCCAAGGGTCCACATGGACCGTAGATGCTTTTTCATTCAATCCTCCGAGAGACATTCAAGAATGTCTTTTTCTCTGACTTCAAGAGCTAGCAAACTGCGGGCCAAACCTTCGCGTTTTCATTCAGCCGCGCGCCCTCGGCCTCGGTTGTTCTATCTGCAAGCTTTATCGCGGTCGCGAAATCTCGCCTCCAGATTTCGCTACGGATATTCTTCCCTCGACCTACCCCAAACTCTGTAACGGCCGATTCCGCCGCCTTGCCTCTTTCACCTCAAAGCGAGCAGTTTTTGCTCGCACCCCAAATTCGCCGCGAAGCTAAACCTTGGCAACACCAGCCACAGCCCAAAACGAAACGCTCCCTAACATTTTGTTAAAGAAATAGGTTGCACAAATCCAAACTTAGGATAAACTTGCGCGCAATTTCCAACTCGTAGGGGGGCGCTATGAGAAAGAGAAAGATTGCCGCAAGCAAGATTGCCGAAATAAAGACTCCCGAAACAAAGACGTCCACCACAACGATTGCCATCAGAAACACTGCCGCGTTCGCGATCGCCTTGGCGTCTCTCATCTTTTGTACTGCAGCTCACGCCCAAATAGGTCACCCGCCAGCTTCCCCTACCATGAACGGCGCCCACGAATTGCATATCACCGATCGCGAGATGCCAACTCCTATCCGGCAACTCGACCCCGTCCGCCTGCAGAAAGATGCTCTCGCTCTAGCCACCGCCGCCGGTTCGATTCCCGCCGATATCGAAAGCGTCCGCAAAGGCATGCTGCCAAAGGAAATCATCCTCAAACTCAAGCAAATCGAGAAACTCTCCAAGCAGCTCAGAAACGAACTGAACCCCTAGCTTCCCCGCAGGTTGGAGTGGACAAACCGTAATGATTCGGGCCAGCGCCACGCCCAAAATCTTGTCAAGCCCGAAACATGAAGTTTTTTCCGTAAGTGATTGTTTCCACTGAGCAAATAAAGATGAAATTGTGTCCCATTTACTCATGGAAATGTGATATAATGGTTATATAGCTCAAAGATTGGCGCAGCCCCTCGGGGTCTGCGCCTTTCGCTTTTTCCGGCCACTTTTCGCCAACCGAAACTTAGCTCAAGATCCAGCACTCATGCGCAAACCGAAGGCCGCTTTCCGTAGACGCAAACCGCGTCTCGCCCAAGCTCCTTCTGCGCCACTTCCCCACCCCAAGACTCCATTCGACCGCGAACTCACCACCAAACGCCGCGGCGAAATCTCCGAACTTGCCTTCGCACTCGCCGCCGCCCGCCACGGCTTCGGCATCTCCGAACCCTTCGGCGACAGCAACCGCTACGACATCATCCTCGACTGTCAGGATCATGTTTGTCAGCATCATGATCGCCAGAATCATGATCCCCAAAATCGTGACTGCCACAATCACGATTGCCTTGATCAAGACTGCAACGATCACCACTCCCCGGATCGGACGTATCAAAATCGCAATCGCCGCAGGAGTATCTCCCAAACTCTCACCGCCCAAATCCGTCCGCGCCTTATCCGCGTCCAGGTCAAATCCTCCACCCAAATGCAAAACGGCCTCTACCACCTCAACGCCCACCGCCGCATCAACGGACGCGCCGTCCCCTACAAACTCTCCGAAATCGATTTCATCGCTGCCTACATCATCCCCGAAGACTCCTGGTTCATCTTCCCCCTTCCCCACATCCTCGGCCTGACCAGCCTCCTCCTCAGCCCCAAAACGCGCCGCCGTCCCAGCCTCTACGACTCCTACCGCGAAGCCTGGCACCACCTCAGCACCCCAGACGGCCTAATCTTCGCCTAGATACGTCCGTGTAGAGCGGGCGCCCCCGCCCGCTGCCCTTGACTTGATCTTGGTTTTGATCGTGCCCGTGTGGGACGGACACTCCTGTCCGTCGCTCTTGACGTTGATCTTGACCTTGATTCTGACCGGGAAGGGCACGGCTTCAAGAGCCTGCCCTGAGCAAAGCCGAAGGGTGCCGCAAAACGCCACAAAGTGAACCCGGCTTCAGCCGCTGAGGGACGTCCGTCACCTTAACCCCTGCTGTCATCCTGAGGAAGCGGAGTTGCCCGCGAAGCGAGCGACTCCCGACGAAGAGCCTGCCCTGAGCTTGTCGAAGGGACCCATGCAACTTGCATGCAGCGAACCGACCGACGCAATTTTCGCCTGTGCCGACGAACCTTAATGATCGAGGCCCGGCCCATACGCCTGCTTCCCCCTTCTTCCATGCATCACCTCAATCGAGGCTGCCCCACCTGTCGCGGTTTTCGACAGGTGGGTACCTCCGGCAATGGTAGCCGCGGCTTGCCGAAACCCATCATCTTTCTGCGGGCACAAAGCGCCGATAATGATGAATGAACAGGGATTCAAAGCCCGTGATGCCCTCTCGTCGAAAATCACGACGAGTGGGGCAGCCTCTGTCGTGGTAATTGAAAGCACTTATGAGCAAGCCCCCTGATCTTCGCCTACATATTGTCCGTGTAGAGCGGGCGCCCTCGCCCGCTGCCCTTGACCTTGATCTTGTCTTTGATCCTGCCCGTGTGGGACGGACACTCCTGTCCGTCGCCCTTGACTTTGATTCTGAACTTGATCCTTGAATTGACCTTAACCGGCAACGGCACGCCTTAAGCCGCTGAGCCCCCGCAATACTCCAGTCCCACAGGGACGCCTGACAATAGCCCGGCGTTTCAACGCCGGGTTATAGAGTCGCAAGCGCAACAAGTCCCGCCGGGACAGCGCATCATAGCCCCGCACGTGAGCGCGGGGTAGAAGAAGAAAGCTGAACCCAGTCCCACCGGGACGCCACGAGCGGACGGAGCCAAACTCGAGCCCCACTCCCACCCGCCGCGAAAAATAAAGATGTCATTCCGAATCGGGCTGAAAGCCCGGTGAGGAACCTGCTTTCCCCCACACAGTCATTACAGCCGCCCCTCCCCACCCCGCAGCCAAATCCTCCCACGTCGGATTCGCCGCCCGAATCAGCTCCACCTTCTTCTCCCGTCTCCATTTCTTAATCTCAGTCTCCTGTGCAATCGCATCCCCGACACTAGAAAAGCAGTGGTAATAAACCAGCCGCTGCACGCGATACTTCCGCGTAAACGCTCCGCCCTCGCCAGCTCGATGCCGCAACACGCGAGCCATAAGAAAGCCCGTCATGCCGACGTAAATCACGCGGCTCTTGCTGGCCATGATGTAAACGTAATAGCACCGCCCCCGCACCGTCGCCACTCCAAAGGACAGCAAGTTCCTCATGGCTGAAGCCGTGTCGGAATGACAAGACTTTAAGGATAGGCCGCACGCCCTGCAGTAGCGGATATCACAAACCACCTGTGCAAAATTTAAGTTCGGGATGTGATTCAGGAAAAATCAAAAAAAAGGGATGTCATTCCGAATCGGGCTGAAAGCCCGGTGAGGAACCTGCTGTTCTCTCGTACTCAAGTACACGCGCTGAAAGCCGGCCTGGTACGGGTCCGAGCGCCCAAGGCACAAACGTACGCAGCACTGCCCCGGCGCTATCGCCGCTGCAAAGGACAGCAGGTTCCTCGCGCGCTTTGGGCGCGCGTCGGAATGACAAGAGTTTAGGGATGGCTTCAAACTGGTGCGAACGGCGCCAAAGGTAAAAGGATGTCATTCCGAATCGGGCTGAAAGCCCGGCGAGGAACCTGCTGTTTTTCTTTGTCATCCTGAGGAAGCGGAGCCGCGCGCGAAGCGGGCGACTCCCGACGAAGGACCCATGCAACTCGCATGCAACGAACCGACCGACGCAATTTCACCTTGTGCCGTCGAACCTTAGTGATCGAGGGCTGACCCATAAGCGTGCGTCCTGTCTTTCCATGGATCGCCACAATTGAGGCTGCCCCACATGTCGCGGTTTTCGACAGGTGGGTGCCACAGGCGATGGTAGCCGCGGCTTGCCGAAACCCATCATCTTTCTGCGGACATACAAGCGCCGATAAGGACGAATGAACAGGGACTCAAAGTCCGTGGTGCCCACTCGTCGAAAATCACGACGAGTGGGGCAGCCTCTATCGTGGAAATTGGAAGCACGTGTGAGCCAGCCCTCCGCGACGCGCAGCGCATGCTTGGCAGAGCAGACAAGAGGGCGGCGCGGAGGTGGGTAGTCCCTAAGACTTATGTGCCGCGCTATTGCTTGCCCGCTTCATTCAGGCTAAGCCGAATGTTCCCCGGCTTGGACCTTAGCGCTGCAGATCGTCTTCCATCCAGAGTCTAACCAGTTCGCGATTTTCCCTGAGCCACCTCGTCGGACGGATGGTTCGTTGGTTAAATTTTCGGCGATTATGCGTCGCTTCCTCGGCCTCAATGGCGATCTGCACGACCCTCTCTTGGAACGTCGGTCGAAAGAGCACAGTGGAATCGGCAGCTTGTGGAGGTCTCGGTGCCACTAGGAGCTTCATGCTTGTACAGAATGCCGCCGGGCGCGAAAGATTGTATAGGGCATCCAGCATTCCTATTAAGTAATCATCATGCTCCCTCAGCAATTGGTCCCGGGCAATTTTTACCCCTGTAAGCAACAGTTGCGGATCACCTAACTCATTCGGGTCTTCCACAGGCTTGGCGAGCCGTCCACAGGCGCCCAACATTGATGCCCGTTCGTAGCCATCAACCTCCCGAGTCGCTAGGAGGAGCCTTGATCCCACATCGGCTTCGCCAGCATTTGAGCCGTCACGAATTCGGCCGGCTTCCCGTTCGGCGTGCGAGCTCGGGGGTTGCGCCTTCAGAACCATAATTCCGATCCCGCACATTTCGTCTGTGGACGAGGCATAAAAAGGAGCGCCGCGAGAGAAGTCACGATTCCATGCGCTAGCGGTAAGTACGCTTGAAATCCCGAAAGGCACTTTGGTCGGATCAGATCGCACAAGTTCGACAAACCGTTCCTTCCATTTCTCGTCGCGCGTAACGCCGAACAACACGTACAGGAGCTTGCTCTTGAATAGCAGGTCGTTGGCCCCCGCCAGAGAATCCTCCACAAGCGCTAGGCGAGCAGGACGGTCTTCATCATCCTGCCATATAAGCTTCACTAGCTCGTCAGGCTTGAAGCCTAGGTCCATTTGAAAGAGATCGTTCCTCCGTATCTCAGCAATCAGGGCCAATACCGGCTCGACCACGAGCCTTTGCTGTATATCAGCCATCCTTGCATCGAGGTCTTTTTTTTCCTTCTCATACTGTCTACTCAGTTCCCCACTTTTTTTCTCGTACTCGGCTGTTTTCTGCCCGAGGTCGTGTTCAAGCTCGGCCCGCTTCCGCGCGTACTCCGATTCGAGCCTCGCCTGCGCGCCGCTAAGTTTCTGTTTCTCTCCTAACAACCATTCTGTTCCTTCAGCAGAGTTTCGTTATCGTGCTGGAGGTCGTGTTTCTGGTTCTCGAACTTCGTAAACTCGGCCTGGAAGAACTGCGTGATGAACCCCGTAAGCAACGTGCCGACCACCACAATCGTAGGGAAAACATACGCAGGTTTCTTGTACCAAGGTCGCTTTAGCTCGCTAATTTCAAGCTGGAGCTTCTCAGCCTCCAATTCATCTTTGGTAGCCATAGGCTTTCACATCAGAACTTTGCACGCCACGCGGACGGCGAACAGTATACTCTTCGCCTTTACACCCCCACCCCCCGCCTGTTATCCTCGCTACTGTCACCAAGATAAATCGAAACTGAGAACAGGAGTGCACCAGGTTAGTGTTAGCCAGAGAGCAAAAGAAATCTGTCATTGACCAGTATCAGACGCACGCGACTGACACCGGGAGTCCGGAGGTTCAGATCGCCATCATCAGTGAACGCATTGGCCAACTGACCGATCACTTCAAAACGCACCAGAAGGACCACGGCTCGCGCCGCGGCCTGCTCATGCTGGTCAGCAAGCGGCGTCGCTTGCTCGACTACCTCAAGAGATACGATTCCGAGCGCTATAAAACTGTCATTGGAAAACTCGGCATCCGCAAGTAACTAGAAAATCTGGGTGCCCCATTTCTCGCCTCTTTTGCGAGAAGTGGGGAAGGTAACGGTAGCCCATTCACCCGGATATTTTTCTTAACGCAGTCTCTGAGCACACCGCCTTCCTCTCGAAGCCGGTACAGCATTGACCAAGTTTTTCGTGCGTATTTCGAAGCGTATCTCGCAACCCAAGCTCCCATTGGCGCCGCTTATCAAACTCCGTTTACCCATGGCCTACGCGCCTTTCCATCTTCATCAATTCGAGCTTCATCAATTCGAGCCAGGCCAATCACCACGCAGCCCGCGCCAACCAGAAAGCGCAACCGCGCTCCTGATCCATAAAATTAAAGGATGAATATGAAACCAGAAGTCAGCACCGTCACCGTCGACCTCGCCGGCGGAAAGCAACTGTCGTTTGAAACCGGAAAATTGGCCAAACAGGCCCACGGCGCAGCCGTTGTCAGAATGGGCGACAATGTCGTCCTCGCCACCGCCACCGCCAACCCCGATCCCCGCGAGGGCATTGATTTTTTCCCGCTCACCGTCGACTACCGCGAATACACCTACGCCGGTGGACGTTTTCCCGGAGGCTTTATCAAGCGCGAAGGCCGCATGAGCGACCGCGAAGTGCTCACCAGCCGCCAGATCGATCGCCCCGTACGGCCCATGTTCGCCGAGGGATTCAAGTGCGAGACCCAAGTCATCGCCTTCGTTCTCTCCGCCGATGCCAGTAACGATCCGGACGTTCTCGGAATTAACGGTGCGTCCGCAGCCCTTACGCTCTCCGATATTCCCTTCCTCGGTCCCATCGGCGCCGTGCGCGTCGGCCAGATCGGTGGCCAGTTCGTCATCAATCCCACATACGACGAAATGCGCGAGAGCACGCTGAACATCATGGTCGTCGGCACCGCCGACGGAATCGTGATGATCGAGTCCGGCGCAAAAGAAGTGAGCGAAGAATTGGTCGTCGACGCGATTGATTTCGGTCATAACGAAGTCAAAAAGATCTGCGCCGCCATCAACGACCTGCGCGCAAAAGCCGGCAAGAAAAAACGCGAAGTCACACCGCCGGAATTCGATCAGAAATATTACGACGATCTGAAAAAGAAAGTCGGCGCGGAATTGTCAGATGCACTCGACACTAAGAAACGTCCGAAAGCCGAAAGCTACACATTAGTCAAAGACATCAAGAAAAAGCTGCAAGCCGAAATTCCCGAGGACGACGAAAAAGCTCTCGCGAAGTTGAAACAGTATTACGAAACGCTGCGCGAACGAATCTTCCGCGAAGAAGTCTTAGAAAAGAAGCGTCGTCCAGACGCCCGCGCTTTCGACGAAGTTCGCGACATCTGGATCGAAGCCGGAGTTCTGCCCCGCACCCACGGCAGCGCAATCTTCACCCGCGGCGAAACCCAAGCCTTAGTAACCACAACGCTCGGCACCAGCGACGACATGCAGCGCCTCGAAGGCTTCGAAGGCGAAGCCAAAAAACGCTTCATGCTGCACTATAACTTCCCGCCGTTTTCGGTGGGGGAGGTTGCGTTCTTGCGTGGGGCGGGGCGAAGAGAGATTGGACACGGCGCGCTCGCAGAGCGCGCGGTGTCGGCGGTGCTGCCGTCGGAAGAGTCGTGGCCCTATGCGATGCGCGTGGTCTCCGACATTCTGGAGTCGAATGGATCGTCGTCGATGGCGACGGTTTGCGGTGCGTCGTTGTCGCTGATGGATGCGGGCGTTCCGTTGAAGGCTCCGGTGGCTGGAGTTGCGATGGGATTGGTGAAAGAGGGCGAGCAGTATGCCATTCTCACCGACATTGCGGGCGCGGAAGATCATTACGGCGACATGGATTTCAAAGTCGCCGGAACGAAGGACGGAATCACTGCGCTGCAGATGGATATTAAAGTTGCCGGCATCACTTCGCAGATTATGCGCGAGGCGCTGGCGCAGGCGAAGCGTGGACGGTTGCACATTCTCGGCAAGATGGAAGAAGTGATCACTTCTGGACGCGAGAAGATTTCTGATTTCGCTCCGCGCTTCTACACCGTTCAGATTCCGGTCGACAAGATTCGCGATCTGATTGGGCCGGGCGGAAAGATGATTCGCAGCATCGTGGAACAAACCGGAGTCAAGATCGATGTGGAAGATTCCGGGTTGGTGAAAGTTGCGTCGAGTGATCAGGCGTCGGCGGCGAAGGCGCTGCAGATTATCGGCGATCTCACTGCGACCGCGGAAGTTGGCAAAACATATTTGGGAAAGGTGACGCGGCTGGCGGATTTCGGCGCGTTTGTCGAAATCATTCCGGGCACCGATGGATTGCTGCACATCAGCGAAGTGGCGGAGCATCGCATCGCCGATGTCCGCGACGAGTTGAAGGAAGGCGATCAGGTGCTGGTCAAAGTGCTCGCCGTTGAAGGCAATCGCATCCGGCTATCGCGCAAAGCGATTCTGAAAGAGCAGCGCGCAAAAATGGGCGGAGGCGACGGCGCGGCTCCGGTTGAAGGCAGCGGCGACGAGCGAGAACCGGTTCCCGCTCCGGCGTTGACTGGATCGATGGTGATTGAAGGCGGGGGCGATTTTCCCGATGATGAGCCCAACTTCAATCGCGAGGGTGGAGCGCCGGTAAGCAGCGGTGATCGTCCGCATGGAGACCGTCCGCATGGTGGAGATCGTGGTGGACGCGGTGGACGGCCCGGTGGTGGTGGTCGAGATCGCGGACGCGGCGGGCGCGGTGGAAGGCCCGGCGGCGGTGGTCGGGATCGCGGAGGTCGCGGCGGTCCGGGCGGGGGAAGGCACTAGAAACTTTTTGCCACGGATTTGGACGGATTGACGCGGATATGAAAAGGCCACGGCGAGAGTCGTGGCCTTCTTCTTGTTACCCCAAGGTTTTGTGAGGACAGGGTGACCGAAAAAACAGGTTCCTCACCGGCTTGGCGCCCGGTTCAGAATGACATCCGTTGGGAGGTGTGTCAGCCACGACTTCGCTTCCTCAGAGTGATGTGGCGCAACCGGCGCGGCGGAACCTCGTGCCTTCCCGATCGAATCAAAATCAGAATCAAGGTCAAAAGCGACGGACAGGAGTGTCTGTCCCACACGTCAAAAACCGCTGCAGGAAGAAGCAGTTTCCTCATCGGGCTTTCAGCCCGATTCGCGAGGGTGCGTCAGTTGGGGAGATTGACGCCAGTTGCATAGGTCCTTCGTCGGGAGTCGCTCGCGATTGCGAGCGGCTCCGCTTCCTCAGGATGACAAGTTAGGTGGGCACGAATGAATGTCGCGCGCTTCCCGATCAGAATCGGAATCAAGATCAAGGTCAAAGGCGACGGACATGAGTTCCGTCCCACACCTAAAATTCGCTGCAGGCAGAACCGCAGGTTCCCTTGGCAGGCTCAGGGCAGGCTCCTCGTCGGGAGTCGCTCGCTTCGCGAACGACTCCGCTTCCTCATGATGACAAAGGCAGAATCGACACGACTGAATGTCGTGCTCTTCCCAATCAAAGGCAAGGTCAAAGGCGGCGGATGAGGTTGAGGAGGTAGGGATTCTTCGACTCGCGCTCGCTTTCGCTCGCACTTGCTCAGAATGACATTTGTGAAGCGAAAACGGAGCGCATCTGGAAGCAGGTCCCTTCGGCAAGCTCAGGGCAGATCCTTCGTAGAGAGTCGCCCGCCAGTGCGAGCGACTCCGCTTCCTCAGGATGACAGCGGTCTTCGCCGAGGGAGCGTTGATGGCCGATTGGATAAAATAACTTCATCATGGCAAATCGCTCGGTTGTGGTATTCGATCTTGGCGGAGTGTTGATTGACTGGAACCCGCGTCATTTATATCGGAAGCTTTTTGCTGGGGACGAAGCTGCCATGGAGCATTTTCTGGCCAATGTGTGCACGGCTTCGTGGAACTCTCAGCAGGATGCGGGACGAACTTTTGCTGAGGCGTGCGCGTTGCTCAAGTCGGAGTATCCCAGCCATGCGGAGTTGATTGACGCATGGATTGAGCGTCAGCCGGAAATGGTGGCGGGTGCGATTGGTGGCACGGTTGAGATCCTTGCAGAACTGCGCGCCAATAAAGTGGCTCTGTATGCGCTCAGCAACTGGTCGGCGGAAACTTTTCCCATCTCTTTTAAACGATTCGAATTTCTGCACTGGTTCCAAGGGATAGTACTTTCTGGGGAAGTGCGTCTGCTCAAGCCTGATCCTCGTATCTTCCATCTTTTCTTTAAGACTCACGGCATCGACCCTGGGGAAGCGGTTTACATCGACGACCTGGAGAAGAACGTGGAAACCGCAATCGCACTGGGCATGCATGGAGTTCTGTTTACTGATCCGCTTTCGCTTCGACGCGAACTGGTAAAGCTGGGATTGCTGGATGCGGCGCGAGATTCGAGTGCGCGCATTGAGCATGTCGCCGCCTGGGTTGGCGACCTGGAGCGCGCCCGCGCTTTTTATGAACGATGGTTCAAAGCCACAGCAGGACCGATGTATTCGAGTGCGAAGCGCGATTTCAAATCGTATTTTCTTTCGTTGGGAGCGGGCCCACGGCTTGAGCTGATGAAATCACCGAGAGAAGCCTCGCGGTCGGCGCATCTAGCCATCTCAGTAGGATCGCGCGCCGCGGTGGATCGTCTGATCAAAGAAATGGAAGCGGCAGGAGTCCGCATCGTGAGCGCGCCGCGACTCACAGGCGATGGATACTACGAAGCCGTGATTGCTGACACTGAGGGAAATTTGCTCGAGATTACTTCCTGAACCGCGTCGCCCGGAGACGGCGGGATCGTCGACAGACAGTCCGGCTCATATAACGAAAAAGAATATTCCGCCTGATCTAGGCGAGTTCGATGCACCTGGAGCAGTTGCAACGGTACGACAAATTGCTGGGCATGGTGGCGTGGCCACAGGTGGGGCAAAGAAACCATTCCCCGTCAGCCCTGGCTTTCATGAGTTTGAAATTACGATCCTCGACGCAGTAGGGACAGCGGACGGCACCGTGGCTATCGCCCTTGACCCCTCTCACTTTGAGGACTAGTGCGTAACATTTTTCGTGGACAGGAAGGCCACGATCGTCGATGGCGGCCGTATCGGGAGCAAGTGGTTTGGAGCAGATCGCGCAGCTGGCAAGTTTGGCGTTCATCATTATTTTCCTGTATTTTCCTGTGCCGCCTGAGACGAAGAGCAATCAGTGTCGAGTCAAGGCGGTTGATTTGTATGTCTCTTGGCGAACAGATCGTTTGTTTTTTTCCTGTAGAAGCGGCCGAGTAAACACTTTGCGGTGTCGCGGCTTCTCAATAAAGGACTCTATGCGCCGTTGGGTTCGCATATGCAGTATCTGGCTGCTTGTGGTGGGCGCGGGAGCCAACCAGGCTGCGCCCCAGGCGAGGGTTGCGGAAAACCAGAAGTCGAAATCGCCGGCGACGCGGGTGATCGGGCGCAAGCTTCAGGAAAAAGGCGTGCCAAATTTTGGTGAGGTTACGCCCACACTTTATCGCGGCGGACTGCTGAATACAGCGGGATTAAAAGCGTTGGCGAAGATGGGGATCAACGTTGTGGTCGACACTCATGCCAATGACGTGAGCGAAGAAAAGACAGTGAACAGTTTGGGGATGGAATACGTGGCGATTCCGTGGCATTGTCCGTGGCCCCGAGACGAGGTGTTCGCCAAGTTTCTTAAAGTTCTGCAGGAGAGCAAAGGGGGGAAAGTTTTTGTGCATTGCCGCCTGGGAGATGACCGTACGGGAATGATGGTTGCGGCTTACCGTATGGCGGACGAAGGCTGGACGGCGGACGAGGCGATGAATGAGATGAAGACGTTCGGCTTCACGCGGGCGCATCATTTCATCTGCCCCGGGCTGGCGAGCTATGAAAAACATTTCCCTGAACGGTTGAAGAATAGTCCGGCATTTGCTGGGGTGCGGAAGAAAAAGTAGGGTACGGCCAAGCGATGGGCGACAAAATCTAATCAAACATTTCAGGGGCAAGGTTTGTTATGGGTGTACAAAAAAACGATTCGACAGCCGATGCGCCTTATGTTGTGGATGCCAGAGTGCGTATCGGACACGTGCACTTGAAGGTTGCTGACCTGCAGCGCGCCCTAGACTTTTATGCCGGCGTTTTAGGGCTGGAAGTGACGCAGCGCTACGGAGACGGCGCTGTGTTTTTATCGGCGGGCGGATACCATCATCATATTGCGCTAAACACGTGGGGAAGTCTGGGAGGCGAGCCAGCGCCACCGGGCGCAACCGGGCTCTACCACACTGCGATTGTCTATCCCTCAAGGGCCGCGCTGGCAACGGCATTGCGGCGAGTACTGGCGGCGAAGATTCCGCTGCAGGGAGCCGCGGACCACGGAGTTAGTGAGTCGATTTATCTGAATGATCCCGATCAAAATGGTGTTGAGTTGTATTGCGATAAGCCCAAGGAGAAGTGGCCGCGGACTGCGAATGGACAACTACAAATGTACACTCGGCCACTGGATTTACACGAATTGTTAAGAGAGGCTCCCGAGGGAAGTGAGCTGCAGAGCGGGCCGTGGGACTTGTGATGGAATTGCGGAATCGTAATGGTGTCACGAGCCGAGGCGCAGAAGCGCGGCGCGGAGGCGAGGATGGCGTTGAGTTTGGCGGAGGTAAGTCATTTCGTTGGGAGCGGATTTAGCTTGAATGATTTTGACCAGTTGATTTTTCTCAGCGGGTGACCAACGCGAGAGACCGGGGATAAGAGCTAAGATTAAGGACCAGTTTTGCAGAGACTTCATCTGAGCTTGATTCCAGCGGGCCGGCTTGATTTTCAAGGCGTGGGTTACGTTCGCAACAGAGGCTTGGCGGATTTTTTGACTGTCGCCATCGAACCGGCGGGCCATTCGGCGGTTGATGAGCAGGCCAAGGTTGCGAGTGGAGAAAGTGTCCCATGGACCGGGCTGTGGGCCGCTGTCCGATGGACGAACATCATAGAACATGTGAGCCTCGGCGAGGCGCCTGAGGACTCGCGCTGGAGTTCTGTACTCGCGCTTCGCGGCAATTTTTTCTTCTTCGCTTTTACATAATTCTTGCAGATCTGCGCGGCCGGAGCGAAAGCCTAGTTTTCGATAGAACCAGAAGGCGCCGGAGTCGATGGCCTCGTCGTTGTTCTGACCAATCTGGTAGGGATAAATGGAAATCCATTTCGCGGCGGTGAGAGCGCACAGGCAGCGCAGGGCCTGGGCGTAGATCCAAGCGGTTTCGCCTTGGCGGTAGGTGTAGAAGGTATTGAAGCCAACCTCGATCCAATCGCAGAGGCCGATGGCTTCAACGTAATTGATGGGGACGCCATTTTTTAAAGTATAGCCGGCGAGGTAGGCGCGGAGCGGGAGACGGCGTTCGGCGGGCAAGCCCCAGAAATGCATGACGACGCCGCGACCGAGATCGGCACGGACGACGGTGCGCGGATCGCCGAGTGTGGTGCCGTAGAGCTCACGGTAGCGAACGAGCATGACTTCGCGGATCGCGTGCATCACGGCTTCTCCTTGTGCGGGAGAAAGTATTTCGAACTTGGGCGCGGGCCGGGCCAGTTCGCGAGCCAGAGAAACTTCGCTGCGCTGAATGAGCGGGGCATCGTGGAAATAGAAGTGGCGGGGACGAGCGAAGTTGCGGGTGCGCGAAAGTTTTAAGTTTTCGAGGCACCAACGGATAGGCAGATGAAGTGAGTCGTAGAGTTCGGCGCGCTGACGCGCGGGCAGTGCGAGTCGTTCGAAGCGGCGAATGAGCCATGGGAGCGGATTTTCGCGGCCCCGGGCAGCTTCGAGCCAACGCTGCCAGGGAATATTGGCTTCGACGTCGGCGTCTTCTTCCAAGAGAGGAATGAAGCGGGGCCAGATCGATCCGCGGGCGCGCTCGGCTTGGTAGTCATCCCAATAATCATCCCAGGCGATATCTACATTGCGGGGAAAGCGGCGCGACAGCCATTGGACAACGTCGAACGAAAGCGTGTCCTGCATGGTGGTGCCGGCAATGCCGGAAGTATCGAAGTCATCGAGGATGGAAATGTCAGCGCGGTTGGCGTGAAGCGCTTCCACACGCCGGTAAAAAGTGTTGAGCAGATTCTCGACGCGAGAATTGAGCGAGCGCGAGTGAGGAAAAGCACGGATGAAAAGCAGGCACTCGTGGAAGCGGATAAGTTGGTGAGGATCGGAGAATTGTACTTTTGAGAGCTGCGTAAAAAGTCTGGTGATGCGGGCGGCGCTGCCTGAATCGAACAGATTCTTGGCAGCTTCGAGTTCAGTGAGGAGTTTTTCGACCTTGAGGTCAACGCGCGGCATAGGCGGCGAGATAGTGTAACGCAGTCAACGGCGCGAAGCATTGCCCCGTGTGTTCTAAACCTTTAAACCCAGAGGATACGGGGACGCACCGGGTAGGAATCAATGAAAGCGACGCAGAGCGCCGGCTTACTTCAGGCCCAGGTCGCCGTTGAAGTTTTGGATGACTCCGTAGCATTCGCAGGCGACGGCTTCCAGACTTTTGCGATTTAATATTCTCACTGTGCCGCGTAGGTTTTCGATGAGTCCCGCATCCTCCAGCGTTCCGGCGGCCAGACTCACGCTGGGACGTCCGGTGCCGAGCATCTGCGCGAGGAAGTCGTGAGTCAATGGGAGCGACTGAGAATCGAAGCGGTCCTGGCACATCAGCAGCCAGCGGGCCAGGCGTTGATCAATTCCGTGGAGCCGGTTGCAGGCGGCCAGCTGAGCAACCTGCATGCCGTGCATGAGTGCGAAACGGCCCAGTTGCGAACGTAGTGCCGGAGCGGAAAGCAGAATATCCTGAAACACGTCGGAGCGGATGCGCATTCCACTCCCAGACATTTGCATGATGGCCCGGAAAATCTCCCGGCGGAGTCCTTGCGTAAGCGACATTCCTATCATGCCTTCTTTGCCGACAATACCCACTTCAACACTTCTGCCATCCTGGCTAAGGGCTACGAGCGACGCCATACCGTCGTTCAGGAAGTAGGCAAACTCGATTTTTTCGCCAGGCTCCTGCAGGATCTTGTGCTGAGGGAGGTTGGTTGCCTCCAGATGGGGGCGGAGCAGGTTATATTCCTTATCCGGGAGTGACAAGAGAATTAGATTACTCACCGCTTTTCCGTCGGCATCGGAGCGACAACCGGGATGCAATGAGAGCAGCTTGCCCGCTTTTGTGGCTCGCTTAGTGATGATGTTTCCTTCCAGCAAGGCATCCGTTCCCATAATTGTTGGATGCAAGCAACTGACTGCCGCGACTCCGGAAGGCTGTAGCCGAGACGGTCATCTCCACGCAAATGTGTAGGAATAAAAAGGTAGAAGATACGGAGAAGATTCCTAGCTTGTCCGCTATTGATCTGAGTCTTGCGATGTTGCCCTTTGCCGCAAAGCAAATGACGCTCAAGTGCGTAGGCCCACGAAATTAATCTTCCTTTCGATCACTATCAGTTTCGTGTCGTCCATCCTTGGCAGACAGTACGCGGTTCAGTTCCTGGACCAGCTGCAAAAATTTTTGCCGATCTTGTTCCACCGCGATTTTGGAGCAAAGCTCCTGAATGCGTTCATCCTCCGACTGGTTCATAAGGGCGAAGCGGAAGTATTACAGTATTCGCTGTAGAACGTATGTTCGATGTCGAACGCTCTGTCATTAGCCAAGCGTCAAGGGTCTAGATCGACCAAACGGCTTCATTGCATGAGTCGGAAGGAGGTAGTCGGATGGGAGAGACAAAATCCGAGGGCTGACTCAGTTGTATCCCCTCTTCTTCCAGAACTCCCAGTCGCCACGCACCGCTGTGAGCATGGCTTCCGCGGCGTGGTGCAACCACTTCCCTTTTTGCTTATCGAGATGGCGGAAGATAGCTTTGCGGGCGGATGGAGTGCCGAGATGGATGTTGGCGGTTTCAAATCCCATGGCATGGAGCAATCGGAGTTCGGTACCCGGGCCGCGCAAGGACGCGAGTTCAATGCGCGAACAGTGCGGGCCGAGGCGGCGGACAATCCAGCGTCCACGCAACTGGACGAAGGGATCGGGACAACGGACGGCGCGGTTGATGATGGTTTGATAGAGAATCTCGGCCGGACCTTTTTGTTGCTCGGAGCCGACGCTTTCGGCCCAGCAATTCGAAGATTGGACAAGCGCCTTGGCCTCGCGGGCAATGCGCCCGCCGTGCCAATCGGCAAGGGCAACGTAGCGGGCATGGCCCAGGCTGCCAAGTCCAGCCACGCGGTGCGCGAGGCGGTATGGAATTCCGGGCGCGGGCATAAGATGTTCGATGGCGTCGACGGCGCTGACCGGCGGCTCGGTTTTCAGAGTGCGGAGCGCATCCATTTTCTGCCAGAAGCGAACCGGATCGCGCAGCTCGCCTTCGGCAATCAGGCGCAACCATTGATGTTTTTCCCCCAGCACGAAGGCGCGGCCCTGGTCGCGCAAGCTTTCGCGATAACCTTCCAGCATAGTGTCGCAGATGTCTTCTCGTTTGAGTGGAAGATTTCCTGCGTCGACGGCGAGATGTGCGCTGACCGCGAGCCGAACCAGATCGATGGTGTAGGCCATGGGCCAAGCTTCATCAAAGTCATTGACTCCCCAGATGAGGCGACCCTCGATGTCCCGCCAGGTGCCGAAGTTTTCCACATGGAGGTCGCCAACCGCAAGGACGCGCGGAGCTTTGGCGAGCTCAGGACAGATCTGCGGCCAGAGTTGCGCCCAGCGATAGTAAGTCGCACGGAAGAACGGGAAGAGCTCGGCCTTCATGCGCGCGTGTTTCAGGCGAAGGTCTTTTTTATCGAGATGCGTGCGCAGGCCCAGCCATTCTTCGAAACTGCGGGTGCTCTTGACGACGTTCATGCGGGCAACGATAGCGATGACGAGAGTCAGAAGTCAAACGAAACGGCTTCGCCCCGTCGCCCGGAACGGCTACTCAGTTTTTGAAGAAAGTGGCATTCGTCTCGACGAACTGCTTTTTGTCTTCAGGCAGGTCGTCGGCTGCGAGAATCGAATCTGAGGTGCATGCGGGTATACAGGCGCCACAGTCGATACACTCAGCAGGATCGACGAAGAGTTGAGTCGCTTCTTCGAAACCCGGCTCATCTTGTTTGGGATGGATGCAATCGGTTGGGCAAACATCGACGCACAGCGAATCTTTGATACAGGAATCGGTGATTACGTAGGCCATAATTAAGATCTCCGAAATAGAGCTTTTTCGAAATGCTTGTTACTCGATTTTTAGTGTAGGAAGTGTGGGCGTGCGAAACCGTGATGGTCATCACACAGGTAGGTGAGCCCGGAACGAAGAGATTCTTACGTCAAATCGAAGTGCGACAGCGCAATCACGCAGAGCGGTGACTTGGGTCACCGACATAAAAAAATCATAATGGCAGAATGCTGACATTGAAGTAGGCCTTCTAATTGAGATCGCCCGGCTCTAACCCACAGAACCCCACAGAGCCGTTACCCCAGACGGCAAGAGCCGGGCGCCTTAAATCATCGAGAGACTAAAAAAACTTTCGCCAAACGTCATTGATTTGTCGGCTTCACCCAAACCCGTAAAGAATCCAGAGAAACAGGCCCAAAAAGTGGCAGATCGCCGGTGTGTCGGTCCTGACACGCTGTTGTGGCGAACAGGCGCATAGTCGAAGACCGTCTTTTCTAAGTCCAGTGTTTTGAGGGCTCGCGGTTTGGTTCCGCTCCTGCTCTTACTGTGAGCGTAAAGAAATTCCGTGGGGAGCGGGTTGGAATTTCAGGGCGGAGAACTTATGCAGATGGCGATTACATTCATGGCGGTGGTGGGCGGAATGATCTTTTCGCTGGCAGTAGCGCTGTTGACGGAGGAACTGATTTTCGGGCAAGTGTTCCGGCTGTTCTTTTCGAGACGGACGGCGGCGATAAAAACCGAAGCCAAGCGCTGAGGCGCGAAGGAGAACTACGATGCTGGCATTGAAACATTTACTCATGGCAGGCGGCGTGGGAATGATGATCGCCGCGATTTATATTCTCGCCTTTGATCTTTACCGCGGAATTTTATACCGCCGCGCGTTGGCCACAGCGGAAGCGGTTGCGGTTCCTGTGGTACTGCGGTGGCGAACCTCCCTGGCACTGGCGATGCTGGCGTGGGGGCCGCTGCTGATGGCGTTCAGCATCATTGTGGTACCCAGTGGCATGGCGGGGGTGCGAGTGAGCCAGATGAGCGGGGCGGAAGCTGGGACGCTGTATCCGGGAGTGCATCTGGTTATGCCGCTGGTGGAAGATGTGGCGCTGTTCGACACCCGCGATCAGATATTTACCACGGGAATGTCGGAAGACGACGCAAGCGCGTCGACGAAATCGTCCTCGACAAACTCTTCCGTCAAGACTCAGCCTTTGAACGTGCAGGCGAAAGAAGGATTGACGCTGGGGTTGGCGATCACGGTGCGTTACCGTCTGGATGCACGCAGATTGGATTACATTGAAGAAAATCTGCCGCGGCCGGTGGAAAAGGAAATTGTTCCGCCAACGGTGGCGAGCGTGTGGCGTGAGATTGTTCCGAACTACACGGTGCGAGATGTTTTTTCGTCCAAGCGCGAGGAAGTGCGGCAAAAAGCTGCGGGGTTGATTGCACAAAAGCTGGCGGTGGATGGAATTGTGGTGAAAGAAGTAATGCTGCGGGATATTCAATTGCCTCCGGAATACGCGGAGGGACTGCAGGCCTTATTGCTGAAGGAACAAGAGAACGATCAGATGAGCGTGGAAACTGAGTTGAAGGGTAAAGAAGTCCGGATCGCCGAACTGGAAGCCGAAGCCATGAAAGCACGACAGGTGAAGATGGCGGAAGGTGAAGCGCGGGTAAAAGTTTTGCGGGCCAAGAGCGAATCAGATGCGATGCAGTACACTCTGCCGCTCAAACAGAAGCAGATCGAACAGAGTCGACTGGAGGCGCAGGCACGCAAGGAAGCGACCATCCAGAATGCGGAGGGAGAGGCGCAGGCGAAAGTGATCGACAGCAAAGCCGAAGGCGAACGGCGGAAATTGCTGGCAGACGCGGAGGCAGATCGCATTCGCGTAACAGCGGCGGCGGACGCGGAACGATTGCAGAGCGAGGCGGAAATTTTAAAGGGTAATCCGCTGCTGATTAACAAGATCGTGGCCGAGCGGCTTTCCGACAAACTGCAAATCATGATGGTTCCAGCCGATGGAAAGTTTTTCTTCGCCAACGACGTTTTGCGAGGTATGAGCATGGCGAACCAGAGTGAGCAGGCGGAACAACAACAGAAATAGCCAAACCGAATCGAGCGTGGAACTACTACACCGTACGATATGATGCGAAGGATTCGGCCGAATGATGCGTGATGTTCTCATGGAAAGAAAGGAGCCATGATCTTTCGCCGCAAACTGCTGGCAGTGTTCGCGCTGACCGTGTTTCTTTCGGTGGCGGCAGTAGCGTGGCTGGTTTCGGAAGTAACCCGGCGCGCCTTTGAGCGCAGTGACGATGAGCGTACGGCGGCGCTAGTCGCCCAGTTTCGCCGCGAGTTCAACCGCCAGGGCGAGGAAGTGTCGCGGCGAGTCGAGACCATCGCCGATTCGGAAACCGCGAGCCGCATGGCGGTTGCGTTGAATCGTGCGCCCGCTGATGCCGGTCCTTACTTTGAGTTGGCGAAGGCGACAGCAGAAAACAGTCATCTGGATTTTCTGGAGTTCGTGGAGAGCGATGGAACGATCATTTCCTCGGCGCAATCCCCGGCGAAGTTTGGCCATCGAGAAAGTGAGACTGACAGTTTTGCCGAAGCGGCAGACCAGGCCGCATTTCTGAAGCAGGAAGAATTGCAGGATGAAACGGAGTTGGGGTTGTTTGCGGTGCGCGCAACGCATGGAGAGCGCCCGGTGTATGTGATCGGAGGACGCCGGCTGGATAAAGATTTTCTTTCGGCGCTGGACTTGCCGGTGGGAATGCGCGCCCTGCTCTACCAAAATCGCGGCAATCATTTTTCGCCAGATTGGCTGATCGATCCAGCAGGACCTGTTACTGACGAAAGACATTCTCTCGGCGAGCTGCAGGCGGTGGTCGATGCCGTGCGGAAATACGGACAGGAGATGAATGCGGTAGTGGCATGGTCGCAGGATCGCGCGGATGATGAAGTGTTTCATGCCATTCCATTGCGGGGTGCGGGGACGGGAAGCGATCGTCCGCTGCTGGCGATTCTGCTAATCGGCAATTCGCGCCGCAATTACGTAGAGTTGAAACGGCATATTCGTTCGGCCGCGCTGCTGGTGGGCGGGGGAGGAATTGTGATGGCCATCCTGCTGAGCAGTTGGGCGGCGGCGCGGGTAACGCGCCCGGTGGAGCGGTTGGCGCACGCAGCGCAGGAAGTGGCGGCGGGAAATTGGGATGTGTACGTGGATGTTTCGGGTAGCGACGAACTGGGACAGCTGGCCGATTCCTTCAATCGAATGACAACGGAATTGCTGGCACAAAAAGAGAGGCTGGTACAGGCGGAGCGTGTGGCGGCGTGGCGGGAGTTGGCGAGGCGCCTGGCGCATGAGTTAAAAAACCCGCTGTTCCCGCTGCAGCTGACGATGGAGAATCTGGTGCGCGCGCGGCAGCAAAGTCCGGAGCAGTTCGAAGAAGTATTCCGCGAGAGTTCAAGAACTCTGCTGGCGGAGATTGCGAACCTTAAGGGAATCATTGGCAGGTTCAGTGAATTTTCGAAGATGCCACAACCGCACTTGCGGCCAGTGCAAGTGAATGACGTGGTTCGCGGAGTGATGCAACTTTTTCAGGCGCAGCTGGAAGCGCCCGGGCGTGCGAAGATTAAGTGTGATATGCAGCTCGATCCACATATAAAAACGGTTCCGGCGGATACGGAATTGTTGCATCGGGCAATTTCGAACCTCGTGCTCAACGCCGTGGACGCGATGCCGCAAGGCGGCAAGTTAACTCTGCGCACACAGCGGGAAGCCGGCAAAGTACGGATCGAAGTTGCGGATACGGGGCCAGGGATGACGGCAGAGGAGCGGGAGCGAATATTTACTCCTTATTATACGAGCAAGGCGCAAGGCACCGGCCTGGGGCTGGCGATTGTGCAATCTGTTGTGAGCGATCACGGAGGCAGAGTTTGGGTACAGGGTGAGCCGGGGCAAGGAACAACATTTGTGATTGAGTTGCCGGACGCGGTGCGAAGCAGCTAACGAACGTGAACCAATTTTAGAGATGGAGGATGTCTGGCGACGAAAGCACATCTGCTGATTGTGGATGATGAGGCGAACACACTGGCCTCATTGTCGCGGGCGTTCCGGCTGGCTGGACACGAAGCAACGGTCTGCGACAATCCGGCGAAAGCGTTGGAACTGGCGAAGGCGCAGAAGTTCGACTTGATTCTTTCCGATGTGCGAATGCCGGGAAAAGACGGACTTACATTGCTCGAGGAATTGAAGGCGCTGGGAGTTACAGCGCCGGTGGTAATGATGTCCGGCCAGGCAGACATTGAGATGGCAGTGCGAGCGACGCGACTGGGCGCGTTGGACTTTCTGGAGAAACCCATCTCCACAGAAAAACTTTTGCTGACGGTGGAGAATGCGCTGAAGCTGCAGCGGCTCGAAAGCGAGAATCGGCAACTCAAGCAGCGGTTGGGAAAGCATGAACTGGTGTGGCAGGGCGTGGCTATGCAGCGCGTGATGACGCAAGTGGAGCGCGTGGCGGCGAGCGAGACGCGAGTCTGCATTTTGGGAGAAACTGGCACGGGAAAGGAATTGGTGGCACGGACGATTCATGAACGCAGCTCGCGTTCCGGCAATGCGTTTGTGACTTTGAATTGTGCGGCGGTGCCTGCGGAACTGATCGAATCGGAATTATTCGGGCACGAGAAGGGATCTTTCACCGGCGCTGCGGCGCGACATGCTGGAAAATTTGAGCAAGCGGATCACGGAACAATTTTTCTCGATGAGATTGGCGATATGCCGCTGGCGATGCAGGCCAAGCTGCTGCGCGTGCTCGAAGAAGGAGAAGTGGAGCGCGTGGGCGGCGAGAAGCCGGTGAGTGTCGACGTGCGCGTAGTAGTAGCTACGCATCGCGATCTGGAGGCGCGGGTACGGGAAGACAAATTTCGTCAAGATTTATTTCATCGCATTTATGTTTTTCCGCTGGTGCTGCCGCCCTTGCGCGAACGGAGCGAGGATATTCCCGCGCTGGTGAAGCATTTTGCGGCGCAAGTGAGTGCGCAGAATGGATGGAAGCCGGTTCCATTTTCCGACGAAGCAATGGCCGAACTGCAATCGCACATGTGGCCGGGCAATGTGCGGGAGTTACGCAACATGGTGGAGCGGTTGATGCTGTTGGCGACAAATGGCCAAGTTGATCTTGCGACCTTGGAGATGGCATTGCCAAAGGGCGGCGACATTAGCATTGCCGCTTCTACCTTCTCTTCCGGAGCTCTGGGAGATCGAGTGGATGCTTTCGAGCGCGAAGTGATTCTGGCAGAATTGAAGCGCAGTCATTCGAATGTGAGCCTGGCTGCGAAATCGCTCGGCTTAGAGCGCAGCCATCTTTATAAGAAAGCGGAGCACCTGGGAATTGATTTGCGGGCTATCCGGCGGGAACAAGAGTCGGCGCCAGAGTGATGTGAGCAGCATCTACGGTGGAGAACATCAAGCGTCCCTACGGGACGCGTCTCTGCTTCCCCGCTTTTCCCGGCGCTGAAAGCGCCGGGCTATTGTCGATCGCCCTCCGGGGCGTGAATTCAACTTCTATTCCGATGCGTCGCCTGATTTACTCGGTCGTGCATAATTTGCATTCGCGCTTCAGATCCGCAGCCAGCAGACGATGAAATAATTGTTCTCCGGCCTCACGGCGTACGGAGAGTCGTCCGGCCCGGTAGGCGCGCGAATTCAGACCGCGCTGCACATCCTCGCAGATGCCGAGATCTTCCTCCTGCACCCGATTGCCAACGTTAACGGACTGCTCGTTGTACTCGCGACTGGCATCGCTGATGTCTGCAAAATAAAAATCGAAGATCACTCTGCAATGATCCACGTTGACGGGAATGACGAGATTCGTATCTATGTATCCCGCATAGCAGTTGATCATTAGATTCGGATGCTGCCAGAAATACCAGGCACGGTCGCCCTTGCGCGTGGCTCCGGTGGCGGCATCTTCGGAGGAAGAAACCATCGGGCTGGATTGCAGGCAATAACGGTCTTCGTTCTCGATGGTGTATTGCTTGTAGTCGAGAACTGAATTCAAACCCTTGTGGAGGTGCGGCACGTGGTAACCGCCGTCGAGATAGTTATCGACGAAGACCTTCCAGTTGCAATGGATATCGAAAGTACGGCTGTCGAAGTAATGAAGTTTGCTGATGCCGAGCGGAGCAACGCGCATAGTCAAGCCGCCGAGGAAGTCGGCGAGCGGTGCCGCATTATTGTCGAGGTTGATGAAGACGAAGCACTCCCAGGTTTCGACTCGTACCGGAACCAGACCGTTTTGCGCACGATCAAAATTCTCGACTCCATCGAATTCGGGCATGCCTTTGAGAGAACCGTCGAGTCCGTAGTTCCAACCATGATAAGGACAGTGCAAGATCGAGGCCTGCCCGCAGGGCTCTGTTACGACAGCGGCGGCGTGGTGGCGACACACGTTGTAAAAAGCGCGAAGAGTCCCGTCGTTACCGCGAACCACAACAATGGGTTCTCCGGCGACGGTGGTGGAGACGAATCGTCCGGGGGCTCGGACTTGATCGGTGCGCGCGACCAATTGCCAGGTCTTGCTGAATACGCTGAAGCGCTCCAACTCAGCGATGCGTGGATCGGTGTACCAGGCGGCGGGGATGGTTGAAGCTTGCGAGAGCGGAGCACGATCATCGTAACTTGCCAGAATGTTCTCGATAGAAGATGGCATGGTCGAAAGGATTGTGAAGCTTTCCACAATAGCACTGATCTAACGCCGTTGTCGCGGGCCGGCCTTAGACAAAGGAGCAGGCCCAGGGAGAGCCTGCTCCATTTATTTTTGATCGCTTCACTTATTTTTGGTTGCTAACTAACTGACGTTGCGCAGCCGCGGCTGTTCGGCATGCACAAGCGGCATATCTACCAAATGCTCGCTGATGAACCAGGCCTGCAGTTCGTTGGTTCGAAGAACGT
This sequence comes from uncultured Acidobacteriaceae bacterium, assembly GCA_963836305.1. Classification (GTDB taxonomy): domain Bacteria; phylum Acidobacteriota; class Terriglobia; order Terriglobales; family Acidobacteriaceae; genus Sulfotelmatobacter. Next base: position 9,865 of record CAWIJP010000025.1, on the reverse strand, counting down.
CGCTGACAACCATGTCGTTGGTACCGGCGTCGTCGAGTTCGTCCGCACGCTTAGCCAGCTTGCGGCAGTGGCCCACGATGATCTGGTGCGCATCGAGCAAGCGAGAAATCTGCACCGGCACCTCTTCCCTGCCCTTGGGCGGACGCTCGATGCGGGTAGTTTCCGCCACGTCAGGAGCCATGGCAATGGAGATGCCGCCGAGAAGTTGAATGCGCTCGGCGATCGTATCTACGAGTTCCGATTGCTCGCCATAATGCTTATCGAATAAAAGGTGGAGTTGATAAAAAGTTGGGCCGGCAACCTGCCAATGCGATTTCTTGTAGAGATCACGCAAGGTCATAGTGTCGGCCAGCAGAAGATTGAGTTGCTCGGTCATCTCCAGGCGAACCGGCTCTTCCAGTTCGAGAGGCAACATATGCTCAACAGTTCCATACTTTTGAATTTCAGCGGCATGTTGGTGAAGCCGAGGCTGCGAGTTCAAAATTCCGCGCTCGGCGGCCGGGGCTTTCGCATCCAGATCTTTCTTGGCCATAGATAATTTCTCCTTGCTTGTAGATATCGTTAAGAGGATTGTATGCCTAAACTTCGACGCTAGTTCGATGCGATACGAAGGAATCGGATGCGGTCCAACTGTAGGTCATTTCTTTCATTGTGAAGGCGGTGCAGGTTGCGGGCCGCCGCGCGCTGCTGGAATCCTGACGCTACTTTTTTATATCCATGTTTATATCCATGTTTATATCCATGGACGCCCGCACCCACCGCCAAAGTTTGACGGTCTTTCAACCATTGTTTATGATCAAACTGCGGGGTGGAGCAGTCTGGTAGCTCGTTGGGCTCATAACCCAAAGGTCGGTGGTTCAAATCCACCCCCCGCAACCAAAGGAATCATAAGCTTACGGGAATTTGGGTTAAACCGAGAAACCCCCAAAAACCCCCAATAAGAAAAACGCAATTGATTAGGGAGCCGCAGCGTCGGCTCCTTTTTCATTTATCTGCACCGAGACTGTCGGCTTGAGCACCATCTGAACGACTTTGCTGTTTGCTTGGCGCTTCGTGCTCGATAGAGCCTGCCCATAAACGTTCATGGTCGTCTGAATACTGGCGTGCCGCATTAGCTCCTGCTGCACCTTCATCGGCGCTCCAGTTTCGTCGAGGAGCGTCCGATAAGTGTGTCGGAATGTATGCCAACCGATTCCGGTGCCCAGGCCAGCCGCTTCTGCAGCGGGTTTGATGTGCTTCTTCTGGATTTCTTCCTGCCAGTAAGGCTTCTCCGTGGCGGGATTTGGGAAAACCCAACCCTCATCCCGTTGGAAGCAGCTCTGCTGTTTCCAGTTGAGCAACACTTTTGCCAGATCATCATCGAGCGGAACAAAATCGTGTGAGTATTCGGTCTTGACGAAATCCACACGGCAATGGACCGCGCTTCTCTGAACAAGCAATACCCGGTCATTGAAATCGAAGTCGCCCCACTTCAAAGCCACAATCTCGCTGACTCTGAGCCCCAGGCACTGCGCTACGATCACCATCGTCCTGTAAGGTTGTTTCAGGTGCGGTAGCATCGCGCAGAACTGCTCAACCGTGAGCACTCGCGGGCGCTTCAATCGTTTGGTGCAATCTTTCACACGAACCAGTGCGATGGGGTTCTTGCCTATTTCAATCAGGCACCATCGCTCTGCGCAGGTGAAGACCAGGTGCATCAGACCTCGGACGTGCGCCTTGGATTTCGGAGCCAGCTTGAGTGCCCGAAGCCATTGTTCAACCGGCATCGGCTTGATCCGGTCCAAGGGATAATCGGCCCACTTCGGTCGAATATGCGTCTTGATGTTTGACTCATACGACTTGCGAGTTGAATACCTGGCCGGCATCTCTTCTTCGGCATATTTGTCGAGAAGAGTGCCAAAGCTTGGTACTTCCAACTCGGCCCGTGGGGCCTCTGCATTGAGGTTGAGAAGAAGGGCTTGAACGGCTTTTCGAGCGAGGGCTTCGGTCGGATACCGCTTACATGTGCCGATCGTGACGTGCTGACGTTTCCGTCCGCCGTCCAATTGGTCCACGTAATACCGAAACTCCCAGGCTTGGGATCCATTCCGCCTTTGCTTCAGCCGTAAACTTCCGAATTGATATCGTGTCCGCGTTAACAAAAGGTGTTGCTCCTTTCGTCGATACGGGCACGAGTGGCTTTGGGCAGCATAGCTTGAGTTGCGGGTGGAGTCTAGGTTGTTTTGGGACTACCCGGCGAGTCTTGAGGCCAGCCAATCGTTGAGAGTGGACGCGCGAAAGCGCCAAAGATCCCCAATTTGGACGCCGGGGACCTCTCCGCTGCGTGCCATTCGTTGCAAAGTCTTTTTGTGGATGCCCAGAAGGGCTGCGGCTTCGTCGCTATCAAGTAGGCGCTCGAACTGCCCTGAAGTGGACAACTGGAGCGTCGCAACACTTTTGTGAGTGGCTGGCTGCTTCCTTGTATTGAACACAATTGCTCCTAAATGGAAATGGCTGGATCTGTAAGTAACCGTAATGTGGAATCGAGGGACAGTCCAAGACTTCGTTGGCGCGAACCGATGCCGCATAGGAATCGCTGAGGTGATTGGGCACGATTTCGGGAACGGACAGGAGTGCTGGGCGCTAGGAGGATCAGGTAGACCCGCGCGGGAGTTTCGTTTAGAGACCCCTCCCGCGCGTTGGATTAAGCCTCATGATTCATGCCTATCGCGCATGGATTATCGCGGAAAAGGAATCGCCGTCGTGATCCAGGGACGCATCTAAATTTGCACAAGATGTTGAGCAACAGCCCTGGTGCCCAAACGCTTGAATAGCTCGGCCGGAGAGGCTTATGTCGATAAATGTTGATCTCGACAGGCTGAAGAGTTTCGTTGCAGTGGGCGAAGAGCTGCACTTTACGAGGGCGGCCCAAAATCGCTTGCACGTTTCGCAACCTTGGTTGAGCAGGTCCGTAAAAAGCCTGGAACAAAAGCTTGGGGTGCAGTTATTCGAGCGGCACAGCCGCCACGTGGAACTCACTCCTCCGGGACGACGTTTGCTCTATGGAGCCCGGAAGATCCTTCACGATTTCGACCGGACCGTTTCGGCGGTGGTGCGAGATAGAAAAGGAAACGGGCATCTGACGGTTGGCTATTCGCCCTATGTTGATTTGCGTTTCATGACCGAACTGAAGGAAATGGCTCTTGGCGAGTCACCGACAGTGAACATCAGCTTTGAAAGCTCGTCCTCTGAGGAAACAGTGTTTCACGTTGACCATAGGGACTGGGACTGTGGAATCATCATTCTCCCGGTCGATGCGCCACATTTGGAAATCGTTCCGCTGTTCAGATTGCCGCTGGCGGCAGCAATGCAAAAAACACATCGACTGGCAAAAAGGCGAGCGCTAAGACTTGAGGACTTGCAGAACGAGAGATTGATACTTGGCGGAAAGCGTTTTGATCTTCAGTTTCGTGGCTGGCTGCTCAGTCGTTTTTTGGATGCTGGTATTACACCAAGGATCGCGGCGGAGGCCGCGAGTCCTCACGAAGCACAGTATTTGGTCACACGGGGTACCGGAATTGCGCTGGCAAATTCTGGGGCGTTCAGGACCTCCCCAGAAGGAGTCGTTGTTCGGTTGTTTCCTTCCGAGCTTGTGCAAACACAAACGGCGATTGTACTTCGCAAGGAAAGGCATTCGTCCGTGATTGGAGCGTTTGTTAATCGGGTCGTGCAAATGGCCGAGACACGCGGGAGGACGCGCTTACCCATGCACTCCGCGGCATAGCCTCTGCCTGTTCGTCGGACGCGCCGAGAACACAGAACGCAAATTCTTCACAACGGCAGCTGAAGGAGTTCCCAAGATTCCATTGCAGCCGCGAGCAAATGGGAGTTTGTGTTGATTCTAGGTAGATCGGTATAAAGCCAGTTTTGTTCGAATGCTTCGCGTGTGCTCCACATTTGAAAGAGAACAAGCGTATTCTCGTCTTCGGCGCGGCTGAACAATTCGTAGGAAAGACATTCGGGGGCAATCCGGGAGCGTTCAACGATATCGTAGAGTGTACGTAGGAACTCGTCACGATGGTTGGCATCGAGTCTTAGCTGTACAACGACAATGATTTCTCGCGTATTCATCAGAGTGGATGGTCCACTCCATCGATCTAGCTGTTTCCATGCACACCTGTAGATAATCCTGTCGGCCGCCAGAACGGATTATTGGCATCGGTCGATTCCGCTAATGCCCCGTTTTCACGATAGGAAAAATGAAGATTGTGGTGCTGGTCAAGCCCGGCAAGCTGTTGGCTCAGCGCAGGTGGTTGGGTGTGGTCAATCGTTGGGTAGCCCTGGTTACGCCCAAGTCTTGAACCAAGACGATGCCTCAGTACAGACGACGAAGTTTGACCGTCGGGGAACACCGCTCGACCCCCAGGAAACTACCGTACGACAAACGTGCTTCGCACCACGAAAGACGGCCGCGATACACGAATGGCTATGTTTGAAGAACCCGGCCAGCCCCGAAAAGTTCCTCCCAATACAAAATTAAAATCAGCCGGCACCGGGGCGAAAGCCGCTCGGGGCGCCGTTTGCGTTCGGCTTCTTGATCTCCAACTCCACGTAGTGATTCCGTCCCAAGGGAGCGCCCTCGCGGGAATTCCACGCCGCCGAAATTTGAATTAGCTGCGGCTTGGTTTCCAGAGTCTTTTTCACGGTAGTGTCGATGTTGGCCCGGAAGCAGTCGGGAGACGTGCAGGAATCTTTGCGTACGTCGGGGAAGAGCAGCTTGTTGAATCCGGTTCGCTTCGGACAGTTGGTGCACGAACCTGCTTCGGGAACGAGTGTCTCATCCTGCTTATCAAAGGGTGCAGACGCCAGTTGTAGCAAGATGTTCGATTCAATCCACGCGGCCAATAATGCGGTGTGCGTCTTTATGCACAGTGCGGTAGCGTAGCTGGGGATGAACTTCTTTTAGGGACAGTATGGGTAAAACCGGCGGGGGTGCCAAAACTCATCGGTGGCAGGCAGATTTTTTCTTTTTGAGTGGCTTTCCTACGCGACAGTTGCCGGATTTACTGTAGTTTCAATAACATCCATATCGGTTTGTGAATCAGATCGTCCGTCAAACTCCCAGCCAACATACGAACGGTCACCTGAAATCGCCTTGAACAGCAGATTCCCTTACAAATAAATCCTCCAGGAAAAAGGCCGCGCCCGAAGGATCCCCCGGATATTCACTTACAGATTGATTTTCTGAGGAAAACACGATCAAAGCCGGAATCACGACGACGAGAGAACTCCTGATAACCGAGCCTGGCATACATGGCCAGGTTCTCGTGCATCACGGCGTTGGTGTAAAGCTGAATCTCGTCATACCCACACTGCCGGGCCCGGGCCTCGGCAAACTCTATGAGTTGACGGCCGAAACCTGAGCCCTGGTGGTCGGGCTTGACCGCTACGTTGTCCAGCAACATGTAATCGGATTCTCTCTTAAGCACCACGAGCCCCGCGATTTCCGCACCCAGGGTGAGCACCCAGACATTGCCATGACAAACCAGTTCACGGTAGTCATCGGTCATTGGAGCTGGTGGTTTACCAATTCTCGAGACGTAGTGCTTGTAGGCCGCGCTGATAATGCGCTCGATCTCCTGTGTGTCGGGTTCCGACGCCCGACGTATTACAGGCTCCATACCGGTACCCCCGCAGTAGCAAGCGCCTCGATTTGTGCACGAGGTCAGTTTGACAAGATTGTAAATGGCACCATACCGCTCAGCCCCAGAGCTTCGTGGCGTACTCTGTATACGGCAAACGTATCTCACTGCTTCGACGACAACGCCCCTTGTCCAAGGTGGGCAGTTCCGCGAATGGCGGGTTGTCTTGCATGGCCAGTGTTCGAGGTTTGCGGGCCGATTGTGTGCAGCACGAAAGAGCGACTGCGTGATTCAACAGGCTCATCAGCGTATGAAAATAGCGAGAGGTACTATTCTTCGATCCCGAAACATGTCCTCGAAGCCGACTTCTGGATAGCGTCACTGAGAGTCTGTCCTGGGCATAACTTCCGCTCAGCCCGTAATTCGGCCGGAACAATTGGAAGCATCTCTTTCGGCCTTCTGCTGTCGGGGGCGAAGCGTCTCCGATCGAAAGTGACGTTGTCCATTTTGGGGAGTGCCCGTCCTGTCTTCAGCAGCGACAAAGTTACCGGATCCGCAGCGCGCCGTCAGCAACTTTGACGCAGCGGCCTGACAACCGCACCGAGTGCCCACGCACGTGAACTCTTAATAGACTTGGCCTCCCCATTTCGTAGCCTTGCTCGATGCTTATGGTGGTGTCTTTCTTTGCCAACCCCAGCGCGATGAGTTGGCACGCTAGCGGACCGGCAGCGGTTCCAGTAGCGGAATCTTCAAAAAGTCCGACAGCCTGGGTTGAAGAACCGCGCATGAGCGATCGCCAAGGGCGATACGGGATCGAGTGAGAAGAGATAACAGCCCTCCGCGGAGGCATCAGCGAGTGCTTTGACGAGCTCGGTCGCGTTTGGATTCGCACGCCCGATGGCCTCGCGATTTTTAACGGGCACCAGCAGATGAGAAGCACCGGTGGAAACAGCCTGCACGGGAAGCCGCGCGAAATCTCTCTCGTTCAGCGCGAGAGCCACGGCTAGAGCGGACAGGTCTTCGCAGGTTTTCCCAAACACCGGCGGCTCCTGTGTCATGATCACCGACTGGAGGCGCTGGTCGCGGTACTCGATCCCTACCGGCAATAAGCGATCTCCGATCTCTTGGGTGAAGTTGGTTTCTCCTTCAGCCAGGGCCAACAGACCAGACTCGGCCAGCCACCACCATGCCCCAAGAGAATTATGTCCTGCGCCGAAGACCTCGACTCCGCCAGCAGTGAAGGAGCGCAGCCGCCAATCTGCGGATGTCCTCGTGGGAGCCACAAAGAACGTCGTTTCTGCCTGACCCAATTCGCGGGCGATGCTCTGCATCGTGCTGTCATCGAGCTCGTCCGCCTGAGGCACGACCGCAAGAGGATTGCCGGTGAGCGGCTGATCGGCGAAGACATCGACGAGATGAAAGGGGATCTGCATAACCGATACGGTTGCCCGTCTCGTAGCGGAAGCACGCTGTTTCCTGTACCTTCCTGCCGTTTCAGATGAGCGATTGTACCCGGCTGACGGGCAAGCTGGAAGTAATCCCAAGGTAAGGTTTGCCGACAAGGACTAAGCCGCTGGCGCGGCGGACGCTACCGCGTGGGTGAGCGGAGAGATTTCCGAAACAGCTGGCATAGTGGGGGTCATTGGGAAGGAGATTCCTGTGACCCGTTTACGCAAGATGATGCTGGAGGAACTCCAGCGTCGCAACTACTCTGCCATCACCACGCGCAATTACCTGCGGGTGGTAAGCGACTTCGCCAAGCATTTTGGCAAGTCTCCCGACAAGCTCGGCCCCAACGAACTTCGAACTTATCAAGCCTATCTACTGACTGAGTGCAAGCTGACGCCTGGCACGGTGGTCAACCGGGTAGCGGCGCTGCGCTTCTTTTTCGTCAAGACACTCAAGCGCCATCAGTTTCGCGAGTTCTTGCCCTACCCCGGGACCGGCGCCGACTGCCGACGGTGCTCAGCCGGGAGGAAGTTGCGCGATTGATCGATGCCGCCGGAACCCTGTTTCGACGGACGCTGCTGATGACGCTCTACGCCACGGGCATGCGACGCAACGAACTGGCTCGTCTCAAAGTCAGCGATATCGATAGCCAGCGGATGATCATCCGCGTGGTGGAAGGCAAGGGCGGTAAGGACCGTGATTTGCCTCTGAGTCCAATCCTGTTGGAAACCTTGCGCGAGTACTGGCGCTGGCGAAAACCCAGACTCTATCTGTTCCCGACGCGCAACCTCTCAGGGAGACTCAATCAGCCGATTTCGGACAAGACCGTCTGGATTGCGTGCAGCGATGCCGCGCGCCGCGCCGGCATCCGCAAACGCGTCACCCCGCACACGCTACGCCACAGTTGGGCGACCCACTTGTTGGAGGCGGGCACCGACCTGCGCACCATCCAGGTTCTGCTCGGTCACGGCGACCTGGAGACCACCGCCCAGTACCTGCATCTGTCGCAGCGGCACTTGCAGGCGGTTACCAATCCGCTGGATGGCCTCACTCTATCCAGCACCGAGAACATCAGCCGCAGCTTTAAACGGAAAAACGAAAAATGACTCGGCCCACCTTCGAGGTGGCCGACATCCTACGCGTGCAGGGCGATCGCTTCCTGGAGCGCTATCGATCGAGCTTTAACTTTCAGCAACTCAAAGCGTTTCGTGCCATTCTGCGCTGTCGCACCGCTGCGCTGGGTGGTCATCGCGATGCCTGCCCGAGCTGTGGTCATCAGGCTATCTCGTACAACTCGTGCAGAAACCGGCACTGCCCCAAGTGCCAGACCCAAGCCCGCGAGCGCTGGCTGGCGGCCCGCGAACGCGAACTCCTGACCACCAGTTACTTCCATGTCGTGTTCACTGTGCCCCACGAACTCAATGTGCTGGCGTTGGAGAACCCGCGTTTGTTCTACGACTTGTTGTTCGCCGCCAGCGCGCAAACCTTGCTGGAGATCGCTATCGATCGCAAACACCTGGGCGCAGAGATCGGCGTGATCAGCATCCTGCACACCTGGGGACAGAACCTGCTTCTGCATCCCCACATCCACTGCGCTATTCCTGCGGGCGGACTCTCACTCGATCACCATCAATGGGTCCGCCCACGCTATCATTTCTTCTTGCCCGTGAAGGTCCTCAGCCGCGTCTTTCGCGGCAAGTTCCTCGCCGGTCTGAAACGGCTGCACGGTCGCAACCAACTTTGCTGCGCCGGTCCCGCAGCCGCTCTGGCCGATCCGCAGCAGTTCGCCAAACTCATTCGCCGCCTGCACCGTCACGACTGGGTCGTCTATGCCAAGCAAGCCTTCGGTGGGCCGCTGCAGGTGCTGCGCTATCTCGGCCGCTACACTCATCGCGTGGCCATCTCCAATCATCGCTTGTTGGCCTTCGACCAGGAGCGCGTCACCTTTCGCTGGAAGGACTATGCCCACGGTGGCAAGCACGGCAAGATGACGCTTGGCGCCACAGAGTTCTTACGACGCTTCTTTCTGCACGTGCTCCCCAGAGGCTTCGTGCGCATCCGTCACTTCGGGTTCCTTGCCAATCGCTTTCGCGCTTCCCGCCTGGGACTATCCCGACAACTGCTGTCCAGTACCTCCTCCCCGCTGGTCGAGGCTGGAACCTGCAAAGCTCCAGTGGAGAGTTCTTCTGTCTGGCATTGCCCACGCTGCGGTGCGGCGATGATCGTGGTTCAGAGATTTACCGCTGCGGAATTATCCACATGCGCTTACTTCGATTCTTCGTAGCGTGTCCACCACTGGCGGCCCAGGGATGTGCTCCCGCACGCCGGCGCACTCGTGTGCCCGCCGCCTCGCCACCGTCTCTCCGGCCACTCTCCGCATACACTCTGGCTCATCTTCAACACCATTCCGACAACCCTGGCGGCGTTCCCACCACGCTTCGCTGCTCTCCCCAAGCCCCGTTCAGATCCATGCTGCCGTTCAAATCCCATAGCGCACCGCGTCCGCCGCAAACGCCAGCGGCTTCCTCCTAGTCTCCTTATCGAAAACGCCTCGGTTCGATATCCCGCTCCGCCCCAAAAGTCTGCCCCGAGGCGTTTCCGATCAAGACTAGCGACAAACCATCCAGAACCGCCCGTGTACGCTCAGAACTCCAGTCGTGCCTGAAAGGCGATCATGCGCGGACTGCTGTCGCCACCCAGCCCGACTCCTAGCAAGCCGGTCGGCGGAGAAGTCGTGTACGTGAGCGCTCCAAAGCCAGTTTGCGTGGAAGGATTGCCCGGAATGCCGGCCTGCA
>CAWIJP010000024.1:0-71728 GCA_963836305.1 uncultured Acidobacteriaceae bacterium | reverse complement strand
CGTTTGATTTGGCGGGGCGACATATTGGTTTGTGTCCGTGTTAAAGACTCCACCGTTGCGAGGGGTCTGGAAGCCTTCGCGCCTCGTCTGAGCCAATAAACGCTGGATCGTTGCCGACTGCTGAAAGGCTAATCTCAAGGGAGTGAAAGCGAGATTCAGCCGTGCCTGCTGATTTTCAAGATTCCCGCCGACTAGCCTTTGCTGCTCTCCTGCCATCTGGAGAGGCACCTCGCGTGCTTGCTGCGCGCCTGCTCCTGCAGAACCCTGTCCCCACCCTGCCAGCGCGCCTTGGCTTACGCCAGCCAAGACCCTTACCAGTTTTCCAAACTTGGTTTCGGCGCCGTTTATCGGCACGGGAACGCCCTGAGAATCTTGTGTGGTTTGGGCGAACGTTGGCCTTATGAACCTCGGCATACGCGATATCGGGTCAGGATTTTGGGTTATCAGTGTACTGGCAGCATCTTCCGTCGCCGGAACTGGAGTCAGCGGGCCACCCGCAGTCTGTTGCACCATGCTCAGTGGACTAGGTTGCGGAATGTGAATGGGACCGCCGTTTGGCCCTGAGATATCAGACGTGGACGGCTGAACAGTCCCCATCTCGTCAAGGGCTGCCTGATGTCCTCGTGCGGCTGTATTCCTAAAGAACCTGACTATAGGCGGCAGTGGCGTCAGCAGCCCCGAGGTTGGATCTGCCCCGCTCTGGTCGTACTGAAGTCCGGGATTCGTAAGGTTCAAAGCCATAAATTACCTCCTATAAAGTGCAGAAAAGCTTTGCCGAACGAAGAATCGTCCAAGAAATCAGATTCCTTCGCTAGTGCAAAATTGTCGGTTCTCACGCGGGCAATCCTCCGAAATATCCCACTTCAGTGAGCGGAGCATGTCTTCGCATAACGGTTTCAAAAACAAGCCCGATGTAGACGATGTCCTCCAAGGTAAGTAGGTCCGCGAGCGGTTCGGCGTGCAGTTTCGTCTCTGCCTCGAAAGCAGCATTAACAATTGCCGCTAGATGCGGTTTCTCAGCACGGAGGATTTCGAGTAGATCGGCGCAGATTTTATCCTCGGCCGCGGGACACAGTTTGGGGTCTGCCCATGTGAGCCTTATCGCCGTTTTGGTGACGGTGGCCACGTTCAGACACCCCCTTTGGGACCCGATTCATCGGGCTTCTTGTTGCGCCTGGGTTGCAGTTCTGGCTGTACTTTGCCGGATTCTGCCGAGTTAAGTTGTTTAAGTTCTTTGGAGTCAGTCCCGGTTGGGTGACTCATAATCCGTAGGTCCGTGGTTCGAGTCCACGCGCCGCCACCAAATCATTCGCTTCCCCCGGCCTTCCTAAAGGCTTCATTCCGAAAAGCTTGGGGATACTTGCCGCCAGGAAGTTTTCCCGCAACTTACTTTTGGGCATTACCGAAGTTTCTGCGGAAGCTCTCAAACTCCTGTCACTAAAAGCCTTAAGTGCTTATCCTTTAAGAATGGCCGCCCCACGTGTGGGCGGAAATAGTGGCACGGTGATCCCTGTTTAAATGTCTGCCAGCACAAACTCGTGGAGGGGGCTACCGCTCGGGGCTCAGGCATTCGTTGCCCTGGTGATTATTGGTGGCACTGCCTGCCTGCTTCAGGCTGCCATTCACCAGAACAGCAAAAACATCGCGGAGTTCATTTGCTACACGGGGATCGCGGTCCTGGCCTCGCGACTGCGCGTCACCCTGCCTGGAATTACAGGTACGCTTTCCGTCAACTTCCTTTTCATTCTGGTAGCAATCGCGGAGTTGGGCTATTCCGAGGCCCTTACCCTGGGCGCGGTTGCCATGGTCGCGCAGAGTTTATACCCGGGACGGCCGACCGCGATTCAGTTGACGTTTAATGTGTGCGCAGGCTCTCTCTCGACGGCTCTTGGTTATTTCGTATACCACAATCCACTGTGCAACGAACTGATCAGCAACCGTCCGCTGATGTTGTGCCTCACGGCTACTATTTATTTCATAGTTAATGCTGGGTGTATTGCGGCGGTGATTTCTTTCAGCGAAGGTAAGCCGCTGCGAAGCATTCTGGTCGGCTGCTACTTCTGGTCGTTCCCCTATTACCTCGTGGGGGCGGGAATTGCCGCGGCAATCTCCTGGTTCAATCACGCGTTCAATTGGGAAACTTCGTTGTTGTTCGTTCCTGCCATTTATCTCATCTACCGCTCCTACCGGCTGTATCTGGGAAAACTGGAAGACGAAAAACGCCACGTTGAAGAAATGGCGAACCTGCATCTTCGGACCATTGAGGCGTTAGCGCTCGCTATCGAAGCGAAAGACCAGACCACCCACGAACACCTGCAACGGGTGCGGATTTACGCCATCGAGGTAGCCAAAGAGCTAGGGGTCAAAGGCGCGGAGCTGGAAGCTCTGCACGCGGCGGCTTTATTGCACGACATCGGCAAACTGGCGGTGCCAGAGCACATCATTTCGAAACCCGGCCGCTTGACTCCGGAAGAGTTCGAGAAGATGAAGATTCATACGGTCGTAGGGGCTGAAATATTGGAACGCGTTCGGTTTCCCTATCCGGTCGTGCCGATCGTGCGGGCTCACCACGAGAAGTGGGATGGATCTGGTTATCCCTACGGTTTGAAGAATATGGAAATCCCGATCGGCGCCCGCATTCTTTCCGCGGTTGATTATCTGGATGCTCTGGCATCGGATCGGCAATACCGGCGCGCAATGCCGCTCGATGAAGTGATGCAAAGGCTTGCCGCGGAATCGGGAAAGTCATTTGATCCGAAGGTAGTGGACGTCCTGAAAAGGCGTTACCGCTCTCTGGAAAATCTGGCCCTCAAGAAATCGGCGGAAGATGGAATACCGACGCATTCTGGTGGGATCAAGATTGCGCGCGGGCCGGAGCCGGATGCAGGATTCGAAAGCGCTGGAGTGTCGGATTCGCCGGGGCGTGAAGCGAATTTTCTTTCCTCCATTGCCGCTGCGCGCCAGGAAGCTCAATCCTTGTTTGAGCTGAGCCAGGACCTGGGAGCTTCATTGAGCTTGGGAGAAACTCTTTCCGTGTTCTCAGTGAAATTGAAACCGATGGTCCCCTACGACGCCATTGCTATTTATATCCGGCGAGGAGATGAATTGATCCCGGAATATGTAAATGGCGACAACTACCGCCTGTTTGCTTCCCTGCGGATTCCCATGGGCGACGGTCTCTCCGGCTGGGTAGCGCAGAATAAAAAGCCGATCATAAATGGAAATCCCTCCGTGGAACCGGGTTACTTGAACGATCCCGCCAAATTCAGCACCCTGCGTTCAGCTCTTGCATTGCCGCTTGAGGGAGTGACCGGCGTGATCGGTGTTCTCGCCCTCTATCGCGCCGAGCGCGATGCGTTCACCTCGGACCATTTGCGAATTCTCTTGGCAGTAACCGGCAAGATGGCGTTGGCCATCGAAAACGCTGTCAAATATCAACAGGCGGAGAGTTCCGCGACCACCGACTACCTCACTGGACTGCCCAACGCTCGATCGTTGTTTCTGCAACTGGATCGCGAACTTGCCCGCTGCAAACGCGACAATGTCTCGCTCACCCTAATGGTTTGCGACATGAACGGCTTCAAGAAAATCAACGACCGGTTCGGACATCTGGAAGGGAATCGTGTCTTACGTCTTTTCGCGCAAGCTCTGAAAGACAGTTGCCGTGAGTATGACTATGTGGCCCGCATGGGCGGAGACGAATTTGTCGTAATTGCTCCGGGACTGCCCACCGACGCAGCGGCCAAGAAGATCGAACAGATTCGGCCGCTGGCGCGGCAAGCCGGGTTCGACGTTTGCGGAGAAGACATTCTCTCACTCAGCGTGGGGCTGGCAGTATCTCCCGATGATGGCAACGACGCCGAACAGTTACTAACTGAAGCGGACCGGCGCATGTATCTGGAGAAACAGAAGCAACCCACGAAAAAAGATCAACGCCTGCACACGCGAATGAAGTGCCGGCTCACAGTGGAGTTGCATGCCCAGGGAAGTGCAGCCCCAGTCTTCGGCAATCTAATCGACATTAGCCTGGGAGGCTGCTATGTGGAAACAGCTGCCATCCTCACTCCTGGCTCTAGTGTCAAAGTAGTCTTCTCCATGGACAATCTAGACCTCAGCGCGGAAGGCAGCGTCGCCAGAATCCATCCCGGATCAGGGATCGCGGTGCAGTTCAAGGAAATGAGCCGCGAGTCGCGCGAAAAAATGTATCGCATTCTTGAGTTCGTTCAGAGCACAACCACGATGTACAACGATCGTTATCTGCAGAACCTTTTCAACCGCTGATCGTCGCTAAAGCGTTTGCTCAAAATTTCTAATCCACGGTTGAAGCCGGTCTCCCTCACCCGTACACTTAGGATATGCACGTCGATGCCCACGGAGGGAGTGGTCCCAAGCGAGTGCTGAAGATCTCGCTCGGCGTGACGCTCGCCTATATCGTGCTGCTAGTAGTGGCTGGAATTCGCGCCCATTCCTTGGCGCTGCTCTCTGAAGCCGGACATAACCTTTCCGACTTTTTGGCGCTGCTGCTGTCTCTGGTTGCGGTGTATTTGCAGTCACGTCCCGCCAGTTCTACTAAAACATATGGCTACCATCGCGCCGGAGTGTTGGCGGCTCTGGTGAACGCGGTCTCGCTTGTCGCCGTCGCATTCTTTATTTTCTATGAGGCATTCCGCCGCTTGCAGCATCCCGAGCACGTGCAAGCCGCCGTGATGATGTGGGTGGCTGGTGCGGGTGTCGTGATGAATGGCGTGATCGCTCTGCTGCTTTACCGCTCCGGGGGCGACGTCAACATGCGCAGCGCGCTGCTGCATGAAGTCGGCGACACGCTATCTACTGCCGCCGTGATCGCCGGAGGCTGGGCCATTCTGGTCACCGGTAATTCGTGGATCGACCCCGCGCTCTCCTGTGGAATCGGCGCGCTGATCCTGTGGTCTGGATTCGGCATCGTGCATGAGACTTTGAATATTTTGCTCGAAGGAACGCCCCGCGGAGTGAAGCTCGAGTCGGTCGAAATTGCTATCCGATCCATCGAGGGCGTAAACGATGTGCACGATCTTCACTGCTGGAGCATTGGCTCGGAAACTCGAGCGCTCTCCTGCCACATCTCGATCGCGGATATTCCGCCGTCAGTGAGCGAGCGGATTTTGCGCGATGTTAAAGAACGCCTGCACCGCAACTTCCGAATTGACCATACCACCATCCAGTTCGAGCACGTCGAATGCGAAGTGGCGCATGGATGTGTGATTCCGGTGGGCGAGAGCGAAGAGCATCATCATCACACTCATTGAGAGATGGGTTGAGCTGTGTAGACAGGCGCTCTCTGCGGAAGTTCTCCGCGTTCTCTGCGATTCAGGCATTTTTGTCCGAGGCCTGCTTCTCAAATATCTCACGGGTCCGTTCAATCGTATCCGCTTCATCCGCCGATTTATCCGGCCGCAGCCGCACAATCCTTGGAAAGCGCAACGCGTAGCCGCTCTCGTGACGATCGGACTGCATCATGTTATTGAACGCAACTTCCAGCACGACCTTCGGCTCGACAATATGCCGGAAGCCTTGATCTTCAACCGTGTGATCGAGAAACCACTTTGTCATTTCGGCTATCTCGGCATCGGTGAGTCCTGAATACGCTTTGCCGATGTTTACCAGTCGGTCTCCATCCCAGACGGCAAATGTGTAGTCGCTGAGCACGCCGATGCGCTTGCCATGACCAAACTCGACCGCGGTTACGACAACGTCGAGGGTCGCTAGTTCACGCTTCATCTTCAGCCATGACTTGCCGCGCTTGCCAGGTGTGTAAGATGAGGCGAGATCCTTAATCATCAGCCCTTCGTTGCCGCGAGCCTGTGCCGCAACAAAAAGTCCATCCAGTTCCTCGCTGGACGAAACTCGAAAAACGGGCGCACGAATAATCTGGGCCGTCAGCAATTCGTCCCTATCTCCAAGAATAAGCTTTCCCTGTGCTCCGATTTTCCCCGGCGCCCCCCTGTGTCCTCTGTGTTCAGGATGTTTCTCCGCGAGCAGTTCATCGAGAATCCGCGCTCGCTCCCGCAGCGGACGGTCAATGAGCAATTCACCATTCGCATACAGAACATCGAACACGAGGTATGCCACCGGAATCTCCCGCAGCATTTTCTCGCTTACTTTCTTTCGTCCCAGTCGCTGTTGCAAAACCGAGAACGGCCGCGCCTGACCGAGTTCAGTGGCTTTGATCTCACCGGACTCGGAGGGCGGCTCATCCACGATCAGCTGAGTGTGGGCAAGCCTTTGGGGATACTCCCAAGCGACAATCTCTCCATCGAGAATGGCATCCTCCGGCAATCCAGCGAGCGCGTCGGGCAATTCGGGAAATGACTCGGTGATCTCATCTCGCGTGCGCGAGAAAAACTTTACGAGCCCGCCGGAAACATGCGCCTGCGCGCGAATGCCATCATACTTATCTTCAACGGCAGCCTCAGAGAAGTAACTCAGTCCTTCCTCCGGCGACTCGACCGGACTCGCCAGCATCAACCCGAGAGGATGGAACATTCGCATCGTCGCCAGCGACAGTTTATTTTCAGCCGCAAGCCGGAGAGTTTCTCCAATATCGCCGAGCAGCATGTTCGCGCGCTGGACGTCTGAGAGCGTGGCTCCGTAAGCCTTTGCGATGGCCTCCTCGACCAGGCTTTCTTTCAGCCCGATGCGCAAATCACCGGTCATGATCTTGATGATGTACTTGGCTTCGAGAGGTGTGGCGCGCGTAAGTAAATCGCCAACCAGCGCCGATTTTGCTGCCGGTCCGCGCACGGCCGCGATTCGCCGGAAAGTCTGTTCAACTTCGATAACGGCTAGCTTCTCTCGCGGTCTCTCCGGCAGAACCTCTTCGGCGACGGCTCCTAAATCTCCGTGCCTGCGATAAGCCGCACTTAGAGCGGACTCTTCTTTTCCAGAAGCCTCTGCGACGATGCGCCACAATAGTCTCCCGCCTATCTGCAGAGTGGTTTCTTCCCAAACGGCGAAGGGTCGTCCAGAAAGAAACACTGCCGAGACGGCGGCCTGATTGATGGTGCGCGATTTCAAATAATCGGACACGATTGCCGTCTTCTGCAATTTTTTCGTCGTAGCCGCAATCGCCTCACATGTTTCTGCGAACTTAAGCATCTCATCCCAAAGCATAGACGAAAGGCAATCCGCTGAATGAGAGTTTTGTCCCCTGTGGTAACCTAGATATTGGCGCTTTTCCGCGCCTGGAGCATCTAACACTCGTGCGTTCGCTGCGCAATTTAGTGCGTTTCCTGGTGGCCGTGCAGCTTCTGCCTGCGCTAGAGAGTGGGGAAGAAACTCTCGTCGGCGGCCAGGCTGTGCTGGAAGGTGTGATGATGCGTTCTCCACACGCCTGGGCGATTGCGTGCCGTAAACCTTCGGGCGAGGTGGTTACCATGAGTCAGCCGCTCGAACGCCCGTCCGAGAAGCACAAGTGGATGGCTTGGCCGGTTGTGCGAGGCGTGATGACGCTCGGTTATGCGATGTCGCTTGGCTACCGGGCGCTGCGTTTCTCCGCAAACGTTGCCATCGAAGAAATAATGCAAGAAGATTCCAAAGACCATGTAGAGACAGCCGCCTCGGCTGTCCCGCCGAAGCAGAGCGAGGCGGGACTTTCCCCGGCCAAGACCCAGGCGCGAGAGAAGGCCGCCTCCATCAGCGGATGGCTTGCCGCTGGCAACGTCATACTCTCGCTGGTGTTTTTCATCTTCATGTACAAGTATCTGCCGCTTTTGGCGGCCACCGAACTGAAAAAAGCGAATCCCGCGCTGGGCGGACAGATCGTGTTTAATCTGGTGGATGGCGCGGTGCGGTTAATTCTCTTCCTCCTCTTCATCTGGGGGGTTTCGCTGTTCCCAGACATTCGGCGCGTGTACGAGTATCACGGAGCCGAACATAAGACGGTGTTCGCATTTGAGAACGGCGACCCGCTCGAGACCAAAGCAGTGCAGACGTATTCGACTTTTCATCCCCGCTGCGGCACCAGCTTTCTAATGACGGTGATGCTGATCTCGATCGGCTTCTACATGCTGATTCCGTTCACCACATTCTGGGCGCGCTTTGCTTCGCGCATTGCTTTGCTACCCGTAATCGCCGGCGTCTCGTACGAAATCATCCGCTTCGCCGCCAAACATCGCGGTTCACTCTTCGCGTTGATGACCGCTCCCGGCCTGTGGCTGCAGCGCATCACCACGCAGCCTCCGTCCGATGAGCAAGCGCAGTGCGCTATCGTCGCCCTCGATCAAGCCATGGCTCTGGAAAAAGAAAACGGCGGCGAGTTGGTGATTGCCTAGCGGCGCCGCCGCGAATATTTCTCCCTCTTCATCTCTCAACTACAATGCGAAAGGGGACGCAGCTTGCTACTTCTAGCTGGCTTGCGCTCCTGCGAAACTGAGACGTAGCAAGTTTTTCAGGAAAGACTTCCGATGTTTGAACGCTTAGATCAAATCGAAGCTAGATACGAAGACCTGACTCAAGCTCTGGCTTCGCCGGATATTGTCAACGATTCTGCGAAATATCAGAAGACCGCTAAGGCACACAGCGAAATAGCGCCAATCGTGGAAAAATATCGCGAGTATAAAGACCTGACGAGAGGCATCGCGGAGAGCAAAGCCATGCTCACCGACGAGAAAGATTCCGAGATGCGTGCCTACGCTCAGGAAGAGCTTAACAAGCTGGAGCCGCGCGTAGCTGTGATTGAAGAAGAGCTGAAAGTCCTATTGCTACCCAAGGATCCCAACGATGAGAAAAATATCATCCTGGAGATCAGAGCGGGCACGGGCGGGGATGAGGCTACACTGTTCGCCGCCGAAATCTTCCGCATGTACACACGGTTTGCGGAAACGCAACGTTGGAAAGTTGAGATTCTTTCCTCATCAGAATCGTCAGCTGGAGGACTGAAGGAAGTAATCGCCATCATCGAAGGCAATCGGGTTTTTTCTCAACTCAAGTATGAGAGCGGGGTGCACCGCGTGCAGCGTGTTCCCGCCACCGAGCAGCAGGGACGGGTTCATACTTCTGCGGTGACGGTTGCCGTGTTGCCTGAGGCCGAAGATGTGGACATCAAAATTGAACCGAAAGACCTGCGCATCGACACGTTCTGTTCCTCTGGCCCGGGCGGCCAGTCGGTGAATACGACTTACTCTGCGGTACGCATCACGCACATTCCAACGAATACTGTGGTGAGCTGCCAGGATGAGAAGTCGCAAATCAAGAATCGCGAGAAGGGCATGCGCGTCCTGCGCTCGCGCCTTTACGAAATCGAAATGGAGAAGCAGCAGCAGGCGCTGGCGAAAGAGCGCAAGGCGATGGTGGGATCGGGCGACCGGAGCGAGAAAATCCGCACCTATAATTTTCCGCAGAACAGGCTCACCGATCATCGTATTGGATTCACCATTCATCAGTTGGAAGCCGTAATGGATGGCAAGCTTCAGCCGCTGATCGAAGCCCTCACCACTTATTACCAAGCGGAAAAACTGAAGCAGGAAACCGCTGGTGTCGCCGGATAAACGTGATTGGGGTCGCTGCGGAAGAAATCTGCAACGAAGCAACCGGTGCGCGGAAAATCCGCAACTAATAAACGCTTATGTCGAACCGCAAGTCTCGCTCGCTAGTGGTGCTCGCAGGTTTCGGGTTAGTTACGGCTGGGGTGGCCTGGTACGGTTCGCGTAACAGCCGTGGCGGTACCCGCAACGAGTGGTACCGTCATCTCGCCAAACCGACTTTCGCCCCGCCAGATGAAGTTTTCCCCGTGGTATGGGCATCCCTTTACGCGCTGATCGCGTGGTCAGGGTGGCGCATTTGGAGCGCTGCGCCGTCTCATGAACGCAAACGTGCGCTGCGACTGTGGATTTCGCAGCTCAGCGCCAATGCGAAGTGGTCGAAACTTTTTTTCGGGGAACATCGACCAACGCTCGCATTAGCAGATGTGATTGCCCTGGAAGGAATGATTTTTTCTTATATTAAGGCAGCGCGGAAAGTGGATCGCGCGGCCGCCAACGCGTTTATTCCGTATGCAGCATGGGTCGCGTTCGCCGCCGTGCTCAACGCAGAAATTTCGAGACTTAACCCGCACCGGGTTTGATCAGTCCAATCCGCCAGAATTAACCGCCCTGCACCCGGAAGTACCGTTCTGTGGTGAAATGTTCTGGTGCAATTGAAGCAAGCTCTCGCGGACGCGGTCCTGCGCTTCACCGCTAACAATGTCCCTTCCCCTCGGATGAATGCAGAGACTCTTCTGATGTTCGTGCTTGACTGCGATCGCGCTTACCTGTACGCGCATTCGGAACGCGAACTCACTGCGGATGAAATAACTCGCTACGAAGATGCGCTGTCAGCGCGAATTCGCGGTGTTCCTGCGCAATACATTACCGGTCACCAGGAATTCTGGGGTATGGATCTGATCGTCACCCCCGCCGTGCTGATCCCGCGTCCCGAAACTGAGCATGTGATAGAGACCGTTCTGGAACTTGTTAACGCACAAGGAAATATTGGGCCAACGAGCCCGCCGCAGAATCTGCGGATCGTTGACGTGGGCACTGGCTCCGGTTGCATTGCGCTGGCGCTCGCTCACGAATTGCCGGAGGCTGAAATTCACGCCGCTGACATCTCCTCGAACGCGCTCGAAATCGCGCGCGTCAATGCTGCACGCCATCAACTCGAAGGCCTCATTCACTTCTGCGAGGCGGACCTACTCACGGGAGTCGAAGACAACTCATTCGACTTCATTGTTTCCAACCCGCCTTACGTAGGCGAGTCGGAAGAAGATGACGTCCAACTTGAAGTGCGGAAGTTCGAGCCACGAAACGCGGTTTTTGCCGGTCCTACAGGATTAGAGATTATCGCTCGGCTCATCCCGCAGGCGCGCGAAGTATTGCGGCCGAGAGGTTGGCTTGTGCTGGAAATCAGCGGAACAATCGTGGAGGGCGTAAAGCAGCTTTTAAACGGATGGGCGGAGATTCGAATCGTCAACGATCTCCAGGGCATTCCGCGCGTCGTCGCCGCGCGAAAAGCGTTGTAGATATCGCGGCAGCCCTGGTGCTTCCTTAGCGGGGCGCGCTAGCAGGCTGAATCTCTTCCACGTCCACAATGTTGGTTGGATATTTCCCGGTGTAGCAAGCCGAGCAATAAGAAGTTTTCTCTCCTTCGCCGCAAGCCTTCTTCAGTCCTTCGAGCGAGAGATAGGCGAGAGAATCGACGCGGATGTAGTCGCGAATCTCATCAACAGATTTATTGGCGGCGATCAGCTGATCCTTCGATGGAGTGTCGACGCCATAGTAGCAAGGTGAGATTGTGGGAGGACACGAGATCCGCATGTGAACCTCCTTGGCTCCGGCGTTGCGAATCATGCGGACGATCTTGCGGCTGGTAGTGCCCCGCACGATCGAATCGTCGATGAGCACCACGCGCTTTCCTTCGAGAAGGGATTGCACTGGATTCAGCTTCAACTTGACGCCGAAGTCGCGCACGCTCTGGCTGGGCTCGATAAATGTGCGTCCCACGTAATGGTTGCGGATCAGGCCGAAGCGAAACGGAATGCCGCTCTCGGCAGCATAGCCAACGGCGGCGGTCACGCCAGAATCCGGCACGGGCACCACCAGATCGGCATCCACCGGCGCTTCTCGCGCTAATTGCCGTCCCATCTCTTCGCGGCTGGTTTGAACGGCACGGCCAAACACTCGACTATCGGGACGCGAAAAATAGACGTGCTCGAAAATGCAGCTTGACTGCGGGGCAGCGTCCGAATAAAAAAGCGAACTGATTCCCTCCGGGCCAACCACGATTAACTCTCCGGGCTTTACATCGCGCTCATAAGTAGCTCCGATCAGATCGAAGGCGCAGGTTTCCGAGGCAAAAACGATGGTGTCGCGCTTCTGGCCCGGGAGCGCCGGAATTCGGCCCATAGCCAAGGGACGGAAGCCGCGTGGATCGCGTGCCGCGATGATGCGGTCAGGACTCATCACTACCAGCGAGAACGCGCCTTCCACCTGTCCCAACGCGTCGGCAATTGCTTCTGGCAGAGTGTGCTCGCGCGAGAGCGCGATCAAGTGGACGATCACTTCGGTATCGCTGTTCGTCTGAAATATCGATCCCTGGCGCTCCAGCCGGCCACGAACCTCAGTTGCGTTCACGAGATTGCCATTATGAGCTACCGCAATCGAACCTTTACTCGATTGCACAAGAATCGGCTGAGCATTCAGCAGCGCCGAATCACCGGCGGTCGAGTACCGCGTGTGGCCAATGGCCAGCGTGCCGCGGATTTGGGAGAGCACTTCTTCCGTAAAAATGTCGGCGACCAACCCCATCGCTTTGTGCACGCGGGAAGTCAGACCGTCGGAAGTGACGATGCCGGCTGACTCCTGCCCGCGATGCTGCAACGCATGAAGGCCGAGATAGGCGAGCTTCTCCGCCTCAGGATGGGCGAAGATCGCTACTACTCCGCACTCGTCGTGGAGCTTGTCTGCAATTAGCATTTAGCCTTTAGCTCGTCCCAACTTTCTGCGTAATTTATTGAAGATCGCGTCGGGCCCTGCTTGCGCTTCTGCCTTGGCTCTTAGTACAGCAAGCTCCGGCTCGCTTACCCGATTCCCGCTGTTGACTATCTTCAGCCACACAGACTTCGGTTTTGAGACGCTTAGAGTAAGGACACTACCGTTGCGATCCCAAGCCGCGTACTCGCCATTTTCAATATCAGTCGGCTCTAAGTCCTGTTGCATAGCCTCGCGAGAGGAAAATCTCATAACGTCGCCGCAATCCTTCATGAGAACATACACCGGAAAAGCGGCGTCCTGCGTAAAACCGTCCATGCGCGTCGTACTAATCTGCTGCAACTGCTTCTGGCTCCGTTCGTAACGCCTCTTCCAGTCCGCCTTCGTACGTGGCGCTCAACTCCGGAACCGTCACCGACAGAATTTCTGAACCATCGAGCGAAATCTCCAACCGCTCCGGAATCGTTTCCCCAATTACGTCGGCAGCAATGCCGTGCTTCTCCGCTATTTGTTGGATTCGCGAAACCTTCCCTGGGTCGCAAGAGAGCAGGATACGGCTGGCATCTTCTCCAAAGAGAACAAACTCCGGGGGCAGTCCATTCGACATGAGATTCACTCGCGCACCAACTCCTTTCGCGAATGTCTTTTCCGACAAGGCGACTGCCAAGCCGCCGTCCGAGCAGTCATGCACAGACTCCACCAAACCTTGCTGGATCGTTTCGATTACCGCTCTCTGCAGCGCGGCTTCCTTTTCCAAATCAAGTTCCGGAGGATAGCCCCACAACGCGCCCAGAATTTCTTTCGCATATTCCGAGGACCCGAACTCGCTCTCGACATCGGTGATATCGGCTGCTTCGCCGCCGCGCAATAGCACGATGGTGTGGCCCGGGGTGGCGAAATGCATCTTCGCGGCCATGTGTACGTCGTCCAGAATCCCGACCACCCCAAGCACGGGAGTGGGATATATACCTTCGCCCAGCGTTTCGTTGTAGAAGCTGACGTTGCCGCCGGTGATGGGAATCTCAAGCTCCTCGCAGGCTTTGGTGATGCCAGCGATCGTTTGCGAAAACTGCCACATGATGTGCGGCTTCTCCGGATTGCCGAAGTTCAGACAATTGGTCGCGCCCACCGGAGTCGCGCCTGAGCAGGCGACTTTGCGCGCGGCCTCGGCAACAGAATGCATCGCGCCCAGCCGAGGATCGAGATAGCACCAGCGGCCGTTGCCATCGAGCGCCATCGCCAATCCGCGTTGCGAGCCTTTGATGCGAATCACGCCAGCGTCGCCGGCTCCCGGCCCTTCGACCGTGTTGATCTGCACCATGTGATCGTATTGTTGCCAAACCCAGCGCTTGCCGCAGATATTGGGGCTGGCGAGAAGCTGCTTCAAGCTTTGGGTGAAATCGCCACTCGCGTTGAGCTTAATGCGCTCCGGCATCTCGCGTGGAACCGGCGGCTCCCACCGCGCCAGCGGACGTTTGTACACGGGAGCATCGTCAGTCAGCGCTTGATTCGGAATCTCCGCGACAATTTCTCCATGTTGAAGCACACGCAGTTTGTTGTCACGCGTGACTTTCCCGACTTCGACGGCATCGAGTCCCCATTTTTCAAATACGCGGAAGACTTCCTGCTCGCGGCCCTTCTGCGCCACCAGCAACATGCGCTCCTGCGACTCGCTCAGCATGATTTCGTAAGGAGTCATACCGCTTTCGCGCTGGGGGACGCGATCGAGTTCAATCTCAATGCCGACCCCGCCACGACCGCCCATTTCGCAGGTCGAGCAAGTAAGCCCGGCCGCGCCCATATCCTGAATGCCCACGATCGCTCCGGTTTGCATGGCTTCGAGACAGGCTTCCAGCAAGAGCTTCTCCAGAAACGGATCGCCGACCTGAACGTTCGGACGCTTGGCCTCTGAGGCTTCGCTGAATTCCTCGCTCGCCATCGTCGCGCCGTGAATGCCATCGCGTCCGGTCTTGGCGCCGACGTAGATCACCGGATTGCCTTCGCCCGCGGCGCGCGCGTAGAAAATTTCGTCCTTGCGTACAAGGCCCATGGCGAAGGCATTGACCAGCGGGTTGCCGGAGTAGCAGGGTTCGAACTTGGTTTCGCCGCCGAGGTTAGGTACGCCGAAGCAATTACCGTAGGAAGCGACGCCGCTGACGACGCCCTCGAGTATGGAATGATTCTTGTGAAGTTCCGCCTGCGCGATAACTTGTGGAGCGATGGACGCCTCGTTCGACCCGCTGTGGCGAAGCCCGGCGGCATGCCCACGGTCTCCCCGGACGAGGGCGTCCGGGGCTCCATGGCCCGTGATAGGTCCGAAGCGCAGAGAGTCCATTACTGCGACTGGCCTCGCACCCATGGTGAAAATATCGCGCAGGATTCCACCTACGCCGGTGGTTGCGCCCTGGAATGGCTCGATGAACGACGGGTGGTTGTGCGACTCGATCTTGAAAGCGCAGGCCCAACCGTCGCCGATATCGATGATACCCGCATTTTCACCCGGCCCTTGCAGCACGCGCTTGCTGCGCGTAGGCAATCGCTTTAAATGGACGCGAGAGGATTTGTAGGAACAGTGCTCACTCCACATCACGCTGAAGATGCCAAGTTCGGTCAGCGTTGGTTCGCGGTCGCAGAGAAGTT
Organism: uncultured Acidobacteriaceae bacterium; assembly: GCA_963836305.1. GTDB lineage: Bacteria > Acidobacteriota > Terriglobia > Terriglobales > Acidobacteriaceae > Sulfotelmatobacter. The sequence continues at coordinate 56,585 of CAWIJP010000024.1, read as the reverse complement.
GTTTGATCTTTTCGTATTCGTCGGAAGTGAGGCCGTGCTGCCGGAGGGTTTCCGGAGAAAAAGCATGGGTGATAGAAGTGGCCATGGGGAAACTCTATTGTCGCATTTAGCGGGGCGGCTGGGTAGGCTCAATTCGAGGCAAAAATGAGCATAGGTGTAATTAAAATTATGGCAGCCGGACCTGTAAGCCGAATTCGCCGGACTGCATTGCAAACAGACAACTTATTTGAAATCAGTCGCCGTGAACTGTCAATGATGTCAAGTTTGGCAGTGTTGGCAGGTTTTGCGTCACACCGGCGTCACAATGGGCGGTCCGAGACGATTGTTTGCTGGTAGTCGCGATCAGCCTACTTACAAGTTAGCCTTGGCAAGTCGACGGCGAGAAGTCATAGCCATTTCTACGGATCGACCCTGCACTCGGCGAGGTTACTGTTCTGCTTGCTCGTGCGGGCTTCAACCGCGGGCGCACACAGCGTCCGGCGATTTCCTTTGACTCCTTCATTCGGCCGCCATAGCGAAGACTGTGGCGTGGTGTATAAGGGCCGTTGTGGGTTGTCGTTCGCCACCCTGGCCCAGGTTTACCATGGTCTCCGGAGCCCTGTTATGCAGCGTCGAGAATTCACGTCGCAGCGCGAAATCATCGATGCCCTCGAAGACGAGCTCAGAGTAAGCGGCGGGCCGCTAAAGTTCACTGTTTCCGAGGTGAAACCGGATGGCGCAGCGCTTTTTAAGATATTCATCAATTCGGCAGATTCTTCTCACGGACTGGACGAGAGCCTCGAGGGCGCCGCGGCGGCTTGGCCGGGGCCGCCCAAAGGAACAGCTGACGTCCTCTCCGTCTCTGCCGAACACGACCAAATCAACATCCGGTATCTCAGTGGCCCACCACCCCGTAAAGGCGGCCAGATCGTCCTTCACACCCCGCGATATTTGGAGGCTCTGAGGGACATTTGGAAATCACCGCTCTTTGCCGAGGCAAGTCTTGGTTGGCTTGAAAAAGTCACCGCTCTGAATTACTCCCCACTCCCCGATGTGCGTTCGGTACCAGGCTTCCCCGAATTGAGGGATAGGCAAAGACAGGCATTTGGGCTGCTGGATCGAGAGTTCGGGTTCCTTTGGGGACCGCCGGGCACCGGGAAGACCTATACGGTGGGAGCGATATTGGCCTCGTACCTGCATCAAAGGCCGCAAGCGAGAATCTTACTGCTTTCGACGACGAACTGGGCGGTCGACATTGCATTGCTGTCGGTCGACCGCCGTCTGGAAGAACTCGAGCGGACCGATCCCGCGGCTCACGGATTGCGCCAGCGGTGCAAACGAATCGGAACCCATTTCATCGCCGGCAACTACAAAGGCCGCGAACACTTATTACCAGTTGTTGATAGCGATCTTGTTCGACGGATTGCTCAGCTCGAAACGCAGATGCCGGACCGAAGCAATGCGGCAGCATATGCCACCTGGAAAGACAAGATTAGCGCTCTTCGAGCACAGATACCGAAGCCCATCGATCAGGCGCAAGTGGCGGCGATGACCACGACCGGAGCATCTTTTTCGTACAGTGCTCTGCGGGCTCGTCGACCATTCGACCTCATCTTGTTCGACGAGTCCAGCCAAGTCAGCCTGCCCCATGCGTTGGCGTTGGCGCCGCTTGGCCAGCGAGTCCTCTTCGCCGGCGACCACAAGCAGCTTGCACCGATCGTGCGGTCAGCGCGTCCCGATGCAACGAAGTGGCTTGGCGTATCAATGTTTAAGTACATGAACCCGCAGAACCGCTGCTTCTTGAATGAACAGTCCCGTATGGCCGAAGAAATTTGTGACATCGTTAGCCACGTGTTCTATGACGGGGAGTTGATCGTCGCCGAGAAGTGCGCAACCGACGTGGAGTGGTGTGCGGAGCGACGTACGCAGTTCGTCCCCGGGATGGGTGCCGACCGCGTACACCTCGAAAAGTGCCCTGCGGAAGGCGACTTCAAACAGACGAAATATGGCATTGGCACACGCTACAAGTCCGCCGAGTATATCGGACAGATCGTTCCTTCTCTCGCCGGCCAGGTCGGTGAGGAGAACGTGCTCGTCTTGACTCCTTATCGAGCACAGCGAGGGCTGATCAAAACTTTTCTCCGAAATGCTGGACAGGCCAAGGTCCCGGTCAGCACCGTGCATAGGGCGCAAGGGAGCGAGTATCACACTGTTATTTTCGATCCAGTGATCGCGACTGGCGGGAGATTACTGGGGCATCCTGTCGAAGGGCCTCGATTGATCAACGTCGCGCTGAGTCGAGCGAAAGCACGCCTGATTGTGATTCTGTCCCTCGGCGACTACGCCAATGAGTACCTGCGGCGAATTGCTCACGTGATCTCCGGTGAGGGGTAATGGATGGAGCCAGTCGACGTCCGTGAACGGGTTGTTCCTGCCGAAGCAGAGCTGACGCGCGTTCCAGCTTCCGAATACCGCTGCACATCTCGTTGTGACGCCGGTGTGACGCGTTTGCTTGGGCAGCGGACAAACAACTTATTTAGAATCAGTCGCCGTGGAGTGTCAATGATGTCAACTTTGGCAGTGATGGTAGGTTTTGCGTCACACCGGTGTCACAATGGGCGGTTCGAGACGATTGTTTGCGGGTAGTCGCGATCAGCCTACCTACAAGTTTGCCTTGGCAAGTCGACGCAAGAAACTCTCCTTGGCGGCGTGTGTCTGCCGGATCTTCTCAAGTTCCATCTGAAATTTGGCCCTCTTGCCCCGGCGGACTGCGAGATCATGCAAGTCGGTCAGCAAGCCAACTGCCCTGGCATAGTCATTGGGCTGCCGCTTCAGGATATGTACGGCGACCTGCTCCCAGATTTCCGGTTCGCGTCGCGCCAGTTGATCGAGATAGCGAGCTCGGTTGGCCTCGTCCTGGGCCTTTCGTCTTGCCTCTTCTGCCGCGCGCTGTTCGTTCAGCCGCCGGATTCTTTCCTTCGCTCGCGCGTGGGCCACGGCCAGGATATCGCCTGCACTGCGCCGGGCCGTTGCAACCGTCTGCGAAGAGTGTTGAGAGTTTTGACGCTGAAAACGCCGCATGAGATTGCTTCGCCAGAGTTCACTCGACTCCACTCCCGCAGTAATGAGTAACTCGTTTTTGTCCTTTTCCGGCAGACCTCGAATCCATGCGGACAGCTCTTTGCGGCTCGGTCCAGCCGCGAGTGGTTTTGAAGCCTGTGCTGCAACCTCAACGAGATCCTCGTTGATTTCGAGGAATTCGATCAGAGCATCGAGGGAACCGGACAATTCTTACAAGCCTGCAGGCACGGGCGGCTCCGTTTCATCTTCATCAAGTCCTCCATCCTGCGCACTGCGAAGCCAGCCGAGATACAGGCATCGGAGGTCGCCGCGAAGCAGGTCTGAGCGCAGAGGCATCAGGGAGGCCATCCATCCGGTCCCGTCGTCCTCGCCATCCCACTCCGACTCACATCCAAATTCAACGATCACGAATCTCGCGGTTCTTCGCACACGTACGGTCTCGCCTGGGATCATGGCCTTGAGCAACTTGTAGTCAACCGCTTCCTGCGGGAGGCGAATATAGAACTCATGCGTCCCCCAGTTCGCGAAGTAGACAAAAGCGTCAAAATATTTCTCCAGCAGCTTGCTCGGATTGGCTTTCAGGTCTCCCCATTCGTAGTGGTTCGTGAAGCTCGTTGTGGTAATTGCGGCCCGCGTCGAGATGGAACGTAGCGCGGCCATCTCTTTTTTGGTCAGCGGACGGTCGATTGCGCGGAAATCGTAGTACTGGTATTCGCTCACCAGGACCCTCGGCGCCAGTGGCGATAAGCGACAATCCATTCCACGCCCGCCGGTGCCGGCATTGGCAAAGGCAAGTCCAGGATTGGGATCTTCTGGCGCGTTTTGCCTCGACGGCAAATGGCTACAATTTGGCCATCTAGCGTCATGTCGACTTTCTCTACCTCAGCATCGACGCCAAGGACCTTCACAGGGAACGGCAACGCTAGGTGCTCCTCAATCATGGTGAAAAAACCGCCTGCTTGTTCTTCTTCGCCGTAAGCATCCACGATCGCTTGTTCGATCAGTTCCTTAAGCCTCGCCTTGCTGAGTGAAGGGAGATTAGTCCCAGACTCGCCTTTCAGCTTCCGCAGATGCAGAATCGCCGGGCGACTGTTCCGCTTCGTCATGTTTCTCCGTTGATAAAAGGCTCTTTGGGAGATCGATTTTCAACCTGCTGAGAGAACGACCCTTTCGTTGCTGGCGTCCCGGATCGTGTAGCCGATCATGTTGTACCCTTTCAGGCGACGCGCATACATTCGCGCCAGCATAAGGACGTTGGAGTCCACGTAATCGTAGACTCGCACAACACGCTTGGCATCATGAAGTCGGTGGAGACGCCCTACGTATTGCTGTAGCGTTCCCTTCCAGGAAATGGGCATTGCCAGAAAGAGTGTATCCAAGCGAGCGTCGTCGAATCCTTCGCCTATGTAGCTGCCGGTCGCCAGAATGACTCTCGGTTCGCACTCGGGCACAGCCGCAATTGCCTCTGCTGTCGATCGTCGTTGTTTCTTGCCCATGCCACCCTTCAGCGTAAACACGTTGTTCACCTTGCCAGCAATCTCCGTTTCGAAGTATTTCAAGTGCTCTGTTCTGCCGGTAAGAAGCAACGGTGAACGCCCGTCTGCGGCTGCCTGGACGAGATCGGTAAGGATCAATTCATTGCGGACGCGGTCATCGACGAGTGCGGCGTACACTTCCTGAATCGTCATATCGGTTTGCTCAGGTGGCAAGCAAAAGTCTGTCAACCGAGGAACTACCTCGTGCTCGAAAGGGGTAGCTGCCGTCATCGAGCGGGCGCTGAGCTTGAATCGAATCGGACCGCACTGCAAATAGATGATGGGATGGTGTCCATCTTTTCGCTCGGGAGTTGCTGTCAGTCCGACGACGTACTTCGCTTTCACCTGCTTCATCACCTGCTCAAAGGTAAACGCCGATAGATGGTGGCACTCGTCAACAATCACTTGACCATACTCTGCCACGAAGTCTTTCACCCCCTCCTTGTCGAGGCTACTTTGAAGAATGGCAATATCCACACAGCCACTGCGTTTTGTCGTCCCTCCTCCGATTTGTCCGACTGACTTGGCGGGAAGGTTCAGGAACATTGCCAACCTCGCATGCCACTGGTCTAACAATTGTTGACGATGTACCAACACCAAAGTGTTCACCTTTCTTGCCGCGATCAGCCATGCTGCCACAGCCGTCTTGCCAAAAGCCGTGGGAGCACAGAGAATTCCTTCATCGTGCTGCACGAACGCATCAACGGCATCCTGCTGTAACGGACGCAGTCGGCCGGAGAACTCTACCTCGATCGGACGACCAACAAACCGTTCGTCACTGACTTCTGGCTTGATGCGGTGCGTTTTCAACAACTCGATAACCTCCACCAGACAGCCGCGTGGTAGGGCAATGTGGTTAGCGAGTTCCTCGCCACAGGCGATAACTCGTGGCTTGTTGAAAGTGGGAAGCCTCATCGCCTGCGCCTTGTAAAATTCGGGGTTCTGGAATGCCCCAAGGCGAAGCAACCGGTTGAGCATTGCGGAAGGAAGATCCTTCTTTTCGATATACAAAAGGTTGGCGCGAACAATTCGGACCTGCACCGGAAGGGGGCCTGGCATTGGACGCTCTGCTCGCTTTCGGGATGGCGGCAGAGTCCAAGGGTCTTGTCCCTCATCTTCCGCAGAGCTGATTCTCACTCCGATAAGGTCCCCACCTCGTTGAGCTTCCAGCACGACGGCGTCAGCAGCAGAAACGGGCATCCGTTTCACGCCCGCCAGAAAGGTCCATTGATCATCATATGGACGAAACCCCGCATCTATGAAGACACTGTTTCCATCTGCGCGCGGAAGCTTTTGCAGTGGCAGCGCGATTAGGTTGCCAAGTCCGCCCTTTGGCATGGTGTCTTGGTTGGGAAAGAAGCGGTCGTATGAATCCAATCCAAGTTGGTGACGGGACTCCATGGCCCGAGTCAGGATTGAACAGCCCAGTTTTCGCGCGGTGCTTGCGGGAACTGGATGGTCGAAGAAGATCCACACGTGGCCACCGTTGCCTGAGCGCGAACGCTCCAGTGCCGCTGGCACTTTCAGTTCGCCACATACGGCCAGAAACGCAGTAGCATCCTTTTGCCATGTCTTCTTATCGAAATCGACCGCGAGGAACCAGCAGGTCTCATCCTGCAGCAGCGGATAAATGCCGACGGTGTTATCTCCGACGAGGTGCCCACGGACCACCTCGTCAGTCAGCGGTCTGAACTTCCGAGTCTGGCGGTCAACCTTCTTGCGATCCTCGTCTCTGGCGCGAACATAGGCCTTCCAGTCACGATCTGCCTTGGGCATGTACCCAGATCGCCCGTCGGCGTTCTCCCAGCGAACTGCATAAACGTCGTCGCGGCCGTGGAAGAGGCTCCGGAACAAAGCAATGCGTTGTTCAGCTTTCAAGACAGGGGTATGCGCACTTGGTTGGGTGCTCGTTGTGACGGGAATACCGTTCGGGGGCTGCACCACCGGAAGCTGTATGCCGTGCTCTTGCAAAAGACTTCGCAGACGAACATTTTCTTCCCGTAGGCGCTGCACCTCAGCAAGAGCAGATTGCAGGTCCAAAAGTTTGGGATCAGATTCGTTCACGTAAAGCCATCATCACCTTGAGTACTGCCAGAACTCGATCAAGGAATAATCTCACACCTTGCGGACGTCCCTGTGTGTCCGTAGAGGAAGCGAGAAAGCAGTCTACACACCACGCCTTTTCTGGGGATTGTCAGTTCTTTTTCGCAGTGGGTGGCGGGTTTTCCGCAGGGGGTAGGCTACGCGAAGGTGGCGTCATTCTTTCCACTGAGACTGGGATCAAGTGTTTCAGTGCAGCGTTCTGGAAGTTTCGCCTGTAGTGAAGTTGGCCCTTTTTCGGCCTCATGCGCAAGGCGATTCTCAAGCAAACGAGAACCGAGCTTCCGTCCGATACCGCTCAACTGCGTCACACCGGCGTCACAACGGGACACGGCGTCCAGTAAGTGATTGAAAATAAAACCTTGTGGCAGCCGGACCTGTAAGCCGAATTTTGTCCGCCGGATTACTCCGGCGGGACGGCCATTCCTCTGGGCCACGCATTACTGCGTGGCTCTAGCGACCTACCCGAAGGTTTGACGCACCGAGCCGGCACGTGGCCGCAACCTGATTCGCAAAAACCAAGCTGCGGACTTCCTTCCTATTTGGTCTTGCTCCGTGTGTGGTTTGCCGTGCCCGCTGCATTACTGCCGCGGCGGTGCGCTCTTACCGCACCTTTTCACCCTTACCTGCATCCGTGAAGACGCGGGCGGTATGTTCTCTGTGGCACTTTCCGTCGAACGGGCTTGAACCCGGCCTCCCGGACGTTATCCGGCACACTGCTCTGTGGAGTTCGGACTTTCCTCTCCCCGCGTCCGAAGACGCTGGAAGCGGCCGTCCGGTCCAGCTGCCAACCTGACTATTATATGCGATGACTAGCCGGTCGACGCTCGGACCCTCTTTCGTGGCCTCCGGACCAACTGCGATCGGCTTGCCCCGACATTGAGCATGGCTGGTAGACTTAGCTTCGCGGAAAAGTATCAGCCCGTCTGCGGAAGCCAAAACCCCGGACGCCGAATTCATGAAAATCGCCGAAGCCATCCGAATTGCGCTGCAATCGTTGTGGGTGAACAAGCTGCGCTCTGTACTGACGCTGCTCGGAGTGGTGATCGGAGTTGCCGCCGTGATCGCCGTGGTTACATTCGTTTCTGGAATCAATGATTACGTGGCACAGAAGGTGTTCAATCTGGGCGCGGATGTTTTTCTTATCTTCAAGGTGTCCCCTGCCGTCACAAACGTAGACCACTTCCTGGAAGGCGAGAAGCGCAAAGACCTGACCCTGGAGGACTACCAGGCGGTGGTGGATGGTTGCCGTCATTGCGAGTTGGTGGGAGCCTCTACGCGTAACGAAAGCGGCCACGTGAAGTACGCCGAACAATCGATCAGCGACACGCTGGTGCGGGGAATCACTCCAGGGATGGCAACGATTCTCGATACTGACCTGAGTGCCGGCAGGATGCTGAATGACACAGACGTAAACAATCGATCTCCGGTGGTGGTGATCGGAAACGACATTGTGGAACATCTGATGCCAGGCGTCGATCCTCTTGGCCAGGAGATCCGGATCGACAACTGGACCTATCAGGTGATTGGCGTAGCGAAAAAGAAAGGAACAACGCTCGGGCAGAGTGCCGACAATTTTGTGATGATTCCCATCACTTCCTGCCTGAAACAATATGGCACGCACAATAACAGCTTACGCATCGCAGCCAAGGCTTCTAGCGCCGGTGTGCCATTGGATGAAGCGGTGGACGAAGCACGCGCCGCGGTGCGCGCCAAGCGGCATGATCTGCCGGGCGCCGAGGACAGTTTTGACATTGAAACCAACGCTAGTCTGCTGGGCATCTGGACCGGCTTCAGCCAGACATTTTTCATTGCCACCATCGGCATCGCCTGTATCTCGCTGGTGGTGGGTGGCATCGTCATCATGAACATCATGCTGGTCGCAGTTACCGAGCGCACTCGCGAAATCGGAATTCGTAAAGCGCTGGGTGCACGCCAGGAAGATGTGCTGCTGCAGTTTCTGATCGAAGCCGTTACACTTGCACTTGCGGGTGGGGCTCTGGGTGTTTTATCTGGAGTCGCAGTGGCAGAGACGGTAACTTTGCTGATCGGAATGCCCTCGGCAATCAAGCTCTGGGCCGTGGCTGCAGGATTGATCGTTTCCGCGTGCGTGGGAGTTTTTTTCGGAGTTTACCCGGCGCGCAAGGCTGCGAAGCTGGATCCGATCGTAGCGCTGAGGTTCGAGACATAGTTCTTGATGATTCGCAAAGACGAATTCGGCGAGATCGTCCACATGGCGACCGATACCATTCGCAGCAACAAGTTGCGCTCGGGGCTGACCGTGCTGGGCATCGTTATCGGCGTGGCCATGGTGATTGGCGTTTCTTCCATCGGCCGCGGCCTGGATGACAATGTCCGTGACGTCGTCGCCAGCATCGGCTCGAACGTCATCTTTGCGTTTCACATCGAGCCATTTACTTTCGGGCGCCCGACGGAAGAAATGCGCACTCGCAAGGAACTTACCTACGAGGACTCGCTTGCGATTCGAGACCTGCCTCACGTGAAAGCGGTCAATGCAGGCATACGATATCTTCGGCCGGAGCTCGGCGTCGGAACTTTTGCCGTGAAATACGGCGACCGGAAGGCCAAGAACACCATCCTCGAAGGCGATCAGGCTTCGGCGAAAGAAGTATTCGACCTCCGCATTGCGTCGGGCCGCTGGTTCAGCGAAGTGGATGAAGAACATCGGTCTCCGGTTGTGCTGCTTGGTTCGGATACGGCTGAGGAACTATTTGGAAATGGGAATCCGTTGGGGAAAGAGGTCAACATCGAAGGCCAGCTGTTTACCGTAATCGGAGTGGCCGCGCAAGTGAAGTCAGTCTTCGGTGGCGGCAAGAACCCGGAAGATAATAAAGCGGTTTTTCCTCTCAGCACTCTTCGCAAGTTGCACCCGGAATTGAAACAGCACTGGATTAGCGTGAAGGCAACGTCACATGATGACATGCCGAAAGCGATTGACGAAATTCGCGAACTGCTGCGCCGTCGCCGCAAAGTGCCTCCCAACAAACCGGATAACTTCGCCGTCTTCACATCTGACTCGATCTCTGACGTCTGGAATCAACTCACAGGCATGCTTTTCATCGGCATGTTTGCGATTTCGAGCGTGGGCTTGATCATCGGCGGTGTTGGAGTGATGAACATCATGCTGGTGAGTGTTACAGAAAGAACGCGCGAAATCGGCGTGCGCAAGGCCATCGGCGCCCGCAAGCGCGACATTCTTCTGCAATTCACGTTGGAAGCAATCATTCTTACCGCGGTCGGCGGAGTGATTGGCATTTTATTGGGTGCGTTGATCGTGGGAGTTATTCCTGAATTCTGGCCTTCGCTGCCTGCTCGTATGTCGGCATTCTGGACGATTTTCGGTTTTACCTCGGCGGCGGGAGTCGGTCTCGTCTTCGGCATCTATCCCGCGTGGAAGGCCGCAAATCTCGATCCCATAGAGGCGCTCCGTTACGAATAATCTGGATTGCGCTTTCGCATGATGCACTTCATTCTCAGCGCAGTTTGGATCGTCGCAGTCTTCGGCATCGTTTCCAGTGCACTCTACTATCTGCTCTGTCTGTGGGGCGTTTTTTCCTTCCTGTCTGAGAAGAAGGAAAATACTTTCCATTCCTCACAGTCCTGCCCACCCGTCTCGATTCTCAAACCATTGAAAGGAACCGATCCTGAAATTTATGAATGTTTTCGCAGCCATTGCCTGCAGCAGTATCCGGAATACGAAATCATTTTCGGTGTAAGCGACGCCAGCGATCCCGCAGTTGAAAGCGTGAAATCATTGCAACTGGAATTTCCGGATCGCAGAATTCAGTTGGTGGTGAGCCCGAAGCCGCTGGGAGCGAATGTGAAGGTGAGCAACCTCGCGCAGATGCTGCCAGAGGCTCGTTATGAGCACTTGATCGTGAACGACAGCGACATTCGCGTCGAGCCCGATTACTTGCGGCGAGTGATCATGCCGCTGTTGGATTCGCGAGTAGGAATGGTAACTTGCCTTTACCGTGGAGTGGCTGTTCGAACGCTCGGATCGCGGCTGGAAGCGCTGGGCATCAGTACGGATTTTTGCGCTGCCGTGTTGGCCGCGCGACAACTCGAAGGCGGGATTCGTTTTGGTCTGGGTTCAACGCTTGCGTTCCGCCGCGCCGAGTTGGAGAAGATCGGAGGGTTCGCCTCGATCGTGAACCATCTTGCCGACGATTACGAATTGGGCAAGCGGATCTCGGAGTTGGGGCTTGCCATAAAACTATCCGATGTCGTGGTTGAAACGTATCTTCCCGCCTACGGGCTGAAGGATTTTTTCGCGCATCAACTGCGCTGGGCGCGCGGTGTTCGCGATGCCCGGGCTGGCGGCCATTTCGGTCTGGCTTTCACCTTTGGAACTCTATGGGCATTGTTGGCAGTAGCAACAGGCGGAACAAAGCTATGGTCCTGGGGCTTGCTGGCTTCTACGCTGTTGCTTCGTTTCGCGGTAGCGGCGGTGGTGGGTGGGAAAGTTTTGCAGGACCGCCGCCTGCTGAAGTATTGGTGGCTGATTCCGCTGCGCGACTTGATTGCAGTTGTGGTGTGGATCGTAAGCCTGGGCGGTCACACTGTGACTTGGCGCGGAGATCGTTTCAGTTTGAAGAATGGGAAGCTCACTCGGATAGAGTCGCGACGTGATTAGGACGCTGAATCGCGGAAACGGACAAGGGAACGGGAGGAGTATTGCGATCCAGGACTGCTCTGACTTTGTTTGCAAGTTGTCTCAATGTAAACGGCTTTTGCAGAAAGTTGTTTTCCACATCTACCACTTTATGATCCAAAATAGTTTGGCCGGCGTAGCCAGAAATAAATAGAACTCTCGTTTCCGGGCGGAGGACCGCAAGTTCTTTCGCAAGCTGGCCTCCGCTGATGCGAGGCATGACGACGTCAGTGACTGCGAGGGCAATCGGATTCGGTGACGTTTCACGATAGACGTTGCTTCTCGGCCATCTCGCGCTTCCAGCACGGTGTAACCACGCAAGCCGAGAAACTCGGCCGTTGCCCGGCGTAAAGCGTCTTCATCTTCAACTAGAAGAATGGTTTCCGTACCTGTTGAGAGCCTCTCTTCCCTCGAGTTCGATGCTTCCGCGTTGGTTACGAGATCCTGCACACATGGCAGATAGATCTTGAAGACTGTGCCCATTCCAGCCTCGCTATAGGCCCAGACAAAACCATGATTCTGTTTCACAATGCCATAAACCGTTGCCAGTCCCAGACCCGTTCCTGCGCCCGAAGGTTTGGTGGTGTAGAAGGGCTCGAAGATGTGCGGAAGATGATCTGGAGAGATTCCGGCTCCGGTATCGCTTACGGTGAGGACGGCATAAACCCCGACCGGAATAACCGCGCTCTTGTGCAAAACGTATTCTTCGTCGAGGCGTACATTCGAGGTTGCGATGGTGCAGCGTCCTCCCTCGGGCATGGCATCCCGCGCATTGGCCGCGAGGTTCATCAGAATCTGCTCGATCTGCATCGGGTCGAGACGAATGCGCCCCATCCGCTCTCCGGGAACGAACGTCAATTCGACGTCTTCTCCGATCAGCCGATGTAAAGTCTTGACGATCGTACTGACAACGGGATTGAGTTCGGCTACGCGCAAGGCTTGTGGTTGATTGCGGCTGTAAGCCAGCAACTGGCGGGTTAATTCTGCGGCGCGGCGCGCCGCGGAGAGAATCTCCTGAAGCCGGTTCTGCGTAGGACTGCCTGGACCGACCGAATCCATTGCCAGTTCGGAGTAACTGGTGATGATAGTTAAGAGATTATTGAAATCATGCGCCACGCCTCCGGCAAGCCGCCCAACCGCATCCATCTTCTGCGCCTGCAACAATTGTGCTTCAAGATTCAGTCGTTTCGTGAGATCGCGACCGTTCGACACAAAGTGGGTAATGGCGCCGGCCGCATCGCGGATAGCGCTGATGCTCTCATCGATGTAATACAATTCGCCGTTCTTTTTCCGGTTCACCAGGATATTGCGGCAGATGTTGCCCACGCTAATCGTCTCCCACAACTCGCGGTAGATTGCCGGAGCTTGCTGGCCAGAAGTCAGGATGCCGGGAGTCTTGCCGATCGCTTCCGCTGAAGAGTATCCCGTCAACGACTCGAAGGCAGGATTTACATACTCGATCAGGCCATCACTGTTCGTGATCATAATTGTGTCGGCGGATTGCTCGACCGCGCAGGAAAGTTTACGTAGAGAAGCTTCCGCCAAATTCCGCTGCTGCTGTGCAGAGTGAAGATTCAGCGTGCATCGGATGGTCCGCAGAAGATTGGCTCCGGTCAGTTGTGTTTTCTCCAGGCAATCCGAAGCGCCTGCCTGGATAAGCTCAGCAACCGCTTTCTCATCCGCCTGGTCGGTCAGCACGATGAAAGGCACGGTTCGTCCCGTATGCAAGAACTCTGCCAGCAGTTTCGTCGCGGCAGCATCACCGGTGCCATGTTCGAATAAGACCAAGCCATACTGGCCTCGCTGTAACATGGTCTTCGCTTCGTCGAGCGAGCCGGCGTGATCGAGTTCCGCATGCATAGCTCCCCGGTTCCGCTCCAGAACTTCGCGAATAAGAAAAAAATCTTCCTCCTGATTGCCCACCAGCAATACTGGCAAGAGTGAACTTGAGAGCGCGAGTTGTGTTGCGCTGGACATGGGGAAGAGTTGTTTACACTTTTAACATCGGAAACTCTTCGTCTCGCCGTGGCCCTCGAAGCGGGCTGGAGACGATTCCAGCGAGGCGGAAGTCTCGAATTGGGCGCCCTGCCAGTTTGGGATAGTTTTTCTCTTATCTGCAAAGACTGGCGGGCATCTGTTTAATCCCGTTATTCCTTGGCGGTTAACCAACGCTGGGAGTGTGCGTCTAATGAACAGGTCTGGCTTGGAAGGTGATTGGTTGTCCTGGGGGCTTGGGGAACAATAAAGCATCTTTCTACGTATCGTCTGAAGAGCCGCCTGCGTCCAAGTGAAGAACCCGCCCACATTACAGGGGGTGGTGCGGAGCTATAGATTTTTGGAGGGGTTATGGAAAGTCAGCCAAACGCGATCAGAACCTCGATTAACACCGGAAATGGACACGTGCTGGAGGTTGTGCGGGAGGCTCATGAAGAGCTGCGTCACCTGTTGCAGCAGCGCGCAGAAGTGATGCGCCGCATTGGTACCATTAAGCAGACCATCGCCGGCCTCGCTAATCTCTATGGGGACGAGGTGTTGAGCGAAGAACTGTTGGAGCTGATCGATCGTAAAAGCAGCGGGCGCCAATCCGGCTTCACCAAAGCGTGCCGCATGATTTTAATGGACGCAAATCGCTCCTTGAGCGCGCGTGGAGTATGTGACCGGATTCAGGAGAAAATGCCGCTCATGCTGGCGCGGCACAAGGATCCCATGGCCTCGGTTACCACAGTGCTGAATCGATTAGTGGCGTACGGCGAGGCTAAGGCTGTGCTTCTCGAAAATGGCCGGCGTGCCTGGCAATGGGTGGCTGACTCTGATCACGCCCCGGCCCGGATGGCGGTTGTGCCCGTTGCACATTGATTCCTGCGCTGGATTCGCGGAATTGAGTCGTGCTAGCCCGGTGGCAGCAGCATCCCTTTCTCCAGATGCCGGGTAACGTGTGCATACGAGGCCGCGTGCGGATCATGCGTTACCATCACGATCGTTTTGTGAAAATCCTCGTTCAGCCGTTTCAGGATCTCTAAAACTTCCGTGGCGGAGTGACTGTCCAAATCGCCGGTGGGCTCGTCGGCCAGTAAGAGAGTTGGATCGCTGACAATCGCGCGTGCGATTGCTACTCTCTGCTCCTGTCCGCCGGAAAGCTGCTTCGGCAAGTGATTTACGCGCTCTTCCAGGCCGACGAGTTTCAGTGCGGTCATCACGTGATCGCGTCTTTGTTTCGGATTCAGCTTGGTCAGAAGCAATGGCAGTTCAACGTTTTCAAAAGCGGTGAGCACCGGGATAAGATTAAACGTCTGAAATACATAACCAATGTGTTCGTTGCGCCAGTGTGCGGCTTGCGAATCGTTGAAACGGAAAACATTCTGGTTCTGTACCAACAATTCGCCCGACGTCGGCCGGTCAATGGCCGCAATCATATTCAGAAGCGTCGTCTTGCCAGAGCCCGAGGGGCCCATCAGTGCGAGGAATTCGCTGGTGGCAATGTCGATGGAGACATCGTCGAGAGCCTTCACCTCGAACGCTTCGCGTTTAAAAACTTTGCTGACGTTGCGGGCCTGAACTACTTTCGTTCCGGTTGCGACTCTGGTTTCAGCAACTGTGCTCATCAAATTACCCCTTCACCTTGATTGTGTCTCCGTCTTTTAAGTCCTGCGGCCCTTTCGTGATCACGCTCTCTCCGCCTACCAATCCATCCACAAGAAATCCGTCAGTCCGCTGGCTCAACACTTGAACCGCACGCATGCGCGCCTTACCATCGAAGGCCACGAATACCACTTTTTTCCCGTCGTGATCGCGCAAAGCGCCAGCTGGCACAAACGCTCCGTTATGTTGGGCGTTTACAGTTTTGGGTGCGTCGGCCAGAAATTTCACCGTGGCATTCATCTCCGGCCGGAGAAAGATATTTGGATACTTCGCTGGATTCAGCACCTGCACCTTGACTTGTACCGTGGCTTTTTGCCGATTGGCCTCCGGTGAAATCTGCGCAATTTCGCCATCATAGGTCTTGTCGGGGTAGGTGTCCGTAGTGACGACGGCCTTTTGTTTGGGACTGAGCCTTGCAAAGTCAGCTTGGGCGATATCGAGCTCAACCTGCAGATCATTCAAATCGGCCAACGAGACAACCGATCCTTGTGGCCCACCCGCTGCAGCGCTGGCAAACTGCGCCGTGATGAGTTCCCCTTTTTCGGCAGTGCGATCCAGAATTGTTCCGGTGACCGGGGCGCGAATTACTGTGGCGTCGAGTTGCGACTTCGCGTAATCGGCAAGGCCCTGCGCCTGAGCCACGGATCCTCGTGCCCGTGCGATCTCTTCCGGCCGCGGTCCGATCTTCATCAGCTGAAAAGCTTTATCCAGCGAATTGACCTTCTGCTGATCGGAATCAAACCTTGCGGTGGCATCGTCCAGCGACTGCCGCGAGACCACGCCCGCGGACGAAAGCTCTTTGGTGCGGTCCAGGGTCAGCTTGTCATTCACCAGGGTGGCGCGAGCTTCGTCAAGATTGTGCTGCGCTTCCTGAATCTCCTCGGGACGCGAACCATGTTCGAGTTCTTCGAGATACGCGCGGGCATTTTCCAATGCGCCCTTGGCCTGCTCGTAGGAGGCGCGAAATTCCTCATCCTCCAATCGAACCAGAACTTGTCCCTCCTTAACCTTGTCGCCTTTTTCCACGCCGATCCATGCGAGCCGCCCGGTGACTTTGGAGTTCACATTGATCGTGTGATGCGCCACGATATAGCCGGTTGCCGAAAGCACGGTGCCGCCGACCTCACTGTTTTCCGCCGAGGCGCGTACTACTTCCACCTCAGGCACGTCGCGAGCCAGCAAACGGTAGGCCAGGACGGACAGGCTCAGTACGGCTACGACAACGATTCCAATCACAATGTAGCGGCGAGCCCAGGTGGAAGTTTCTCCGTTGCTCGCTCCCCGCTCGGAGCGGTCGATGCGCAAGCTCTGTAAGTCTTCGTGTTTTGCGTCAATCGGCATAAGTAGGAATACGGAATCTTTGCTGCTTTAGTTTCCCAAACTCAACCTCGCAATGCAGTCAAAATATTCTGGCGCGCCGCGTGCCACGCCGGAAACAACCCGCCAAACAATCCCATGGCCAATGCGAAGATGATCGCATACATCGTAACCTGCCACGTGATTTGCAGACTAAACACTACTTCGCTGAATGTGACCGCGTTCGACGTTCCCGTCTGCATTCCGTTGAAAGGCAGCATCAGCAGAATTCCCGCTAAAGCACCCAACATGGCCAGCAATAAAGATTCGAAAACAAACGAAGTCAAAATTGCCGGGCGGGAAAATCCCAAAACGCGCAGCGTTGCGATCTCGCGCCCTCGGTAGGCCACCGCCGCATACATGGTATTCATTGCCGCGAAACTCGAGCCAATCGCCATGATGACGGCAACTACGATGCCGATGTATTTGATTGGGGCACCCGAACGGGTTTGCTTGGCGTAATAGTCCGTTTCGAGAACTCCTTCCAGTTTCAGGCGCTGGTCGTCGCTTACGCGGTTCTTCAGCGCATCGGCGGCTATGGGATCGGTGGCGCGCAAGTACGCCGAAGAATATCCTCCCTGGCGATCAAAATCCGCCGCCATCTGATTCACATCGCACCAAATCTCAGATTCATAAGCCGAACCACCCGCGTCGAACACGCCCACAACTTTCCAGGAGCCTTTCCCGAACTCCATGGTGTCGCCAATATTCGCGTGCGAAAACCGCGAGCGGATGGATTTACTCACCACAACTTCACGCTGCCCGGTGTGAAACCAGCGTCCTTCAATCAACTTTGCGCTGGGGCGGAGTTCCAAGCCATCGGGCATCATGCCGCGCACGGTGACATTCACTTCTCCGGTGCCGTCTTTTCGTGGAAGTACGATCACCACTACCCACTCGCCGGAAACCATGGGCTCACCATGGCTATCTTTTGCGATGCCCGGAAGAACTTTCAACGTAGGAAATAGCGCCGCATCGAATCCTCCCGAGAGTTCCGCCTCAGATCCTTTGCGCAGGACGAGCACGTTATCTGCATTGCCGCTTGAGACGAAAGCTTTCTGCAAGCCGGCCAACAGCGCCATGAGAAAGATGGCGGTGGTGACTGTGAGCGCAATCCCAAGCGCGGTCATCACGGTGAGTCCCTTGCGAAGCCTTAAATTGCGGACGTTATAGCTAATTGGTATTGCCATAATTTCGTTCTCACTTCAGCCTATGTGGCGCAATCCCTCGACGATGTTTGTGCGCGATGCGTTATACGCCGGCAGACAGCCACTGATGAATCCCACGGTTGCTGCCACCAGCAGGGACGCCAGCATGGTTGGGATGGTGACTCTCATGCCGGCAGGAACTCCGATGGCTACAGGAGAGTGGGTCAACCAACGTATCAGCAGGGTTGCCCCCAAAACTCCCAGCGCTCCGCCGGCGAGGGACAAGGCGATGGCCTCGCCCACGAACATCGAGAGCACGCGAGGGCGGGTAAATCCGAGCGTCTTGAGGACCGCAACTTCACGCGTTCGGGCTCGAATCGACATCGCCATGGTATTGCCGGAGACCAGAAGAATGGCAAAAACCACCGCGCCGCAGATGCCGAGAATAAATGCCTTCACATTCCCCAAAGACGATACGAAGGAGAGCTGAAACGCCTGCTGGCTCT
The DNA here is from genome assembly GCA_963836305.1 of uncultured Acidobacteriaceae bacterium. GTDB lineage: Bacteria > Acidobacteriota > Terriglobia > Terriglobales > Acidobacteriaceae > Sulfotelmatobacter. The sequence goes on along the minus strand of CAWIJP010000024.1, from coordinate 38,566 downwards.
CGGTCTTGGTTCGTTGGGGTGCATTGCGAAACATTTCATCGATTGCCTTGGAAACCGGTGCCACGTCACTGGGGGATGCTACCTCTGTGAGGTACCACCCCGCTTGTCCTTTGAACCAACTGACGGATTCTTCTAGATACTTGGTGTTGAAAATCAACGAGCGAACGGGCGGATCGATGGTGTAGATGGCGCGAATCGTGACCTCGGGATGCACCGGAAAATACGGACTCTGCAGGGTCAGGTGGTCGCCAATCTTCCAGCCGAATTTCCTGGCGAGCTCTACATCTACCATGGCTCCGGTGCGGTCACGCTGCCAGGCCAGCAACTGGTCCGGTGGGACGATCTTGTCGGCTGCAACCTTGGGATATTCGTCCGGGTCGGTGACCACCTGGGCGAACGAGTTGGTTGAGCGGTCATCTTTGTAAACATTTCCGAAATAAGTCATCGGCACAACCGCTACAACGCCGGGCACAGTTCGAATCTTGTCGCGGTAATACGCCGGCAGAAAAAATGCGAGGGAGACGCGATCCCGGGTAATGATGCGCTTCACGGAATCCGGAGGGCCCTGGTCAATGTAAAACGTCCGCCAGATCGACATCATCAGGGTTAGCAACAATAGGGAAAAGCTGATGCTCAGCATCGTCAGCAGGCTGCGCCGTTTGTTGCGAAACGTATTGCGCACGACGAAACTGCTAAGCGTCATAAATCAACCGATGTGGCGTAACCCATCCACGATATTCACTTTCGAAGCGTGATAAGAAGGAAGCGTGGCGCTGACAAGCCCAACAAATCCGGCGATCAACAGAGACAGCATGCACATCCCGGGCGTCACCCTCATGGGGAAAAAAGAAATGAACTGTTTGGAATGAGTAAGGCCGTAAATCATCAACCAACCCAGGAAAAAGCCAAGGAAACCTCCGGCAAGAGAGAGCGCGACAGCCTCGCTTACGAACAGGCCCAGCACGCTTTGCCGCGTGAAACCCAATGTTTTAAGTACGGCCACTTCTCTGGTTCGTTCACGGATCGACATCGCCATCGTGTTCGCCGAAACCAGCAGCGTTGCGAACACAACAGCCCCGCAAATCATCAGGATGAAGGCTTTCACGTTGCCCATCATGGCAACAAATTCCAGACCGAAAGCTTTCTCGCTTTCCGTTTTCGTGGGCTGAGGTGAGTTGCGAAACATATCGTCCACAGTGGTGGCGATCTTGCTTACATCTCCCGGAGAAGCGGCCAGAATACTGAAAGTGCCGGCTTGCCCTTTGAAAAAAGAAACCGCCTCTTCCACATATTTGGAGTTGAAATAGACCGACTTATTGTCTGGATAAGAGCTGAAAATGCCTCGAATGTACAACTCCAGGTCGACAGGATAAATGTTGCCCTTCAAAACGATCCGGTCCCCTAACTTCCATCCGTATTTCTTGGCAAGGGTGTCATCGACGATTACGCCCTGGCGATCGCGTTGCCAGGCAATTCGTTGATCATCTGGCATTTGCAGGTCGCGGAAGACTTTGAAAAATTCTTCTGGATCGGTGCCGAATTGCGCGAAAAAGTTCTCCGGCTTATCGTCCTTGTAAATTCCGCCGAACCATGAAACCGGAACTACCGCCACGACTCCGGGCACGGCGCGAATTTTCTCGCGGTAAAATCCGGGCAAACTGAAAGTCAAAGAAACACGATGCCGCACCACCAAGCGCTCAGCCGATTCGGCGCTGCCTTCGTCAAGGTAAAAAGCCCGCCAGATCGTCATCATTAGAGTCAGTAAAAGCAAAGAAAAAGCGATGCTCAACACGGTCAGAATGCTGCGCCGCTTGTTGCGGAAGGCATTCTTGGTGACAAATCGGGTCAGAGTCATATTTCGAAACCTGGTGAACTAAGTCTGTTGAACGTCGAGGAAGCCGCGGCGTGCCGGACTGCGGAGACGCTTAGTCCAAGCAGGCCTTAAGAATAAATCAGTGTTCACTCTCCCACAACTCGCTTTCAAACCGGAATCTGACGTGGCATTGGCTCTTCCGCGCATTCCTAATAATTCATCTGCCCGCCACCGACCACCAGTGGAGATCGTCATAGCGCTTTCCTGACAAATGTCACATCTGTGTTTATCGATTAAACGCCCCGGTAAACAAAAGGTCACGCAGAGAGCGGGCACATATTTTTGCCGTGACCAGCAATCACGTGAGCGACCCACGCGAGTCCTCATATTTCCCCGCATTATCAGTACTTTGGTAACTCGAACCGATATGTCCTCAAGGGTATTCTAATCGTACCCTGCCCCGGGGTTTTGAACCCACGCGGCTTCTCAGTTGAACCGCGCGGCTGGTTTCTTTGTGATGAGGCGCGGAGCAAATGTCTAAAATTGGCCACTTCGAAATCCTGAGTGAACTGTCAAAGTCTGCCATTGGCGCGGTCTATAAGGCGAACGATGCGCAAACCGGCCAAACCGTAGCCCTGAAGGCGATTCAGTTGTCGGCATTCGGCGACAGCGCCGGCGAGCTCGAGAAGTGCCTTCTGGAAGAGGTCGAGGCTACAAAGGTCCTGAGCAATCCAAATCTCACCACCGTTACCGGGGCGGGAGTCATGGAGGGCCAGTTCTGCGCTGCCATGGAATACATTCAGGGCAACAGTGTGGCCACGATGTTGGCACGAAAAGAGGGATTTTCCATCTGGGATTTGCTGGACATCGGCCGGCAAGTCTGTGGTGGGCTCGACCAGGCTCACTCGCAAAATGTTTTTCACTATAGCCTGGAAGCGGCAAAGATCATGTGCGGGTGGGATGGCACAGTAAGAGTCTTGGGATTCGGCGTTTCCAGTGTGGGAAAATTTACCGCGCATATGCCCGACGTTCCTCCCATTTTGCATTACATGTCGCCCGAGCAGATCCGCGGTGAGAGTATTGACGCGCGCTCGAATCTGTTTAGTCTCGGCGCTCTGTTTTATGAAATGGTCACGGACCACAAAGCCTTCGAAGGTGAGGATTCTGAATCCCTGCGCCAAAGCGTTCTTGAGAGCTCGCCGGTTCCTCCACTGCAGTTGAATCCCAAGCTGCATCCAGTCCTGAGTGATCTCATCATGAAGGCCCTGGCCAAGGATCCCAGCGAGCGCTATCAGAATGGGCGCGCGCTGCTTGACGATTTGGAAAAGTGTAAGGAATCGAAGCCACAGGCCGCGAAAACTACCGCGGCGCCCAAAGTCCCGGCAGCTGCAGCTCCGGTGAAAGCTGCGCCCCAAACAAAGTTTGCGTCCCCGTCACCCACGCCGTCGCAGAAGAAGCCTGTTGCGCCTCCGACTCCGGCGGTTTCGAAACCGGCGCCACAGTCAGCTGTGGCGAAGCAGCAGCCGGCTCCCAGGGCGGCTGCGGCTGCGGCCGGCTTGGGAGGAGGTCGATCGGCATCCTCGGCACCAAACTTAGAATCGTCCACCGCGTACGCAGCTCCGCAAGTTAAGCCGTCCAGCAATGCCGCGCCGCCATCCGCTTCCATGTCTTCCGCCGTTCTTGATGAGCCAGAAGTAGAAGCGCCCAGCGCAGAGCCGAATAGAATTTCCGTTGACCCGATGATGGCGGAGGGCGCCGCATCGCGGGGCAGCGGCGGTGTCAGCTTCTCGGAGATGACCGAACTGCCCCCGCTGAAAGAAATCTACATCGCGCCGCCTCCGCCTCCACCTGCATTTCAGGAGCCGCCTTCGCCCGCATCGAATCTCAGATCGGACGGTGAAGAAGAGAAGCCCAAGATTCAACCGCGTGAAGTCGCCGAAAAAGCGATCAAGGAAATAAAAAATGTCCCGCCGAGCCTGATGGTTTACTCCATTGCCGGTGCTGCAGTTGTGATTCTTATCATTGCGATTGCACTGGTTCTTCACATCAATCATTTGAACGGTGATGACGACACTGGCAGTGCTGTACCGTCGCAGCCTGCGGCACAATCGGTAGCGAGTCAACCTGCTGCTCCCGCGCAACCGCGGCAAAACACCGCAGCTCAAACTGCCGCACTAGATCAAACTCAGCCAGCAGACGCTGTTGAAGCTCAACCCATAACTACCCGCCCGGTTGCCGTTGCTGCCACCGCGCGGGGACGAAAGAACGCGAAAAAGAGAAACGTCGCTCCTGTCGCTGCGGTCGTTGTTCCGGGACAGATCACCATTGACTCCACTCCTCAAGGCGCGCACGTACAACTCGATGGAAAAACCGATCCCACTTGGGTCACGCCTTTTACGCTATCCGGGCTGAATGCTGGCCAGCACACAGTGACTGTCAGCAAACCTGGCTATTCGACTGACACGCGTACAGTTGCCGTGGCATCCGGCAACAAATCGTTTGTTGTGACACATCTCACCCAGCTGATGGCGACGCTTTCCGTCACCAGCACACCGCCCGGCGCGAATGTCTACATCGATGGCAGAGATACCGGCAAGCTTACCCCCGCGCAAGTTTCCGTGGATAAAGGTCAACACGTAGTACTGGTGCGTAAACCCGGCTTCATCGATGAGACCACGAGCGCACAGTTTGTCCTCGCCCAGACCGTAAGCTTTTCACCGACGTTGCGCTCGCTGGGAAACGTGGACGACATTAAGACCGTAGGAAAAATGGGCCGGCTGTTCGGCGGCAAACAGGCACAGGGCATGGGCACGGTCAGCATCAAGACCCAGCCCAGGGGAGCCCAGATTGCCGTCAACAAGCACATGCTGGATAAAAGCTCGCCCGTGGACGTACTGCTCGATCCGGGCAACTACCTTGTCGATATCACTTTGACTGGCTACGCTCCGGTTCATAAAGTCATAACGGTGGACAAGGGCGGAAAAGCTGTTATCGACGAAGTCCTGCAGCACGAGTAGCTGAACGATTTTCCGGAATCCTGTACCTAAGGAAACCGAAAACCCTTGAAGCTCGGTCCGAGCTGACCGACTCATCTCTCATTCGGTCGGCCTTTTAACATTTTTTTAATCTCACCGTAACATTCCTGCTCTAGCATCGCCAGGACTGCAGCATCCCTCACCTTCCATTGGGAAAGGACAAAAAGCTTATGCGCGAATTTCTGTCTGTATGCCTCGTCGCGGGCATGATTACTGGGCCAGTGTGGACACCGGTAGCGAGTGCCGCGACTGTTAAAACAGCCACGCCAATCAAACACATTGTGATTATTTTCGGGGAAAACCGATCCTTCGACCACTACTTCGGGACGTATCCCTACGCATTGAACCCGAAAGGCGAGCCACAATTTCACGCACTCCCGAACACACCTACCGTAAACGGCTTCAGCAATGCGCTCCTGAATAACAATCCAAATCTAAATCCGCTCAATGGCAGCGGCGCAGCCAATCCGTTCCGCTTCGCTCGCTCGCAGGCCAATACGCAAGACATGGGTCACGATTACACGCCAGAACAATTGGCCTTCGACGGCGGGGCAATGGACTTGTTCCCCTCCAACACCGGCAGCGCAGGTCCTCCACCCAGCGCTCCTCCCGATGTTGTACTAACGACTGGCCAGGTGATGGGATACTTCGACGGAAATACTGTGACTGCGTTGTGGCACTATGCTCAGCACTATGCGATGAGCGACAACTCTTACAGCACTAACTTCGGTCCTTCCACGGTGGGCGCCATCAATCTGATTTCAGGTCAGACCAACGGCGTCTCGAAGCACCTTGGTGGTACTGGTGAGTTGGTAGCGGACGGAAACGGCGGGTTCACGATGATCGGCGATCCCGATCCATTCGGTGATGTGTGCTCCGGCAGCGAACAAGTACAGATGGCCGGAAAGAACATTGGTGATCTGCTCAATGCAGCCAATATCACATGGGGCTGGTTTGCCGGAGGTTTCAATCTGAACATCGTGAATCCCGATGGCAGCACTGGGTGCAATCGCCAGTCCACTTCGCCAATCGTCGGTACGCAAGGCGATTACGTTCCCCATCACACACCGTTCCAGTATTACCCTTCCACCGCGAATCCCACGCATGCGCGTCCGAAGTCGGTGAAGACGATTGGTTACTCGGGCGACCCTGCCAATCACGACTACGACGTGGATGATTTCTTTGCCGCAGTGCAAGCCGGAAATTTTCCTACGGTGAGCTTCCTCAAAGCAATCTCGATTCAAGATGCTCACCCGGGCAATTCCGATCCGCTGGATGAACAGGAGTTCGTGGTGAAGGTAGCCAACTTCCTGCAGAGCCAGCCGGAGTGGGCGAACACTGCATTAGTCGTGCTCTACGACGATTCCGACGGCTGGTACGATCATCAACTCGGCCAGATCGTGAACGGATCGAAGAGTGCGGCGGATGCTCTTACTGGCCCAGGAAGCTGTGGAAGTGGGACGACGGCGCTGCCTGGCGTGAATCCCGCTAACAAGCATGCTCAGGGTCGGTGCGGATACGGTCCTCGCCAGCCGCTGCTCGTGATCTCACCATGGGCCAAGCACAATTTTGTCGATCATTCGGTCACTGATCAAACCTCGGTGATCCGCTTCATCGAAGATAATTGGCTCAACGGCCAGCGGATCGGGCAGGGATCATTTGATGGCATCGCCGATTCCATCAGTTCCTTGTTCGACTTCCATCAGGTTGTGACCGACGACCTTTTTATCCTCAACCCAACCACGGGTGAGCCCGTTAGCGGTGGATCACTCTATTAAAGCGCATCCCGTCGGGTGCGTTTGTCGCCAGTCCAGATACGGAACGGCAAGGCATGCGGAGCGTCAATCCTATGCCTTGCCGTTGTTGTATGCTTGCGCGGAAGGTATGTGGTGATTACACGCCGAGATTTTCTGCAACGGTCGAGCCTGCTTGCTACAACGCTGGCGGCTGGCAAGAGCGGCTTAATCAATGCCATGTCGCAATCGGTGGCTACTATGGCTCCGGCGCTCGATGTCAGCACCCTGCCACAATTCGTTGACCCACTCCCGATTCCTGAAATCGCGAATGCTCAGGGACGCCGGTCCAGTCCAACTGATCCGAAACTGAAGGTCCCGTTTTATCGCATTCAAGCCCAACCTTTTGCCAGCAAAGTTCATCGCGATTTGCCACCTACGAAGTTCTGGAGCTTCGGTCCTTCCACACCTGGTCCGACATTCGAGACGCGCTCCGGTGAACCGCTGCTGGTGGAATGGGTGAATGCTCTCCCCAACGAACATTTCCTGCCGATGGACCGTACTATTCACGGAGCGGAGGCGGACAAGCCTGCAGTGCGCACCGTGGTGCACCTGCATGGAGCGAAAACCGCACCCGAAAGTGATGGCTATCCAGAAGACTGGATCGTTCCTGGGAAATCCTCGCTCTACTACTATCCCAACCAGCAGGATGCGGCCATGCTCTGGTATCACGACCATGCGCTTGGGATTAATCGCCTTAATGTATATGCAGGACTATTGGGAACGTTTTTCATTCGAGACAGCGTGGAGGATGCGCTTAATTTGCCCAAAGGCAAATATGAATTGCCACTCATCCTTTACGACCGCCTGTTGACGCACGAGGGGCAGCTACTCTATCCGGTTTCGCACGATCCACAATCTCCCTGGGTTCCCGAGATTTTTGGCAATGCCATTCTAGTCAATGGAAAATTATTTCCCTATCTCGATGTCGAACCGAGAAAATACCGCTTTCGGGTGTTGAACGGATCGAACGCCCGCTTCTACAATTTATCGTTCGTCGAGAATGGGTCCGGCGAGAATGCGACGGCCAATCATAACGAAGTGCCGTTCCACCAGATCGGGACGGATCAGGGATTGTTGTCCGCGCCGGCGCCGCTCACCAATCTTGAAATCGCGCCAGCCGAGCGCGCCGATCTCGTCATCGACTTCAGCCAGAATCGGGGCGCGCAGGTCGTGCTTAAAAGCGATGCCTTTGTGGTCATGCAATTCCGCGTTTCATCACCGAAAGTGGACGATGCAAGTTCGCTACCCTTGGCTTTGCGGGCGGTGCCAAAGATACCGGAATCACGCGCCGTTCAAACCCGATTGCTGACGCTCAATGAATACGTGAACAAGGCTGGCAATCCGGTGATGTTGCTCTTGAATGCGGCCCACTGGAAAATGCCCATTACAGAAAAGCCGGTACTGGGTTCGACTGAAATCTGGTCGCTGATCAATCCCACAAACGACTCCCACCCGATTCACCTCCATCTGGTGCGCTTCCAAATTCTGGACCGTCAGCCCTACGTGCCCTGGCTGTTCCAGACCAAGCGGGAACTCCGCTTTATCGGGCCGCCGGAACCGCCCCAGGCAAATGAGGCGGGCTGGAAAGATACAGTGCAGGCGCACTCGAAAATGGTCACTCGGATTATTGTGCCGTTCGAAGGATTTACCGGACGCTATGTATGGCACTGCCATATCCTCGAACATGAGGACAACGAAATGATGCGGCCTTACGAAGTGATTGCCGCGGGCTGATTCGCTCTTGTTGCCGCGGGATTACTGTCTTCCGCATTCCGACCCAACCCGATCCACGCTGGTTTGCATCCTACGAAACTGTCTCCACCTCTCAGGCAGGCGAAAAACCGTTTACAATTGGTTACCAATTTTCAGCCCGAAATCTAAGGTTTGGTTTAGCTTGTCGTCGCTAGACGAACCAATCGGTAGATTGAACCACAAGGATGGTGCCCGATGTCGTTGGTCAGAGCTTTGCTCCGCCGCATGCCGCGGAGTTGGGTTGCTGCTGTTTCTCTGTTGTGCCTCGCGCTGTGTTCTGTCGCGTTGTTCGCTCAAACCACGATTTCCACCGGCAGCATTCAAGGTTCGATCACAGATCCATCGGGTGCCGTGGTGAGCGGCGCAAAGATCTCCATCGTCAATAAGGCAACCGGACGCGTGATCAACACCAAGTCTACGTCCGCGGGAGCGTACACCTCGGGCGCATTGACGCCCGGTGATTACACGTTGCGAGTGGAGGCTCACGGATTCAAAACTTCAGAGGGTGCAGTCACTGTGCAAGTGGGGGTGACTGCTTCAGGGAACATAAAACTGCAACTCGGGGAAGCCAGTCAGGTAGTCCAGGTGCGGGCCACCGAAATTGCCGTGAACACGCAGCAGGCTACCGTACAAGGTGTACTAACCTCGCAGCAGATCGAGAACCTGCCCATCAATGGCCGGAATTTCCTCGACCTCGCACAATTGGAGCCAGGGGTGCAGATTCAGGATGGGGGGAATTTCGATCCCACCAAGAACGGTTTTTCTTCCATTTCATTCGGTGGCCGTTTCGGCCGTACCGCTCGCATCGAAGTCGACGGACTCGACATCAGCGACGAAACTGTAGGCACAACCACGCAGAATGTGCCCGCCAGCGGTATTCAGGAATTTCAGATTCAGCAATCGTCGCTCGACCTTTCGACCGAACTCACTTCCTCGGGTTCAGTGAATGTGACCACCAAATCGGGGACGAATAAATATCATGGCGAGGGGTACTACTATTTCCGCGATCAGACCTTCGACGCCAACCTGCCGGGCGGTAGCGACAATTACTTCCAGCGTAATCAATACGGTGGCAACTTCGGCGGGCCCATTCTTAGGGATAAGCTGTTTTTCTTTCTCGATGTCGAGCGCACTCAACAGGCTCTAATCAATCCAGTCCTGCCGGGTGGGCCTTTTTCGGCTCTGGTCGGCAGCTACAACTCGCCCTTCCGTGAGGTCGAGGGGCTGGGGCGCATCGACTGGCAGATCAACAGCAACTACAAGTTCTTCTATCGTTTTTCCTACGATCAGGACAAAGACGTCTCGGCCATCCTCCCCAATTCTTATCAGCCCTTCGCCAATGTCAATCACACGCCGGTTCACGCTCTGGGATTGGATTTCAACACTGGTTCTTACACGCATAGCATTCGCTTCGGCTATATCAAATTCCGCAATGGCATTGTGGATGCAACCGCCGGAACCAATATCTTCAACCCTCTTCCAGGAATCGAGTTAGCGATCGGCAGCGATCCCGATTGTCTTACCCCGGGCCAAGATTTTTTCTGTTCCGGTCCCAGCTTTCTGGCGCCGCAACAGACCTACCAGTCCGACCATCAGATCAAATATGACGGCAGCCGTGCGCTCGGAGCGCACATTCTTCGTTACGGTGCAGGGTTCAACCACATTTTCGGCGGCGGCTTCGCGAGCTTTCTATCGCTGGCGCCAGCGGTGGGAGCCGGAATTTCGGATTGCAACGCAGCTTGCCTGGCTCTGCCCGGCGGCGCCAGCAATCCGGTGAATTATCCCGCGAATAACGTGGCATTAGGCAACGGACAAGGCTACGCTTCCGAGATACCAGCTTTCGGATTTCCCGCAGGGGGCAGCGGCCCAGATAATCGCATCTCGTTCTATATTGGCGACGCCTGGAAAATAAAACCCAATTTCACTTTGACTTACGGCCTGCGCTACGTGCGGGATTCCGGACGCACCGATAGTGACTTAGGACCAATCTCACCTTTGTATCAGTTCGACAACCAGTATTACGCGGGGCTCGGCAATCGAGTGCATCAACCAAACCTCAACTTTGCTCCGCAGATGGGTCTGGCCTGGGATCCCTCCGGCAAGGGAAAGACGGTGCTCCGTGCTGGCGTGGGGCTTTTTTATGAGAACTCGATCTGGAACAACATCGAATTCGACCGGCCCGCACGTTTGCCAAAAGGATTATTCCTGGCAAACCCCACCGTCTGTTCGAATGGCAGCCCGGCTACACTTTCTCTGCCAGATGGCGGCTCGGTTACGCCCTCGTTTTGCGGACAGCCGATTGGAAGCGTCGCCAGTCAGATTTCCGCACTTCAATCGCAGTATCAAGCATCCACTCTGGCAGCGGGACCAGCCAGCAATCCCTCATATATTGGCAATGCGCTGGCGGACGGAGAAGACGCCACTGGTACGGATCTGTTAGCTCCGAACTACGTCAGCCCGCGCTCGGTACAAATGAATGTTGGTCTCCAGCATGAGATCCGGCCGGGGATGGTGCTTACAGTCGATTATCTTCGCAACATTGAGACTCATACGCTGCTCGCGATTGATACAAATCACGTAGGCGACGCACGTTTCTTCAATCTCGCCGCGGCACAGAACGCCATTGCAGTAACAACCGCTGGTCTTGGTTGCCCAGGAGGTTTCTCCCCGGGGGCGATCAATTGCGCCATCGCGAAAGGCGCCACCATTTCGAGCTTTGCATCACCCCAGTTTGATAAGTACGGAACCCCGCTTTCAGGGGGACTCGATTCAGGATATTCATCGCTGGGAGGATTCCCCGCGAATTTCACGTGCGGCGGACCAAACACTGCGTGCCTCGGGCCAGCCACAGGGGCTGCTTTTCCCGGCATTAACCCGAATCTGGGCGCCAACCAGATGCTGTTCCCCATCGGTTACGCGAAGAACACTGCGTTGCAGGTTTCGTTGAAGCAGCATCTGGAGCATCCCTTTAACGCGGTCACAAACTTCGATTTGCAGGCGTCTTATCAATTACAGCGCTATATCGCGCCCGTGGCCGACAATGATTTCGTCAATATCGCCGCCGACTTCAACAATCCCCAGAGCTTCATCGGTCCGAACGGGCTTGACCGCGAACATCAGATCTCTTTCGGCGGCACAATGGATCTGCCTTATCACTTTCGTCTAGGAATGATCGGGCATTTTTACAGCCCTCTACCCGTAACCCTTACATTGAACCCCACAGGAAATGCCGGCGGTATTTTCGTTACTGATTTTACGGGCGACGGTACAGGCGACGGCAGCTTCGCTTCCAACGGTGGTACCGGCGATGTGCTTCCCGGCACGAACATCGGCTCATTCGAGCACGGCGTCGGCCGCTACACGATCAACAATTTTATTAACAACTACAATCATAATTTTGCGGGCCAACCCACTCCTGCGGGACAAACGCTGATCAACAGCGGACTGTTTACTCTCGGGCAGTTAACCTCTCTGGGCGGAGTGCAACAAGTGGTACCGGCCGCTCCTAATGACCAAGTAGGAATGGGATGGTTGCGCGCCTTCGATGTGAGCTTGAACTGGGTCTATAGATTCAAAGAGACATTCGAAGTTCAGCCGGGCGTTTCGTTCTTCAATGTATTCAACTTGTCGAATTTTGATGGCCCTGGGAACCCGCTGAACGGCACCCTGAGCGGGCAGTTGGGAACGCTCAATGGTACGTCGGGTGAGCAGCCAAGCAGCAATCGTCTGGGACTGGGCTCCGGAGTTTTTGCATTGGGTTCTCCGCGCGTGATCGAGTTCTCGTTGAAGCTGAGTTTTTGACTGCGGAAGCGCCGGCAGCCTATCGCGGAAGCTTAAAGTTCACTGTTACCTGAGTCTGAATTTCGACGGGAACGCCATCAAGAAGATAGGGTTTGTATTTCCATTGTTTCACTGCATCGGTGGCAGCGCGGGCGAGACTCGGATCTCCGCTGAGAACCTTCACCGCGGAAATGTCGCCTTTCTTGGAGATCGTCGCCATTAGCTCAACCGAACCCTCAATTCCCATACGCAAAGCATTTGCAGGATAGGAAGGCGGCGTCCTTTTTATTGCGAGTCCTTGCGATACACCCTGCGAAACGTTCAACGTCTGCAGTACGGGAGTTGGTGCGCTGTTCGGATTTCCCAGAAGATTCGGCAGAGTTCCGCCGTTGCCGGCCGAGGCGATGCCATTAAGGCTTGGAGCAGGAGCTTCGCTCAGCGATGCTTTTCCCAAGGTAGGCGCTCCAGCGCTCGGCTTGACCACAATAGGCTGCGGGGCTGGCGTCGTCGCGGGTGCTTTGTTCTCGGCTACGATGGCCACCGCAGATTTCGATGGCTCCGCGGCGCTGCTCTTGCGATCTTTTGCATTGGCCGCGTCAGGAATCATTTGCGCTGTGGTGGAAGATTTCACTGTTCCGGTGGAACGTGTCGCAACCGTAGAGGCAGGAACCTCCGAAGTTGCAGCCGATGCATCGGACGCGGGTGCAAGCGAAGTTGTACTTGGCGTAGGTTGTGAAATGGCAGAAGCCGATGGCTTCGCAGAGACTTGTCCGGAAATATTTGCAGCTCCGTTCGGACGAGAGAACTGCGTCCATCCTACATATACCGCTGCCGCAATGAGTACAATCGCAACCAGCGCCAGCAAAGCTTTCTTACTTCCGTCGCTTGAAGATTTCGCGCTGCTCTCGATTGCACCGCCGAATGTGAATGCGGGGGCAGGGGAAACGATCTCCGGCGACGAGGAGCTCTCCAAGGCTGCGCTGCCTTTGCCGGTTGATATCTGCGCTTCCGGCTCAAGTGTCGGGGGCTTCTCCGGCGTGGCAATGCTCGCCACTTCTCGCGCCGGTGCGGCTGCGCTCGCCGCGCCCGCAGAAGAGACAGGCGAGGGTCCGGTTATGGATGGAAGCGTTGGCTTTGTTTCGGAAGCTGCAATCGAAGGGATACTCGGCGATATCGTTTGCTGAGTTGCAGCCCCCACAGATTCTTTCGATTCTCCCGACGCAGCCACCACACTGGAGGCCGCGGCGAAGCTCGGCTGCGGAGCCGATTTCTGCGGAGGCACGCTGGCCGCGGGAATCGGACTCAGGATGGATGCTGAGCGCGGAACAGCGGGACTTGGAACCAAGGTCGGCTTCGCGGATGCAGGCGTGGAACTGACGGGTTTAGGAGTCGTGGTTGTCGCCGGCGGCTTGGCGCCCTCGTTCTTGCGCAACAGGCCGCGTGCAACTCGTAGCGTACCTTTCGCTTGTTCCACATTAATCGGCTTGGTGAGAACCAGGTTTGCGCCGATCCGGAAGGCTTTTGCCACTCCGGCCTGCCCTTCGACCACTGCTACCGCCAAAGCTGATTGGTTGTTCGGCGAATTGCGTGCGCTTTTGAAGAGCAACGTGGCGTTCTGCTCATTGTCGCAGTCAACTACGACTGCGTCGAAGTGCTCACCCATCAATTTCTTAACCGCGGCGAAGGGTTCAGTGCAGGGAACTACTTCGAAGTCCAACTCGCTGAGAACCTGCGTTACGGTGCGAGCTGTTTTTTCGTCGGGGCAGAAAAGGAGTGCTTGGTAACCCATATTGACTTCATCGTAGGTACACCCGTAAGCCGCAGCAAGTTACGGTGGTAATTGCGCTGCGGCGGCTTTAAGCTTGCCAGACGCGGCTTTTAGGCCTTGTACCTTAAGACTATTTCCCGCATTACAATTACGCTGTCATGCGCATCCCGCTCTGGATAAAAGTGCTCTGGACAGCATGCGTGATCGCGTGGGTGCCCGTATATTGGCGGCAGTATGGTTCGCAGAATTTTCTTTTTTTCTGCGATCTTGGCAATCTGTTTATTGCTGCCGCTCTTTGGCTGGAAAGTTCGTTGCTATTTTCGTGGCAGGCAGCCGGGCTTTTAGTATTTCAGATTCTGTTCACTCTCGATCTTGCAATGGCTTTCGTAAGCGGACGACATTTGATCGGCGGCACGGAATATATGTTCGATCCTCAAGTTCCGTTGTCGATTCGATTGATGAGCCTCTTTCACGTAGTAACCCCACCGTTATTACTTTGGGCTATTCATCGTGTCGGCTATGACTCAAGAGGCTGGAAATATCAGACTCTGACCGCCTGGATCGTTGTTCCAATCAATTACTTCTGGCGTCCGCAGGACGACGTGAACTGGGCTCGCGGACTTTTCTTTCATGAACAGCATTCCGTGCCCGGCCTTGTCTACCTTTTGGCATATCTGATTATTGTTCCCGCGGTAATCTACTACCCGACTCATCGTTTTCTTCTTTTGTGCTTTGCCAGAAAACCGAACCGTAAAATCTAGTCTTGGCTCTTGGCATTCTTTCCGTCGTCTTGTGCGCGTTCATGCAATGCTGAGCCCAATCGCGCGCGGTTTGTCTCTGATAACACAGCATCTTGGCTGTCGTTCGCTTTCTTCTGTTTTGGCGAGGCTGGGTCGGGGCTCAGATATAACGTCTGCGATGAGGATGCCAGGCTGGCTCCGGAATCTTCTACCAAGTTCATGATGTTCAGTAACACTTCCTCGCGCACGGCCGCGAATTCGTTGTACTCTCTGGTCATTACGTAACAGAAGAGTTCCACGTTGAGGGCGCTTGGGGTTAGTTCGATGAGCCGTACGCGAATGGTTTGTGTTTCAACCTTGGGATGGTCGCTCAAAGCGCGCCGTATTTCGGAGAGCACGGAACGCAGATGTTCCTGTGAGGTATCCGTGTGCAGACCCAAAACAGTTTTGAAAAGAATTTTGTCGCGGCGGCTCAGGTTTTCGACATTAATAGTCGCTACGGTTCCGTTGGGGATGGCCAGCAGTGTCCTCGCGTCGGTGCGCACACGAGTGGAGCGCAGGCCGATATCCTCGACGGTTCCAGTGCGATCGCCAAACGTGCAGACATCCCCTACGCGAATTACTTCGTCTCCTAACACGGAAACGCCGCCGAAAAGATTTGCGATTGTCTGCTGTGCACCGAAGCCGACTGCAAGAGTTCCAATTCCCAACCCGGCGAGCGCGGTGTTCAAGTTAAATCCCAACACCCCGAAGATAAGAAATGCCGCCATCAAAACGATAAAGGCTTTTACCAGGCGTTCGCCGAGCAGCATAAGCGAACCCGTACCCTCGTGGCCGCGTGCGAGAGCGCGGTTCCTCACTCCGCGCAACGACCATCGCACTATCCGCCACAAGATCCAGTTGGTCCCGATGATCACAGCGACTGCCGTAACCTGCGAGTAGTAGTGACGTTGCAGTAAAGGGATGTCCAGGTAGGTGGCTAGAATCCGGTGAATGAGTGTGCCGAGAAGCAACCAGGCTGGTCCAGATACTGACCTCGATTCCAATTCGGAGTGCCCGTGCCTTCGTGCCCACCATCGAAAAGGAATTTGCAGAATCAACAGCAAAACCCATGCGATTGCCCCTGCAATCGGGATCAGGAGGAATAAGGCAAACCATTGCCACAGAGGCATGCCCGCCAACTGATGCTTCACCACCCACTTGGGCAGGCGCGTCTCTACTTGCCGTGCCTCAACTTGGTCGTAGAGGTCCGGGATTTTCGCCAGAGTATCGGACGCGATGAGCCAGATTTTTCCCGCGTTCGGATCGGAGACACGAACCAGTTCCAGTTCTGCCTCCGCGTCGCCGGATGACATTGTTCCCAGCTTTTGCCGATCTGGGGAAACGCCTTCCTGTGGCGTGCCTTCTGGATCTCTACTCGGTTTGAGGTTGCCGGCGAATGCGGTGTTCATTACAGCCTGCAGCTTCTGTGCCAGCGCCTCGCCTTCAGTTTGGCGCCGCGCCGAACTCATTTGCAGATACTGCGCTGCAATGGAGTAATTTCCGGACTGCGCCGCTTCCAGAAATCCGAAGATGGTGCCGTAGGGCGTGTCCCGGCCCAGCGCATCAGTCTGCGTTTTGGAAGCTTTCGGAGCCGTTGATTGCAGCAGTTGACCGAGCGCACCCTGTGCCAATAGAGGGACACTGAGGCTGAGAGCTAAAGCCAGAAAAACGATTCGCCTTGAAAAGGTGAACATGGAGTGCATTCCGCGCCGCCGCGCGAACCTTAACGAGAGTTTATTGTAGCGGAAGTGGTTGGATGGAGCGCCAGATCGCGCTCTAGAAGATGCAGTTAATCGCGTTTGGGTCGAAATACATGCGTGCTCGTACCGAAGAAAACTTCCGCGGATTCCATTACGGTTTCCGAAAGCGTGGGATGTGGATGGATCGTCATCGCCACATCACTCGCCAGCGCTGCCATTTCGATTGCGAGCACTCCTTCGGCAATCAACTCGCCGGCTCCCGAGCCAACAATGCCGACACCGAGGATGCGCTCTGTCTGTGGATCAATGATCAGCTTAGTCATTCCTTCCGGTCGATCGAGAGTGACAGCGCGTCCGGATGCGCCCCACGGAAACTTTGCAACTTTGATTTGCCGATTTTCTTTTTCCGCCTGAGTTTCGGTGAGACCGCACCATGCGACCTCCGGATCGGTGAAGACGACTGCGGGGATCGCATTCGGTTCGAAGGCAACTTTGTGCCCAGCGATAGCTTCTACCGCGATTCTTCCTTCATGCGACGCCTTGTGCGCCAGCATGGGCTCACCCACAACGTCGCCGATGGCGAAGATGGAGGGATCGGCTGTTTGCAGTTGCTTGTTCACCTCGATAAATCCCCGAGAGTTCACGTGAACTTGAGTAATTTCCAGTCCAGGGATCTCCGAGTTCGGCTTTCGCCCTACTGAGACGAGCACGCGATCAAAGGTTTTTTCTCGATCTTTTTCCTGCAGGGATTTGCCCTCGAAGGTCGCGCGAATTCCAGCGCCGTCTTCCCTCAGGGATGCGACAGTCGTGTTCAGCAGTATTGCCTCAAACATCTTCTCCAGACGCTTATGCAACGGCAGAACCAGATCGCGATCTGCACCGGGCAGCAAGCCAGGTAACATCTCAACCACGGTGACACGGGTTCCGAGAGTGGCATAGACGGAGCCTAGTTCGAGGCCAATGTATCCGCCGCCAACTACAAGAAGACTGCCGGGAATGTCTTCGAGATTCAGAGCGCCGGTAGAATCCATCAGGCGCGGCGAATCGAGTTTGAGCGCCGGAATGATGGCAGGCCGAGATCCAGTGGCGATGATAATCCGATCAAAGCTAAGCACGGCTTCGGTGGAATCCATCTTGCTGATCCGCAGCGTAGTGGAATTTTCAAACGCCGCTCGGCCCTGAATGTACGCCACGTGACGCTGCTTGGAAAGTTGTCCCAGTCCTCCCGTAAGCTTTTTGACGACGTTCTCTTTCCAGGTCCGCAAGCGTTGCAAATCAATCTTCGGAGAAGAGAATTCGATCCCCCAATTCTTAGCTTGCTGAGATTCTTCAATGAGCTTGGCAACGTGCAGCAGCGCCTTCGATGGAATGCAGCCGCGATAGAGACAAACGCCGCCAGGATTCGCTTCGGGATCGATCAGCGTAACTTGCATGCCGAGATCAGCCGCCAGGAATGCGGCGGCGTAACCACCGGGCCCGCCGCCGACGACGGCGAGGCGCAACTTCTTAGCTTCCTCAGGAGTAGTTTCAGGAGATTTGTTGAGCGCGTCGGTCATGAAGTGATTCTTCGGTCAGTGTTTGCGTCGCGGCTAGCCTTGAACGGAAAGCAAGAAAGGCTGCTCGAATGCTTCCGCGATCCAACGCAGAAAACGCGCGGCGTCGGCACCATCAATCAGGCGATGATCGTAGGAGAGTGAGAGCGGCAAAATGAGACGCGGCTCGAACTTTCCGCCAATCCACTCCGGCTCCATCCGCGAACGGGAGAGCCCAAGAATGGCCACTTCGGGATGATTCACGATGGGCGTAAAGGCCGTCCCTCCAATGCCGCCCAGGTTGGTGATCGTAAAAGTGCCGCCTTCCATGTCCGCGATGGTAACCTTTTTATCTCGGGCCTTCTGCGACAACTGCGACAACTCGACCGCCAGCTCGACAATATTTTTCTTATCCACGTCGCGAATCACCGGAACCAGCAGACCGCGATCGGTATCAGCTGCTACTCCAATGCTGATGTACTGCTTGTAAATGATTTCTTCCTTCTCCATATCGATGGTGGCATTGAATTGGGGGAAAACTTTCAGCGCAGCGGCACAGACTTTCAGTGCGATCGCGGTGACCGTCATCTTGCCGCCGGCTTCTTCCGCCTTGGGAGCGAAGCGGGCGCGCAATTGTTCAAGTTCGGTAATGTCCGCGCGGTCGTGTTGGGTGACGTGTGGAATCGTATTCCAAGATTCGGCGAGATGCTCCGCCGTCTTGCGGCGAACTCCGCGCATCGAGACCCGTTCAATTTTTCCCCACTTAGCGAAATCCGGCAGTTTGGGAGCAATGAAATGTCCTGCGCGGGGTGGGGCTTGCGCTGCGGTAGATAGCGCGACCAGGGCGGCCTTGGCGTGGGCCTTCACATCATCCTCGCTGATCCGGCCGCCGGGACCCGTTCCCTTGACTTCGTAAATGTCGACGCCGAGCTCGCGAGCGAGCCGTCGAGTGTGCGGGGCGGCCGGCACTGGTTCGCGATGTTCCGTTCCGGCGACCTTGCCCAACTGCAGAGGCATGGAAAAAGCCGCGGGACGGGGCTGCGGCTGATCGGGCGGCAAAGCTTGTTCTTCGGTTTTACCCTCGGCCCGGATGGCAGCCTGAAATGCCAAGCGCGCGCCATGTTGCCCGGAGACGTGTTCCACCGGGCCCCGCGCCGGACGAACCGCGCCAGCCTGCGCGGGCGCTCCTTCCAGAGTGAAAATCAGCTGCCCGACCTTAATCTTTTCGCCTTCTTTGACCTTCACTTCTTTGACAATCCCGCTGACCGATGAAGGAACCTCGACGACCGCTTTATCAGTTTCAAGTTCCATCACTGGCTGGCCTTCGGAAACCTTGGCGCCGGGCGCGATCATCAGGCGCACAAGATCTCCTTCGGAGATATTTTCTCCGAGCTCTTGCAGGCGAAACTCGCTTGCGGCGGGCTTATCAGTGGACCGTTTGTTTGACGATGTTGGCTGGGTCTCAACGTTGGATGTTAGCGGCGGCTGAGGACTTGAAACATTTTCGGCAGTTGCTGCGGCGGATGCTGATTCCATCCGCTGCGAATTCTCGGAACGCTTCTGGGGCGGTTCTTTCTCTCGCTCTCGCGGGGTTTCAGTTAACACTGCGGAAGTTCCATTGCCGTCAGCCGTAAAAACCACTTGGCCAACCTTAATCTTTTCGCCCTCTTTAACCAGAATCTCTTTCACTGTCCCGCTCACCGAAGAAGGCACTTCCACGACGGCCTTATCAGTTTCGAGTTCCATGACCGCCTGGCCCTCGCTTACGGCGGCGCCGGGCGCAATCATCAGGCGCACCAAGTCGCCCTGTTCAATATTTTCTCCGAGTGCCGGAAGTTTGAATTCGATCACTGATTGGGTTCCTTACCTATAAGTACCTGTTAGCGAAGTTCAGCTGATGGCTGGGTTCAACTTTTCTGGATTAATTCCGAGGTCACGAATCGCTTTCTTCATAATGTCAACCCCGATTTTCTTTTCCCTTACTAACGCGCCCAGCGCGGCCAGCACAATATGCTTCGCATCTACCTCGAAAAAGTCGCGCAACGCAGCCCGCGCTTCGCTACGGCCAAACCCGTCAGTCCCCAGCGAAACAAGTTGTCCCGGAACCCATTTCGCCAAAGATTCCGGTAGCACCTTCATATAATCAGATGCAGCAATGAAGGGTCCGGGCGCATCTTTCAAAGTCCGAGTAACAAATGGAACTTTCGCCGGGTCGCCGGGATGCAGCATGTTCCAGCGTTCACAATCGTTAGCGTCGCGATAGAGTTCTTTGTAACTGGTTACACTCCACACATCTGCGGCGACACCATATTGTTCCTGAAGAATTGTCTGTGCCTTCAACACCTCATACATAATGGTTCCGCTGCCCAGCAGTTGAGCCCTCAGCTTGGCGTCTGGCGCTTCGGCGGCTTTAAAGCGGTACAAACCGCGCAGCACGCCTTCGTGGACGTTGTCCTCTTTCGGCATCTCTGGCATCGGTAAGGGCTCATTGGTCACGGTGAGGTAGTAGAAGATCGATTCCTGATCAACGTACATGCGCTTGATACCATCCTGAATAATGATGGCAATTTCATAAGCGAACGCCGGATCGTAAGCTAATAGGTTTGGAACCGGCAAAGCGAGAACGTGACTGTGACCATCCTGATGCTGCAGACCTTCGCCAGCCAGAGTGGTACGTCCCGCGGTGCCGCCGACGAGAAATCCACGGCAGCGCATATCGGCCGCTGCCCAGATCAGATCGCCGATACGCTGGAAGCCGAACATCGAGTAATAAATAAAAAATGGAATGGTGTTGATGCCGTGATTTGCATACGCCGTGCCAGCCGCAATGAACGAGCACATCGAACCGGCTTCGGTAATTCCTTCTTCTAGAATCTGACCATTCTTTGCTTCCTTGTAATAAAGCAGCGTGTCCATATCGACTGGCTCATAGAGTTGACCGACGCTCGAATAGATTCCAACCTGGCGGAACAATGCTTCCATGCCAAAGGTTCGCGCCTCGTCGGGAATAATAGGCACAATGAGCTTTCCCACCTCAGGATCCCGCAGCAGTTTTGCCAAAAGTCGCACGAAAACCATGGTGGTCGAGGCTTCCCGCCCGTCGGTGCCTTTGTAGAATTCTTCAAAATACGATTCCGGTACCGGCTTCAAGGGCGTAGACCGCACCGTGCGTTTCGGCATGTATCCGCCGAGTTGTTGCCGCCGCGCCTGCATGTACTTGATTTCAGCGCTGTCATCCGAAGGGCGATAGAACGGAGCGTTGTGCAGTTCCTCGTCAGGGATCGGAATGCCGAAACGTGAACGGAACAATTCCAGCTCTTCCTCATTCAGCTTCTTCTGCTGATGCGTGATGTTTTTGCCTTCCCCCGCTTCGCCCAGGCCGTAGCCTTTAATCGTTTTGGCCAGAATGATTGTGGGCGAGCCTTTGTGGTCGACGGCTGCGCGGTAGGCGGCATGCACCTTGATGGGGTCGTGGCCGCCCAGTCGCATTCTCGCCAATTGCTCATCGGAAAGATGCTCTACCATTTTGAGCAGGCGCGGATCGGTGCCGAAAAGATTTTGCCGGAAGTAAGCTCCGCTCTCGACGAAATACTTCTGATATTGTCCGTCGCTGATTTCTCCCAGTCGCCGCACCAGCAGGCCGTCGCGATCGTTACGGATCAGACTGTCCCAGTCCGATCCCCAGATGCATTTAATGACGTTCCATCCTGCGCCGCGGAAGATGGCTTCGAGTTCCTGAATGATTTTTCCGTTTCCACGAACTGGCCCATCGAGCCGCTGCAGATTGCAGTTCACAACAAAGATCAGGTTGTCCAGATTCTCGCGTGATGCCAGGGTGATCGATCCCAGAGATTCCGGTTCGTCCATTTCCCCATCGCCCATGAACGCCCAGACTTTTCCGCCCGTCGATTGCTTGAGCCCGCGATTTTCTAAATAGCGAATAAAACGCGCGTGATAGATTGCCTGGATCGGCCCCAGGCCCATCGAAACGGTAGGGAACTCCCAGAAATTTGGCATCAGCCAGGGATGGGGATAAGAGCTAAGCCCGCCGCCCGGCCGTAATTCCCGGCGAAAATTTTCCAGCTTCTCTGTGGGTATACGGCCTTCAAGATAAGCGCGCGCGTAAATTCCAGGCGCTGCGTGGCCCTGAAAATAGACGACGTCCCGATCGCCACTGTCAGTTTGCGCCTGGAAAAAATGATTGAAAGCAACTTCGTACAGAGTGGCTGCTGAAGCGAACGTGGAGATGTGTCCGCCAATCCCCTCTTGAATTTTATTGGCGCGCACCACCATCGCCAGCGCGTTCCAGCGCACTAGGCTCTTGATGCGGCGCTCCATCTCCTGGCTCCCCGGAAAAGGCGCTTGTTGCGGAACCGGAATTGTGTTCTGGTAAGGAGTAGTGGCCGAGAACGGGAGATTCACGCCTGCAGCGCGCCGCGCATGCAAGGCCAATTGCTGAATCAGGCGTCCCGCGCGTACCGGGCCACCCTTCGACAGTACGTAGTCGAGCGAGTCGACCCACTCACGCGTTTCCAATACCTCTTGACCGTCAGTCTCCGTCTGAGCCACGACTTATTTCTCCGTCTGATTATTCCGAATAGTCCATAATATTCAATTATGAGAAAAGTTGCTTGACGAAAGGTCGGTGTCCAAGCGTTTTACGATGCCGAAGGGCCGTACACAGCAATTTAATCATTCACCCATTTCATAGGAGATTCCGCACCGAGGGCCGAAATGTTGAAAATTGTGCTGCTGGTCGTGATGGTTATCGTCGTTATATTTCTGGCTCCGCGGCTCTTCTCGGGTGCACGCGGTGCTCCTCCCAGCCCGGGCGACAAGGCCCCTGATTTTACTTTGCCGTCGCAAGAGGGCACAGCCGTAAGCTTAAGAGATTTTCGCGGCAGATGGGTGGTCCTCTATTTCTATCCCAAGGACCAGACTCCTGGCTGCACGCGCGAAGCCCACAACTTCCAGGTTGATCACTCAAAGTACGATCAGCGCAACTCCGTGATTCTTGGCGTAAGCGTCGACAGTATCGATTCGCACAAGAAATTCTGCGCAAAAGAAGATTTGAAGTTCAAACTGTTGGCAGACAGCAACGGCAAAGTCAGCAAGGAGTACGGTTCGCTCACCAATCTGGGATTGATAAAGTTCGCCGCACGGCACACCTTCCTGATCGATCCTGACGGTAAGATCGCAAAAACCTACACCAGTGTCGATCCTGGCCGGCACAGCGGTGAGATTCTGGCTGCGCTCGATCTACTTCAGAAACAATAGTGCAGGGTAAACTACTTAGATGGCAACCGCGGCGCGGGATGCGCAACCGATCTCTCAGAGTCGAAAGGGCTACCGCTTTCCCCCCGGCTTCCAGCGCAATCTCTTATGGTTTGCGTTCCGAAAATTTCGTCCGGCAAATCCGATCATTCTCTTCCAACATCTGGCTAGGACCTACGGTGATATCGCACATTACAAGATTGGACCTCATCACATCGTTTTTCTGAACCACCCTGACTATATCCGCGAGGTGTTAGTCGTACAGAACGACAATTTCATCAAGGAACGCACCGTGCAGCGCACCAAAATGCTGCTGGGCGAAGGCATGATTACAGCCGAGGGCTCCACGCACCGCGGGCAACGGCTGGCCGCTCAACCGGCGTTCCACCGGCAACGCATCGGCGAATATGGTGGCGTGATTGTGGAAGAAGCAGCGCGCCTCCGCGATTCGTGGAGGGCCGGCGAACGCCGCGACATCGCCGTTGACATGATGCATCTCACACTCAATGTCGTGAGCCGCTCTTTGTTCGCGACCGATTTACGAGACGAAGTTTACGAGCTTGCTGCGGCCATTAATCGCATCATGGGTCTTTACAATTTTCTGGTTATGCTTCCCGCCGCCGAATGGCTGGTGCACCTGCGTCCGCCTGGGCTGGCTGCGTTTGTTCGCGCGCGCAAACGCATCGATGCCGTAGTCTACCGAATGATCGAGGCGCACCGGCGCACTGGCCGCGATAGTGGTAGCCTGCTTGATCTTATGCTGGCTGCCTCTTCTGCAGATGACGAAGCCTCGCGGCAAGCATTGCGGGACCAGGTCATCACCGTTTTTCTTGCGGGCTATGAAACGGTTGCCAATGCGCTGTCTTGGACGTGGTACCTGCTATCCGAGAATCCGGACTGCGAAGCCAAACTTCATGAAGAAGTAGATCGGGCTCTCGCGGGTAGATTGCCCGTTGCCGCGGATGTTCCAAACCTCCGCTATACCGAAGCTGTAATGGCGGAGTCACTTCGCCTTTATCCTCCAGCGTGGGCGATGGGCCGTCATGCGCGCAATGATTTCGCTCTGGGTGAATATTATCTTCCCGCGAGCACCACCGTTTTGATCAGCCAATTCATTACCCAGCGCGACCCACGGTACTTCTCCGATCCTCTTCGCTTCGATCCCAATCGCTTCTCTGCAGAGGGCAAAGCGCGGCGCGCCAAATTTACTTACTTTCCGTTTGGAGCCGGCCCACGGCAGTGCATTGGAGAATCGTTTGCCTGGATGGAAGGTGTTCTGATACTCGCGACACTCGCGCAAAGATGGAAACTACGCTTAGCCCCAGGTCACCGGATTGAGCCTCAGCCGCTCATTACTCTCCGTCCTAAATATGGAATGCTGATGGAAGTCGAGCCACGTTAAGATGAGCGGCCCCGCAAGAGCCGGCGAGGCAGAGCTTCCACTCTTTTCTTTTTCCTGCACATAAGACAAGCCGCGTTCTAAGCGAGAACGTTTAGGCTGCTGGAGCTTCCGTACACACTTTCTAATATGGCAGTCGTGTTGTCCGTACCGCTCGAGGAAGTAGTGTCCGCGTTCAACGTGGAAAGGAGTCCTTCGACCAACTGAAGGCTCTGCGACGCTGCGGTAGCTTCATTGACCTGCGCCGCGGAGGCAGAATTTTTCAAATCTCCCAGAACAGTGGCGAAGGCTGACTGCGCCGAAGAGAGGTCGCCCGAGTTCAATGCGCTCCCCAGAGTAGAAAGATCGGTCGACAGCTGAGAATTGCTCGACAACGTGCTTCCCGTAGTGGTCGCGGAGTTCTGGAAAATTACCTGCAAACTTTGAAAGGCCGACTGCGCCCCGTTTAAGTCACCTGACGCCAGGCTCTGTTGCAGACTCTGTAGGGCCTGTTGCTGAGCTGAGTTGCTGGACGCAAGCACGTTCTGGCTGAGACCTGCAGCAGAAATCGAGCTGATTGACATTGTTCCTCCGGTCGCTCGTAGTTAGCCACGATCCTTGGCCCACGACGACCTGTGTCGGTCATCGGCACGATCAGTCAAAAGCTTTAGGAGGGTCGTTTGTGCTGCTAACAGAAAGCCCCAAGTTTTTACAAGATTAGAAATCACTATTCCAGTTTCATAGCCACCCACTTTTTGCCGGCGTATAACTTATAGCCAGATCCATCTTCCGCTATCTTCAGCGGTACGGCTCGCTTCAATAAGGCATCCATCTGGTAGGGAACTTTGAGCGCATCTTCGTTCGCCACATTCATCACGACGAAATTATCTGCGGCAAATCCGAAGCCATACGCTCCTGGTAACAGTTCGGCGCCCCCAATGTTCAACTTAGATTCAGTGATAAGCGTGCCTTGATATTTTTGCTGCACCGCGGTGGAGTACCCAGAGGCGTCCACCAGAGCGACGACCGTAAACTTCCCATCCGCCGCTTCAAACCCGGCCGCGTTTCTGAGTTGCGTCGGTGCTTTCTGCCCAGCGAAGAAGAACTCCGCGGGTACCACTTTCTTGAGTTCTTCGGGGCTCAACAAGTGCTGTGCTACATTCTGCGCCAAGCCTGCGCTGAATAGGACAGCTACAAAAAGACCAACTGCCGCCAACCGACTATTCTTCATGGACCCTCGATCGTCACAAGTCTAGTAAGCTCACGGGCACTTTAGTCCTTTCCCTTGACCGTAGCAAATCATGTCAGAAACATTCTCACTTTGATCGCAATATTCGGATAGTCCATTCACTGGTCTGGTCATAAGCTGTCTTCACCATGACTTCGATCAACACAACTTTCTCTTGTACCGGTTTCAGTGGCATACTCGCTGAGAAGATTGAAGGCCGAATGCGAATTGCGCAACCTAAAGCGAAGACGATGGGCGCATCGTCACAGGACGAGGAGTCCTGGAAAGTCGTGGCGGCACGCGATCCGAACTTCGATGGAAAATTTGTCTTCGCTGTCGCCACCACTGGCGTCTACTGTCGGCCGTCGTGCGCCGCACGTCGCCCACGACGCGAGAACGTAAAATTCTTCTCGTGTCCGGAGCAGGCGGAAAAGGCCGGCTTTCGCGAGTGTCTGCGCTGCCGGCCAAAATCATTCAGCGGTAATCCGCAATCTGACATTGCGAAAGAAATATGCCGCTACATCGAACAGCATCTGGATGAACCCATCACGCTCGAACGCCTTGGCAAGGCATTCCGCGTGAGTCCCTTTCATCTGCAGCGGCGTTTCAAAGCGGCCATCGGGATCACTCCGCGCGAGTACGCAGATTCCTGCCGGATGCGCCAGCTTAAACGCAATCTGCAAGCGGGCGACAATGTGACCCGCGCCATGTACGACGCGGGTTATGGCTCCAGCAGTCGGCTTTACGAGAAGACCGCGTCGCAGCTCGGCATGACTCCCGACAACTATCGCCGCGGCGCCATCGCTGCCACCATTCGTTTCGCGTGCGCCGATTCGCCACTCGGTCGAATGCTGGTAGCGGCCACTGAGCGGGGAATCTGTTCCATACAGTTCGCACGCTCGGATTCTGAGTTAATCCAGGGCCTGAAGCGCGAGTTTCCTTTCGCAGTGCGTAAGCCGGATGAAAGTGGATTGCAAACTTGGATCGATGCGTTGCTCTCCAAGATGGCGGGCAGGGAACTCGACGCAACCTTGCCGCTGGATATTCGCGCCACGGCTTTTCAGCGGCGCGTCTGGACTTACCTGCAGTCGATCCCGTTCGGGGCGACGCGATCTTACAGCCAAGTGGCGAAGGCGATTGGCCAACCCAGCGCTCGCCGGGCCGTAGCCCGCGCCTGTGCCACGAATCCCGTTGCCGTGGCAATTCCGTGCCATCGCGTCGTTCGCGGAGACGGCAATAACAGCGGCTATCGCTGGGGCGTAGAACGTAAGAAGGCGTTGCTTGATTTAGAACAATCCGCTGTGGTG
This sequence comes from uncultured Acidobacteriaceae bacterium, assembly GCA_963836305.1. GTDB lineage: Bacteria > Acidobacteriota > Terriglobia > Terriglobales > Acidobacteriaceae > Sulfotelmatobacter. Next base: position 11,421 of record CAWIJP010000024.1, on the reverse strand, counting down.
GAGGGGTAGGCCGCTACGCCTCTACGACGCCGCGGCGATGTCAGCTCGGTTTCGAACCATCGCCCAGTTCACCAGCGCCAACGCAACCGTTGCAATCACAATCATGGACTGTCCAAAGTCCACCTGCGTGATCAGAATGATGCACAGAAAGATGCCCAGTGCGGCGAAGAAATTTCCCGCCGGCAGTTTGAACCTCGCGCCGTCCGGTTGCCGCCGCCGCAGCACGGGTAGCGCCGCACAGCCGACGCCGTAATATAGAAGCCGCGCGACGGCGGAGAGCGTTACGTTCCATTTGAACTCACCGATTAGCGCGAATCCCCAAACTAGAATCGCAAATACCAGAACGGAGACATAGGGCGTGCAAAAGCGCGGATGCAGAACAGCAAAAACTTTGGGAAAATCCCCTTGCTCGGCTTGAGCGAAGAGCACTCGTGGCATAGCGAGAATTTTCGCGCTGAGATATCCGTAGAAGGAGATCAGAGCGCCCACGGCAACCAGCGCAGCCCCTAGCGGACCAATCGCAATGCGTGCAACCTCGGCAAGAGGACGGGGGCTGTGCATGGTATTGGGCAGAACACCAACCACCACCCACTGGATGAGCGCGTAAATTACGGTGCAGAGCAACAAAGCGGTGAAGAGTGCGAACGGAGCGTCGCGGCGAGGATTTTTTGCTTCGCTCATGGGCGCGAGTGCGGTCTCGAATCCGCCATAAGCGAAGACTAAAAGCAGCGCCGCTTTCATCCACTGACCAGCACCCGGTGAAGCAGTAGTCGAAGCCGTAACAGTACGCCATTGTTGATTGTGAAGCACGAAGAGACCGAGAAGGATCACGGCAAACAGTGGAACCAGCTTGGCCGCTGTAAACAGATTGCTGACCTGCGCTCCGGCGCGAACGCCGCGAATGTTGATGAAGGTCAGAAAACCCACTAAGGCGGTGAGAATAAAAGCGCGCGGAATTGGATCTTTCGCATGTGGCCAGAATTCGCCGAGATAGATGACGAATAAGTTAGCGTTGGCGGCTGGAGCGGCGACTTGTCCCAGCCACAGCATCCAGGCGGTCTGGATCCCCATGAGACGTCCGAAGGCAACGCGTGCATAGAGATATGGACCGCCCGCTTCCCGAAAGCGCGAGGCAAGCTCCGCGAAGCAACCCATGATCACGCCCATTCCCGCTCCCGCCCCCAGCACGGCATATGGGCTATATTTGCCGATGATATCGGCCACAGTGGAAGGAAGTCCAAAGATGCCGCTGCCGATAATCGAATTCACGACCAGCGCTACCAGGCTCCAGCGGCCAATGGCGCGGATCATATCGTGGCCAACACGGCTTGGTGGAATGATTGACGAAGCGGATTGCGACATGGCGAGTTTGTATCACAAACCAATAATTCTGGGACAGGAGTTACGGAGAGCCACGCGAGTTTCGCGCTCCTTGGATTCGCAGCGTTCTGTGCCGGTGACCTTGGACAGATCGCGAGTGCACTATTGACTACGCACAGGACCTCGCGCAAGGCGTCAACCGTTGTCAGAGTCAGAAAGAGCGACCGACGGAACCGCCGAAACCCTTGGCAGTCGCAGACTTCAGCGTCATCAGTACGGTGGGCATCGGTCGCCAGACCAAAGTAATTGCTTGAATTACGAAAGCGCATGATCGTGGGACATCTATCCGCTCAACGCGCACGATGAGATGTTACATCCGACACGATGGCCACGGGAATCGATCCACAGATGGACGACTTACATACCCGGATGATACGAGTTACCGAAGATTTGCGCGTCATCCAGCGCGAACTCAACTGCGCTGCGATGCAGGCGCCGAGCGATCCGGAATTGATGGAGGCGCTGAGCGCACTGCCCGAAACGGAAGCCATCCAGGTTTTATGCAGGTCGCTCGATCAGATGCGCCACTTCCTCTGGTTCTACACTCAGGTGATGAGCAATGAGCCCGAACTAGGCGACAAGCTTCGCCAGTCGAACGCGTCGAAAACGGTCGAAGACGGCAATGGCAATGTGGATACTTCGTTTCTCGATCAGCTTACCCGCGCGGATGAGGCGCTCCTGTTGCGTTACATGGCCGAAGCGAAAGAACGGAAACCGAACTAGGACGCGACGCCACGGACGATTGTCTTTTTTACTTCTCCCTCAGGGCTGAGCACGACAAGATTGGCTTCCATGCCAGTAGCAATCTTTCCATGATGTTTGAGCCCAACCGCGGCTGTGGGATTCAAGGTTGCGGCACGGATCGAATCCTGCAAGCTCCAGCCCGCGAATTGCCTTACATTCCGCACAGCCTTATCCATTGTGAGCACGCTGCCGGCAAGTTTGTCACCCGTCTCACCAGCAATCGTGCAGCGGCCGTTTTTGACCTCGACTTGTATGGGTCCCAGTTGGTAAATACCATCGGGCATGCCAGTCGCCGCCGTTGCGTCGGTGATGAGCACCGCACGTTCGATGCCTTTGGCGCGCAGGAAAAGTTTCACCACCTCGGGTGCGACGTGAATTCCATCCACAATGATGTCGGCGGTCAATTGCCCGCTGGTCAATACTTCCCCCAGGATTCCGGGGTCCCGATGATCGAGCGGACGCATGGCATTGAAGGTGTGAGTGGCATGCCGCGCGCCGGCCTTCACCGCCGCCTCCGCGTCTTTCAGGTTGGCATCGGAGTGGCCAATGCTCACACAAACCTTGCGGCGCGCCGCCTCCGTGATCACTTCGATGGCTCCGGGAAGCTCCGGCGCGATGGTCATCATGCGCACCTGGCCGCGCGCCGCCTGCCAAAGGCGGTCAAATATCTCCAGGGTCGGCTCAACCAGATTTTCCGGAGGATGCGCCCCGCGGCGCTTATGACTGAGAAACGGTCCTTCCAGATGAATGCCAAGAGGAAGAGCCTGAACAGGTCCGTCATCATTCGTATGAAAATTCTGGGCTGTCTCGATCGCGTCTGCGAGCCCTTCCAGAGCCGCGTAGGTCTGGTCGAGCGGTGCAGTGACGGTAGTGGGAAAGTAGCCGGTAACGCCATGCCGCGTGAGAAATCGATTGAGATGCGGCAGTTCGGTGACGCTTGCCAGCATGACATCAATTCCCGCGCCTCCGTGCATATGGATATCGACAAAACCAGGCATCAGAATGGCATGCGGATAATCACGCGTGAAATCAACGACGGTTGCCGTGTTCGGAATCTCCCGCTCAGCTCGCGAGGAAATACTTGCAATGAGGCCGTCCTCCACAAACACCAGAGGATTTACGATTTCTTCCAGCGGCGTATATAGGCGATGAGCACAGAGAACGATCATAGTTCGTCAACGATCATGTTTGGTCAATGGTGCGCGACAATTTCCAGCGCATCCCTTCCGATTTCGCTGCGAGATTAGTGTAACTCGAAAGATCAATGGACTCGGAGAGCCCGACTTGCCAACTTAACGATGTTATAATGGCTCTGCCTATCGAGAAGTTAAGAGCGCGAATGATAAGGTTTATGTTGCATTCGCAGCCTCGTCGGGGAGTGGCTCAGCCTGGTAGAGCACCTGGTTCGGGACCAGGGGGTCGGAGGTTCAAATCCTCTCTCCCCGACCAATTCAAATCAACAACTTCCAAAATTGCCGAGAATGCGAGGACTTCCAAAAGGACTTACATTCGCGTTGCCGGCACAGGTTGCGCCAAAAACTCGCGCCACACCGTAGCGGCAGCCATGCTCACAGCTTCAACTCTTTCTTCCCACCATGTGCGGTTGTAAACATTTTGGGTCACGTCAACGTTGGCGTGTCCCATGTTGTCCCGCGTCACTTCAGGCCGGACGCCAATGCTGCTCATCAGGCTGGAGTGCATGGTGCGAAAGCTCCGGAAATCGGTCGAAGCGGGCAATCCAAGCTTCTTGATCGTCGGCTTGAGTTGCCGCCGCAACAGATTCCGCCGGTTCACCGGACCGCCTTTTGCGTTCGTGAAAACCAGGTCGCCCGGATTTCGATGTTTTGACCGCTGCCACGCCGCATCCAGAACCCCCCGCAAGATTCCGTGCGAATCGAGCGGAATGCTCCTGCGACCAGCATCGGTTTTGGTATCGTCGAATTCGCCTTCGTAGAAACGCTCCACGATTTCGATTCGATCCGGATGGATTCTCTCCCAACGCAAAGCCGCAATCTCCCCGACCCGCAACGAACCCACGACCATCAAGGTCACGAGAGATTTTGTGGGTTCCGGCAACCCCTCGATCACACGGCGAATGTCTTGCTTTGCGAGCACAACGGGAGGCTTCCGTGCCTTCTTGCGTGGCAACCGGACGCCTTGTGCGGGATTCGGCGCGAACCAATTCCCACGCTTTCCCCTGATTGAGCAGTGCCCGCAAACAACCATGCATGTTGCGAATCGTTTTGGAAGCCAGACGCGGAGAAAAAGAGTTAAAGAAATCCTGAAGTTCGATGGTCCTCAACTTTGTGAGTTTCCTCGAGCCCCATTTCGGCAAGATGTAGGTGTCGAGATGATAGTCGTAGCTGATGCGTGTCGAGTTCTTGAGCAGCGGCCACATCTTTTCCCTACAGATTGCCACCAGACCTGCGAGTGTTTCTTCCCCACCAGGAAAGAGTTGAGGTTCATTGTTTCGTTGGTTTACCGTTTCCATGAAGCCGTCGGCCAAACGCTGTGCTTCGGTTCTGGTGGGAACCAAGCTCTTCGCCCAGCATTTGGTGCGACCGCTACGCTTCGTGGAACGGTAATCCCAATAGCAGATTCTCCATCTGGCCCCGCAGTCCTGTACGCGGGGCCGTTGGTGTCGTTCTCGCATCACGATTTCCTTTCCGTGATGCTTCGACCGTGATCTAGGAGTAGCACCAACAAGAGTCATTGGCAAGGTCCACGATTTTCGAGAAATCGTTCCACTTCCGAGCGCTTGAAACGCACGTAACGCCCGAGCCGGATCACTGGGAGTTCGCTGAGATGGGAATAGATCCAACTTCTCGGCACGCGCAGTATTGCGGCAACTTCGTCTGCCGTCAGAAGGCAGCCGTCTGCTGATCCCACTCCTGGCAGATCGACGGATAGAGGTGAGTGTTGGCTGGTTGACATGGCATGCTCCACACTGGCTGCGGCTGGGGCCTGCAGCTTATCTTGTGCCCTGTTTACCTCGGTTTCTTGCTTTGGTCAAAAATGTTCTCGACAGGCGGTCGACCCGGAGAAACTGAGTTTCGAGTGGAATCGTTGCGCTATCTAAGAAATTGTTGGAGTTACGGTCGTACAGAGCGGGTTGTAGGAATCGTCGGCTTCGTGAATCGGCTGGCCCAGAAACTCTCACCAATTGCGGTTTAGCTGAAACCGCAGGCCTGACTGTCGACCCTGCGGCTCCATGTCTTGACAGCGTCCTCAAGCATTCTTCGCCCCCTTCCGAGCCTCGCTCCTTCTCCTCATGACACCGGCGATTTCGTCATAGTGCCATGGGCGGAAATCGTGCGTGTCGACTCCCACATCCATGGAGAGTGAGTTGGGAACCTCAGGCAGGCGTCCGTGAGAATGTCCGTAGAGGTGCCACGATCCGCGGTTGCTTTGATTCCAGACGCCTAAGGCTCTGCCTACCACGTATCATCTGCAATCGTACTTTTGTAATTCTGCAAAGAGCGCATCGTTCGGAATCGCCACCGGACTGGCCTTGCGGGTCTTGTCGCCCTGGACAGGCACACTGCAATTCGGGCTACCATCATCATCATGGAGCCATTCGCCGCTTGCTCCTTCTTGTTCCGCGGGACGTTTGACGTAGTTCACCGGTTGATGGCAGTTCCCGCATTCGGTACCAAGACTTATGTCCAGAGAGAATGATTCGGGAATAGCGCCCAGTGGTTCCAAGGCCTGAGCCGTGCCGAATGTCTCGCTCAAGTCCCAGTGAATTTCCATGTCAAGAAATCGCCTGCCAAACTTGGTACGGATACCAACGAAGCCATCCTTGCCATTCCAAACGCCACATTCTAGATTGCGCGACTGCAAACGGTAGACCTTGCCTGGTTGAAGTTGCTCAAGTTTGATCATGGCTGTGACCAATTCAGAAAGGCCCCGGGACCCCCTCAGCCACCCGTGCCGCGCGAGCTAGAAGCACGGGGTCTCCGAGGCCTTCCTGGATTATTCGCAAGAGTCGATCACGTTTGTATCAAACTCGCTCGTGTTGGATGCGACAGGGGCGGCGGGTTCGCAGCCAGCGTTCAGTTCGCGGATGCTTGTAGCCGGCGTAGTCTAGGCGAAAAACCGCCTAACTTGATAATAGGCGGAAAAGCGCCTAGAATGCATGTAGGCGGAAAAGCGCCTAGACGACAAGAGAGAGCTCAAACATGGAGACCATTGCCCGAACTCCACTTCAACTTGGGAATTACATTCGACAGCGGCGACGCGAACTCGGCCTAACTCAAGAGAAGCTGGCCGCCACAGTCGGGGTGCGCCAACGGACGGTTTCCGACATTGAGACTTCTGCCGCAGCTCGATTCGATACCGTGTTACGCACCCTTGCCGCGCTCGACCTGGAATTAGTGATCCGTCCGCGCACCAAGGGCTCATCCCAAGACATTGAGAGACTCTTCTAATGCCCCGGCGAACCTCGCACGACCGTCTCAGAGTCTTTCTCAACAGTCGTCTTGTCGGTCTACTTCGACGTGAGACTTCGGGGGCAATCTCTTTTCAATACGACCGGTCATGGCTGGAGTGGGAGTCGGCCCTGCCCGCATCACTCTCCTTGCCTCTACGCGAACAGGCATACCTAGGTGCTCCCGTGGTGGCCGTTTTCGAGAATTTATTGCCGGACAACGATACTCTGCGGCGTCAGATCGCGGCGCGCGCGCACGCCGAAGGAACCGACGCTTATAGCCTGTTGAGGGCGATCGGTCATGACTGTGTGGGTGCGCTACAGTTCCTTCCCGAGGGCTCCGAACCCACTCCTGCAGGCGTGATCGATGCTGTACCCGTCAGTGAACGCGAAATCGCAGCCATTCTTCACAATCTAGCAACCGCACCCCTTGGAATTACGGAAGATGAGAGCTTCCGAATATCTATCGCCGGCGCTCAAGAGAAGACCGCTCTTCTGCGTTGGAACGGCAGATGGTGCAAACCCCGCGGCACAACTGCGACGACGCACATCTTCAAGCCTACGATCGGAAAACTCCCCAACGGAGTGGACCTCACCTCAAGTGTTGAGAACGAATATCTCTGCCTCAAGATCCTCAATGCTTTGGGTCTACCGGCTGCAAATGCGGAAATCGAAACCTTTGGAGAGAGACGTGTTCTGATTGTTGAGCGTTTCGACCGACTCTGGACTGCTGATCACAGGCTGTTGCGTCTGCCGCAAGAGGATTCCTGCCAAGCACTCTCGGTGCCGCCGACCCTGAAATACCAGAGCGATGGCGGTCCAGGCATAACCGACATCCTCAAGATCCTGCGGGGCAGTGATGAACCACTCTCAGATCAGCGCTCATTTCTGAAAGCGAACATCGCCTTCTGGCTCATGGGAGCTACCGACGGACATGCGAAAAACTTCAGCATCTTCCTCTCTCCAAGTGGACGTTTTCGCATGACACCACTCTACGATGTCATCTCAGCTCAGCCTAGCGTCGATTCAAAGCAGATCTTGTGGAAACAGTTTCGGCTGGCTATGGCATTCGGTACAAAGCCGCACTACCAGATCAGGCAGATTGCGCCACGTCACTTTTTTCAGACGGCAGATCAAGCTGGGGTGGGGCGAGAGGCGGTTGAATCCGCTGTCCACGAACTGCTAGCCGGAGGAACCGCCGCGGTTGACTCTGTGGTGTCAAAGCTGCCAAAGGACTTTCCCGATCAGATTGCCTCATCTATCGAGGCGGGAATCAAGGGACGACTTCGCCTCTTAGCGGCGGCGGAAACTCCCAGCTCTCAGAAGTAATAGCATCGCGATCCGAGATTCTTGCCTTTTACTGGACGCATGTGCCGGATTGCTAGTGATCTGAGGCCGCCGCCGGAACCTCTGCTTTTTCCCTCATGATGTCGGCGATTTCGTCATAGTGCCATGGGCGGAAATCGTGCGTGTCGACTCCCACATCCATGGAGAGTGAGTTGGGAACCTCAGGCAAGCGTCCGTGAGAATGTCCGTAGAGTTGCCATGATCCGCGGTTAGAACGGTTCCAGACACGCAAGGCGTAGTGACAAAGCACGATCGGTTGACCGTGGACCGAAACTTCCGCCAGATTGTCGTGCCAGGAGAATTCCTCTTTCAGCTTGCGAGCCTGTTTGTCGTGATTTCCGGGCACGGCAAAGATCTTCTGACAGCGGATCCGGCGACGGTATGCGACAACGCGTGCGTGGCCTCCCATACAGAAGTCGCCCAGAAAGTAGAGGATGTCATTCGCTTTCACCGAGGCGTTAAGGCGTTCGAGAATTGCTTGATCCATTTCTCCGACAGTCGTGAAGGGCCGACTGCAAAAGCGGATGATGTTTGCGTGTCCAAGATGGAAATCGGCGGTGAACCATGTGTCTGGCATAAGCTGAGTTTTGAAATAGATGTTCACTATGTAGCGTTGTCCACGAGTAATGGACAACAGAAAAAGTTGGACACCCGCGTCGGAATGAATCCAGGTCGCGGCCGTTCTCGCGTTAACGACTTCACTCCAGCCACCCATACTTGCTCTCGGGCCGAACGAATTCCTCGACGGCTTCGGGAAGATCGGAGAGCGGATCTAGGGAATCGGCGTACTCCCTAGTCCATTCCACTACTTGCTGAATATCACCCTTTTCGTCATCGGAAAAATCCGACCGTGCGGTTCGTTCCTCGATGGCTTTAGCGAATTCTCGAAGGCGAGTCGCTTCTTCGCAGTTGCCGATGAGTTCCGTGACAAACTCAGCCTTCCGTTTGTGTTCTTCTGCCTGACGCCGCTCCTCTTCTTCTTGCTTTCGCTCCTCCGACCAGCGGCGCTCCCGTTCTTCCACCTCTTGCCTGTGTTTCTTGATGACCGCCGCTGAGACACGGAGGCCGATGATGAAGTCCCCGATGCAATTTTCGATGCGCTGCTGTTTTCCGTCAGACCAACTGCGGCGGATTGGTCCCATATATGAAGGCAGGTTATCCAATTGCAGTTGCAGCCTGCCGGTGAGCTTGTAATCGTGCTTGGGTGCCATCCAAGAGCGCACTTCTTGCGGGGTCACGACGTGAGGCACGCTGTCCGTGACTTCCGACAGCGAGAACCTGACTGCTTCGCCGTCGATACCTACTGTCAGGAGTGCGCCTTCTTCCTTTGACCACGAAGTAGGCTGTCCCCTTTCCTCAAGCGCTCCAAGCAGTGCATTCAGGATTCTGAGCGCACGCGGCAATTGCTCCTTGGAAACAAGGATGTGAGACAGGGCTCCGTTCTTGGATATGAGAAGCCCTCTCTGGTTCACCTTTCCGTGTCCAAGCAGTCTTTCCGATCTCAGTACTAGTGGATGCGACAATGTTCCGCACAACGGACGGGGCCGCGTCTTGGCACCCGGCAAGTGCGCTTTTCTCCGCTGCCAACTATCCCGGCGGAGAACAAACCGATTCCGGGCTTCTTAGCGCGATCGCCGTCAATCCCAAGAAGTCCGATAATGTCCTGGCTGGCTTCGCGCCAAGCGAAGACCTCGGCTCCGGCGGCGGCTGGATTCACAGAACAGATGCTGCCGCGGCCCACGGCCTCACGCCCTTTTCCAACTGGCTGACGATCTGGGAGGTAATGCGAGTGTAGATGTCCTGCTTTTCCGGTCTCTGCATGGTGCTTCTCCTTTTACGAGCGTTTTAAAACTTCATTCCCTCGTAGTGGAGAGGCTTTGCGCAGAACGGCCCGAGCTGTCACAGGGCAGCCGTTTTATGGCTGGCGAGAGCTTTACCCTTGACGGCGGAAGGGTCCGTTCTGCCAAGGGTTTAAACGAGGGAATGAGGCGCGTAAATCCAATAACGTGCTCACTGCTCGTCTTCACCGATTGCCCGGTGACTGATGTGCGGATTCCGGTCGGCGAGAGACTTCGACGTTGGCTGGCCTCCTCTTCCTGATAATCGTGAATCATTTCTCCAAATGACTGTCTGGATTGATACAAATCACCACTCCCTTGCGTACTAGAGTCAGTGGTGTCAATCGTCCGTGGGCCACTCGCGCGCCCGCAAGGAGGCGGCGACCCCGGCGTGAAAGATCCATGCGCCTGGCTCTGGAGCTTCGTCATTTCTATTCCGTAGTTGTTCTGGCTGAGGAGATGCACTTTACTCGGGCATCCCATCGGCTACGCATGGCCCAGCCCTGCCTCAGCAAGCAAATCCAGCAAATTGAGCGGTTGCACGGAGTGTGTCTGTTCGCGCGCAACAAAGGGCGCATCGTTGAGCTTACGGAGGCAGGCCGCATTTTCGTCGACGAAGCCCGACTCGCCATTTTCCACGCTGAACGTGCTCTTAATCTCGCTCGCGCCGACTGTCGGGCCGGCGACTCGCTTGTAATCGGCTATTCGCCTGATGCTGACCACTCCTGGGTTTCTGGCATTCTGGCTACGCGGTGTTCCTCATACACAAAGGTCAGAATTCGCCTCTGTACGCGCTTTGCGATGGACCTGGTGCGGAGAGTCCTGGTGGGAGAGTTGAATCTGGCGCTGGTGACGGCACCGCCTGAGGAAAGGCGGATCACTGCGGTACCATTTGCGCGAAGGCCGCTATACGCTGTTTTGCCCGATTCTCACCGATACGCCTGCCGCAAAGAGTTGGTCTTCGGAGATCTGGCGGATGATGAATGGATTTTGAATGCCAGGCAAGTTCACCCAACGATTCACGATGCGATTCTCGAAGCGACTGAACGAGAGAAGATCCTGCCGAAGAATCTGCATGAGAGCTTCACGTACGAACAGGCTGTTCAGTTAGTGCTCGAGCGTGCCGGCGTAGGGATTCTCACGCAGGCTTGTGCTCCAGATTTTCGCGTAGATCATCTTGTTGTCATGCCGTTGTCGGATGTGTCCCTGTGTTTCGATACTTGTCTGGTGATGAGAGCGGCTGACAATGAAAAACTTTCCAATGGATTCGGTCGCTCCTTTGTTCGCAGATTCTCGCGCTCCGGATTGGCTCCGCAACCGTGACGTCCTCGAAAGTGCTCCATAGCAAATCCGGAATAGGCCACCTGGCCAGGTTACGCGGGACTCACCTCCCAAAAACCCTGTGCACTCGAGAAATGCTCTGATGGGGGCAGACCTGGTTTCGAGACAAGAGCTTTACGAGATGGTCTGGTCGATGCCAATGATCAAAGTGGCCGGGCAGTTCAAGGTCTCAGGAAGCTACATGGCGCGGGTGTGTTCCGCACTGCGCGTTCCGCGCCCGGAGCGAGGCCACTGGGCTAAACTCGCGGTCGGGAAAGCGCCCGAGAGGCCTCCATTGCCGGAGGCACAACCGGGTGACCAGCTCAATTGGTCTCGCGACGGAGGATTGCAGTCGCCATCTCG
>CAWIJP010000023.1:0-30082 GCA_963836305.1 uncultured Acidobacteriaceae bacterium | reverse complement strand
GTGTGAGTGCCCGTTGACCGCTTCGTCCGCATCACACCCCATGTTTACCAGTTCGTTACTATTGAGGACGGACTTTTTTTCTCCTACCTTCTATCCCCGTTGACGTTTAACCCTTCTTTTCTGACGCTTGTAAGATCAGTCAGGGACCTAACGACACAAATGTTCGCATTAGTCTGCAACCTCGTGGTGCGAAATACTGGGATTCGATGGGTTGAAAGGTACTGTTAGAAAACCTTTCAAACTTTGCTCCTTCGCAACCCGCATAAATACTGGTTCTGTTCAACCTGACTCCCAGCGTTAGAAAGGTGTAGTTTTCTAATCTCTTTGCCCGCGGGAGGGCTCGGGCCAGGCTCGCTTTTCGTTCTAACACAGATCGGGGTTCAGGCTTGCTTTTTTCTGTATTTACGCGAGCTGTCGGTTAACAGTAAGCACTAGCAGAACTCTTGCCGGCTACTGTAGCTTGGCGTACTCGGCCTTCGCTTTATTTTTAGGGTGGGAATGTCGGAGTCGGCGTCTTTCCAGAGGATGAGGAATTCTTTGTAGGCAGCGAGTGCCCGGACGCGGGCGGCATCAGCATCCGCTCCCTGCGAGGTTCTCGACTGCAAGGCGTTGGCACGAGCCACTCCCAGATGCGCCAACGCTCCAGTCCAGCAGTTCCATACGATCCCGCTGTGGTCGAGAATCTTCTGAAACTCACCCCCAGCAGAGTTACCTTGTCCGGCTGCCAAGTATGCCTCCCCCGCGAGCATACACGTGGTAGAGGCAGGAAATATTGTTGCCAAACTCAATTTGACCCAATTCGATGCGTGAGGCAGCTTTCGCGGCTATTCAGTGCTACAGCTCCGATACTTTTTATCCAGCGCCAATTGCGCGCGAATCGTGGGTAGCCAAAGCGACTGCATGTGCGTATCCAATGGAAACCGTTCCCCTAAGTCCTGTGCCAGCGACTCAGCTCGTGCAGTATCGCCCGCGATGGCAAACGCTAGCGCGGCTTCGATCTCGACGCCCTGACTCGCGGGAGCAAGTTTCAATGCCTTTGCCGCTGACTGCCGGGCTTCCGCAGGATGGCCATAAGCCGCCTGTTGGAGAGCAAGATTCGCCTGCCATATCGCGCCACTTTCCTTGTTGTCCGTTCGTATCGCAAAGTGCACAGCCCGCTTCGTCAACTCCCGCGCCTTGCTAAGACGACCGTCATATACCTCGGTGTCGGATGCGAGCGCAAGTCCATAGGTCTCGTAGTCGGGCTTAGCCGCAAACCACTGTTGCTGTTCCGTCATCGCGGCGGAGTCCGCTCCGAGGAAGGCAAGAGCGTAGGAAGCATTGTGGAGTACAAATCATCCGCTTTTCGCGTCTGCGCCTCGTGGATGATCCGTCGTGTTTCGTCGAAACGCTGCAAGGCAAGACTGTAATTGGCGAGATTCCCGTAGTTAATTAGCCCTAGCGCATTCAGGGGACGGTGCATGCCTTGCCTCATGATCTCGGCAGCCTTCTCGTACTGCCCTTCTAAGGCGAACACTATGCCCAAATTGGCATATGCAGGAAATGCTCGCGGGTAATTCTCAATCCACTCCTGATATGCCAGAGCCGCTTTATCCAGTTCTCCGATTACGTTCCAATCGTCGTTGGCGGCGATACTTAGCTTTTCCTGTTCGCTGGTATGTTCCCGTAACTCGAAGGCCTTGGTGATGTACTCGCTGGCCCGACCTAGCTCACCGAGATGGGCGTAGTCCACGCCCACTCCCGCGTATCCCTCGAACGTCGGATCAATTTGGATAGCACGTAAGTAGTAAGGCAGGGCTGCGGCGGGGCCCTTCTTGGTTTCGGCTTTTGTGCCAAGGGTGGTCGCTTTCAGAGCCTCGAGCGAGGACGTGGTGGCCTGTTCGAGCGGAACGTCAAACTTCTGCACCGAAGCCAGCGACTCGCCCAGTTCGCCGCGGAGCTTGGAGGCCGCCTCGCCCAGCGCGTCCAGCACCTTCTCCTTAGACAACGCCGTTACCTGCTCCTCGGCCAGCGTGTCGCCGTTCTGGCAATTTACCGCCTTCAATCCCAGCACATATTCGCTACCCAGACTGCTGATTGATCCGGCAAGGTAGGCTTTGCAACCTGCCCGCTGGCAAAGGTCGCGAGCCACTTCGGGCGTGAGTTTCGTGTTCGTCGGACGGGTCATCTGCTGCAGGGTCTTTGCGACTGCGCTGTCGGAGAGCACATTTAAGAAAGGCGATTGTCTCAAGGAAAGGTTGAGCGCCGTCTTCAGCGTGTCGTCGAACACAGCATCGCCCGTGCTGTTGGCGAAATCGGCGAGAACGATGGTGTCCTTCTCGGTAAGCTTGCTTTGCCTATGCGAACGATAGTGAAGCCAGCCCAATACGAGCATGGCAACCAGCAGAACGGCCGCCGATGCACCTGTCTTTCGTCGTTTCCTGATTTTCTGAACTCCAATCCGGAATAAAGTTGGCTCGTCGCCCACCAATGCTGCCGCCACCTCTTCAGCACTCGGAAATCGCTGTGACGGGTCACGCTCCAGGCATCTCAGAATTACCGAATCCCATACCCGACTTAAGCCAGGCTCGAACTTCCGCGGCGCGGGTGGCGCCTCCGACAAGCGTTTCATCGCTGCGGATATAGCAGTATCGCCTTGGAACGGCCGGACGCCTGTCACCATCTCATAGATCACGAGACCGAGCGCATAGAGGTCGGAGGCAGGAGTCGCCGGCCGCCCTTCGATTTGTTCAGGCGCCATGTAGGCAGGCGTCCCGAGCAAAGCTGTGCCTGTTGTTAGTGAGGGACCGTCCGCTGGGCCGGACGATTGAAGGGCGAGACCAAAGCCGGTAATGACCGCGCGCGTACCTCCCGGGTCTAGGTCCCCCGGAACAAGAACCACGTTACCGGGCTTGAAGTCACGATGCACAATGCCCACAGCAGGGCTGCCCCAAGCCCAGAAGCCATCTGACTTACCAGCGGCAAGGCCTCTGCCATGCCCATCCGGCCTTCTTTCTTTAGTCTGGTGCTGAGGGTACTGCCGTAAAGCAATTCCATGCTTACGAATACAGTTTCTTCTGAGCTGCTTTCGGACTTGTGACGGAACAGATCAAAGACGCGGCAGACGTTCGGGTGGGTCACTTTTCGTGCGAGATGAACTTCCCGTTTGAAGCGTGCCACGGCGCGGACTGACGGAGAATCTCGGGCCGAATGATTTTAACGGCTACCTGCTCGCGCAACTCCAGATCTTCGGCTTCATAGACTTCGCCCATACCGCCGCTGGCGATGAAGCGGACAACCTTGAACCGCCCCGCAAGAACCTGCCCTTCCGGCAATCTCGTCGGCGGCGGTCCTCCGTAGTCTTCGAGGGACAGATTATCGACGACCGGCGTAGATAGAAACCTTCCGGCTTGCTCGTGTTCGTTCAAAAGGCGCTCGACTTCGGCGTGAGTCTCGGCGTCGGAGCAATTGTCACGCAAGAATGCTGACCGCCTGCTGGACTCCAGCTCCAGTGCCGCATCGAACAAAGCTTTAACGGATTCCCACTTCTCCTTTGACGTTGCCATGGCTTGCTTTCAGGTCTCCGTAGAGCCAGGCTTTGGCCATGCTCCAGTCTCGCTTGACCGTCTTCGGAGAAATCCCTAAGACCTCGGCAGCTTCCTCAACCGTTAAGCCGGCGAAAAAGCGCAGTTCGACGATCTTGCCCTGCCGTGGGTCAATTCGGCTTAACCGGTCTAAAGATTCGTCGAGCTTCAGTAGTTCGTGGGATTTCTCAGGAGAAAACACAAAGACATCATCCAAGACAACGGCCTGTTCTCCGCCGCCTCGCTTCTCCCGCAGGCGGCCTCGCGCATGGTCAATTAGAATCCGGCGCATCACTTGGGCAGCGATTCCAAAAAAGTGCGCGCGGCTTTGCCAGTCGACCGATCTCTGCTGTACCAGCTTCACATAGGCCTCGTGGACTAAGGCCGTTGCTTGCAGCGTATGGTCCTCACGTTCTCGACGCATGTAGTTGCTTGCCAGGCGCCGCAACTCGTCATAAACCAGCGGAATCAGCCTGGATGCGGCGCTCTTGTCGCCTTTTGTGAGCTCTATCAGGAGGACCGTGACATCTGTGGAAGCGGGTTCCATCGAATTCTTGTACTGATGGACGATTTTTTGGTCGGCAAATTGTACCGCAGTTCAAGGGTTTGCGATACCTACTTCCGGATCTTGCGTGGGGGCTCCTTAACCCTAAAGGACGTAAAGCGCTAACGAACCCATGAAATCCCGGCAAATTATCTGGCAGCGAAAAAAGAATGACCCCGTCTCTCTCGGAATGTCGCGCTTATAGATGTGCAGCAAAAACGCGATAAAAGGAGGCGGTCATGAAAAATTCAATATCCCGCGCGTCGAGAGCAGCCTTTCGATGCTCGATCCTATCTTTGGTTGTGCTACTAGCGCTTCTGTTCAATGTGGGTTGCAGCAGTGCTCTCGGCAGCGGTGGCAGCAATGGCAGTGCGACTGGAGCGCCGACAACTCCGCCGCCTCCGCCCCCGCCTTCGGCTCCGAATGTGCTGCCACTCACGGTCAGCGCGGGGAGCGGGCCAAGCCCAACTCTGAATCGGCCATATGTGAGCGTTACGGTTTGCCTCCCTGGTACATCGAACTGCCAAACCGTTAACAACATTCTCCTGGATTCAGGTTCCACCGGTCTGCGGATCTTTTCTTCGGCGTTAAGCCTGCCACTCACGCGGCAACAGGAACCGCCGTTTGGGGCCGTGTATGAGTGCTCCCCGTTTGAAGGCTTTTACGTGTGGGGGCCGGTAGCGACGGCCGATATCCAATTGTCGGGGGAGACTGCGTCCAGTGTTGGGATCCACATAATCGGAGATACCACCTATACTCCGCCCTCAGAGTGCTCGAATGGGCAAAGTGCCCTTTCTTCTCCTCAAACAACTGGCCTCAACGGTATCCTCGGAGTGACCGGGCAGAATGATTGTGGCAACACATGCTTTTCGACGCCGAACTATTACTATTACTGGGTTTGCAGCTCGACGAACGGTCCCGTTCCTTTCTGCCAGCCCACTTTGGCAGAGACGACAGCCCAACAAGTTTGGAATCCTGTCGCGCTGTTTCCCACGGACAACAACGGGGTCATTTTTGATGTGCCCGGGATCCCGGCTACTGGCGCAACGAATGTGCAGGGATCTCTATACTTTGGTATTGGAACTGAGGCCAACAATCAGTTGGGATCGGCCACGCAATATCAATTTCCATTGACCGCTAAGTTTGATGGTGGAACTTTTGCAGGTGGCGTTGACAGCGGCACTGCTTACATCGGTTTCCTGAGCGACAGCCTGGTGGGATTGCCCATGGTCGGAGCGTACTATGCTCCGCTGGATCCGACGACGTTTACCGTGGAGATGATAGGAGCTAACGGCGAAGGCGTGACGATCGACTTGGCCGTAGCCGATCCGACCTCGGTCTTGAATGAGGGGTTGACAGCAGATTACGCGCTGATGGGGCAAGGCTATAACGACAGTGTGACGTTGGGCTTCCCATTTTTCTACGGCCGCAAAGTGTTTTTGAATTACGGTTCGCAAAATGCCAGTAAGGGTCCTGCCCCGTACGTAGCCTTCTGACTGATTTGCACAACTGGTCCCGAATAACGGAATGAGACCCCCAACAAAGGGGGTCTTTTCGCTTTTCGACAGGTCGGCGGGTGGCATTTCTTGAATCGTGACCGTCTTATCCAAGGGATCAGCTGTGCACAGTCTAAGTCGGCTTAAATTCCTGCCAATTGATACTGAGTGAGAGCCGAGACAAGAATGCGGGTCCGGCTCGCGAAGGCAGGAACCAAGCCGCATCAGGGAGTAAGAAAGTGGGCCCGGCCTTGCCAATCAACTGAACGCTGTTCTACGAGTTTCAGGTAAGCCTCGTGAACAAGTGCAGCAGCCTGCAGCATATGGTCGGAGCGTTCGCGCTGCATGTAACGGCCAGCCAAACGCCGCAGTTCATCGTAGACGAGCGGGATGAGCTGGGACGCCGCGTGCTTGTTCCCCTTGGTCAGTTCCGCGAGAAGGATGGTCACATCCTCGGGTGCTGGATCCATAGGGGGTTACCCGTCCAATCTGTGAAATCGACCACTAACTCTACTCCAATTCCGCCAATCCACGCCGTGGAGGCTTGGCGACACGAGCACTCAGGGCCATTCCAACGGATGGGCTCGAGCGATAGGTCTCTAAATCCGCTGCCGGCCTCTTGTTACCCGAGCGCCGAAGTGGTCCCCCTCCGGTCCAAGTTACGACGGTCATCTGGAGTCAGAGGAGCGATCTTCCCTCCCTTTTCTACCTTGCCCCGAACGATCTCTGTTCGCGATGACCCCGAAATCGAGAGGACGTCGCGTTAGTAGATGAAAGGCACATGGGGCTCAAACGATCGGGCCCATGGAAAAATACCGACACGGAGGATACAACAATGAAGCGAAGCCAGAGGAATACTCTTTTTGCGGTTGTGATGGGCGCGGTTCTCAGTCTCTCAGCAGCCACTATGGCAACCGCACAGTCGTTTTCCAGAGCGATCGTCCAGGCAGATGAGTCTAACGGCAAAACGGCAAACGGTGAAAACGGGTACACGATAGGCTGCTCATTCGCAGCATCTCTTGATATTCCTTCTTGTGGTGAGCTGCCAAGTGGTAAGCAGTTTCTAGCCCAACCGGAAGTGTCGTCCCCCGATGTGTCTTCCGAGGACGACGCCACCCCCGAAGACGACAACGATGCTGATAATCAGGATGAGGTCGATCAGGACTTGCAAGCTCAGCAAGAGGCGGCACAGAACTTGATCAACGCGATCCAACACCCAGTTTGGATGAACCTTCCATCGCCAGCTCAAGTGCAAGAGTCAAAGAGACCACAAATTATAAATGGAGGGCAGAGTCCCGCCGGAGCTTCACAGTGCGTCGGACAGAGGTGTTTCTAAATAGATGCGGATCCCGAGAATCTGGCCGGGGATTTTTTATCAAAGAATCTCCGGTCAGGTCAGTTTTCGATATCGGTACTACAAATTCTTCTTGCCACCGCAGAAGTACGAGATCACTAGCTTTGTGTCCGCGTCGATTTCAAGGCCATGTCCAAACATTCCCAGCACACTTCTCCTCAAAACATGCCACTATCGTAAGCTTCTCCGGCTCGACTGTAGTAAAACTGTAGTAGTTCCATGTTCAGAACGGGTCATCTTGGATCAAGTCGGTGCAACTTGCGGTTCTGGTAACCCGCTGAGAAATATAGTAGAGTAGAAAATTTTCCTAACGGTTCAGAACCCACTGTGGAACTCAAAATCCGCCGGGACCAGAGACGGACAAGTTGATTCTGAGGCTGGTTGTAGCACGCTCGCACAAAGTTCATAGAGCGGGGTTGCTTCCACTATTGTGGCGTCCAGGTGTTCAAAAATCCTGCTGTGAGGGACGCCAATCTTGACACCTGAGATCGTCTCATCCCAAAAGGTGCATAAATCCTGCATGATCGTCTTGTTTTGAGGGTTCAAAAAGCCCCAAGACTTCGACCACACCAAACCCTCGCGGTCGCGGACCATCGACTCGATTACTGGTCGCTCGACGCACTTTAGATTGAGACGTGCCGCGTCGCGACCCACCTGTGCGTAGAAGGGAGGTTTGCCGTAGCTGAATACGAGCGAGAAGCCTAACTTCTCCCCAAAAAATTCGCATGATTTCTTGATATCGGCGACGAACAGTTGCGGCTCTGCGCCGACAATCGTTGCCTTGGATGGCAATGGCTTAATCTTGGGCGACGTGGTTAAAAGTCCGGTCTTCAGGGCTTGCCAACTACCGAAGCCCTGCTGTCTTGCGACCATTTCTTGCGCATCGCTGAGCTTAAAGCTCGCCGCAAGAATCTCTGAGTCGGGCATATTCAGGAAACGAGGCAAATGCGCGCGGATTTGTGCGGCGACAGGATAGTGGCGTTCGCGATGCCACCGCAATATCAGCTTGGCTTGCTTTTTGAGGTTCTCTGGATTGGGCATGTGGCCTCCACGATGAGATCGTAGGTGGGCATTGCCCTTCGGCGTCGTGCCGTTGCTTCCTACATGCGCAGGTTGCAGTATCTGCGACGGTGCCAGTAGCTGTCAATTGTTGAGGCCGCGCATACTCATTATTGTCGGACCGGCGGCCAAACCGGAAAGTAAAGAGTCGACTGACGCTATCGGGCGATTACACGTTTTGACCTTTGGTCGATGAGTGATATCGCGATTTTGCGCCAGTTGGCCTTTCAAGATGGTTCCTCCACACTTGCCTCTTGGGCAGAAGATGCAGGAATTGTGGGTTGTCACTGCCGAAATCGTAGTGGAGCGCGGCGATTTGCCGTCTGGGAATACCAATGCTTTTGTGAACGTGGTCACTTGGGCCGATTCACCCAGTCGAGTGACGCAAAAGGTGCGGCAATGCCTTGAATCCTATGGATGGAGCTTGGTTGGAATAGAAGATGCCCATCCCTTCGACGAAGCGAGAATCTACGGTGACAAAGTACTGGACACCGTTGAACAGGCGAAGAGCAACCCTCAGGCTTGCATCATGGTAGAGGCATTCAGCTACAAGCCTGAATAGGCCCAGCCTAACGTCGGTTCGGGATTCTGAGTGCTATCGGGATTTTTCACCAGCAATGCTTTTGAAGTCAGCACGGCAGGAAGTGCCACACGCTGGCCGGGGTGATGGTCCATCGCCGGGCGATTGCAAAGTAGCGCGGCGGTTTTCCGCCGCGCCGCCCACAGCTTTACGACTGCTTCTCCATGCTGAACGTGGTGGTTCCCCCGGGCAGTTTATCGGTGTACTCAATGTGAATGGACTTGCCGTCCTTCGATACCGTCATGTGACTGACGCTAACCACCTTCCCGTCCCGCTTGTCGGTCTCCTCAATCGTGTCCGCCCCAATCCGCTTCAGCGAAACCATGGTGTGCCCCGGGTCTCCCTCAACCGGGTAGTCTTTACCGTCGAACTTCGCATCGTAGCTCTCGCCATTTGGGTCCGACATTTTCAGTCCATCGGTCGCGCCTTGATAAGTCACGGTCAGCCCATTACTGGAGACGGTGTCAACCTTCGATGTCCGCCACGCTCCCGCAATCGCGTGCGAACCCGCAGCGCCCGGACTGACCCGCGTTGAGGTAACCTCTCCGGTCACCGGCTTGGCCTCGGTAGTATCTGTGAACTTTTCTTTCAGCGTATTTCCGTCAGGCGAGACGGTCCTGGTGCCGGTGAACATGACCTGGCCGTTTTTCTTTTCGATGATCTCGACCGAACTCGCATTTACCACGTGAACCGCGATGGTGTCGTAGTAGGGATGTCCCGTGACTTTCTGATCGGTTCCATCGGCCTTCACCGCGACCTTGGGAACGCAGGTCAAGCACTCATACATGTTGCTACTCAACGAGTATTCATCGGGCTTGGTGGGGAACTTGGCTGTGTCCAGTTTCGTCATCCAGGTCCCGTCGAACGGGCTTTGGGCAAACAGTGTCGCTGACGCCATCAGCACCGCAGCTAACAGCAGCTTTTTCATAAGACACCTCTCCGTGTGAGATTCTGGCAGCCCAGCAGAAAGGTTCGGCCCGGATCACATTTGCACATGTGCTGGGCGGTCGACTGGAGCATACACCCTTAACCCGGTCTAGGAGAAACGCCTTCTCGGACGGTGGCACCTGCGAAAGTTGCCGTTGTCTCAGGATTGCTGACGTAATCTCAGGATTGCTGACGTAACCAGGCAATTTCGCTCATTGACCCGACGATGAGTGTAACCGCGATTTATCGCCAATTGACCCCGCTTTGACGCGCATTGGCGTCTTCGGCTCATTGCATTGGGTGTGGAACCAAACGAACTTTCGTGACCGCTTGTCCTACTTCAGCCCGTCCACGACATAAAGGTCGGAGGTGATCCGCTGGTAGCTGTAAACGTAGCTGTTCAAATCACGGGAAAACTGCGGCGGCTGGTCAGCGAACAAGCCCGTAGGATCGGCTGGGGTAACGGTTTTGAACAGCTTGCGTTGTCCTGACGCCAGGTCGACCGTGAAGACGGGGGCCGGAACCTCGCGGCGTCCGACTAACAGCGCTTTTCCGTCTGGCGTCCATGTGATAGCTACATCGCCGGGCTCGATGCCCCGTACCGGAATGGCCGGTCCGGGAGTCACCGGGTAGATCGTGATTTTGCCCTCAGGATCTTGTGCCTCCACCTGTTTGCCATCCGGCGAAATGCAACTGCGATACCCCACCGTCACTCCCTCTGGGCTGATCGGTACAGGCGTTCCGCCTTCAGAATTCTGAATCCACAACCGAAGAGCATGACCGCCTTTGGTGCTCCCTAACTCAAGAATATGTTTTGCGTCGGGGAAGAAAAATGCCCTTTGGACCCGGACATCTCCCGTCGAAATCGTCCGTGGCTCGCCAGCACCCGTGGGTAGATCCAGAACCAACCCCGGCTGGGTGAGATTGATTGCCAAGACCCGGTCCCCAGCGGGTGATAGCTCGGGAGTGCGTCCATCACCTAGGCGAACGGCAGGAGAGCCGTCGGTTCGGCGTACAAAAATCCCCCCGGTCTCGCCGCCCGCTTCCCCGGTTTCGTCAAATGCAACGATCTTACCGTCGTCGCTCAGATCCCGCGGAACGGTCCAGTCATGCCAGCTCAGATCGCGCTCTTTGGTTTCGCCTGGAGCCAGGCCGATCATGCCGGCCCGCAAGTCATCCCGCGAAAATAGAACCCGGTCTTTGAAAATGTCCTGCAGGGTCAGGGTGCCTGTCCCCAAATAGATGAGCCGCTCCTTTCCGGAAAGCGAAACAGCCCGCAGCTCGCGGCTCGATCCCGAAGTAGTTCCAGTGAACCAAACCTCGTTCCCTCCCGGCGACCAGGCAAGACCTTGTGCGCTGACGAACTGTCCACTAAGTGTCTTTTTCTTGCCCTGCATGTCCACCACAGCAATTGCACCCGCATCGTCTCGCGCATTCGGGTGATCGATGAACGCCACTATCTTCCCATCCGGAGACACGCGTGTATGGCTGACCCAGCCCGCCGTTTCGTAGAGCACGGTTCCCAGGGGATATTCCAGTCTTACCTTTCCACCAACTCGGCGCACGACCGCCAATTTTGTGCCATCCGGCGACCAATCGGCGTACTCCACGCCTTCCGCGATGTCACGCGGAGCACCGCCTCCGAGGGGCGCGCGGGCCAGCATACCCGCCAACTCAAACCCCTCGACGAAGTGGCGATTGGTGGAAACCGCCAAATCTCCGGCGCCGGAAATCGCCAAAATGTCGGTTGTTTGCAAACCAAGGGAACGCGATTCGGTGCTGCCGTGTTCGGCGGCGAATAATTCCTCCCCTCGCCCATCCCATGCGGCGCCGTAAATTATGTTGCCATCGGGAGTGAAACGCGCGTTCCAAATCGTTCCACGCCGGAACGTGATGCGGTGTAGCTTGGGTTGAAGTTCCACGGCGGCCGGACGCAGCCAGAAGCCGAACGCGAGACCCGCCGCCAACAAAACGAGACCCGCGAGTGCCGGACGAACCCAACGTGTGCGACGCGCCACCACCGCAGTTGCCGCTGGTTGGGAAACTTCCGACAGCGATTCGAGGGCAAATGCAATGTCGTGCGCCGACTGGAAACGCTGAGCGGGATCCTTCTCCATGCAGTGGCGAATGATCCGCTCGAGTGCCGGAGCATTGGCGCCGCTGTGCCCGGCGAAATCCGGCGGCTCTTCGTTCAGGATGGCCGCCATCGTCTCGGCGCCGGTGTCGCGCTTGAACGCCCGCTGCCCGTTCAGCGTTTCGTAGAGAATGCTGCCGAAACTGAAAATATCTGACCGGTGATCGGTGGCCCCGCCTTTCACCTGCTCCGGAGACATGTATCCTGCGGTGCCGAGCACTTGGCCGACCTGCGTCCGCGCCCCGCTTTGTGATCCCATGGTTTCATCCGCGTTATGTTCCCGGCGCAGCTTTGCCAAACCGAAGTCGAGAATTTTCAGCCTGCCTGATCGCGTGATGAAAATGTTTTCGGGCTTCAAGTCGCGATGTACGATACCTTGCTCGTGCGCCGCCGCCAGTCCGTTCGCCAGCTGGATGACAAACTCAGTCGCACGCCGCGCCGGCATTCCCGCTGGCGTGATTCGCTGACGCAGAGTTTCGCCTTCGAGCAGCTCGGAGACGATATAATGCACGCCGTCCGCCGAGCCGACGTCATGAACCGAAACAATGTTGGGATGATTGAGTGCCGCAACCGCCCGCGCTTCCTGCTCGAAGCGCCGCAAGTGCTCAGGATCGTTGGTGAATGAAGCCGGCAGAACCTTCAGCGCCACATCGCGCAGCAGGCGTGTGTCGCGTGCACGATAGACCTCTCCCATGCCTCCGGCGCCGATAAGAGAGATGATTTTGTAAGGGCCTAACTGAAGATCCGCCGCGAAGGGCATGGGCCGGAATTATAGCAGAAGGTTTAAAGTTCTAGAGAACGCGCCCTCAATTTGAGCATTTGCGACACGAATCACCGCTTCCTGTGTCCGTACACTTTTGGAAAGCGGAGTACCCCTACGCTACCTTCGAGAATGATTTGGTCTATCGCTGAGTCGTGAATCTCGATGGACCGGTTTTCCACGGAGTCATTGTCTCAGATCGATAACTGTCGAAAACAGGCGATAGCGCTCAGAATGCAGATCAGGCTGCGCTGTCTCTGAGAAACTGAGCGAAAGAATGGATTGATTTCATCTTCTCTTCCCGCAATCCGCAAAGATCTTCCTCACCGAGTCGATTTTCGTACAACAGTCTCCCCAACACATCTGCAAGTCGCGAACCGCGAAAATCATATTTGCGGTCAATCTCTTTACGACGTTGGGTCAGGTAATGTTCCAAGTCCCACAGATCCGACGACTGCTGGATCTGGCTGGCCATCTGTTTTGTTTCTTGCATCACCTCGTGAAACTCCCGCTTCAGAGCAGCGTCGAAGGCTTTGCGAGCGATGGCCTTTTCTGACCTCGACCAAATCGGTTCGTTCTGGTAGGGATAGCTGTGTTGAGTCGCAGACGGGCTGGTCATGGTCCGATCCTCCGTGGCTGCATTCTACCCCTTGCCGAGATGCCTTTTCTAGAGGGTCGGACGCCTTCACTGGGGCAGATTCATCATCGTTTTCTTTAGGCCTCCCGTCCATCCTGAGGTCAAAAAGGTCGTTCACTGGATGTCCGAGATTCTGCTTGCAGCCAAGATAGCGTTCCGTGGTCTGGACGGATGCATGACCCAGCAAGAATTGAATCTGCTCCAGTTCGCCACCGCTCGTGTGGCACAGTTTCGCGCAGGTTCTCCGCAAGTCATGCGGTGCAATGTGCTCCAATCCTGCTCTCTCGCAGCAGGTTTTGACTACGTACCATACGACATTCTGCGAGATGCCCTTTCCCCACACCTTTCCTGCTCTTGCGACGGCTCGGAAGATCCGTCCGTCCGTGACCCTGGCTGCTACTATCCACTGATCGAGTGCCGTTTTGACCCATTGTGGAATGGGCACCGTGCGGATGTGGCCGCCCTTGCCGATCAGGTCCACTACTGCCCAGTGCCCCTGACGCATCTGAATCTCGTCCAACTCCAAGCCAACCAACTCGGATCTGCGAAAGCCACACCCAAACAACATAGCCAGCATCGCGTAGTCGCGCTTCGCTCGCATGTTATCGCCACGAGAATGTTGCAGCACTGCTGAACTTTGCTCTGCGCTCAACCAATTACCGGATCGAAAACCGAGTTGCTTGACTCCTTTCACTCGGCTGATTCCCGCAGCCAGTTCTGGGCTGAGCAAGCCAGAATCGGCGGCTTCGTGGGCAAGCCTTCGAACCGCAGCGAGTTGTTGGTTAATGGTATTGGCGGCCAGACCTCTTAATTCCAGGTGCATGCGATACCGGACTACAACGATGCGGTTGAAAGCAAGGCGGGGCTCCGAGCAATACCATGAAATGAATTGATCGATGGCGTACTCGTAAACGCGGCGCGAGGCTGGCGAGCCGAGGCTATTGAGGACTGCCAATTTGCAATGATCGAGATCGGGCAACCGAAGCACTCGGCGACGGTAGTTCGGCTTGATTCTGTATTTGCCCATAGCGACGGCCTCCAGTGCCGCAGGCATTGGGACGACGGCGACCGCATGGGCGATTCAACCAAGGGTAGGGCGACGGGGTTTTGAGCGCTATCGCCTGATTTCGTCAACGATCACACGAGATCTAGAATTCTCCCGCGATTCACCTCGCTCGGTGTCTAATTAGGGCATGCTTCGTGACGTGTTTCTACTCACTCTGATCTTGGCTGCAACTCTGTACAATGCGGCCCCGCGTTGCCCTGACCCCAAGCTGCAAAAAGCTGCCATCGGAGGCAATACGGTCAATGGTGGTGTAGAGCTGCACAAGAAACCATTGAAGTTCGCCAAGGTGCACTTGTATTCCTCATCTGGGGAGACCGCGTGGATCGGGAAAACTGATAAGGATGGCACATTCAGGACTACTCGGTTGCCCCCGGATGACTATCGCCTTGAGATTAGTGGGTGGGGGAGTACAACAATCCGATTGGACCCGGAGATGGATAAGGGTTTACGTCAGACGCCGTCCTGGAGTCTTTTGTTGAGGGACAACGGCTGCGTGGGTACCATGCAGGTCAGTAACTAATCAGTGGTTGTTGGTTGTTGAAACATCCCGGTTACACTCATTGACCCAGTCGGGGAGTGGAAATTCTCAACGAGTATAATCAGTTGTCGTCCGACAGTAGTTGGCTTCTGTGCAGATGGATGAATCGGTGATTCTTAAGACTCCAGCTAGGGCTCCAGCGGAGCAATGAATTCCAGGCCAAAACAGTATCCACTGCGGTCGCGGACGACGGCCATCATTCGCACGCGGCCCGGAATCTCGAACTCAACCTCCAGCAGATCGCCCGGTTTCAGCCAGATTCCGGCATACAGCTCCATACCGCCTTCACTTAGCTCCGTGCCACGGCCAGTGACCACGGTGGTTGAGAAGCCGTTTTCGACGGCCACGCGAACCGGTAGGTCAACGTGATGCCGCTGCCAGCGGCGCGTGCTTGAGGGGGGAGCATCTTGGCTGATGATGAACGGAAGTCGGTCCTCAGCTCAAATTACGAAAGTGAGGCAGCTGCGTTACTCACAAGGTGGTAGTTTTCGGCGAAATCGCTCTTACACTCAAAAACCCCTCAATGCATTATGAGAGAGGGGCCGATCTGCGGAATGCGGCACCTCAGAACGGAAGGAACAGATAGCAAAATCGGCTGAGGAATGACACTTTACCTTGAGGGAAAGACTCCGTTGAACGCGAATGATCTTTCCCCCAAGGAGGCAACTGCATGAGTCGCGAGATCAAGTATATCGGCATGGACGTGCACAAGGAAGCGGTGGTGATCGCTGTCCTCAGTGGCAGTGGCAAGCTGGAAATGGAGTCGATCGTGGAAACCAAAGCCAGCAGCATTCTGCAGTTTATCCACGGTCTGCGGGGCGAGTTGCATGTGACCTGGGAAGAAGGGACCTGGGCGAGCTGGCTCTACGATCTGCTTTAAGCCGCAAGTGCAGGAAGTGCTGGTCTGCGATCCGCGGCGCAATGCGTTATTAAAGGAAGGCAACAAGAGCGACAAGATCGATGCGCGCAAGCTGGCCGACTTGTTACGCACGGGAATGCTGCGGCCGGTCTATCACGGAGAACATGGACTGCGGACGCTGCGCGAACTGGGGCGCAGTTATCAGAGCCTGGGCCAAGATCTGAACCGAGTGATGAATCGGATCAAAGCTCTGTATCGCAGCTGGAGCATCCCTTGTGCCGGTACCCAAGTCTATGCTCCGCGTTATCGGGAACAGTGGCTCCAGAAGATCGAGCATGCCGGCGTGCGCCGGCGCGCCGAGATGCTCTATCAACAGTTGGATGGATTGCAGACCTTACGACGAACCCTGCGTCCCGAGTTATTGGCGGAGAGCCGGAAACATAAAGCCTCAAAACTGCTGCGCCAGATTCCCTGCATCGGTCCGATCCGAGCCGCCCGCTTGATCGCGTTGATGCAAACGCCGCATCGCTTCCGTAGCAAACGGCAACTCTGGACCTATAGTGGGCTGGGCATTGAGACCCGTGACAGTGCGCAATATCGCTACGTGCACGGACAACTGCAACGTACGAAAAAACCGCAACAGATTCGCGGTCTCAATCAGAATCACAACCACGAGATGAAAGAGATCTTCAAGGGCGCCGCCACCCGAGCCAGCTGTGGGGTAGGGCCGTTGCGCGATTTCTATGCGGCTTTGCTGGAGAAAGGGATGAAGCCGGAGATGGCGCGCCTAACGTTAGCCCGCAAGATCGCGGCCATTGCCTTGACACTTTGGAAGAAGGAGGAACGTTTCGACGCTGAACAACTGAAGCCGCAAGCAGCTTGAGCGCCGCACCAACTCAGGTGATCCGCCAGGTTCTCTTGCCTCGGTGGTGGCCCATCGTTCTGCGACGCTCGGGTTCGAGGGAGAGTATCCAAGCGCTCATTAGGCGTTCGGGTGCTGGAATCGGCACCCAGTCTCCGGGTCAATCCTATGCCCCCTCGGATAACCCAAAAAAGCCATAGGCCTCGAGCCTCACATAGGATGATGGTTGGCACTTTAGCCAACGGTGGGCTTGCGCAGCTTCGCAACGAATGGTGTCGGGACCGCGGCATGAAACCACTCAAGGAAGACCAGCAACTGCGATCCCTATCCCGGTCGCACTCTGTGGCGCGTCAGGCGTTAAAACCAAAATCCTCCCACGAAGAAGAAGGGGCCTGGATGCAAGCACCGATTTCGAGGTCTCACGGGAGGAGTGGAGAAGTGTTTTTGCTTGACATCCTCTCTCATAGGATGAGCGCTATCGCCCTGATTACGTCACCAATGCTAGATCGCATGGTCAGTTGTAAAATCGGTAGACGCAGGTGGTCTTATGTTTCAACCTCTTCTCGCGCTACTTTGCGTGCTTGTTCTCTCACTGTCAGCTCTTGCGCAAGTATCAGGAGCTGGCTGCGCTTGCTCTGCAGTTGTGATTGAGAACATCGACGCCAACAATCACTTGCAGCCTTGGATGGTAGACGAAACGCTACCAATCGAGCTTGCTGCGTATTCGAAAACTTGGTCAGTCATTATCGCAAGCCTTCAACATGATTTTCGTGACACGACGGTTCCACTCGCCGAGCGGCGTAAGCACTGCTCCCCAACATCGACCATGTTGAGCTTGCCTTACCTGAACCTGAATATAAACAGTCGGTTGTTATTGAGAGTAAGTATTGCGCCCAAAAAGGAGGGTGGGTATTTAGGTTAATCAGGGGTCTAAAGGGAGATCCATCGAGGGCCGATATATTGGCCTTTGGGCCTCGGGCATGGTCACTGAGTCGTGAGGAGCCCGAAGAGGATATTGGCAGCGGAAAAATTGCAGGGATGCCGAAGGTGCTCGACTTCCCGATAGATGAGAGTGTGGAAGCACAAGCCGCTGCGAAGCAGCAAGGGCAACGCCCACGCTAGTCGGCGTCGCAAAATCGCGATTTCACTCATTGATCCTGCGACGGGGGTTTTGAGCGCTAACGCCTGATTTCGTAAACCATCCTGCTCGGTGTGATTCGTTTGACCAGCGATGATTTAATCTATATTGTATAGATAATGCCTGGTCGCGATTACCTCGGCGAATTTGAGCACATCATCATCCTGGCACTCCTGCGACTGGAGGATCGAGCCTACGGAGTCACGGTGCGGCAGGAGATCGAGTTTCGCATTCAGCGTGAAGTGTCAATCGGTGCTGTCTACGCCACGCTTGATCGTCTGGAGACAAAAGGGTACGTCAAGTCCCGCCACGGCGATCCTACGCCTGAACGCGGTGGACGTTCGAAACGTTTCTTTCGTGTCACAGCAAAAGGAATGGCGGCTGTGAGCCGGACACAACGCGCCCTCCAGAGCATGGTGGAAGGACTAGACCTCATTCGGAGCTACTCATGACCTCCGCAGCAGATTTCGTTCAGCCGCCGCGCCTTGCAAGTTGGCTCTTGAATCTCTTCACCCCTCCTGATGGAGAAGAATCGATTTTGGGGGACCTGCTTGAGGAGTTTTCCCTTCTCGCGTCGAAATCGGGAGCTGC
The DNA here is from genome assembly GCA_963836305.1 of uncultured Acidobacteriaceae bacterium. GTDB lineage: Bacteria > Acidobacteriota > Terriglobia > Terriglobales > Acidobacteriaceae > Sulfotelmatobacter. The sequence continues at coordinate 11,974 of CAWIJP010000023.1, read as the reverse complement.
GTTCGCCCGACGATGGTATCGGCGGCAGGCCGTGAAAACCATCGCACACATCTTCGGCACGACATTCCGTGTCGCTCCGTGGTCAACCGCTTCCGTAGTGGTCGGAGGGTTCTTGCTGCACAGGTTTGTCTCTGGGCTGCCGAATAGGTTGCTGTCGGCGGTTACCGACAAATATCTCTTCTACTGGTCGGCCCATTTTCAGGCTTACATATGGATTTTGAAGGGAATGTTGCCCGCACACCTCATCTTGTCGATGTTCGTCGGATGTATGGTCGCGTTCGTGGCCAAGGGAAGGGAGATGGTTGCCACGATGACGCTAGTTCTGGTCCAGTTCGCGTTGATTGGCTCTGCTTGGGTGTGGGTAGCCACGCATAAGCCCATGGATGTGGCGTGGATGCTGTGGTCGTGTGCTGATCCGTGCGCAGTCGTTCTTGGCGGAGCAATAGTCCGAATGCTCAGGTCAGGTGCGAAACCTCTACCTTCGCGTGCGTAATCTGGCACTTTATCTCCCAGATAATCGGCGAGTGCGCCAGCCAATCGGCCCGATTGTCGTAACATCGCGATTTCACTCATTGACCTTACCCGCAAATTCTCAATGAGCGCAATTGATTCCATGACAATGTCGGCTCCGTAGACCCGGGTAAAGTTGGTGGTGTGCAAACCAACCAAAAAGGCTCGGGAGAAAGGAGCCGAACATGATGATTATAGGATGCGATTATCACCCGGCCTTCCAGCAAATTGCTTTTGTAGACACCGCCACCGGCGACTGCGGAGAGCGGCGATTGGAGCACCGCGAGGAAGCGGAGAACTTCTACCGTGAACTGGCGGCAGGTGGAATCAAGGTGCGCGTGGGGATGGAAGCCAGCGGGCAGGCGCGCTGGTTCGAGCGACTACTGGCGGAACTCAACTTCGAGTTGTGGATCGGAGATGCAACTGTGATCCATGCGAAGCGAGTACGCAAGCAAAAGACGGATCGCCAGGATGCGCAGCTGATTCTGAGATTGATGCTGAAAGATGACTTTCCGCAGATCTGGTTACCGAGTTGGGAGAATCGCGATCTGCGGCAACTGCTGTGGCACCGGCACCGCATGGTGCAGGCGCGCAACCCGCATCATGAACCAACTGCAAGCGGTGGCGATCAACGAAGGCCTCCGCTGCAAGAAGAGGTTGTGGCGGGAATCGGGACGAGAACAACTGGAGGCATTCCGGTTAGCGCCATGGGCCAGCCGGCGACGGGAGGATCTGCTGAAGTTGCTGGATGGGCTGAACCCGACGATTGCCGAGCTGAGGCAAGCCATCGAGCAGGAAGTGGAGAAATGTCCTGAGGCGCAGCGGTTGAGAACCCACCCCGGAGTAGGGCCTCTGACCGCACTGGCGTTCGTGCTGATTATCGGGAGGGCAGATCGGTTTCAGTGTGGCAAGCAGATCGCGAGTTATCTGGGACTGGTGCCGTTGGAGGATTCCAGCGGGAGCCGGCGACGACTAGGACATATCACCAAGCAAGGCAGTTCGATGTTGCGCTTCTTGCTGGTGGAGGCGGCGCAAGTGACGGCGCGCAGCCTCCCGGAATGGCGCAGCCAGTATCTCCACCTTACGCTGAGGCGGGGACGGAAAATCGCCAAGGTCGCCATGGCGAGGAAACTGGCGGTTCGCTTGTACTGGATGATGCGCAAGGAATGGGATTTCGGGAAGTTAACAAAGTTCGGTTCGCACGCGGGAAAGCCCGGAACAGGCGATGGTGTGAAGTAGAACATCGAGTAATTGGGTGGGTATCCCGCTCCTCTTCACGGAGGAGTTCGAAGTAGTAATCATGATCGACGTTGTGACCGAAGAGATGCATGGGTCGGACTGAGTTCCAGACCTGAGGACTGATTGCGAGCGAGCCGTGGTTGGATTGGCACTGTTTCAACTAGAGCGAAATGGCGCGCTCTTCGGAGTGCAAGGAGCAGTACGCTCAAAAACGCTTGACACCGCCGACATTGTCAGAGACGCCTGTTTATAACAAACACCGTGCTAACCAGTGCGCGCTGATGCAAGGACCGAACACGGAGTACGCACCTTGTTTCGGCCCGAGCCCCTTGACGCGGAGGTCCGACAGAGACATAATCTAGCGCCACATTGTTGCTTGCTCTGGCAGCCGTCATCCCAAGCCAGGAACTCGCGGGGTCCGAGGTTGAAGTACAAGGAGGTCCCCCATGACCAGCAAGGCTTTCGCTCAAGTTCGCATTCTCATTGTTGTTACTCTCTTCATCGCAGCTCTCACCCTCCTGATCGCTCTCGTGGCCCAGGCCCAGCAAAAAGGCGCAGCGCCATCCGCCGGCCTCAGTTTCGAGCCCGCAGTGACATACGGATCCGGTGGATATATCGCCCAAGGCGTGGCGATCGCCGACCTCAATGGGGACCACATATCCGACATCGTGGTTGAAAACTGGTGGAATCCAAGCGACCTTCATGGTGCCGTAGGTGTTCTCCTCGGAAAAGGCGACGGCACCTTTCAGCCCGCAGTGGCCTACGAAACAGCTGGAACCCCTACCTACTCGGTTGTTTTGGCTGACGTAAACGGAGACGGCAAGATCGATATTATCGTAGCCTCGTGCGCTGGTAACTCAGGCACCTGCGGTTCCAGCGACGGCGTCGTCTCCGTGCTGCTTGGAAATGGCAACGGCACCTTTCAGAGCGCGATAAGCTACGACACAGGCGCACCTTACGCAGTTGGCGTTGCGACGGCCGACGTCAACGGCGACGGCAAGCCTGACCTGATTGTCACGAACTACGGTGGTGAGAGCAACCTCGATGGTACTGTGTCGGTGTTGTTCGGCAACGGCAATGGCACCTTTCAGCCTGCCGTACTCTACGACTCGGGAGCGCAAAACGCTAACGGAGTAACTGTCGCCGACGCAAACGGCGACGGCATCCCCGACGTTCTCGTTGCGAATCGTTGCGTTTCATGCTCGAGTGGTGTTTTGAGCGTGCTGTTCGGAAACGGAAACGGTACGTTCCAGCCAGCCGTGACCTACCCAACCGGTGGCACGGAAGCTGGATGGGTCAGAGTCGCGGACGTAAACGGTGACGGCATTCCCGATGTAATTGTTGCGAATGAAAACCTGTTTCTACCAAATGGCACGATTGCGGTTTTCCTCGGCGCAGGAGGGGGAAAATTCGCGCCAGCGGTCACCTATAGCTCTGGCGGGTACGCCGCCGTCGAACTTTCGATCAACGATATGAACGGCGACGGGAACCTGGATATCGTAGTAGCCGACTGCGGCCCCGTGAGTGGTTGCGGGACGGGACAGATCGGCGTGCTACTGGGAAGGGGGGACGGCACGTTCCAACCAGTGACGACCTACTCTTCAGGCGCATACAACGCTACGGCTCTTGCCGTCGCCGACCTGAATGGAGACGGAAAGCCAGATCTAGTGGCCGCCAACCAATGCGCTGCTGATAACTGCACAACTGGATCGGTCGCTGTGCTGCTGAACAATGCCGGTCCATGCGCTAGTAAGTGCCTGACTTCCACAGCTCTAATCTCCGGTCTCAACCCCTCCATCTACGGCCAGTCCGTAACTTGGACGGCGACGGTCACCACCTCTGGCCCGGTCGCGCCGACGGGAAAAGTCACGTTCACCTGGTCGGGCTACGCCATCGGCACGGCCACGCTCAACGCCAGCGGCGTGGCGACGCTGACCAGGTCTAACCTAAACGCCGACACGTACCCGCTCAACGCGGTGTACTTGGGCGACGCGAACAACGCGAGGAGCACGTCCACCGTCCTGAATCAGGTAGTAACGGAAACTACCAGCGAGGCTACACTCACTTCATCGCCGAACCCCTCAACTCAAGGTCAGGCAGTGACGTTCACCGCCAAAATCACCTCGCCCACAGTCACAGCGACCGGGCCAGTGACCTTCACGGCAGGGAAGACAGTGCTGGGAACGGCGCAACTCAGCAGCGAAAACGCAAAGTTCACCACCTCCACGCTGGCGGTGGGCTCGACCAACGTGACGGTGACTTACTACGGCGACTCAAACATCGCCAAGAGTTCGGCGTCCGTCACGCAGAGGGTGCAACAGTAGAGTGGAGTGGAACTATTCGACAAGGGAACGGTGAGCGTACTGCTACCCGACGGGGACGGCCTTCAGGCCGGCTAGTCTGAAACTATTCCGGCCTGCGGTCATTTGTTTGACGACTGAACCGACGAATAACTGTCGAGAAATCGCCATATCACTCATCGACCAACAGTCAAAACGTGTAAACGCCTGTTAATGCCGACTGCTTAGTAGGTATCCTCGTCGTCCCATTCGCAGCCGCAGGAATTGCACTTGCACCTTGTCGCATGCACAGTCATGGGATCGAACGAGTAACTCAAAGGCTTGCGGACTTCACGGCAGGCGACATCTGCGGAGTAGCACTTTACGCAACGGGGTTGCTCTCTCGCCTCTCCTTGCCTGTCAGGGCTATTCCGGAGTCCCTCTGTTGCCTCCGATTGTGGCGCTTCTCCTTCGACGGGAACACGCGCTATGTCTTCGAAGGCACGTGAAAGACCCAGTCCCTCTACTCCCGCTTCATCATGGCCGAGCCAGTGCGCAACCTCATGCCAAACGACTTGTTTCACTTCGGCTGTTAGATTTCCCCTTGAACATCTCAGAATCGGACCTCGGAAAATGAAAATTAGGTCAGGCGCTATTCTCGTTTGAAAGTGTCGCGGTTCGTTTCTATGGAAGCCGCTGTACAATCCCACCAGCTCCCTTTCCTTGGGCCAGTTCCTTTGTTCCCGTATACGCTTCAGCATATCCTCGGGAGGCTCCTCGGACACCTGAATGCCCGGAAAATCTGGCAAGTCTCTGATCTTCTGCGGCAGCGTGCCGTATGCCCACTCCACGATCTGCTCGAAGCTGTTTATATTTGTGGCGTCGGTCATGTGACCATTGCTCTCGATTCGTAATTCTATGCCTGATCTTGGAATCTGACGTAATATCGGCGATTTCACTCACCGACCAGCGGTCAAAACGTGTAAACGCCTGATTTCAACAGTTGGGAGTTTTCACCCCGTTTACCATTGCTTCGAAGCAATGACAGCGATCCGCTAAGAAGCTACTCTTCTACTTCGGGCGACTCAATCGAGGCCGATTTATCGGTGCAATCGTGTCGTGGTAGCGCCTTTCTATCAGTGACCGACGTAATGCAGCTCGTGGGCAAGTCTTCATCAATAATGCAACATGGGACCTAGGAACATCGAAGGGTCATCGATCCGCGTTCTCGTCGTTGATGATTACGAGCCATTCCGCCGATTTGTATGTGCGACGCTTAAAAAGAGACCAATCTTGCAGATCGTGGCCGAAGCTTCAGACGGAGTAGATGCGGTTCGGCGAGCGGAAGAACTCAAACCGGACGTGATCCTGCTCGACATCGAACTTCCCAGGCTCAACGGATTGCAGGCAGCGCGAGAAATTCGCAAGCTCTCACCGGACTCCAAAATAATCTTCGTGAGCCAGGAATTCTCTCCTGACGTGGTTCAGGAAGCATTCAGCTTGGGGGCACAGGGCTATGTTGCGAAAACAAGCGCTGCGAGCGACCTACTAGCTGCCGTAGAAACGGTTCTTGAAGGCATGCGGTTTGTCAGTAGTGGTTCGACTACCAGTGGACCCGACTAAGCAGCATCCGTGTATTTTGCGATGTGGGTTTGTCCCCGTGACGCGAGAACCTTCTTTAGCAGGAACAACTCCCGTTCTGGAATGGCAAACTGCGTTGAACCGCAATCCAAGCAGACGGCGAGGTTTGGGAATAAAAAGAAACCCGGCTCGCCCAGACTCATTCGGCCGGGAAAATGGATGTTAACCTCGGCACCAAAATTCATCTGGTTGGCCGATCCACACGATCCACAGGGCATGCCGCGCCTCACAAAGAGTGTTCAAAACATATCACAGCATTCCGTATCTTCATCCCCATCCTGTGTTTTGTCCGGCTTTTGTAACGAGGATCTCATGCCCGAAGAGCACGACGCGGGGGAGAGAACACAGTCGGGTCGTCTCCTACTTGCTCTTGTTAGACTGCCGGCAGCAACGCGCCACACTCCAAGCAAAATGGCTTTGAGCACGCTGTGATTGCCCCGCACGACCGGCACATCCTTTGTGATCCGTAAGGCGCGATCTTAGGATGTCCTTCGAAGGAACCCACGAATGAAGTCCTCTTCCTTAGCCGAGGAGTGAATACGGACTGAACGATACGATGGAACAGGGTGGGTTCCATGGCGGCCTCGCTTTGACGGAGAGATGAACAGATAGGGAGGCGATAATCTGCCTCCCCAAATCTCTGATGAGGTGATGGTTTACGCAGCCTTGCGTTGAGGCTTAGCTTCGAGAGTGTTCGCGCTACCCACGTTCACCTTGATTTGCTTGGGTTTGGCTTCCGCCTTCTTGGCCAAGGCGATCTTCAGCACGCCGTTGTCATAGTGGGCGTTCACTTGCCCCGTATCTACCGAACTGGGCAACGTGAATGAACGGGTAAACTCTCCGTACTGCCGCTCAACGCGACGGAAGTTCTCCTCCTTCTCTTCCTTCTCGATCTTGCGCTCGCCGTGTACGGTCAGTGTGTTGTTATCGATGCGGACATCAATGTCTTTTTCGTCGATGCCGGGGACATCAATCTTCAGAGTAATGTTGTGCTCGTCTTCGTAGATGTCCACCGCCGGTGCGAAGTTGGTGGTTGTCAACGCCTCCTCCGGGACTTCGGGACTATATGACTCACGGAAAAGACGGTTCATGCGGTTCATGTGGTCTTGCATGGCGGAAAACTGACGGAAAGGCTCCCAACGGGTCAATACTGTCATGACGCAATTCCTCCTTCGATAAATCTAAGGGGAGAAAACTTCAGATGGGCTGACTTAGTTCAGGGAACCTGAAAGAGTAAGAAGAGGTAGCTTGCTCAACTAAAATGCTAGGCTTCCGCGCAACCGTTGTCAAACACCTCTCGCGGGGGCCATCGCACAGCTTGGCCGTTTTACCCTCAAGGGGCGGAGGCACATACTAACCTGTGCTCTTGCAGGTCGTACTTTGCATTCTCCATATCGACGTACTTCTTGGCTGCAAGTTCAGTGCTGACCCGATAATAGGCAGCAGAACGGGCTTCGGAATACTTGCCCAGCCTGGATTCAAAAGCTTCTTCCAGGTTCTTGCACTTTAGACATTCCATGGGTACCCCTCCAGCGCTTCTGCAATGCCGGGCGGGCAGCGGTGGAGATGGACTCCTCTATCGCTGCTGTGTAAAGGAATCTCCTGCTCGGCTCGGAGGCAATCCTGCTGATCCTGTTCAGCTCGTAGCCAGTTCTGCCGGTCCTGTTCGGTTCGCAGCCAATCCCGCTCGTCTTGGCAGAGAGCATTGGGCTCGATCATAATCAACCTCTGATTGCTGTGGGCTAAGCGAATGTGCTTCAGATGGACTGACTTAGTTCAGAGGATCTGAACGACGAGAGGAATTCACCCACTTCTAATCGTACGCCAATTCTCAGTTTACGTAAACGCATTCCACGTCAAGGTAGTGGGCTACTTTGATAAGTTAGTGCCTTCGTGGAGGCTTGGGCAGCGCGATTTGGCGACGGCCAAGGACTTCGTTAACGACCTGTTGAAGCGCGTGAAGGGCCGCGTCCAGATCACTACAGACGCTCTCCGCACATACTTGAACGTGATCGAAGATGCCTTTGGTTCCGAAGTCGATTACGCGCAGTTGCACAAGGTTTACGCTGCAGCACAAGAAAACGAAACGCCTATTCCCCTGCCCGCTGCATCGGCTGTGATATGAAAGCAGTGAGTGAAACTCCTGATTACAAGCATGTTTCGACCTCATTTGTCGAAAGGCAAAATTGGACGGTGCGAACCACAATGCGCCGTTATACGCGCTTATCCAATGGATTCTCCCGCAAGCTAGAGAACCACGCGGCTGCCACAGCGCCCTCAATTATTTCGCCTGCAATTTCATCAAGATTCATCGTACACTTCGCACGTCCCCCGCTATGGCGGCTGGCGTGACGGATCGGCTGTGGAGCGTAGAGGATTTGGTAGCGCTCTGGGAAGCCTACGAGCAGCGGAGGGCGGAAAGAGCGGCGTAGGGCATGACTATCACTGGGCAGATCAGACACTACTTGGAATTCGACCCAGGTAACCCGTATTGTGACGAGTGTCTGAAGGACGAACTAGGACTAGAGCGCCGTCAACAAGCCGAATGCGCAACCTCCGCAATTGCTTCAACGGGCCATTTCAAGCGGGACAAGGGAATATGCTTTAAATGTGGAAAAGAAAAGAAAGTGACTTGGGTTTCAAAGTAGCCCACTACCCACGTCAACTGACCTGATCCGATTCCATCACAACTCAAACGAACTAACGGTCACTCGAAAGGCTCAAAGTGTGGATTGAACGCCCAGCGCCGTTAATTCTCATCCATCGTGCGTACGACTTCCAGTAGCAGTCTTACTGACTAAAGCGAGAGCCGTCTCTCGACAACTGGCGATAAATCGCCTCTCTGACAATGTCGGCGGTGTCAAGCGTTTTTGAGCGTACTGCTCCTTGCACTCCGAAGAGCGCGCCATTTCGCTCTAGTTGAAACAGTGCCAATCCAACCACGGCTCGCTCGCAATCAGTCCTCAGGTCTGGAACTCAGTCCGACCCATGCATCTCTTCGGTCACAACGTCGATCATGATTACTACTTCGAACTCCTCCGTGAAGAGGAGCGGGATACCCACCCAATTACTCGATGTTCTACTTCACACCATCGCCTGTTCCGGGCTTTCCCGCGTGCGAACCGAACTTTGTTAACTTCCCGAAATCCCATTCCTTGCGCATCATCCAGTACAAGCGAACCGCCAGTTTCCTCGCCATGGCGACCTTGGCGATTTTCCGTCCCCGCCTCAGCGTAAGGTGGAGATACTGGCTGCGCCATTCCGGGAGGCTGCGCGCCGTCACTTGCGCCGCCTCCACCAGCAAGAAGCGCAACATCGAACTGCCTTGCTTGGTGATATGTCCTAGTCGTCGCCGGCTCCCGCTGGAATCCTCCAACGGCACCAGTCCCAGATAACTCGCGATCTGCTTGCCACACTGAAACCGATCTGCCCTCCCGATAATCAGCACGAACGCCAGTGCGGTCAGAGGCCCTACTCCGGGGTGGGTTCTCAACCGCTGCGCCGCAGGACATTTCTCCACTTCCTGCTCGATGGCTTGCCTCAGCTCGGCAATCGTCGGGTTCAGCCCATCCAGCAACTTCAGCAGATCCTCCCGTCGCCGGCTGGCCCATGGCGCTAACCGGAATGCCTCCAGTTGTTCTCGTCCCGATTCCCGCCACAACCTCTTCTTGCAGCGGAGGCCTTCGTTGATCGCCACCGCTTGCAGTTGGTTCATGATGCGGGTTGCGCGCCTGCACCATGCGGTGCCGGTGCCACAGCAGTTGCCGCAGATCGCGATTCTCCCAACTCGGTAACCAGATCTGCGGAAAGTCATCTTTCAGCATCAATCTCAGAATCAGCTGCGCATCCTGGCGATCCGTCTTTTGCTTGCGTACTCGCTTCGCATGGATCACAGTTGCATCTCCGATCCACAACTCGAAGTTGAGTTCCGCCAGTAGTCGCTCGAACCAGCGCGCCTGCCCGCTGGCTTCCATCCCCACGCGCACCTTGATTCCACCTGCCGCCAGTTCACGGTAGAAGTTCTCCGCTTCCTCGCGGTGCTCCAATCGCCGCTCTCCGCAGTCGCCGGTGGCGGTGTCTACAAAAGCAATTTGCTGGAAGGCCGGGTGATAATCGCATCCTATAATCATCATGTTCGGCTCCTTTCTCCCGAGCCTTTTTGGTTGGTTTGCACACCACCAACTTTACCCGGGTCTACGGAGCCGACATTGTCATGGAATCATTTACACTCAACCCCCCCCGTTGCAGGCACAATGAGTGAAATCGCCTGCTTTCGACAGTTACAGGAACTTCACACCGAGAACGCCTCTCCGCCAGATTGGAAATGCTCTAGTCGCAGACTTGCCTCATGCTCCGAAAAGATGGCGGTCAAAGCCTGTCCACCATGCTCACTAGACAACCTCATGCGGTGTAGCAACCAGTCGCGCATTGCCGGAAATGCTTGCGCTCTTAATAACTCGTTCACGCTGTGACGTAGGTTGCGCGGAACCGGCTTGACTTGTACCGACCAGTCTCGCTCCAGAGCAGAGTTGAAAGCGTAATGCACACTCAATACGGCGTAAGGTTTACCTCTGTCCCTCATCCGCTGGTAATGGCAAAAGTCGATAGAGAGAACACCAGCCTGTGGAACGTCCGCCAGCGCCTCAGAAATCTCCTTCGCCGTTACCGGGTAGGATAGCGTGTGAGAAATCCGGCTTTTGATGCGCGTGGGAAACACAACAACGAAATAATAACGCAATGCAACCCGTGGTTGGCAGGGTGATTGTCGCAAAATCGCGATTTCACTCATCGACCCTGCAACGGGGGGTTGACTGTAATCTGGTCACGACAGCTACAGGATGAGCAGGGTCACGAGATTCCTTCCGATGCGCGTTGGTCCCGAAGTTTCTGAATACGGGCCCGCAGTTTGTCGAGTTCGGCCTGCTTCGATTGGAACTGATCGAGAGTCATTGTGAATTTGAGATCAGGTTTCGGCTCGGGTTCTGGTTTTAGATCTACGTGGGGCTTCGTCTTCCTCCACGACAGGTCCGAAACATAAATCCAATAGCGTGAATCGCAACGCGACTCCACTTTCTCGAATCCCCATCGGTGCAAATCGAAGCGTCGTTCTCTGGCTTCTTCAACTGCGAGACTAATTGCCATCTGTTTCACTGCGTCTTTTCCGTACTTTATCTTGGTCTCGGCCAGCGTCTTGTTCAACAAATCGACCGAGAATGAGTTGTAGAACGCTAGGGAGGCTCTGATTTAGTGCTGCCTTTCCACAGCGAGTGGAGATAGAGTCGAGCCAGTATGAACTCTCTCAGCAAACAGAGGACACTGGCGATGATGACCGAATTAGAGCGGTACACGAAGAAGACGCGGCGGGCGATGTTTTTGGAAGAGATGGAGCGGGTGATTCCGCTGGGCGAAATTGTGGGCACTGATCGAGCCGCACTATCCCAAGCCGGGCAACGGGCGACGACCGCAAAAGACTGGAGCAGATGCTGAGAGATATTTTCTGCAGCAGTGGCGTTTACAACCTGGCAGATCCGGCGGTGGAAGAGGCGCTGTATGACTCGGCGACGCTGCGGCAGTTCGTGGGAATTGGCAGCCGGGAACGGAGCCCGGTACCAGATGAGCCCACGGTGTGCAAGTTCCGGCACCTGCTGGAAGAGCACAATCTGGGAGAAGAGATTCTGGGAACAGTGAACCTGTACTTGCAAGCGAAGGGAGTACGGATCACGACGGGCACGATTGTAGATGCCACCCTGATTCACGCCCCCCTTCGACTAAAAACCGCGAGCAGAGCCAGTATGCAGATGCACGCACCAGACCAGGAAGGGCAAGAACTGGTACTTCGGGATGAAGGCGCACGTGGGAGTGGACAGCAAGACCAAGATCATCCACACGGCGGTGGCGACGGCGGCCAAATGTTTCCGATGTGGCGATGTTGCCGGACCTGCTGCATGGCGAAGAAACGCGGGTGTGGGGCGACAGGAGCGTATCAGGGCCAAACCCGGGTGATGCGTGAGTGTGCGCCCGGGGCACGGGATTTCACCCAGCGGCGCTGTCGCTACAAGGGCCGGATCGTGGATGAAGTGGCGTGGGCGAAAAACCGGACGAAGTCGAAAGTGCGGGCGAGGGTGGAGGCGCGATTTTCAGGTGATGAAGCTGAAGTTCGGAGTTCGTGAAAGTACGCTATCGCGGGCTGAAGAAGAACGCGCACCGGCTGTTCGTTACCTGTGCGCTGGTGAACCTGTTCGTGAGCCGCAGAAAACTGCTCGCCGTGGGGTTAGCCTTCAGTCCGGTTTCGCCCGTACGCGCGG
>CAWIJP010000022.1:0-26738 GCA_963836305.1 uncultured Acidobacteriaceae bacterium | reverse complement strand
CGCGCCAAAAAAAACCAGCATCTGCGCTTCATAGCCTTTCTCGGCAAACCAGCTTGAACTCCTTCGGATCATTCCGGTGCGCAGAACGGATTGCTTGAAGTCCTCGGCGGAAGCTCCGACTCCACTGGCGAAAACTTCCACTCGCTCTCCGGCCGACGTTCGGCTCCCGACCGTCGAATAAGTTAAATTGGCGATGGATCCATCGGCAAAGCGAAACGCAGCAACAAGATTATTTTCCCCGATGGGATCTTCCTTGTCTGTGGGAAGCGAGTAGGCCGACACTTCGACCGGCTCGGAATCGAGGAGCCAATACATCAAGTCTACGAAATGACATGCTTCACCAAGAATAGCGCCGCCGCTGGCAGGGTCGGCCATCCAGTAGGAGCCGGAAATTCCGGGCGAATTAATCCGGCAGTTCAGCACCGCCGGACCGCTTCGCTTGGCCAGTTGCTTTTTCAGCGCCAGATAAGTGGGCGCAAAGCGGCGGTTGAATCCGACGGTAAGCTGCCTTCCAGTTTCCTCCACCGCTCGGGATAATTCGCGGCACTCCTCTTGCGTGAGCGCCATCGGCTTTTCGACAAAGACATGTTTGCCGGCCTGTAATGCCGCGAGAGCCTGTGCCGCGTGCTGTTGATTGCGGCTTACGATCACGACCGCCTGTATCTCCGGATCTTTCAGGATTTCCGCGTAGTCACTGGCACAATAATCCGCGCCGAATCGCCGGGCATAACTCTTGCCCCGCGCTCCGCTGGAGGAATGGATGGCCCGCAGCCGCACCCCGGGAGTTTTTTTGAGATTCGGCAAGTGAGCCCAGCGAGCCAGATTGCCGGCTCCTACCAAAGCGACGCCCATAGCCGAGGTTGCGCCGGCGTGCCCATTCACTTCCACGCGACGTTTCGGTTGAAACTCCGCCAGGGGCGAAGCTAAATCTGCGGCCGGATACTTCACGAGTACAGCCAGGCTGTTCGTGGAAGCATCCATGATGGTTTCGTATGCCTTGGCTGCGTCTTCCAGCGGGAAGCGGTGCGTGATCAGCGGATCGATCTGTATCCGCCCCTGAGAGACAAGCCGCAGAAACTCTTCCATGTTGCGGTTTTCCGTCCAGCGAACGTAGGGCAACGGATAATCCTGTCCCTGCAGTTCGTACGCTGGATCGTAGCTTCCGGGTCCGTAAGCGCGCGCCATGAATATTTGAATCTCTTTTAAATAAGTTTCATACCAGGGAAAATTCAGCTCCACGGCGCCGACATCTACGATGCGGCCCCGATCGCGACAGATGTCAACTGCGATCCGGCACGGCGCATCCGACTTAGCGGCGGCGGCAATGATTACACAATCCACGCCTTGGCCGTTGGTGAGTGAACGCACCTGTGCCGACAATTCTGAACTTCCTACCAGCGCCGCATCCGCGCCCAGTTGGCGCGCCAGTTCCACACGGTCAGGTTTGAGATCGGTAGCGATAATGAATCCACCCTGCAGGCGTACCAACTGGGCGATCAGCTGGCCGACGAGGCCGAGGCCGATGACCGCAACTTTATCGCCGAGGGAAATATTGGCGATGCGCACTCCGTTGATGGCAATGCTGCCTAATGTCGTGAAGCAGGCATGATCGAACGAGACATTTTCCGGCACACGCGCAACCAGGTTGCGGCCAACGCGAACCGTTTCTCCGTGGCCCGTTCCTTCGCCACCGTAAGCGACTCGGTCTCCAACTTCGATGCCGGTTACGGTGGAGTGCTTCTCCGCCACCAGACCCGCACCCGCATAACCCAGCACCGCATACTCGCTGAACTTTGCGTTCACTTCGGCGAAGGTCCTCATTGGACCTTGGGACTTCAGCACACTCCAGATTTTTCCCAGTTGAGAAGGATTATCGGCGACTGCTTTCAGAACTCCTTCGTTGTGGATGCTCGCAGTTTCCGTCCCACTGCTGATCAGGGAATAAATCGGACGGATCAGGACGTGATGCGGGCTGACGACGGGGTCGGGAACCTCGTCCACGATGATATCCTTCAGCCCTTTTCGGAGAATTTGCTTCATGAATGTTCAGGAACGGCTCAAGACGCGAGAATGTAACGTTAAGCTCAAATGATTTGCCCTAAATATATCAGAGCTATCTTTCTGTCACAGGTTACGCCCGAAAGGGCAGCTGCAATCGCGGACTCAAGGCGCAACGCCCTTGGTTGCCTCAGAGACGGCGTCGATGTCCGCTCCGATATCTTTGCCGTCTGATCCCGCCTTTCGGTAGCGACTGGACGGCGAAAGGTGATAGTCCCCTCCGATTCCATCGTGATAATCGACAAAGTGAACCGCTTTCCAATCATTGGGAAAAAACTGCTGACAAGCTGTTGCAGCGCCGCAATGCGGAGTCTTAGGGTAAGGGTCACCGGGCAGCATTGGTTTGTCATGAGTTTGCACAATCACATTGTTGGTAAAAATCCAGGAATTGTCGAAGCAGCGTTCGAGCATCGCAACCGCTCCACCCGGTACCAGGCAGCTGGGACGTCCACCGCCCGGCGGAAACGCATGTACGCCCAAGTTCCCAGAGCCCACCAGGTTATTACGGAAGATAAGTTTTTCGATCTGGGCTTGCGGGCCGTCGTAAGTTACGAGAATGCCAACCCCGGTGGGGAATCCAGTATTGTGCTCGATCGTCAAATCATGCGGCCAGTTCTTTTCCTGGTTGGTCCCAATTGACCAAAGCCAGCCATTCGCGCAGCAATCGCCGGGCGCGTAGGTTTTAGTGTTAACGTCTTCCAGAATATTGTCGTGAATATCCACACGTGCGATTTCGCCGGATAGGAAACTGCAATGCCCAGTGCCATTTCCCGGCTCGCCGCGGCAGGTAGTAGCGTCGGTTGCGGCGATACCTATGCCATTTACCGTGTGACGAATAATGTTGTAGCGAAAAGTGAGGTCGCGCACTACGCAGGAAGGACACAGGCCGTACTGGTTTTTCGGATAAAGCAGGATGGCCGTACCCTTTTGCGATTGCGCCCAGTTGTTTTCGAAGATGTTCCCTTCAATCAGTTCGCGAATTGAGTTCTTGGTTTCGTAGAGATTCTTCACCTCAAACTGCGTTCCAAAAAAGCTGGGGTGCTTATGCCACCAGGTGAGCGGCTTATAGACGTAATTGTGGCGGAACTCGATGTCCGACAGGGTGGTATCGGCTCGACCGCCGCCCCAAAGCACATTTTCGCCAGCCGCCTCGATGAAGTTATTCACAATTTTCACTGGGCCAATTCCGGTGACGGAACCTATGGCCGAGGAGTCCGCGCCGTTGGCCGAAGTCTTGGAATGAATATCGGAAATAAAGGAATCGACGATCGCAATGTAGGAACTGGCTTCGAAGACGATTCCCTTAACGTCTTCGCCGATGGGGGAACCATGGATCCAGCAGCGGTCGAAGATAATGTGGCTGGCATCTTTTAACAAAACTAAATTCCAAAAACCGCCGCTTGGACCGTTTGCTCCCGTATCAGCGATTTCAAGACCAACGAAGCGGTAATGATTGGCTCCAGGTTCGTTGCTCACAATCCTATTTTGGTGGGGCGATCCGCCGATGCGGGCCATCGCGTTTTGGGTGGAACGGCATTGCACTGCAGGCCTGCCCGGAAGGGAAGCAATCCCGGCGTAGCAGGGGCTGATTCGGCTACCTTCGGCCGGCAGGCTGGAGTCCGGACTGCCGGTTCGAAGAACGATCCAATGCTTGTCGTCGCAGGACTTGGAAGGGAGTTCGAAGGAACCATCAAACGTAGCTGCCGGCTGCAGTTCAATCACGTCACCGCAAGCTGCGCGACTCAACGCTTTTTGTATGGAATCACCCTCTTTAAGCCGCCAGACCTTTCCGGGCGCTGGCGTGTCGGCGATTGCGCTCTTTATATAAGCCCGCGGCAATTCGGCCGGACCGTCAAAGTTGCCAGGACCCTGCGCGGTTGCGGGAGCCACGAACATGCCGCTCAAAATAAGAGCTACAAGCAATGGTAAGTTATTTATCTGCATAGACATAGAATGCGCTCGGATCAGCCGCGGGAACAGGATGCCGACGCCCATATAGTATATCCGAGGTGCCAATTGCGCTCAGACCGGCTTCAATGGGTGGCCTGCACATACCGCTCGTGTCGACCGAAGCTTTTTGAACCTTTGCCTGCAAGCGCAAGGGATGACAAAATTAAACTTCAGTTTATCGCGCGATCAGGCAAACGGGCGAACCTCGGAGGAAAATGGGATGGATTCCAGGGATAGTCGATTATCGGAGCGTGATCAGGCTGAGATTGAACGCAGCGCCGAGGAAGCTCGGAAGATCGTTCTCACGGGGGTCGACCGCGCTCAGCTTGATCGCTACCGGAACCCACCTCGTGATACTCCCTTTGCCCTCGAATACGCGTTTCATCTGCTAGGCGACGTCCGAGGCGAGACTGTGCTCGACTTTGGTTGTGGCACCGGGGAAAACCTAGTCCCGCTGGCCGAACGTGGAGCCCGGGTCATCGGTATGGATATTTCGCCCGACCTAATCGCGCTGGCCCGAAAGCGCCTAAACGATGCCAACCTGGAAGCCAGGCTGGAGGTTGGTTCCGCTTACGATACGGGCCTGCCCGATGAATCGGTAGATGTCATCTTCTGCATAGCCCTGATTCACCATCTTGACATTCCGCGGGTCGTGGAAGAAATGGCTAGAATTCTCGTCAAGGGAGGAGCAGTAATCCTGCAAGAACCGATCCGCTTTTCCCGGACGTATGCTTTCCTGAGAGGCCTGTTGCCCGCTCACGAGGACATCTCGGAGTTCGAACATCCATTGACACGAGAAGAGCTTCGCACTGTAACCGAGCGCTTCAAGGTTCTCGAACGACGCTGCTTCAGGCTTCCATTCATGCCCTTAGTGCGGCGGTTTCTGCCGCCAGTGGGACCTGCAGCGTCAAGGCTCGACCGCGGGATCATCAAAAACTTTCCCGGCGCAGAGCGCTTCGCCACGGTCGTGACGTTGAAGCTGCAGAAACAGGGTGAGAGTTCTTGCCGCCGTAGCTGGCAGGAAGCTGAGCGCTGAGGCGGCGGCCAGGAGAGCGACGCCGCCTCAGATTTCCCGATTACAGCACGCCGGCCGTGGCACTCTGCAAGCCGTCAATATCGGCGCCGGGGTCTTTCCCGTCAGTGCCAGCATTCTTGAATGGGCTGGTTGGGGATAGTTGATAGTTTCCCCCGTTCCCCTTGTTAAAGTTCATGAGGCCCAGCGAGTCGAAGTTTGGTGCCTCGAAATTGCGCGCAGGAAGTGGACTTCCGGGCAGCACTTTCGGCGACTTGGTCGAGGTGTTCGCGAACACGTTGCCAGCGGCAGTCCAAGTGTCTCCCATGCAGCCGTTCAGCGTTCCAACCATACCTGCCGCGCTCGTGGTGGCGCATCCAGGCTGCTTATTGCCCGGCAGGACCTGGTGGAAGCCTCCGTCCCCCGTGGTCATTAAATTGTTGTTGAACGAGAAATTAGCAAAGACCTGAGGTTTGGCAACAATAGTGACATTCGCAATACCCGAGCCCACGGGAAATCCAGTGTTGTGGTCGATCGAGATATCGTGCGGCCAATTCGTGGGTTGGTCGGTTTGGATATTGAATAGGAAGCCGTCACTGCAGCAGGCGCTCGGCGAGTAGGTCGACTCATTGATATCGTCGAGAAGATTGTCATGAATGCTCAGGTTGTAGAGGCCACCCGAAAGATACATGCAATTTCCCGTGCCGCCCCCCGCCTCACCTGGACAAGTGGTGGCGTAGACCGGTGCCATTCCAATCCCATCCACCGAGTGGCGAAGGATGTTGTAACGGAAAATGATGTCGTGAACGGCACATTCAGGACACTTTCCATACTGATTCTTCGGAGTAAAGAGAATGGCGGTGCCCTTTTGCGCCATGGCCCAGTTATTCTCGAAGATATTGCCTTCGACAAACTGGCGGATGCCGGTTTTACTTTCGTACAGATTCTTGGTGACAAAGAGCGTCCCGAAATATGTGGGGCTCAGCTTCCACCAGGTGAAGGGCTTGAAAAGATGGTTATGGCGCATCTCGACGTCCGATACATTGGTGGTAGATGCTCCGCCGCCCCAAAGAACGTTCTCTCCTGCAGCTTCCAGGAAATTGTCGACGATCTTGACAGGTCCAGGGCCGGTGATCGAACCAACGGCCGCGGAATCTGCTCCGTAGCCCGAAACCTTGGAATGGACATCAGAAATGTAAGAGTCGATTACCGCGATATAGGAGCTATCAGTAAACTCGACGCCTTTTACATCCTCGCCGGTTGGAGATCCGTGAATCCAGCAACGATCAAAGATGATGTGGTCGTTGCTAGTCAGCAGGATGAGATTGTAAAAACCATTTGCCGCGCCGTTGGCCTCAGTGTCGGCAATTTCCAGCCCCACCAGCCGGTAGTAATTGGCGCCATCATCGGCGCCAATGATTTTGTCTTGCTTCGCTTCGCCAGCAATCCGCGCCATCACTTTGCTGGTAGAGGCACAGTTCAGAGCCGGACGGCCCGGCAGCGACGCAACCCCTGCGTTACAGGGCGTAGCCCGAACGCCTTCTGCCGGCAAACCAGAGCCTTCGGCGCTGCTGCGAATGGTGATGTAGTGGTTCGCATCGCAGCTCTTCGCACGCAAAGTGAATCCGGGATAAGTTTGCCCGGCCTGGAGCACTAGGGTATCTCCGCAACTCGCGTTATCGATCGCGGTTTGCAGGTTTGCGGCCGAGGCGACTTTAACAACTACCCCGGGCGAAGGTGTTGACGTCTCAGATGTCTCATAGCAAGCGATGGGCGCGGCCGCAGGTCCGTCAATGGTTCCAAAGTTGGGAACGTCTCCGGCTTCACAGTAGCGATTATCCGCGCCGGAGGCCGGGGTCGATCCGGGCCCAGGATTGCCCGGGGGTGTGGACGACAAAGCGACCGCCACGCTCGCCATGCCGTGCGAGGACGGGTTTGCCCGGCTGGTAGCTACGATCTGAAAAACAGTACCGGGCTTGGCATTTGGCACAACGAAAAGCCCGGTTTCAGAGATGACTCCTCCATTGGCCGACCAGGTCACTGCCGTATCGGTTGTATCGCTCATCAGCGCCGAAAACTGAACATTGGCGCCCGGCGTCACCATCGAATTTCCGGGAGTGAGTTGGATGTTTGGAGTCGTGGCCACGTGCTGATTGGCGGCCGCGTTGGATGCTGCGGCGGGCGTTATCGCCGACGTACATCCCACAGTCGCCAGCACGGGGAGGAAAAGGATTCCGGTGAGAATAGCGCTTTGATAGGCAGAGATTGACTCAAAAGCTCTTACAAGCTTCAAACGGTACAGGGGGAGTTTCATCTTTACCTCGAAGCGAAAAAATTTGGCTCGAAATTGGGCGCCATGAAAGCTGGCGCGCCCACTTTCAAACCTTAGATCGGGCTTATGCAGGACGACAGATAACTGCGGGACAGGGCCCTAAGGGCGCAGAAGTACATGCCTAAAGGGAGTGGTCTAAAGAGTAGAGTCTTTCACTTTCTGAAATCCCGATGGGTCGGAAGGACCCACCACTTTTTGCAGGGTGCCAGCAAAGTCATCGGCCACTCTGGTCCAGCTGTAGTTTTCCTGAACCAGCGTCCTGGCGGCGGTTCCCAGCTGCTCCCGCCGTCTAGCATCGCGAAGAAGGGTAACCACCGACTCGGCGAAATCGTTGGGCGTATCGGCCAGAAGAATATTCTCACCGGGCCTCACTGCCAGGCCCTCAGCTCCCACCGACGTTGAAACGACAGCCTTGCCCATCGCCATGGCTTCGAAGATCTTGAGGCGAGTGCCGCCGCCAATGCGCAGCGGAACGATGCACACGGCGCCTCGCGCCACGAATGGTCGAATGTCGTTGACCCAGCCGGTTAGGCGAATGCTTTTCTCCGTCTCGGCCAATGCTTGAAGTTTGCGCGATGGGCTGCGGCCGACCACTTTCAGCGAGACATCGGGGCATTGCAGTTTAATCAGCGGTAAAATCGACTCAACGAAATAAAAAATCGCATCTTCATTCGGCAGCCAATCCATCGAACCTGTGAAGACCAGGGAATTCGCAGTCTCCTCTCCTGCCATTGGCTGGAAGAATTCCACGTCGACGCCGGTAGGAATCACAGTCAGCTTGTCTGTATTCAGGAAGGAAGCGAAAGCGTCACGATCTGTCTCCGATACGGTGAGCACACGGTCGGCAAGACGCAGATAACGTCGTTCGGCAGCTTCCATCTTTCGCCATTCCAGCCAGGAAATCGCCTTCCAGATTGCATTGCTGGCAACCTCATAGTGTCGCCGCCAAATTGTAGCTTCCACGTTGTGAGTGAATAAGACTTTCGGGGTGGGAGAATCCCATGGGATCACGCCTGCCGCCGCCATAAAATCACAGAGAACCACGTCATATTTATTCTGCTCAAGCAACGCGTGCAATGCGCGCCGCACTTCAGGACGACAGTACTTTGTAATACCGTACGGCTCTGTCGAGAAAAGGCGAACGCCATATTCACGCATCTCTGCGGAACTTTTTGGCGCTGGGATTTTTAGAGGCACGGTGACCACGCGCTCAAACACGTTCTTTAAGTCAGCGTGAGCGTCAGGATCGTGCGCGGCATAGAAGGAAAAAAAAGTGACAGAATGCTGACGTGCCAACTGCCGAAGAATGTTGTAGCTGCGGATTTTTCCACCAGTATCGGGGGGAACCAGGCCGCCAGCTTTAACCCACAAGATCTTCATGGCGGCGCGGTTACCAGCAAATCCCTTCATAGGAGCCGGATGATGCAGGCCGCGATTTTCGCTCCAGGTTTACCAGGTCGATCACGATGTGGTCGGCGCGCAGGCATTGACGCAACTCGTCCTTATTCAGGCCGCGGGTTGCGATTACCACCACCTCGGCATCGCCGACAACCTCTTTCATGTTGGTCGAAAGCAAGGAGCCAATATGGGGAATCACTTCCTCAATATACTGCCGGTTGGATCCAATCAGGTGTCCGAGAGAGACATTGTCATCCCAGATGCGAATTTGCCGGCCCTCGCCAAGCAGACGTTTCACCAGTTGCACCTGAGGGCTCTCGCGCAAATCATCAGTGGCGGCCTTGAAGCTTAGTCCGAGAACGGCAACTTTCTTTTTGCCGGTTGTGAGCACCATTTCAACCGCTCGATCCAGATGTTCGTCATTGCTCGCCAGAATGGACTGAAACAGTGGCAGGTTCAGGTCCAACTCCTTGGCCCGGTAACTCAATGCGCGCACATCCTTGGGCAGGCATGAGCCTCCAAAGGCGAAGCCCGGTTTTAGATAAGTCGGAGAAATATTGAGCTTGGTGTCAGCTGTAAAAATTTCAGTTACGGCTTCCGCGTCGACGCCCAATTCTTTCGCCAGAGTGCCAATCTCATTTGCAAAGGAAACCTTTACCGCGTGCCACGCATTGCAAACATACTTCACCATCTCGGCGGAACGGAAAGACGTTTCAAAAACTCGGCCCGGGACCCACTCGTAAACCTCACGCAAAATGCCGCTATGTTTGGAGTCTGCTGCTCCGATCACGGTCATCGCCGGCTCCAGAAAATCGGCAACAGCGGTGCCTTCACGCATGAACTCGGGATTGACGCAGACCCCAAAATCCTCGCCAAGTTTTTTTCCGCTCGATTTCTCGAGAGCAGGAACAACAATGGTTTCGGCGGTTCCGGGTAGTACAGTGCTGCGAAGAACGACCAGATGGAATCCGTTCTTTTTCTTCAGAACCTGTCCAATGTCGCGGCAAACCGGTTCGATGTGACCAAGATCGAGTTTGCCATTCCGCAGGCTGGGAGTTCCCACGCAGAGAAAAGAAATATCGCTATTCACCACCGCATACGCGGAGTCCGATGTTGCATGTAAATGTTTCGCGGCATGGCTCTGCGAAATGAGGTCGCTCACATTCGGCTCAACGATAGGACTACGGCCGGATTGCATTGCTTCGACTTTACCCGGGCTCAAGTCGACGCCGATTACGTTATGCCCCTTGTGCGCCAGGCACGCCGCCGTGACCGTGCCCACATACCCTAACCCGAAAACGCTAATCGATCGATTCATGCGGAAAACTTTATCCCTCTTTCAGGAAACTGTGGGACATTCCCACGATTGAAGACGTTACAATCACACAACTCTCGTTGCATGCACCACCCATTTCATACCCGGCTGCGCAAACCACAGATAGTATTTAAGCACGTGACTACGATTTGCACTGGCTAAGAGGGATATGCGTAGGTAACTAAGCTTAAATTCTCGGCTTTCGATAGGATCATTCTCGGTGAACGTCAGCGAAAACAAGAAAACGTCGCCCGATGTGCTGGCAATTGCCAACGTCTCGGGGTGTGATCGCCCGATGCGTCGGCAACGCAAAGTCTTCTATCTGGTGGACTCGCTCAACATCGGCGGAACCGAAACCCAGGCGGTGGAATTGGCGTTGCGCATTCCTGAGGCCGGATACGATGTAACCTTGGGCTGTCTGCGGGCTCGAGGTCCATTGCTGGAACGGTTGCAGGGAAGCAACGTTGTCGTGCGGGAGTTCTATCCTAAGGGCGGTATGGATACTCCTGCCGGACTGTATCAGTTGTTGCGGTTGAGCTGGTTTCTGAAGAGGGAAAAGTTCGACATCGTGCATACTCACGATTTGTGGTCGAATCTGCTCGGGGTTCCCGCGGCTCGGTTGGCGGGCGTGCGGGCTATCGTTTCCAGCCGGCGCGATCTCGCGCACTTCGACTGGTACCAGGGCAAGCGTCGAACGTGGCTGCGCCGCATTCAGAATTTAGGTGGCGCGGTGCTGGCCAATGCCACGCCCATCCGTGACGCATTGATTGCGGAGGATGGATTTGCGCCGGAAAAATTGCGAGTGATTCATAACGGAGTGGACATCAATCGATTTCAGAAAGGTGGGAGCGATCGCGACCAGATGTTTTCCGGGGCTGGCGATGGCAAGCTCATCGTGCTGCTCGGCAACATGCACACGGATGTGAAGGGGCATCCCTGGCTGATTGCGGCGGCGCCGGGGGTGGTCCAAGAGTTTCCATCGGCTCGATTCGTTCTGGCTGGAGACGGAGAACAGCGGGCGGAATTCCAGCAGCAAGTCGCACGGCTGGGTCTTGAGCAGAACTTTCTCTTCCTCGGCCGCCGCGCCGACATTCCGAAGATCCTCGGCTGCTGCGACATCGCCGTACTTCCTTCTCGGGCGGAAGGTCTGCCGAATGCAGTGCTCGAATACATGGCAGCAGGACTGCCGGTCATCGCCAGCCAAGTCGGAGGAAATACCGAATTGATTAACGACGGAGTAACCGGGCTGCTGGTGCCGCCTGAAGATTCGTCAGCGCTTTCATCCGCATTATTAAAACTGTTGCATGATCCGGGCTTGGCGCAACGGATAGCGCAAGGCGGACATGAATTTGCGGTCCGAAACTTCAGCTTCGAGAGGTTGGTGGACGAAGTGGACGAGCTTTATAGCGAACTCTTGCTGCGAAGCGGAGGAACTCGCTAGGGATGGCAAACCGTTCCAAATGGAGAGCCCGCCTGGATCGCCTTGCTTCCATGGATTGGCGGGAGATTTTTGACCGCCTACGACAGTATTCAACCGCCCGCATGGGCCTGCTGCGGTTTCGAAATAGTGCGGATTCTCAGTGCGCTCCAGTTCTTACACAGCCAGAAACATTCGGGCGATTTTTTTTTGCGCCGACAGAGGTTCCGGCGCTGTGCTCTGAACTGAAACAGGTTTTACCTTCACAAGCGGAAAGTATCATCTTGCAGGCAGAGAAGATCTGCAACCACCGGTTTGATCTCTTGGGCTACAGAGATCTGTCCTATGGTGCGGAGATCGACTGGCATTTGGACATTGTGCACGGCAAGCGGGCTGCCCGCAAACCTTGGTTCAAAGTCAAATATCTCGACTTCGCGCAGGTTGGAGATTCAAAGATCACCTGGGAATTGAACCGCCATCAGCACTTCATAACGCTGGCTAAAGCCTATCGGCTCTCGGGCAACGAAAAATTTGTGCACGAGATTTTTGCGCAGTGGACGCACTGGCATCGGGAGAATCCATATCCCGTGGGAATAAATTGGGCAAGCAGCCTGGAGGCGGGCTACCGGAGCTTGTCTTGGATCTGGACTTTCTTTCTGTTGCAGGATTCTTCTCTTTTCACGACGGAACTGCGCAATCGATGGCAGTATGCTCTCAGCCTGAACGGACGGCACATCGAAACGTACCTGTCGACGTATTTTTCTCCCAATACGCACTTGTTGGGTGAAGCGCTCGCGCTGTTCTTCCTGGGAACCTTATTCCCCGGTATGAAGAACGCCGCGCATTGGCAGCAGCGCGGATGGGAAATCCTGCAAGCTGAGGCCGCAAAGCAGGTCAGGAACGATGGATTCTATTTCGAGCAGTCTACCTATTACCACGTTTACGCTCAAGATATTTTTCTGCATGCGCGCATCCTGGCAGGGCTCAACGGGGTTGAGATTTCCCCGGCGTTCGATAGGATTCTGGAGAGCATGCTGAATGCACTGTTGTTGCTGGAGCGAGCCGGGATTGCTCCCAGCATTGGTGATGACGACGGGGGAAGAATATTCGATCCCTTGCGTAATCGGGCCGAGCACATGCTCGACCCTCTTGCCACGGGCGCGGTTCTCTACCGCCGCGGAGATTTCAAGTTTGCCGCCGGGAATGCGCGGGAAGAAACGCTCTGGCTGTTGGGCATCAAGGGCCTGACGGAGTTCGATTTACTGCCCACTGCAGAACCGTCCGTCAGTTCGACAGCGCTTGCAGAGAGCGGTTTCTACCTGATGGCGGATGAAAAGTCAGGACAGCAATTGCTGATCGATGCCGGACCGTTGGGAGCCGGGAGTGGGGGACATGGCCACGCGGATGCATTGAGCGTTTGCCTGGTTCGCGACGGACGAAATCTTCTGATCGATCCCGGAACATTTGAATATGTGGGTGATGGCGATGGCCGCGCCCGCGGGCGCGGCACCGGCGCTCACAACACGATGCAGGTGGATGGACTGGATCAAGCAGAAGGCACTGGACCGTTCTGCTGGAAGAATCCTCCGCGTGTGAAGGTCGAGCAGTGGATCAATGGTCAACAATTTGATTTGTTTCAAGGCAGCCATGATGGATATTCCCGACTGCCATCTCCAGTGATTCACCGCAGGTGGGTTTTTCATCGAAAGGGAAAGTTTTGGTTGGTGCGCGATGTCGCGGAAGGCAGCGGGACCCACCAACTTGAAATTGCCTGGCACATCGGTCCCACGCTTTCTCCCGTGGCTTCCAAAGACTGTGTGTTTGCAGACGATCGGGATAGCGTGGCATTGTTGACAGCCGACGGACACGGCTGGTCGCAAAGTGTGCACCGTGACTACTGGTCTCCTGCCTATGGACACAAGGAACGGGCAAGCGTAGTCAACTTCGGAGCTAAGGTCGAGCTGCCGGCTGATTTTGTTACGCTTCTGATTACCGACCTGAGTTCTCGCGCTCCCTTGCCTCAGTTAAGCAGAATCAATAATTCCAAAGGCGAAGTAGTTTGCGGTTATCGCTGCTTTGATGCGCGAGAAGAACACTATTTCTTTTTTTCTTTCGAACCGCGCCCCTGGGTTCTGGGTGCGTGGGCCAGCGATGCCAGTTTTCTCTATTGGTGGCGTGATCGTGAAAGGGAAGAGTTCGCGCTGATTCTTTGCGGTGGTTCTTATGCGGATGCCGGAGGCCGACGTGTGCTCACATGCGGCCCGCAGGTACGCTATGCTGAGGTAGTGAGTCTTACGGCGAAGTCTGAGGTTTTCTCATCAGATCCGGAACAGGTTACGGTGCAAATGCCGCTTGATCAGGTAATCGCGAACTTGATGCCCGGGAATGATCCCAAGAGGATGGGCGTGTAGCCATGTGTGGAATTTGCGGCATCTTTCATTCCGAGGGAACGCGGCGCGTGAATCGTGACCTGCTCGCCGGAATGAACCGGCAAATCGTCCACCGTGGCCCGGACGATGACGGCTTTTTAGTTGAGGAAAACGTAGGGCTGGCGATGCGCCGCCTCAGCATCATCGACATTCAAACCGGTCACCAACCTCTGAGCAATGAAGACGGAGACATTTGGATCGTCTTCAACGGGGAGATTTATAACCACCAGGATCTGCGAAAAGATCTGGAATCCCGTGGCCACCGCTATCGCAGTAAAAGCGATACGGAAACGATCGTCCATCTATACGAGGAATACGGGAGCAAGTGCGTTGAGCATTTACGGGGAATGTTTGCTTTCGCGATCTGGGACCGCCGCAAGAGAAGGTTATTCATTGCTCGGGACCGGCTAGGGATCAAGCCTCTCTACTACCGCTTCGACGGCAGCACCTTGCTGTTCGGTTCCGAAATCAAAACTATTCTGGCCTATCCCGGAGTGAAGCCGGAGTTTAATCGCGGCGTACTCGCCGAATATCTTGCTTTTGGTTACCTCGCAGGCGAAGAAACCATGTACGTCGGCATTCGCAAGTTGATGCCGGGCCACTTTCTTACGATTGATGAGCGTGGCCAGCTAGAGATTTCACCTTATTGGGACCTGGACGTTCAAGCCGATGATGGAAGCCGTCCGCTAGAAGACTACGTTCGAAGCTATAGGGAACAACTCGAATCGTGTGTCTCCAGCCACTTGATGAGCGATGTTCCACTCGGTGTTTTCTTGAGCGGCGGGTTGGATTCAAGTGCGATCGCCGCACTGACCACAAAAATCCGCAAAGAGCCGATCGAGACTTTTTCCGTGGGCTACGGCGAAGAGGCCTATAGCGAACTCCCTTATGCCCGGACGATCGCCGAACACCTGAAGTCGATACATCGTGAAGTCCATCTCAGCCGCGAAGAATTTTTTCAGACCCTCCCTCGATTGATCTGGCATGAAGATGAACCAATCGTTTGGCCGTCCAGCGTGGCGCTTTATTTTGTTGCACGCCTGGCCCGGGAGCGAGTGACCGTCGTGCTCACCGGCGAAGGCAGCGATGAAACCTTGGGCGGATACACGCGCTATCCATGGACTCTGCTGAATGCACGCATGGACGGAATTTACAGGACCCTGACACCAAACTTCTTGAGACGCGGATTGCGTAACGGAATCGGCTTGGCTCCGCTGGGTGCGGCTACGAAAAGGAAACTAGCACACACATTCCTAATGCGTGATGGCGCTTCATGGCCGTCTTTCTACTTCGATAATTTCTATTCCGCATTTTCCGCCGCCGAACAGGATGATTTGTTGACTCCCCAGGCGAAGCAGAGTGCGGGCGACGCATATGCCGGATCGATGAAGTACTGGGATCATTCTTCGGGCGACCTGCTGCATCGGCTGCTCTACACCGATATCAAAACTTATCTGGTCGAGTTGCTGATGAAGCAGGACCAAATGAGCATGGCCGCATCCGTCGAAAGCCGCGTGCCATTTCTCGATCACGCTCTGGTCGAGTTCACCGCCAGCATTCCCGCGAAGTACTCGACGCGGGGAATGGCGGGCAAGCGCATTCTGAAATCGGCAGTGCAGGATCTTTTGCCTGACTCAATCGTGCATCGGCAGAAGATGGGATTTCCCACCCCATGGACCTACTGGCTCGCTGGCCCGTCGCTTGATCACCTTCGGGAACTGTTGATGGAGGAGCCGCGAACGTTGGAGCGCGGACTTTTCCGGCCTGAAGCCGTCGCACGGTTGTTTCACGAGCACATGGCCGGCCATAGCGACCATGGGAACCGCATCTGGCGCTTGCTGAATCTGGAGCTGTGGCAGAGGATATTTTTGGATGGCGAGCCAGTCCCCGACGTCGCTACTTCTCAAGCTAACTCTGCGGTCAATAAATGATTTCTTCAGATTGCGTAAGCTGACTCCGTTTGACCAAGAACGACGATAATAATGGTAAGAAAGATAAAACATGTCACGCTAGATTTGCTCCGAAGTGCGGGAGTTTTCGAACTGGTGGCGAATAGCAGATGGCGTCAGGACCGGCTGCTGATTCTCTGTTATCACGGGACTTCCCTCGAAGATGAGCATCTTTGGAGACCAGCACTCTACATGTCTCCTGAAGTGTTGAGGCAGCGGCTGGAAGCTCTGCGAGCCATGCATTGTGCTGTGCTGCCGCTGGGCGAGGCTTTAACGCGGTTGCGTTCCCGCGATCTGCCGCCACGCAGCGTCGCAATCACAGTCGACGACGGCACCTATGATTTTTACAAGCAGTCATACCCGCTGCTGAAAGACTACGGCTTTCCCGTGACCGTTTATCAAACCACTTATTACACGGATCACGAGATGCCGATTTTCAACCTGATCTGCTCCTACATGCTATGGAAGAGGCGTGGGGAGCAACTGGTCGCGCCGAATGAGCTTGGACTCTCCGAACCCATGGATTTGCGCACCGAACTCGGGCGCCACCGGGTGGTGCGCAGCCTGATGGATCTCTCCGCGCGTGACAATTTGAGCGGATTGCAAAAGAATGAACTCGCCAGACGGTTGGCCGCAATTCTCGGACTCGACTATGCCGAGCTTTCTGCAAAACGCATTCTGCAAATTATGAATGCGCAGGAATTAGCGGAGGTAGCCTCGAACGGAGTCGACATTCAACTGCATACCCATCGGCACCGCACGCCCGAGGATGAGACGCTTTTCAGGCGCGAAATTACTGAAAACCGGGAAAGAATTCAAGCATTGACTGGACGCGAAGCGAGGCATTTCTGTTATCCCAGCGGAGTCTACCGCAAGAAGTTTGCTGAATGGTTGCAGAAAGAAGATGTCGTTTCCGGAACGACGTGCGATGCCGGACTTGTAGACAGGAATGATGACCCGTACTTTCTGCCGAGACTTGTGGACAACACCAACCACAGCCAACTGAACTTTGAGAGTTGGGTCAGCGGTGTGGGATCTCTGATTGCCGTGAATAAGGCGGCAACGCAGCGGTACATCGTGCCGGCGGGATAGGCACGATAGATTGACCCGAAGGATTTTGTTATTCCAATATTGAAATGAAAGACTTCGCAAAAAGGACACTTGTCAGCAGCGGGCTGCTACGCCTGGCGGCCAGTATGCGCGGTCCGAGCGCGGCAATTCTTATGTATCACTCGGTTCTCCCGGATCCTTCTCAGTGGGCGGATACATGGGGCGAAATCGCCCATTCTGAATCGATCTTCCGCGCGCAGATGGAATTGTTGGCGCGCGAGTTCCGTCCGATCAGTCTGGATGAAGCGATCAAACACATCCGCAACGGCAGCAATCTGCCGCGGCGTTCGGTCGTCGTCACTTTCGATGATGGCTACGCTGACAACTATGAGGTTGCCATGCCAATATTGAACCAGGCCAGCGTGCCTGCGACATTCTACGTGACGGTCGATTGTGTGGAAAATAAAAGACTGCCGTGGCCTAGCCGTCTGCGTTTTGCTTTCCGCAACACCAAGCTTTCCGCCTGGAGCGATTCCGCGGGCAAGAACTGGCTGCTGAATCTTCCCGCGGAACGGGAAGTGGCTTTCCTAAGCAACTGCGACACGTGTTGCCAACTCAGCGGTGCGGCTCAAGAGAATTTTGTAGTGCACGTCGAACGGGAACTGGATGCCAAGATACCGTGTCAGCAGAACTCTCCCATGCTGACTTACGATCAAACGCGCGCACTGCAGCGGCATGGGCACATTGTTGGTTCGCATACAATGACGCATCCCAACATGGCCTACATCAAAGCAGACGACGCCGTTCGGGAACTCACGGAATCGAAGCGGCATCTTGAACTCAATCTCGAGACGCCGATCCGGCATTTCTCCTATCCCTGTCCGGCGCTGTCTCCGCATTGGAGTACAAACACCGCGGAACAAACCCAGGCCGCGGGCTACGAAACGGCGGTAACCACGGATAACGGCCTTACCCGCAGCGGGGACAATCCATTTTGTCTCAAGCGCCTCCGTCCCACCAAGACCGTGGAAGGCCTGCTCTGGAACCTCGAAAGCGCCTTTGCCGGACGAGCAGTTTAATCAACCTTCAATCGAGTCGCACACGAAAAAAGTGCTCACAACCCAAACACTGGTTGCGGAGAATTGACCTACGTCCAGAAAGGGTTCTGAGCATCAGCGATAAAGCAAAGGTCGCCATCGAGCATGCTTAAGTCGACTACAGGCTCGGCCCCCAGCACTTTCTTCGGGTCATAACAATAAACCGGAAGACTGCCACGCGACCGAAACCCTGCGTGGGCGAACGCTTCATTCACAACATTGAAAGAAAATCCGGCCACAATTTCGGCGGTGTCCGGAATTTCTGCCGCTGTGAGCGCGGCAAGAGAGCAAGCAGCCATCCACGTTGAGGGATCGTTACGGTCGATGCGAAGGTCGACGATGCGCGTTTGCTTTCCGACTTGGGCTAGTAAGAAATAGCCGCAGGGACGCTTCGAGCGCTGGATGACGAATGCAGAAAATTTTGCTGCCGGGCAATTCAGCATTCGATTTAATCCCGCCGTCGTCCGCTGCGATGTGAAAACGTCCGCCGGAGTGCCGTTCACGATAGGTTCAAGGGACGGATCAAACTGTGAGATTCGAGTCGCCTCCCAATCCTTCGGTGGTCGTGCGAATGATCCCAAACTCCACGTGGCATTTCGGAGTAGTCGCAATGGAGCCTTCCAATTGCGATGGCGAGTGTTGCGATACTGCAACCACGGGCGTACGACGCGAGCGTGGAGTTTTACTTCACCAACCTGGTGATAACCAATTTTCGTCAAAATGGCCCGTGTATCCGAAGAACCGCCAATCGTTAAGAGAACGTCCGTGAGGGCGGTCAACTTTTTAAGCAGCAACAGGCCAGAGCCGACTGCGGCACGGCTTGCCGCCCAGTCAATAAGATGAATAGCGTCCACATCCACTCCCGGCTTTGTAAGGCGCAGAGGCCAGACTCCGCCGTGGGCTACGATGCCATCTTCATTTTTTAAGACATAACTGCGATCGCGATGCCATTCGGGGTGATCGGAAAAATATTTCCATTGAAGAACATCGAGACGAAAGGAAAGCAGTTCCGGATCAGCGTGAAAAGTCGACCTTAAGAACTCAGCAACCGCGGTCCGTTCTGAAGGCAGGCTGGCAGCGAATTGCAAACTCATAGTTTTGCCGGCTGATCGGTATCGAGCTATAGCAGAAACGCGGTCGGAGTCAGAATTTCGCGGGCGCGCTCACCTGCTCTACCTGCGGACTGCGCGACAATGTGTACCCCAGATTCTGCATCACCGAGCCCCAACCATCCTCAATGAGCGCGACAGCTTTTTCCGAGAGATCGGATTTCCAGCCTCCGGCCTTGGCGCTGCGGATAAAAGGTTTGTCCAAGCGAGTCTGCTTAAGCTGCGCATACTTCCGCGCCTGCACCTTTTCCAGGGCGCGCATGCGCTCCGGAGAACTCAGTTCCTCGGCCTTGGCCAGATGCTCCGGCGAGGCGTCAATGTTTCGAACTCCCGCTTCCTGCAGAAATCGTGCCAGATTATAAAGTTCGCGTTGTGTGTTTTCTTTCATGTCTTCGTAGCGGACTAAAAGAAAACTCTCCCTGCCCTGCCGCATTGCGATCCAACTCATTACGTTATCGGCCCAGGAACCGGACCACGGGTCGAATTCCGCAGCCATGAACCGCGGGATGAAATCGTCCATAGGATAGCCGTCAGGAATGTTCCGCGCTTTAACATTGTGATGATAAAAAGAAACCGCAACGTCCCGGGGATCCCGCACAATGTAAATCACTCGCGGATACCGCGGCTGAAAAGGTTCGTGGCTTTTGAGCAGGCGAGGCCGCGGCAGCTTTCGCAGTTCGTGATCTGGATTGAAGTAAATCTCGGCAACCCGCGATTCAATGTTGGCAAATGTAGCGGGTTCGTCGAGACGTAAAAGATTTCCGATCAGGAATCGAGTCCAGGTGTTTCCTGATCGAGGGTAGGAGACGATAAAGACATCGTCATCAAAAACAGTAAGATTGCGTCCCGCCAGTTGCTTCCCGGTCAAAACTTTAAGAGTCGCGCCCAGAACCCGACGAACTCTCTTCTCATTCGATTGTTTCATCGTTGCAACCTGTGCTTACTCAAGTTCGCGCTAACCTCAACTGCATTCAGATTCCGAATCGTACAGCTCGCGTTTGGCGGCTCAACCTTGCACCAGCTCGCGGTCAGCATCGGCATCCATCACCAGATCGTAGCCCAGTTCTTTCATGGTTGCTCCCCACGCCTGCTGGATGGTCTTGACCGCGCCTGGCGAGAGTTTATCCCGCCAGCCTCCGGATTTGGCCTCCCGCACAAAAGCAATATCCTGGCGCGTGTCCTTTGTCGTTCCCCACTGCTTTGATTGCTCCTTCTCCAGAGACTGCATGTGACTGGCGGAACTCAATCGTACTGCCCGCTCGATGCGTTCGGGACTAGGATCAATCCTCAGCATCGGCGCCAGATCCCTGAGTTCCTTCGCGGGATCGGCCAGCAGGTCTTCGTAGCGAACCAGGGAGAATCCGGGTTTGCCTTCCCGCAGGCGCACCCAACTGAGCACATGGTCCTGCCAGCACCCAACCCGGTCAGCATAGGGAACCACGTTGGCGCCTATAAAGCGATTGACGAACTCATCCATGGGGTAGCCATCCGGAATCACGCGCACCTTAAGATTGTAGAAATAAAACGAGACGGCAACATCTCGAGGGTCGCGAACGATGTAGATGACGCGCGGATAGCGTGGATCAAAACACTCATGACTTTTCAGGACGCGGGGCAAACTTCGCAGCCGGCGATCAGGCGAATCGTAGATCATCGGCACCAGTCGGTCCATGTTAGTGAAAGTGACGGGTTCGTCCTGAAGGAAGTTTCCGAACAGAAAACGAGACCATGTGCTGCCGGACCGGAAGTAGCTGACAAGAAAAATATCATCAGGAAATACGGTGAGGGATCGTCCCGCCGGAACTCGGCCCAGGGCACATGCTGCTACCGTTTTCAAGTGATTCAAGATTTTTCTCGGCTGCTTCACCTTATTCCCGTCCTAAATCCACTTCTACGCTTCCTCTTGATACGTCTCCACCAGGGCGAGCGATATTTCGTCCTCTTTATTCGCCCCCAAAACTCCCACATCCCAGGCACGGTTCGTCCAGAACGCCCATGCGAGGCCGAGCGCGTATACCAGGCCAGCTATCACCAGTTGTACCAGAAGCGGAAGCAGGCGATGCGGAACATACCAGCGTTGCATGAGTAGAAGAACCGCCACTAGCGGGACGCACAACACGATAGGCAGGACAAACGCGCGATAGAGATAAGTTGTGAGTTTGATCCCTAACAGGCGGCAGAGATGAAGGGGCAGAAAAAGAATCATGGAACAAGTGAGAGGAATGGCGGTGCCAATGGCGTCTCCCATGATTCCGTAAGGACGCACTAGAACGATGCTCAAGATCAGGTTCGCGATGCCCTCTGCTAGCACTACCCACGCCCAGGTGCGATGTTTTGCCATTCCCCAGAGTGTGCGTCCGGAAGCCGATTGCGCCAGCATCAATGTAGTCGGAAAAAGCAGAACCAGCAGCACCGGATAACTGGCGCTGACATACTTCGGCCCAACCCATGCCTCGATGACGGATTTTCCCAGGACCGTAAGAATCGCCGTGATCGGGAAAATGATAAAGGAGCAGGCTCGATTGCCGACCACGAAAATTTTTCGCAGCGCGTCCAGATCACCCTTGGCTTGCGACTGGCTCGACATGGGCACGAAAATTTGTGCCAGGCTGCTGACCACTTCCGAGGCGTAATCTACCAGGCGCGAGCCGATGGTGAAGTAGGTGACCGCAGCGGCCGATACCATGGTGCCAATCACCATCGCGTCTGTCTTAAATCGCAGACGCCCGGCCACGATTATCATGAAGGTCGTCCCGCTGTAACTCGCGATGCGCCGCAAACTGGATCGGCTTACATGTTGAAGACCGAAGCGCAGGTTTAAATGGCGAAACACAGCTGCCGCATTGATCAGGCCGCTTACCAACGGCATGCTCACCGTGATCAACGCCACCGTCAGCAATCCGCGTCCATGCTGCAAGGCGATAACGATTAGTAGCGCGCGGATGAGTGTCGAACTCATCGTGGTGAGATTTAGCAGGTAAAAGCGCTGCAATCCCTCCAAAATGCCGCCGAAAACGCCAAGAGGAAAACCCAGGGAAACGGCGGCTCCAACCATCAAGAGCAGCCAATGCGCCGTAGGCACGAATTCAGCGTGGATGCGGAAGATGGAGTTGACGTAATAAGCGGCGATCAGGGTGATGGCCATGGCCACAACTCCAATGGCCGTATAGCTGAACATCGCCGTATTCACCAGCCTGTTCAGTTCTTCCTGTTCGTCGGTGGCGGAATACTTGGCGACATAGCGAACAATGGACGATCGAATACCCAGATCGAACAAGCCGTAATACCCGGTGATAGAAAAGATTATGACCCAGAGACCGAACGCGTCGTCGCCCAGACGATGAATAATGTAGGGCGAGATAAATATCCCCACCAGGACATTCACCCCCAGCGCAAACCAGCTGGACCCGACGTTGCGCAGAATTTGGCGTTTGTCGAACTTCATGAGCCCTGCTGTATGGAAGCGGTGAACTGGGAAGAGTGATGGTCTTCGGTCGGCGTCTGTGGTTGAAGGTTACGCTGGCTAACCCGCCCCATTGCTTCCCTCAGAATTTCCCCAAATTTGCGGACGTGGGGCTCGCGCAGGATTTCCAGATGATGAAAATCCATTTCCCAGATCTCGACTCCACTCCGAGTTCTGGCGCCCCACCCCATCTGTGGATCTTTGATGTAGTAAAACTGCTGCTTCGGACGCTTAAACAAAATCACCGGGGCCCGGAACTGCGTAGGAGTGAAACTTTCAGGCCAGTACACTTGTGACCAATCCCTGCGCGGGGCACTCTTACCAAGCACATGATCCACCTTGTTCCGCGCGATGCGCTGATAGGAAGCAAATCGTGCACTCAGCGTGGGCGTCTTCATCTCCCGTAGTCGCCGCCCGTAGTAGTGTAGTTTCCACAACCACCGTCTCTGGCTGTGCTCCAGCACCCAGGTATCGAAGATGGCGAACAAGCCGACTTCTTCCCCTTGCGCTTCCAGAGCCAACACAATCTGCTCCCCGATGTGGGTTCCTTCACATAAACCGCCCAGGCAATACGGTCCGTAAGGCCGCACGCTTCGAATCGCGGCAATATACTCTTCGGTCATAGCCTGCATCTCTTGCCGGGAATAAGGGCGCTTGCCGTTCAGCACGGGTGCATGACCTTGAACTTTGTATACCGTCTGTTCCGAGCCCATATGCCGCGCCAACATGGCGTATCCCAACGATTCTTCGCCCGGCGGCACGATGGCAAAGAAAGGTACGCTGCCACTCTCGCCGTGCTGAATCTCCATCAGCACCGGATCGCTGGCTTCCTGGATCTTGGCAATCAGTCGCGCCAGCGACTCCACGGTCGCTCCGCGAAATAGAGCGGAAAGCGGAAGCTCCTTGCCGGTTATTTTTTCCACCTCCGACAAAACACGAGCCGCCATCAGCGAATGTCCACCCAGATCGAAAAAATTATCCCGAATGCCGATATTTGGGACGTGGAGCACGCTCTGCCACACCTTCACGAGCGTAGCCTCCAGTTCATTCCGCGGTTCGAGCACGTCTCCGCTCTCCGCGGCAGACCAATCCGGAGCCGGAAGCAAGCGCCGGTTGATCTTTCCATTCGGACTCAGTGGTAACGCCTTCATCTCGACAAAGGCGCTCGGCACCATATATTCCGGCAACCGCTTTCGGACTAGATCTTTCAGTGCAGCACTAGAAATCGACGCCCCGGAGGGAACGAAATAGGCCACCAAGCGTTTATCCCCCGGAAGATCCTCGCGCACAACAACCACCGCGGATTGCACCTCAGGATCTCTCGTGAGGACCGCTTCGATCTCTCCCAATTCAATGCGAAAGCCGCGCAGCTTGACCTGGTTGTCGATCCGTCCCATGTATTGGATGTTTCCATCCGCTAAGAAACGAGCCAGGTCTCCAGTCCTGTACATACGCGCGCCGGCTTGCTTCGCAAACGGATTCGGAACAAAGCGTTCCTTCGTAAGATCGTCTCGACCAAAATATCCCCTGGCGAGTCCATCCCCGGCCAAGTACAACTCGCCCGGGACTCCAATCGGCACCGGCTGACGGCTTTCATCGAGGATGTACGCCTGCGTATTCGGAAGTGGCCTCCCGATGGTTACCTCGGCCCCTCGTGGCACCAACGTGTATGTTGAGTAGGTCGTGTCCTCGGTTGGACCGTAGAGGTTGTAAACCTTGCGGACTCCAGTTTTGTCGTAGATGCGCTGAGCCAGGCTCGTGGGCAACGCTTCTCCCGCCAGATTGACTACCTGTACCGAAGTCGGAACGCCCTCCAACCGAACCAACTCGGCAATCGCTGAAGGTACGGTATTAATCAGGGTTACTTCAAGCGCCGCCGGCAGCTTGGGCAACGCCAAAGCGTTCTCCGCAATAATGACTTTGCCTCCCATACTGAGCGGCACGAAGATCTCGAAAATAGA
Source organism: uncultured Acidobacteriaceae bacterium (assembly GCA_963836305.1). Lineage (GTDB taxonomy): Bacteria > Acidobacteriota > Terriglobia > Terriglobales > Acidobacteriaceae > Sulfotelmatobacter. Next base: position 2,198 of record CAWIJP010000022.1, on the reverse strand, counting down.
CAGATCGAAACAGATCGATGTCGAAAAAAGTGTTCCGGCGACTTCCTGCGGCAGAAAAACTTCTTGCGCCCACTGAATAAAAGTTGTAGCGCTGCGGTGTTCGAGCGCCACTCCCTTTGGCCGGCCGGTGGAACCAGACGTAAACAGAACATAACCCAGATTGCTCGCAGCAACCGTGCGGTCAGGATTTTTCGTGGACCTTTCTGCAATCTGCGCCCAGTCCGCATCCAGGCAGATCAAATGCGCTCCATGCGCGGGCAATACATTGGTCAGGCTCCGCATCGTAAGCAGAATCGGCGCTTTGGCGTCCTCCACAATCGCGGCAAGCCGCTCTTGCGGATACGCTGGGTCGAGCGGCACATAAGCTCCGCCGGCCTTTAGGATTCCCAGAATCGCGACCAACATCTCCATCGATCTCGCGAAACAAATTCCCACGAGCACTTCCGGTCCGACTCCTTGCTCTCGCAAGTAGTGAGCCAATTGATTAGCCCGGGAGTTCAGTTCGCCGTAACTCAGACGCTCCTGCTGGCAAATCAGCCCGGTCGCTTCCGGCGTGCGCTCCACCTGCTGTTCGAAAAAATCGTGCATGCACCGGTCGCGCGGATAGTCTCTGGCGGTGGAGTTGAAGTCGACGAGAATTCTATTTCGTTCAGATTCGCCCAATAGCTGCAGATCGAGAATTCGCCGGGTTGGTTCGGATGCCACGCCTGCAACCAGCGTACAGAAATGTTCGGCCATCCGCGCGATCGTGGTTTTTTCAAAAATATCGGTGTTGTAACTAAGCTTTGCCTCGATTGCATCGGATCGCTCGGTAAGATGGAGAGACAGGTCAAATCTCTCGATCCCGCTTTCTATCTCAAGCGGAACCGCGATGATCTCGGTCGACCACGACGCATCAAGCCCGCCCTCGTGAAGTTGAAAAGCAGCCTGGAACATCGGATTGCGGCTTAAGTCCCGGTCCAGCGGCAACTGTTCCAGCAACGCCTCAAAAGGAACATCCTGATGGGCAGAGGCAGTGGCAACCACATCACGAACGCGGACCAATAGATCGACGAAGCTGGGATTACCGGATAAATCTGTTCGCAGCACGAGCAAATTCTCCAGCGGGCCAATCACTTTTTCGATCTCGGGTGCGGTCCTGCCAGAGACTTGAGTGCCCACGATCACGTCGTCTTGCCTGCTATAGCGCGACAGAAGAATGTTGAAAACTGAGAGCAACGTTACGAAGAGGGTCGTTCCACTACGCTGGCCGAGACTCCGCAACTGCTCCACTTCTGATTTCGCAATCGAGAAAACGTGAGATGCGCCAGAAAAAGTCTGCTCCGCAGGACGAGCGCGGTCGATTGGCAGATCAAGGCTGGCAGGAACTCCCTCGAGTTTCTGCTTCCAGTACGCGATTTGTTCCTCTGGGAATTTGCCCTGGCGGGAAATAAATTCGCTGTACTGCAGCGTGGGCGCGGCATTCCAAACCTTAGCGATTTTATACGCCTCGTAGCGCAATCCCGTTTCCCGCAGAAGAATTTCGAGCGAAGCTTCATCGCACACCATGCGGTGCGCCACCACGAGGAACACATTTTCCGCGCGCGACAATCGGTAAAGAGAAGCTCGCAGGAGCGGAGCACAAGAGAGATCAAATGGAAGGCGCGATTCGTTGCGCGCCAACTCCATCAAGTGCGGTTCGCATTCCTGACGAGAAACGCCTTCCAGATCGCGCGTGTTAAATTGCGCGGAACTGGAGCCGACGAAAAAGGCTCCCGGTACACCATCGTTGACCCGGAACTCAGTTCTAAGAATCTCGTGTTGTCGAACCACCTCGCTCCACGCACGTTTGAGCGTGTCGACCTCGAGTGGACCCGTGAGGCGCAAACCGAAGAAGACATTATGAGCGGGGTTACCAGGGTGCAGACGCTCCAGCACCCAGGATCGTTCCTGGGCAATTGAAAGAGGTCTCCCGTTGGTCAAAACAGTCCGCCTTGTTCTTTCGTTCTAGACTTCATGGCAAAAGTGTCAAACGCTCACCCCATTTTACTTCGCCCCGGTTTGAGCAATGCTCCCATCCCAGTCTCAAAACATATTTAGTAACTGCCGGAGTCGGTCCGCGCATTCGCGTGGACGTGTGGTTCCACCAGGGCGAGCAACTCATCTTTCAAAAAAGGTCCGCTCGCTAAAAGGCCTGAGAGCAACGGGTCGCGGCGATT
>CAWIJP010000021.1:0-342301 GCA_963836305.1 uncultured Acidobacteriaceae bacterium | reverse complement strand
GTTCGGAGCAAATGATCGCGGTCGTTGATCGAGAATACCGGTACCTGATCGCGAATAAAAAGTTTCTCAAACTCCGGAATCTGACGAAAGAGCAAGTTGTCGGCCATCTCGTTCCCGAGGTTTTGAACAAGCGAGTCTTTCAGGACATCGTTAAAGGGAAAATGGATGAGTGTTTCGCAGGCAAAGTCGCCAGGTTCGAAATGCGGTACACGTATCCTGAAATTGGCGAAAGGGATTTGTTCGTATCGTACATCCCCATCGAAGGTGCCAACGGCGTCGATCGGGCCGCTTGTATTCTGCAGGATATTACCGAGCAGAAGCGAATGGAGAAAGCGCTGAAGACTTCGGAAGAGAAGTTTTCAAAAGCCTTCCAGCAAAGCCCTTTGGCACTCGCGTTAACCAGCGCGAAAGACCATCGCTATATCGATGTCAATGAAACTTTTGAGCGCATGACGGGTTGGCGCCGTGAAGAGGTGATCGGACGCACGCCGTTCGACCTCGGGCTTTGGGCGGATCCAACCGAACGAGTGGATCTGGCAAAACGGATTCTGGCCGGAAAGAATATTCGTAACTTGGAATATCGCTTTCTTATGAGGAACGGCAGTGTCCGCGTCGGACTCTCGTCAGCGGAGCTGATCGAACTGGCAGGTGAGCCGTGCATCCTTGCAGTTGTCGCTGATATCACCGACTACAAACGTTCGCAAGAGGCGCTGCGCGAAAGCGAGGCGCGTGAACGGGTTCGAGCTAAGGAACTCGAAGCGATACTGGATGCGGTGCCGGTGCCGGTCCTTATCGCGCAGGATGCGAAGTGCGAGCGGATCACGGGTAACCGTGCGGCTTCCGAACAGTTGCGGGAGGCGAGAAGTCAAAACCTTTCACAGAGCGCCCCGCCCGAAGAACGTCCTGCATTTCGGCAAATCAAAGATGGGGTGGAGATTCCGGCAGACTTGCTGCCCATGCAGCAAGCCGCGGCCACTGGGAAGCCGATCTATGGGTGCGACCTTACCCTCTTATTTGAGGATGGGACGACCCGGGAGGAGATAGCGAACGCGGTTCCGTTGCTGGATGAGAGTGGCAAGCCGCGGGGAGCGGTTGGGGCATCCATGGATGTGACGGAGCTGAAAAGGACAGAGAGGGCATTGCGCGAAAGTGAAGATAAACTCCGGCTCCTTCTCGACTCCACTGCCGAGGCCATTTATGGGATCGGTCTCGAGCACCGATGCACGTTCTGCAATCCTGCCTGCCTGCGTACTCTAGGATACGAGCGCGTGGATGAACTGCTGGGCAAGAATATGCATGATCTGATCCATCACACTCACGCGGACGGGACACCGTTCCCCGAAAGCGAGTGTCGAGTTCACCGGGTGACAGCAACCGGTGAGGGAGCCCACGCGGAGGACGAAGTCCTATGGAGGGCGAACGGAACAAGTTTTCCCGCTGAATACTGGTCCTATCCACAGCGAAAAGGAAACGAAGTTATCGGGGTTGTGGTTGCATTTATCGATATCACCGACCGCAAACTGGCGGAGGCTGCAGTTGCAAACGTGAGCCGCAAGTTGCTGGAGGCACAAGAGCAGGAACGTTCGCGGATTGGCAGAGAGCTCCATGATGACATTGGCCAGCGTCTCGCTTTGTTGGCCGTCGAGTTACAACAACTCCATCACAAGTCTGTCACTTTGCCCGAGGTTCGCCGACGTTTGGGCAAAATCCAGAAGCGAACCGCGAAGATAGCCGCCGACGTCCAATCCTTGTCGCATGAATTGCATTCGGCGAAATTGCAGTATTTGGGTATTGCCGCAGCAGTGAAAGGCTTCTGTCGAGAGTTCAGCGAACAGCAGAAAGTTCAGATTGATGTAAAGAGTCACGACTTGCCCATCCCTTTGTCGGCGGATGTTTCTCTTTGCCTCTTACGAGTACTGCAGGAAGCCCTTCACAATTCGGCAAAACACAGTGGGGCGCTAAACTTTGAAGTGCGATTGTGGGGAACATCGGATGAGATTCATCTTACGGTAAGGGATTCCGGCGTAGGTTTTGATCTCGAAACCGCGAGAACCAGCCGCGGCCTTGGTCTCATCAGCATGGAGGAGCGTCTGAAGGCACTGAACGGAACCCTTTCAATCGAATCGTTGTCCAAACGTGGCACTACTGTGCATGCCCGCGTGCCTTTGCGTTCCGCTCGTGATTCGATGCGCGCTGCGGGGTAAGACCACAGGGGTAGGAACAGAGGAAACGTAAGCAATTCTAAGTGCGCGTGCCTGGAGGCCATCCCGGTGGTCGTGCTCAGAATGCCCAGCGCAGTGAGAAGGTCGCATTGTTGGCGTGAAAATAGCGGGGATCGGTTGGTCCCACGAATGATTTCTCCCCGTATTGGTAGTAATTCCACCCCATCCGATAGACCAGGTTGTGGCCTATGTCGACGCTCAGATTAGCCAGCGGTTGGTGGTAGTTGTACTGGAGTGAACCGAACGGTTGCAGAGTGTTGAACTGTGGGATCTGGCCGCCAACACTGGTGATACTGTAGCCCACCTGCGTCGTAATGCGAGCGTGCGGCTTAAACATTACCGATCCCATGCCATAGTGCGTATTACTGGTGTAATAGCCGTCGGTAAGCAATGGATTCTTGCTGTCGTTGTAACCGTTCGCGGTGCAGCTGCCCGCGTTCGCGACTACAGAGAGCGAAGTGTCAGAATCACTAAAGCAGATGAAGGCATTCTGATTAATATCGTTGTAGTTGTAGGCAAGGTCGAATCCGAAGCGCTCGCGGGGCGTAAGGCTTGCGGTGAATCCATAATTGCGATTGTGTGCACGATAATCAACTAAAGCGTCGCCGTTTGAAGCTTCCCAGAGATTGATGGAAGCGCCGAGCACTGCCCACGGTTTTGGAATGTAGTTGCCCTGGGCGCGGTAGCGGGACTCCTTGCGCGGTCCGATGCGCACCAGTGCATCGTCGTTGTTGGTGTGCTCCCAGTCGAAGTTGAACCGCAAATTCGTCAGAGGCTTTGCCCAGAACGCGATCAGTGGTGTGTATTCATGGATGATCACTCGGTCCTGGTCTCCCGTCGTGAAGTCCACGATGTAATGAAAATCCTTGTCGCCATATCTGAACCCGATCCGGCCTCCAAAGTGCTTCGAGGCATCCCACACGAAATCGGTTTCGTTCCTCTTCCAACTCTGGTTGAATGACAATTGGTCGGAAGTATCGGTTGCGCTCGGTGTGGTCGCGCTGATCGGACTGAGCAACGAGCAGGTTGCAGTGTTAATACAGGTCCAGTCGGTTTCAGTAGAACTAAAGCTCTCCGGGATTCGGTAACTCCAGAAGCGAAACGTATCGACGATTCGGAAATGCTCTGACAAGTGAAAGGTGACACTGAAATCGGCCACATTTGAGATTCGGGTCGCCTGACCGGGGCCAGTGACGGTTTCTTGGCGGATGTCGGAACGCTGCAGGAGTCCGTTGAAAAATTCATTCAAAGGAGCGTTCATGTCGGCCGCACTGTAGGCGTAGGATGCGGTCAACTCCAGTCGTTGAAAATAATTGCTGTGCAGGCTCAGGCGCTCGGTCGGCTGGGATGTGCGGGTCCGATCCGCGCGATTGTAATCGAAGAACCCGTTGCATGCGGTGTTGGTCAGCGTTCCTGTGGAGTCGATCAGGCTGGTTGCCGGTGGAATAACAGCGCATGGGTTTTTGTTGGCCGTGTCGATGGGAAGGCCCAGTTCTACAGTGCCAGGCGTTCCCGGCAAGAACGCCTGGGCAAACGGAGCTAATTGCCAAGTAGTATCCCCCTTGTAGTAATCGAGAAATTGGTCATAGCTGACGACCGTGCGCGGCAGGATTTTCAGGTCTGCACCAAAACGGTAGGAGTTCAGGGTGGTATTCCAGTCCTGGAAGAGCAACGCGTCCGTTCCCTCGTGGACGCTGGAATATGAAGGTCCCGTCATATTGTTGCGCGAATACCCGATGCGGAAACTAAGCACCGACTGTGGCAAGAGGGTCAGGTCGAAGTCGCTCATGCGCCGGCGGGTGCCGAAGTTATGGGGTGAAAAAGTCACGGGGATGTTTGGGCTTGATGTCGACGGATTGAGTGGATTAGCCAAAAGGTTATAGTCGAAATCCTGCTGGTCGCGCCGGAAGTCTGCCTGGAAGTCGTACCACCTATTCTTGTCCACTCGCGCGCGCAGGCCATTGTTTGGGTCGCCCCCCCAACCAAAACTATTGATGAATAAGTTGTCGAATAGCACGCCGTCGTGGTTTTGGGATTGCATGGAGAGGCTCTGATCGAGGAAACGCGGCCCGGTACGCAGGTCCACGAGTGTGTTGTACATCTGCTCGCTACCGGTTGTGTCCGATGCGCGGTAGCCGATCTCGATGGACTGATGAATTACATAGCCACTGTTTTCCCAACCTTCGGGCTGAGATTGACTTTGGCCGGCATTGCTCCCGGCAGTCTGAGCTGCTGCCGCGATGTTCCAAAGCAAAACGATTAGAGCAACTTGTTGCAACCGCAGCCAGTGTGAAAGCATGACGTACCTCTTCATCTGAAAAAGACGTTGCTCGCGTTAGACCCATGGATCGCTGCGTGGCACATCGTGCACGCCTGGTATTTGGTGGATTGGTTATGGGCAGGTCCCGCGGGCCCTTGAACCGGAAATGTGTGACACTGCAGGCACAGCAGATTCACCAGGCTCACGCGCAAGAAACGCGGATTCGTGGAGCCGTGGGGAGTGTGACAACTGGTGCAGCCCTCAGTCTTCACCGGTACGTGCTCATAAACGAACGGGCCTTGCTTGTCGGCGTGGCATTTGACACAAATCGCGTCCCCGCTAGGCATGGCCCTAACTTGTCGGAGTGTGGTCGTGCCATGGACGTTATGGCAGTCGCTGCATTGGATCAGGCCTTCGTCTACTCGATGGTGGTACGGCTTCGCGAAGTCTGCCTTCGCGCTCGTATGACATCCGTAGCAGAGGTTGGGTTGCGCCCGAACGAGGAGATGCTCCGGTTCCTGGGCGTGATGCGGCGAGTGGCAATCCAGGCACCCAACATCATTGCTCGCGTGCGCCGACGCGGAGAAGTGCCGCTGCTCATGTTTTCCACCGTGGCAGCTCAAGCAACGGGCGTTGGCGTCCTGCTTCGACATCGACTTGAAGGTGATGATCTTGGTCACATCCCCGCCGCCGTCTACGTGCGCGGATCCGGGACCGTGACACGACTCGCAACCGTGTCCGCCTTGCAAGGTAGTCTTGAAATGTGGAGTGTTTTCGAAGTCTTTCTTGTACAAGTCTTCGTGGCAGGTCTTGCAAGTGTCAGCGCCGACATATTTCGCTGTTTGCTTCTCGGCTGTCTGCTTCTCGGAAGTAGCGTCGCTCTTTTCCTGCGGGCCGGCAAGGGCGGGCCGAAACACGCCGCACAGCAGAATCGCCACCGTTGCCAACCCCAGAGACTGTATATATTTCCTGTATGTCTTCACGGGCGGACTCCTCTTGTCGCAACATGCGGCGCGCTAACAACAACGGCTAAGCCAGCGCAAACCGATTCGATCTGGACCAGATTCAACCTACTTGAGAGTCTTGACCCACTCAGCAATCGCCTTGGCTTGCTCATCATTCAGCCCGGCGATTCCTTTGTTGTGAGGTGCCTTACTTCCTGGCTCGCCTTTGGTTATGTGCTCCGTGATTTGATTTGCTTCGAGGCTTGTTCCCTTCAGCGCCGGGGCCTTTACGGCAGGCTTGCCTTCCCCGCTAGCCCCGTGGCAACCGGCACATTTCGTCTTGTAAAGGGATGCTCCATCATCCGCAGCCCACGAAGCAGAAGACGCAATCAGTAACATCGTTGCCAAACTGACCACAAACTTTCGGTTCATACTCGCTCCTAAATCATGTTGATTTGTAGATCTTTGGTATCTGTTGCACTACGCCAGATCATTGCTTCTGTACTTTCGAAATCCGATCCGCGATCCCCAGAGTCTTCAAGATTTCCGGGGACGCCTCATCCATGGCCAGTGGCTCATGGCAAGTGTTGCAGTCTTGAGTAATCGCTTTTCCATCTGCTGCGGTATGCGAGCCGTCGTGACACCGAAAACACCCTGGGAAGTCTGTATGGCCAAGATTGTTGGGGTACGTACCCCAAGTCACTTTCAGGTCCGGAAAAACATTGCGGTTGTAGATCGCGAGAACCGCTTCGCCCGCCTGGTGGATATCCTGGGAACGCGCGGCGTAAAGCTCCGGGTAATTCTTCTGATAGAAACTAGCGAGGGCCGGCGGCAATTTCGCGGCCGCTTCTTTGCTGGTGGCATAGCTTGCCTTCAGCAACTCCACACTTTCTTTCTTGACGTAGGGTAGACCTAGAGCGATGTCGCCAAGGGCGAGGGCCTTATCCACGGCTCGTTCCGGTAAGTCAAAAGTATGCGTCGGTCGGTTATGACAGTCGACGCATTCCATCTCGAATTTGGGAAGTCCCTCGGCCGAATCCGCCTGCGTTTCGGGACCGACGAACGTTCGGTCATCTCCCGTGTTTGTATTTCTGTATTCGACCCAGGGGATGGTCTGCCGCATTGGGTCGGCGGCCGCAAAACGGATGTGAACTCCCGGACCAAAGTGCGCACCGTGAATTCCCGAGATCCAGCTTCCGCCCACTAGCATCAGGAGAACGGTCTCTGTCCGTGTATTTTTTTCGTCCTCGGCATACTTGCTGAATAAGCGCAAACGCGCACCGCTGAACTTCTGCGGCCAGTGACAGTTCTCGCAAGTTTCGCTGGCGGGCACCAGACGATTGCTCGCCAGACCGGAAGGAATGGGTCGCGGGCTGGTATTCAGCACAGTCTCAAAGAGTTGACGAATTCCGTTCGTCTTGCTGTGGATCCAACCGACCGCACCTGGCGCCACATGACACTCGACGCATTCCACCCGGGAGTGGGGAGAATTCCGATATGCAGCTAGTTCAGGATGCATGGTATGACAACTCGCTCCGCAGAATTGAGGTGTCTCCATATACCCAACGGCTCGATAGGTGACCTGAGTTCCAACGAAAATGTTCACGAGAGTTGTGACGCCGAAAAACCAGGCGATGCGGCGCAGCGCCGTTCCGCGATCGAAGCCTTCCTCGGATAGTCCTCGGCGAATCCGCCGCTTGCTCAGATAGACCCCAATCGGAACCAGCGCCAACCCAGCAAAGAAAATTGCTGGAAGAACGAGAAATACCAGGATGCCGACGTAAGGATTGTCGACGTGACCGCGGACCTGTTGCGGCAAGACAAAGAGCCACGAGATCAAAGCGGTCGCGAGCAGGGCCACGCCGAGCAGACTTAGCCAGTGTCGAGTCAGCACGAACCATGCGGGCCTTTCATTCGTCGCACCCATAGAACTTGCAGGAAATCGAGAGGCAACAACTTAGCCTGAGGAGCAAGCTAAAAGAGCCGAGGGAAAAAAAGGACTGTAAGTAGTGACAGTATCTGTCGTCGTCGAGTTCCAAATATTGTTTACGCGACAAGAGTGCTCTCCTCGGGGACACAACAGGCAGCTCATGTGTGCCAACGAGACCAAAGCCATCGCGTTGACAGATTTCTTTCGCCAAAACGGAGTAGAAGGTCTAACGGTCGAGAAGATCGATGATTCGAGAATGGAAATGGAGACTCAGGATCAATTAGACAGTGGTCCGAGGAAACCGGGCCTGGCCTCTATCAACCGCCGAGACTGGTTGAGGATCGCGGTAGGCGGTGGCGCGGGGCTGGCGCTCGGTGATCTCCTCGATCTATCGACGGTGAGGGCTGCCGCGCAAGAGTTAAAGCTGGCAAACGTCAGTGAGTTCACTACCTCGTGTAACTTCTGCTCCTGCGGGTGCGGCATGATCGCTGCGGTACGCGATGGCCAGTTGATCGCAATGGAAGGCGACTACGACCACATCGTGAACCGCGGATCGCTGTGCGTGAAAGGCATATCCATGTTCGCGACACACGCCTCGCCGAACCGGCTTCAAAAGCCGTGTTACCGGGCGCCGGGCAGCGACCACTGGGAAGAGATTTCATGGGAAAACGCGGTCGAACGGATCGCTCAGAAGATTCAGAAGACACGCGACGCAACCTGGATCGCTACCGAGAAACTCGGCGACACAGAGGTTCCGGTCAACCGGACAGACGCGATCGCCTTCATGGGCGGAGCACAGAACACGAATGAGGAGTGTTACTTATTTCAGAAGGCGGCGCGACTGCTCGGCATCGCTTTCGTGGAGCACCAGGCCCGCCTTTGACACAGCCCCACGGTCCCCGGTCTGGGGGCTGCATTCGGGCGGGGGGCGATGACCAACCACTGGATCGACCTGCAGCATTGCAAGACGATTCTGGTGGAAGGCAGCAATGTGGCGGAGAACCACCCCATGGCCTACAAGTGGATTCGTAGGGCCCAGGAAAATGGGGCGAAAATCATCCACGTCGACCCCCGATTCACCCGCACATCTGCCACCGCTGACATGTATGCGCGCATCCGCCCAGGCACGGACGCTGCGCTTCTCAACACGATGATCAATTACGTCCTCGTTCACAAACTGTACGACGAGGACTACATCACAACACACACCAATGCTCTCTACTTGGGAGACGCGGCCTTCGACTTCAAAGACGGGCTCTTCAGCGGGTTCGATGAGGAGAAGCACAAGTACCACACCGAGAGCTGGGGCTATGAGCTTGATGCGAAAGGCAAGCCGCGGGTCGGCACGAGCCTGGATAACCCTGGCTGCGTCTTCACGCGCCTCCAGAAGTTCGTTTCGCGGTACACGCTCGAAGTGGGTGAGCGCATCACCGGCATCCCTGCGGCACAAATCCGACAGATAGCGGATACGATGGCGAAGAACCGCCCCGGCGCCATTCTGTACGCGCTCGGAATGACCCAGCACACCACCGGCGTGCAGGGGATCCGCGGGTTCACCATCCTGCAATTGCTCCTCGGCAATGTAGGCAAGCCGGGCAGCGGCGTCAACGCGCTGCGAGGCGAGCCGAACGTACAGGGCGCGTGCGACATGGGCGTGCTTAACAACTACATGCCCGGCTATCTCAACTACCCCGCTCACACTGAGCCGACTCTTGCTGAGTACACGAAAAGGAACGGAACCGGAGACCGGAAATTCCTCGTCAACACGCTCAAGGCGTTCTACGGAGATGCAGCCACTCCCGAGAACGATTTCGCCTACGCCTGGTTGCCCAAGCGAAGTGCCGCGAAAGATTACGGCACGATGTCGATCTTCGAGGACGCTCTGGCCGGAAAGATGAAGATGCTGTGGATCGTCGGCCAGAATCCAGCAGTGACGATGCCCAACCTGAATTTAACGTTCGAGGCGATGGACAAGCTTGAGATGCTTGTGGTCCAGGAGATCTGGGAGACGGAAACGGCTACCTTCTGGCGCCGTCCCGGTGTCGATGCGAGGTCTATCTCGACGGAGGTGATCTTGTTGCCTGCCGCGTTCTTCATGGAAAAGAATGGGACCATCAGCAACTCAGGCGGCATGGTCCAGTGGCGACACGCGGCAGTGAAGCCTCCCGGGGAAGCCAAACCGGACGGCGAAATCGTCGATCTTGTATTCCGCCGCGTGCGCGAACTGGTTAACGATTCGGCCGAACCGAAGGATGAGATCATTAAAAGGGCCTTTTGGACCTACACCACTGCCGAGGACGTACTCCGCGAGATCAACGGGCGGGCGCTGCGCGAGGTTCCGGGCGCCGGCCTGAAGGCCGGCGATCTCGTCAACAAAGTGGCCGACCTGCAACCCGACGGCTCTACCTCCTCCGGGGCCTGGATTTACGCCGGGGTTTTTGCCGGCGGGGTGAACCTCTCAAAACGCCGTGACTCGCAAACCGACCCGGGAGGTCTCGGCCTCTATCCGAACTTCGGATGGACCTGGCCGAACAACGTGCGGATCCTCTACAACCGAGCGTCATGCGATCGACATGGCAATCCATATCCGGGATCGAGGCCTATTGTCTGGTGGGATGACAAAGCGAAGCGCTGGTCGGGATACGACGTGCCGGACGTTCCGGTTCTCACCGATGGTCCGAATACGCCGAATGGCCAGAGAGCATTCCACATGGGTGCGGAAGGTGTGGGGCGCCTCTTCGCGGCGGTTTACGAGGATCCGGACCCGAAGAACCCGAAGTTTCCCCGCGATGTGGCTTACGTCCCGAAAGACGGTCCACTTCCGGAAATGTATGAGCCCGTGGAGAGCCCGGTGGAGAACATCCTGCACCCGAAGGTGAAAAGCAATCCGTTGCTCAAGTATCCGCGCGTCAAGTCCCACCAGCCGATCGGTACGGTCACCGAGTTTCCTTATGTACTCATGACATCAACCGTTGCGGAGCACTGGTGCGGGGGTTCCTCGACGCGCAACATCCCGTGGTTGAACGAACTCGTTCCTGAACCCATGCTCGAAATGCCGCAAAGCCTGGCGCAAAAGCTGGAGGTGAAATCAGGAAACTGGGTAAGAGTATCTTCGGCGCGTGGAGAACTCACGGTGAAAGCTGTAGTCACGCCGAGGATGAAGACACTACAGGCGGACGGGCGAGAGATTACGGTCGTTTGGATGCCGTACAACTGGGGCTATCGAGGCTTGTCGACCGGGCCGAGCGTCAACCACCTCACGATTGATGCAGTGGACCCCGGGGCTGGAACTCAGGAGACAAAAGCTTGTCTGGTCAACGTCGTGAAGGTGCACGAAACCGCCCCTATCACATCTAGGAATAATGGGAGAAGGTCATGACGCCGCAGGCCACCGAGACACCGATCAAAGCCACTCTGATTGACATTACAAAATGCATCGGCTGCCGGGCATGCCAGGTTGCCTGCAAGCAATGGAACGATCGCGAGGGAGAAACGACTCAGTTGGATTTCAATCTTGGCTTTCAGAACCCGGCCACTCTCAGCGCCCAGACACTTACGTTAATCACTTTTCACGAACTGCCAGACGAAAAGGCTCCCGGCGGGCTGCACTATCTTTTCACCATGCGACGTTGTCTGCACTGTTTAGAGCCCGCCTGCGCCTCCGCCTGTCCGACTACGGCATTGGAGAGGCAACCCGATGGGCCCGTCACTTACAGCGCCGACCAATGTATTGGCTGCCGCTACTGCATCTGGGCGTGTCCGTGGGGCGTGCCCACGGCCGAATGGGACTCGCTCGCTCCTAAGATACAGAAATGCACCCACTGCGCCGACCGCTCCAGTCAGCCGCTCCCGGAGTCCCGCAATGGCCAGGCCCTCACCCTTCAGGAGCACCAACAATTCCGCGATCAGATTGTTACCCCGGCTTGTGTTAAGGCGTGTCCGGCGGACTGCCTGCGCTTTGGAACCCGGGAAGATCTGCTGCAAGAGGCGCACAACCGCATTTCCGATCAGCCGGAAAAATACGTGGACCACATCTACGGTGAAAAAGAGGCGGGCGGCACGAGCGTTCTGTATCTATCCTCCGTGTCGTTCGACAAGCTTGGATTTCCCGATGTTGGCACCAAGGCGTATCCGGCCTTTTCCAAAATGGCTCTCCATGCGGTGCCCCCCGCCGTTATTGCAGTTGGCGCACTGCTCGGCAGCGTCTATGCCTTCCTGAAACGCAGAGCATCCGCGCTGGCCGCTGAGTCATCCGTGGCCACTCGCATTAATGACCGCGGCCATCACGTGGAATTCGAACCTCTTCAAAGCAAGCTGTTGACACCGTTCAATTGGACTCTTCTCGTACTCATGGCATTCGGTGCCGTTTCCCTGCTTGCCCGCTTTGCCCTGGGCTTGGGCGGTAGTACGCACCTTTCGAATACGTATGCATGGGGACTCTGGATCGTCTTCGATCTGGTCTGGATCGCGGTGGCTGCGGGCGCGTTCGCAACCGCCGGGCTAATCTATGTCTTGCAGCGCAAGGATCTTTATTCAATGGGCCGTTCAGCCGTGCTCATGGGTCTCTTAAGCTATTCGTTTGTCACAGTCACGCTGATCGCCGATCTCGGTTTGCCGTGGCACTTCTATCAGCTTGGGTTGCAAGCCCCTGCGCAGTCGGCAATGTTTGAAGTGTCATGGTGCGTCGGCCTCTATGTCACGATTCTTCTGATCGAATTCCTTCCGGTTCCGTTCGAATGGTGGGGGCTCAAGAAGGCAATGGAGATATGGAAGCGCTGGTCCGGGGCTTATGTAGCGTTTGCGATTACGCTGTTCGTCTACCTGCTCTCGCGCAGTTTGGTCTATGCGGCCCTGGCCGCAGCTCTTTTCTCCTTCCTCGCATGGTCATTCCGAGCCCGGCGAAAAAAGGCCGAGCCCATCATGCTGGCCATAGCAGCAGTCACACTCTCTACCATGCACCAGAGCTCGCTCGGTTCGTTATTCCTGCTGATGCCGGATAAGCTGGGCCCGCAGTGGTGGTCTCCGGTGATGCCCGTCTCTTTCTTCCTTTCCTCTATTGCTGCCGGCACTGCTCTGGTCGTCGTTGTCGAAATGTGGATCGCCAAGGCATGGAAGCGACAGCTGCGAATCAAGCAGCTGGCGGCAATGGGTAAGATCACCTTCTGGTCGCTCTTGGTCTATTTCGTCTTTCGGCTCGGCGATATGGCTCTCCGGCGCGAGTTGGGAAGTGCATTCTCCGGAAGACTTGGCGCCCTCTTTGCAATTGAGCTCTTCGTGGGTGGCATTCTGCCTTTGACGCTATTGGCCCAGCCACGTCTGCGAGCCAAGCCGACCGTACTTTTCGTAGGGGCACTCCTCGCTGTGTTGGGAGTGGTTTTCAACCGCGTCAACGTTGTCATCCTGGCGATGAGTTTGAAAGGGCCAATGCCGCAGGTCGCACCGGAGACTTACTCTCCATCGATCTTCGAGTGGGGAATATCGGTTGGACTCATCGCCGCGACGATATTCCTCTTCGGGCTTGCCGCCAGACTTATGCCGGTACTTCCGAAGGAAGAGGTTGGACAAGGCGATTGATCCCATGACTCAAGATGTCTGGTTGTCGAAGCATGCATACCTGGAATCGGTGGCACAGTTGCAGACACTCGTCAACACTGCGGCAGCCGGAATTCCGAACGAAGGCCTGTGTGTCCCTACATGGGATGACTATGCCCCTGATTTTCAGCGGGGCATTCCGCTCCTGGAAAGCTCGGCCGTTGTCATCGACCTCGCCGCTGCGGCGAGAGCAGTTGTCCTGTTAATCCAAAAATTGACCTTGGCTCCTCTACCGGGCAAGCTAGCACATGAGACAAGCGCTCTAGATTCCGAACTGCGCGGCGCCCCGGACGCACCTCGCCGGGCGGTTACCTGGCTGCTTGATAGAGACGTGTATGCGTCCGCCTGTCCGGGCCTGTTGCGCTACCTTGGCTGGACTGCAATGGCTCGCTATCTTCGACCTGTAGTAGATGCGTTCGCTGGATGGCGTGATGAGGAGCGATGGCTCCGCAGTTACTGCCCGACTTGCGGGTCACGGCCCACTATGGGTCAGTTAGTCGGCACCGATCCTGGCCGCCTCCGACTCTTATCTTGCGGTCGTTGCAAAACACGCTGGCGGTACTCACGAACCGGATGCCCGTTCTGCGAAAACCAGAACGATCACCACCTCTCAGTTCTTGCCGTCGAAGGAGAAGGTGGCCTTCGCATAGAGTATTGCGAAGCTTGCCGCGGTTTTCTGAAGACCTACGATGGGGAAGGCAGTGAGAACGTGTTGCTGGCTGACTGGACCTCAATTCATCTCGACATTATCGCCCATGATCGCGGGTTGATAAGATCAGCCGCATCATTGTACGAGGTTAGTTAGACTGTACGATCAACCGCCCGCAATGGCGGAGTGCTCCGCACAGATCTTCTCACGGATGTCGCTTTCCTGATCGCGCTGGAAAGTTGTCAGCACATACCCGCACAGGATATCGATGTCGGACAACTTGGCGAACTCGTCCCATAAATGCTCCACTCGAATCGCCGCATCAGCCTTACCTTGCGCCCACAAAAAAGGTGCACCTTCGCCACAGACTGCAACACGCGGGGGTTGGCCTTTTGCCGCTCCGGTCGCGGCGGCGATCAACGCGCTCACGGCCTTGAGGAATCGAACCGGGTCCGGGAGATCGCCCTCCATATAGGTCGAGAGAGCCTGGGCAACGCTCATAGCGAGGTAGCGTCCCTCTTCAATTGCAGCTCCTATATTCACTCGATTGTTGTGCAGCCTTCGAAGAAGAACCTTCCGATGCGACTCGGTCACAATCACGATAACGGCATTCCCGGCCATAAGCGCGGTTTCGATAAAATCCGCAAAGCCTATGACGAAGGCTGCATCGTCAAGATAGAACTGAACTGCGTGTCTGCGCGGGGTGTCCTCCGTTTTTCGTGGGAACGACGGGAGAGTCTCCTGGTGGTGGAGAGAACTGGAGTCTGGCGCATCCGAATTCTCGCTGCAAGCGAGATCTGTCACTCCGCTACTGATGAACCGTTTGCCTTGCCTGATTGCCCCTACAGCAGGTAACAATTCGCTTCCGGCATGTGCCTTAACCACGTAGCCCAACGCTCCGACGCTGAGAGCTTCCCGTACCACATCGCCAGCGGATTCTTGGCTCAAAAAAAGTATCTTGGATTGGGGAGAGACTTTGCGGATTCGTCGAGCGGCTTCAATTCCATTCAGCGTTGGAAGCCCCAGGTCGAGCAAGATCAAGTCCGGTTGTAGTTCCTCGGCCTTGTGAACTGCCTCCAGTCCGTCTGAGACTTCTGCAACGATGCATAACTCAGGTTCGCTGGTTAGCGCCGAGCATATGAAAGAGCGAAAAGGGACGTAATCTTCGACCACAAGAACATGGACGGATGACAAGTAGTTGTTACCAGCCTTTCATCAAGCTGACCGCACTTTTTTCCGCATGACTGGCAGGGGTCCAAATATTTTGTGATCATCGTCCTAATTAATAATGTTGTCAATTACACAAAAGTGGTGCTTTTCAGCGCAGAACTGAGGCAATGGGATCTGCGAAGTAATGCTCAAGGCTGAGTCGTCCAATGCCCACTCGAGTCAATTTCAGGGGATGCAAGGCCTGCAACCTCGCTACTAACAAATTGTCTGCCCTGACAAATTGCATCTACCGCCCCTAGTAGGTCGCGTCCGGCACGTGCTTTAATTACATAGCCAAGCGCCCCTGTATGGAGGGCTGCTTGCACTACATCACCACAAGTTTCCTGGCTCACGAACAGGATTTTAGTTTCAAGCGAGAACTCCCGGATTCGTCGAGCTACCTCGATTCCGTTCAAGGTTGGAAGTCCGATGTCGAGCACGAGTAAGTGCGGATGCAACTCGGCGGTTTTCTGGAGCGCTTCCAGTCCGTCTGACGCTTCCCCGACTATCTGCAAGCTCGCCTGTGTTCCAAGCGTCGAACGGACGAATTGGCGAAACGGTTCGTAGTCTTCTACTACGAGAACCCGGAACGTTGACACGCCCCGGCCATCGTCAATGCAAGAAGCAGCAAACACGCGCTTCGCACCCTCCCGCAGAAAGCTGGCGTTATTTCCAACTCTAGCGCCATGCCGATCGACGTGTCAGTACGATGGGTAACTCTGGAATGTGCGATGCCGAACAGAAACTACAACCCTTGATGTCGTTACTGCACGAGAGGAATTTCCGAGGTAAGTTGCAGATTAACCAGAAGGCTGAGTCGATTGTCCAGCTGAAAGAATTTCGCCGCGCGTTTTGCACCCAAAGCCTTCTCGAATCTCGGCCAGTACTCTTGCCGTAAGTTCACGCTCTTGGCCTCGATGTTAAGCAGTCTTTGCATCATATTCTTCGCCTTGGCATCGTCGATCGTATCGTAGTGTTTAGCATAGTCCTTGATCAATTCCACGCGTTCATCGCCGATCGCTTGCTGATCATGTGCGTAGTCTCGGTAAACCGGCCAGAACGCAGTCGACTCCGAATCCGTGAACTGCATGGTGTGAGTAATGATCTGGTTTTTGTCTGCCTGCACATCCGAGCGCAGCAATTGGATATCGGCATCGGTTAGGGGCTTTGCTGAAACCTCCGCTGTCTGAGCGCAAGCCCACGGAGTGAATAGGACGCATAGAGTCCAAAGGATACTTAGTCTGTTCACAAGCGATCTCCTCTCCCGTGCCACGAAATGCCGAGCGTCTTATTTAGAAAACGAAGGAAGCGGCTCTGGTCATCTAAGGCTTCTCGCCATTTCAATTCCAGACACCGCTTCACCCTAAGAGGTCAGCAACATTGGGTTATGCTTAGTCCACTCGCAGTACCGGTGATTTTCGGCACCGTCGCATCGAATGGTTTCAGCAAG
This sequence comes from uncultured Acidobacteriaceae bacterium, assembly GCA_963836305.1. GTDB lineage: Bacteria > Acidobacteriota > Terriglobia > Terriglobales > Acidobacteriaceae > Sulfotelmatobacter. The sequence goes on along the minus strand of CAWIJP010000021.1, from coordinate 326,045 downwards.
TGGGTTTCTAGCTACCGGCGATGCCCTTGTTAACCAGGACTTTAACCTCGACCCGCCGATTTTCAGCTCGTCCGGCCTTAGTCTCGTTCGGCGCTTTCGCTCCGTATTCACCCATCGCGCCTGGTGCGATGATATGCCGCACCGGCACGCCACCTTGCTGCATTAAGAAGGCGATCACGGCCTTTGCACGATTCTCACTCAGTTTCGTATTCATCGCAGCGCTGCCGGTCGCATCGGCATAACCAGTCACCTCTACGATGTAACCATTGAGGCTAGTGGCGGTTTGCGCCAGCTGCTTAAGTGTCTGCTCGTCCGCCGGTGATAGATCAGTTTTACCGACATCGAATTGGACAGTCGCTTCGCCCTTCACGTCATACTCGGACAACGCGGTAAAGCGATTTGTATTCTCTTCGATATCCTTAATGCTACTCGAGAGGTTCGTGATATCTTCCCTTTGGCCCGCCAGTTGCGCTTCGTGGGAAGCCAGCTGTCCGCTGTGCGCATCGAGCATCTTCACATTGGCTGCAACTTGCTCGGCGGTGGGATGCAACCCGGACTGGACCATTTCAGCCGTTTCCAGGTCGTCCCCGTCGACGGTGATCGTTTTCGCTACAAACCGACCCTGTTCGTCGGGTGCTCCATCAATGGACACCTTGAGTCCCGGTATGAGCACCACATCGGACATTTGCTGCTTGTCCAAGCCAAACACCCCTTTGTCATCTTTTGTTGTTGTATTGTCGGTGAGGACTACGGTGGTTTTTCCTCCCGAGCTGTTCACGATCAATGTGTCTCCGGTCCGGGCAATAATCATCCCCTTGACGTCGTCGCCCGCGAATGCGAATACTGACGTCAAAGAAAAGACTGCCATCAGACTTACTACAATCGTTGTTCGGTGCATAGCTGCCTCTCATTTCTTCAGTTTGTGATTTCAGACGAAACTCTCAGCCTTGTCATTACTTGTCCTGCTGTGGTGGCACTTTTCTTCGCATCGTGAACGTGTTGAGTTGTTGTGCCTGTTGAGTTGTTGTGCCCAACGCAGGAATAATCATCACAAACGGCGCATAATGCCACTGTGAAAACTACCAGTAAATGCGAAGGGTTATGTCTGGCACGAAAGATTGAGCAGTTTTGCCGGCGATGCGGCTAGAGCCCCTCTTCTTTCCAGTACTTGCGTCTATCTGGCTCGCAGATCCACTGACTTCGCAGTTCCCTAACAATTAAGAGAGCTAATGGGTTGCGATCCGAAAAGGGGGGCTCAGTTTGCTGCAGAGGAGTGCAAGATATGTGAATTAGATGGATGTTTTACGATTTTTCTTGAGTTTCGCCGGTGTCGCTTTCGTTGACTCCCCTACTAACGAACTTACCAGCGCCAAGAACCACTGCTATCCCGGATAAAAGTTCGTTCTGGGCATCGGTCTTCAAGATGTATCCTTCAACTCCAGCGTTCAAGGCCGTTTGAACTACATCTTTATCACTATCTTGAGTCAAAAAGACTATTTTCACGCCGGGAGCGCTTTGGCGAATAGGATTCATAGCTTCTAATCCGTTCAGGCCGGGCAGGCCGATGTCGAGCAAGACCAAGTCTGGCTTCAGTTCCTGGGTTTTCTGAACTGCGTCTAATCCATCCGAAGCTTCTCCGACCACACATAACTCAGGTCGTGTTTTGAGCACAGAACAGACGTACTGCCGCCACGGCTCAAAATCGTCCACCACAAGGATGCGAAACAAACCAGGGATGTCAACGTTCGCCACGACGGCTCCTTATATGCTATCGGAATGTGATCTGGGTACCGAGGTGGGCCAGCTCACTTGCTTGCATAGAGGCTAAATCCAGACGCAGATTCGGCAAGCTGGGTAGTAATCAGTCTGTGCAGGCATCATGTCTTTTGTCGTTGTCTTGCTCTCCATTTTCCACGCTACAGAGCGGCATTCTTGCAGAACAGGTTCCGTAGGGACTAGATGCTGTTAGTACCTTAGTCATTGAGGATAGCGTTAGTGGTGCGATCACGATATTGCGCCGATGTTGGGTATGCATGCTCCAGAGTCCGTGTTACTCCTTCGAAGAATCGGTCTTTGAATCCTGCGCTTTTTACCAGTTACCTGTCGGGATTTGCTGGTCTAACTTCCTCTTGGACGTCGGGCACAGGATTTCCGGTCAGCGGATTTGCGCGTTCACACTCGACGTGAAACAACATTCCAACAGCACCCCTTGGATCAGAGAACATGATCAATCCTCGATTAGAGCGGCTTGCTGTTCGTTCCTCTAATCTTTTGGCAGGGCTTGATCAAGCTGCCACGCACGCCATCCTCGCCGGAGCTGAGATCCGGCGGATATCCGCCAAGCACATCATCACCACGGAAGGAGAACAGGCGACCCATTTGTTTCTTGTGCAAAGAGGCCGGGTACGCTTTTACCATCTCACCAAGCACGGGGCCTTAGTTTTGCTTAGGTGGTTGCTACCCGGAGACGTCATTGGGTTGGTGACCATGCTGAAGACTCCGTTTCCCTATATGGCAACTGCTGAAGCAACCTCCGACTGTGAACTGTTCAGATGGGAGCACTCCGTTATACGCAAGCTCGTGTTCCGCCATCCCCTGCTCGGAGAAAATGGCTTGCGCATCGCCCTTAGCTACTTGCGAAACTACGTCGAACGCCATATTGGATTGGTTACTAAAACTGCGGAGGAAAGGCTGGCAGAGACTTTGCTCAAGCTCAGTGACGAGTCCGGGAAGTTACATCCTGATGGTGTCGAAATCATAGCCACGAACGACCAACTCGGAGCCTTGGCGGATATCAGCCCTTTTACCGCAAGCCGCGTGCTAAGCAACTGGGCGCGCGCAGGAAGCCTCTCCAGAGGACGTGGCCGTGTCCTTCTCCATGCTCCCGAGGCGCTCATGGTTGATTAGCGGAGCCCGCTGCAGCGGCCTTTCCCACTAATTTTCCCTTCCTTGCGCTGGCGCAAGGACAGAACTATGGTTCATCTGTATTATGCGACTGGCCTTCCCCCAAAGGCTTGGTTCTTAGGCTACAGGTTCGTCAATTAACGAGCGCGGGTGCATCGCCCCACTGTGCGATACCGGTGACAGATTGGGCATAGCAGCACTAGCATTACGAATGCGGCGCCAAGGCAGATCGACTTGCCCTATGGGATGGCAGGAGTGCTCGATCGCTTTCGCCGCCAAGCCTGGTAAAGATTTGCGATTGAGTATGTCGCACCCGCAAACGCGTGTCGATGTGGCCCCCCGGCGGTAACACCCATTTCAAAGCCAGCGTCAATCACCAGCCGGGGGATAATTGTGTACGTTAGCGCCCAGGGCGAAGAAACGAATCCTGGTGTTGACTGGTTGAGCTGGGTCTGACCATAGAGCTCCCCTGTTATTTGCAGTCCGCCACGGATGGCATGTGAGAACGCCAGATTCACTTGCTGGTTCTTGTCGAAGCCGGACCCGCTCACCCGTCCGATCAGAAACTCGGTAAGATTAAAATCAAAAACAAAATGTGCAATATCTTTGCTCGCCAAGACTGTAAAGGCGTGATCTACCCGGCCTGTTCCCAAACCATCCTCTGTACCGGCCGACGGTACTTTGACCGCATAACTGAATGCAAGCGTTGGCACTAGCTTCGTCTGATGATAAACGCGTACTTGCGGGCCAAACCAATTGTCTCCAAAACTCTGATATGTACCACTAGTGTCTGTCTGTGAAAGGTATGAGGTTGTATTCCAGCGAAGCTCAACGTCACAGAGCATTCCCAGCTTCAAAAGACCACCGAACGACGTCTGCTGGACCGCTTTTTCTGGCCAGAAGCGATCCCAGCCATACTCCAATTCCAATACGCCGTATTGCGTGATGTCTGCTGGATTTGCGACCGTCGGCCGGTTCGGATGCGCGGCGATCACATCTGCGGCGATCGCATCTGCGTAGCAGCCAGTCTGCTTTCCAATCCACTGCCCAACGGCCATTTCACCAACCGCAAGACAAGCTAGCAGAGTCACAACCGCGAATCGAAACAATTTATCCACACAGACTGATGAGGAAAGTTCTTTGACCTTCCCCCCGGGGTGCTCGCGATCAACTCATAACAGCTAGTGTTTTTCTAATCTGGCGATGCACTTGACGCTACCGTCAGAACAAGCAGGCGTAGGCATTGGCAGAAATTTGGCCCGTGGGTAATAGCTCCGCGAAGTGATCGCAAAACAAAATCGTAGTGGAGTTTCGGAACATGCGGACTGTCGGCAACAAGAGTCTGTGAGAAATGACAGTTTCCAAGATCGACGTGAATTCCTAATCTGAGCCGTAATCTGCAACCCAGCCTGAAGCTAGAGGTCTGTAAGTGGCGAGGTTTTTGAGTTACCAGGGCGATCGTCTTCATGAGCACGCGCCCCTCGGTATTGCCACAGCCTCGCGAAGTCCTGAAAACAAAAAAGATGCAGTGCTGGCAAGAGAACCGAATCGGCTTAGAGAGAGGTGCTCGTGTTCCGCCATCTGACCCTCGTGATTGGAGCCCTTGCCATCCTGATTGTGATTAGCTCTACCTGCACTCAGGCCCAGGAAACGCCTGCCCAACATCCGGCCGATACGCAAAAAACAGATCCGCCACAAGCTGATTCGACACAAGCTGATTCGACACAAGCAGCTCCGCCAGAAGTAGCTCCGCCACCGAGGGAAGAGAAGTCCATCGAGATACCTCCGGAGGGGAAGTGGAAATTTAATTTTGATGCTGGGTGGGGCTCGTTTGGGTTTGCGAATTCCCTCTACACCGATGTGGCGCCTGACCCGTCAGAGAACCTCGGTAACAACTGGTTCGAGGGCTACATTAAGCCGGCGATCTCAGGCAGCACCCCATTGGGAGGAGGCGAACTCTATGGGAAGTTGAGCGCTGTAGGCGAACGAACTTACGGAGGACCGTCGATCGCAGGAGAGAACGCCTCTTCCTTCATGCAGGAAGACGTGTACGGAGGTTGGCGGTCGGGGAGTTCCTTGAGTAGCTCGAAAAACCTTCTTGATTTCACATTTGGTCGTGCACCATACGTGATCGGGCACGGTCTCTTGGTTTCGGATGGCACGGGGGAAGGCGGCAGCCGCGGCGGATACTGGACGAATGCCCGCAAGGCCTGGAAATTAGCCGGCATTGCCAGGATCAAGCCCGGGAATCACACGATTGAGGGGTTTTATCTGGACCGCGATGATGTCCCAGAAAACCGTACCGGAACTCGTCTGGCGGGCGTCAATTACCAATACGCCGCGGGGAAGAACTCCACTTTGGGAGCAACCTGGCTTCGAGCCTTCGCCCACCCGAATGTCCTGCCTGATCGCGACGGGATGAACGTTTTCAACGCACGTGCCTTCACCGCACCTATTCCTACGCTATCGGATCTCTCATTCGAGTTGGAATACGTTTACGAAGAGAACCATAAGCTCATGCACTCAACAGCATGGAACGCGCTGGGTGCTTATCAACTAAGTAACTTGCCCTGGAAGCCGAAGCTCTCCTACCGGTATGCATTCTTCGAAGGAACCGACCCAGCTAAACGGGAGAGCGAAGCGTTTGATCCGCTCTATACCGGTTTCTACGATTGGGGAACATGGTGGCAAGGGGAGATTGCTGGCGAGTATTTTCTTTCCAATTCCAACAATATCTCGAGTCAGGCCCGCGTTCACATGACGCCCACTGAAAAGCTGGGATGGGGCGTCATAAGCTACTGGTTCACCAATGATCAACCGGCCACATTTGGGCACGGCGTCACATCTTCAAAAGTTGCCTTCGAACTCGACACTTACGCCGACTGGAAATTCTACAAAGGCTTCACTCTGAGCGTCGTCGGTGCGTACGCAGATCCACACAAGGCCGTCCAGGAAGCCTACAACCGGACGAGCCCCTTTTATTACGGGATGGCCTACATTGCCTACTCTTTCTGAAAAAGCAGTTGACGTATCCGCAGAGGTCACGACCGGACCACCCGTTCCAGTTAAGAAGAGTGAACGAAGTGCTGCCCGGATATCGCCAAGCCGAATCAAAACTCCCTCAATTCCCATTCCGTTCCACAAGTTGCTTAAGGTAGTTGCGATCGTCGACGTCGAGAATCCCCGGATCAAGCAACTCCTTGATCGGATAAGCGCAGAGAACTTCAACGTCGAGATAACCGCCAGCATTGATCGAGATGTCACCGATGATGCGGAAGTTGGTGCATACATCGCGATGATTGACGGCGACCGGCTCGGGGCCGCGCGTGCGCTGGTACGCGCGGTACGCGCTGCCGGATTCCGGATGCCGCTGTGGGGGCTCGCCGACGCGCACCGAATCTCCGATATCAGCAACTTTGATTTTCTCGGAGAAGTCACGGGATACATCTATCTGGGACAGCAGACACCAGCTTTCTATGCCAAGCAGGTCATTGCCAGTCTAATTGACTACGGAATGAGTCTGTTGCCCCCTTTCTTTGGCGGGCTGATGGCCTATGATTCCGAGGCTAATATCGCCTTCGATTGCCCGGGACATCAAGGTGGCCAGTTCTATCGGAAGTCTCCCGCCGGTCAGCTCTTCTTCAAACATTTCGGCGAGAGCATATTTAGGAACGACCTATGTAATGCCGACGTCGGGCTGGGAGATTTGCTGATTCACGAAGGGCCCGCCGCTGAGGCGCAGCGCCACGCAGCGAAGGTATTCGGTGCCGATAAGACATACTTCGTCTTGAACGGCACAAGCTCTTCCAACAAGGTTGTCACAAATGCGGTGCTGAAGCGTGGCGATCTGGTCCTCTTTGACCGCAACAACCATAAGTCCCTGCATCATGGTGCGCTGATCCAGGCTGGCGCGATCCCGATTTTTCTTCCCACTGCACGCAATCCTTTCGGCATGATTGGCGCGGTCGATTGGGACGCCTGGGATGAGGATTACCTTCGCCAGCAGATCCGCTCCAATCCGCTCGTGAAGGACCCAGAACGCTACAAAGCAGAGCGGCCCTTCCGGCTTGCATGCATCCAGCTCTGCACGTACGACGGAACAATTTACAACGTTCAGAAGCTCTTGGAACGCATTGGACACTTATGCGAATACGTACTGTGGGATGAGGCATGGATCGGGTACAACGCCTTCCATCCGCTGTTTAAAAACCACAGCCCAATGCGCCTGGAAAACCTCGGACCTGAGATGCCGGGGCTTTTCTCCACACAGTCAGTACACAAACAGGGCGCCGGCTTCTCGCAGGCTTCCCAGATCCACAAGCGAGATGACCACATTCGCGGTCAACGGCGCTTCATCGAACACAAGCGGTTTAACGACGCGTTTCTGATGCATGCGTCAACCTCTCCTTTTTATCCCTTGTTTGCGTCATTGGATGTGAATGCGAAGGTCCATGAAGGAAAAGCGGGAGAGATGCTCTGGGATCGATGCATCGAACTCGGCATTGAGACACGTAAGAAGCTTCGTGAGCTGGGACGTCACTATGACAGCATTGGCCAAAACCGTGAGGAGAAGTGGTTCTTTGATCCTTTTGTCCCCGACGTGGTGACAATTCGTGGATCGCAATTCACGCAAGACCTCACAGATGTCCCCTGGGAGGATCTCCCGACCGACTTGCTGAAGCGCGAACAGCAGTGCTGGAACTTTCATCCCGGCAGCCGGTGGCACGGGTACTCGGGAATCTCCGAGGGCTACGCGATGGTCGATCCCAACAAACTCACACTGCTGACTCCCGGAATCGACCGCGAGACCGGCGAATATCTGGACTTCGGTATTCCCGCGACAGTAGTGGCCAATTACCTGCGCGACCAACGTATCGTCAATGAGAAATGCGACCTGAATAGCATTCTGTTTTTGATGACTCCGGCCGAGGACGAGAGCAAGCTCAATACACTCATCGCCAAGCTCGTGAAATTCAAAGATTTCTGGGATCGCGATGCAATGTTCGCCGAAGCCCTGCCGACGGTTTATGCCGCATACCACGATCGCTACGCAGACTACACGCTGAGACAGCTCTGCACTGAAATGCATGAGCTCTACCGCAAAGCGGGCGTGAAGGAACTGCAGCGGCTCTGCTTCCGTGCATCGAGTTTTCCGGAGATCGCGATGAGCCCGCAGGATGCCAATCAGGCGCTGGTAGCAAATGAAGTGGATTACCTGGCCCTCGAAAACATCAAGGGTCGCGTCCAGGCAACACTCGCTTTGATTTATCCGCCCGGCATTGGCGTTGTGCTTCCCGGCGAGCGCTGGGACGAGAAGGCCCAGCCGATGCTCGACTACTTTCTCGCGTTCCAGGAGTCATTCAATCACTTCCCGGGCTTCAATTATGAAGTGCAAGGCGTGTTTCAGGAACGTGTGGACGGAAAGATCAAGTTCTTTACGTATGCGGTCCGCGAACAACGAGCCACGTTGAACACGACCAAACTGTGAGTCTTTAACGAACGAGCAACCGTAGGCGGAAAGCGAGGGAGATGATGGAGGCACAGAAACAGAAGAAGATGACTCTGACGCAGCTCACGGTGCTCGTCGCAGTGAACATGATGGGGTCGGGAATCATCATGCTGCCTGCGAACATGGCTAAGGTCGGCGCAATTTCGTTGCTGTCATGGGGAGTGACCGCCTTGGGATCCATGGCCATCGCCTACTCATTCGCCCAGGCTGGCTTGTTTAATCAGAGACCCGGAGGCATGTCGGCATACGCAGAAGACGCTCAAGGCAAACCTGGTTTCTTCATCACGTTCTATCTCTACTTCTTCTCCCTGGCGATCGGGAACGTGGCAATTGCGATCTCCGCGGTCGGGTACCTCGCGACATTCTTCCCGTGGCTCTCATCGACCCCGATTGCCACATGCGTAGGAGTAATTGGATTGATCTGGCTGACTACGGTGGCCAACTTCGGAGGTCCTAGTGTAACTGGACGCCTCGGTGCGGTCACGGTTTGGGGAGTGATTCTCCCGGTCGGCCTTCTCTCAATCATCGGCTGGTTCTGGTTCAGCGGTCACACCTTCGCCGCTGCCTGGAATCCACAGGGAATAAGTATTGGAAAAGGTTTCGGTTCGAGCATCGCGCTCACGCTATGGGCATTCCTTGGCTTGGAGTCGGCAGCGCAAAACTCGTCTGCGGTCGAGGACCCGAAAAAGAATGTTCCTTTGGCGTGCATGCTGGGCACACTTGGTGCCGCTGTGGTCTACATTCTCTCCACTACCGTAATTCAAGGCATCGTTCCAAACGCAGAATTGACGACATCGACGGGGCCATTCGGCTTGGCTTACGTGAAAATGTTCAACCCAACAGTTGGATCGATCGTCATGGCTTTAGCTGTAATGGCATGTTTGGGATCTCTGCTAGGTTGGCAGTTCACCATTTCGCAGACCGCAAAATCCGCGTCCGATGACCGGATGTTCCCTTCCATTTTCTCCCGGGTCAATCAAATGGGTGCACCGGTCGCCGGAATGATCGTCATGGCGGTCGTTCAATCCGCGATGGCGCTGTCCACGATTTCGCCAAGCCTGAACGAGCAGTTCAATGTTCTTGTAAACCTGGCGGTAGTCACCAATGTGGTCCCTTACATTCTTGCCCTATCTGGCCTGGTGGTGATGATGCAACGCGCGGGTGTTTCCGAAAAGGTGTACCGCAGGAACACGGTGATCGCGATGGCCGCGATGCTCTACAGCGTTTACGCCATTTTTGCGTCGGGTAAAGATGCCGTTCTGGGAGGCATGATCGTGATGGGGATTGGCTACATGATTTACGGATTCATCGCGCCCAGGTTCGTACTGGTGAGGCCGAAAGCCGTGATGCCGGCGCTGTCCCCGGAGCGGCAGATTGGTATCGCGTGATTTGCGGCAAAGAAGGAGACTCTATGCAGCTCACTCCACTATTGCACTTCGCCGGGCGATCCAGAAATGTGATCTTCACATTTCCCTTGCTCGCTCTGTCTCTGCTGCTGCATGCACAAGTGCAAGCGTCAGGTAATACCTTAGCTCGCGTGCAAAAGACAGGCACTTTGAAGCTTGGGTATTACGCCGATGTGCGGCCATTCTCCTATCAGGATGAGGCGGGCAAACCAGCCGGTTATGCGATCGCCATCTGCCAGGAAATTGCCAAGGATGTAAAAACCGAGTTAGGAATACCTGCTCTGGCCGTTGATTTTGTCCTGCTCACCGCCGCCGATCGCTTCGCGGCGGTTGAGCAGGGCAAAGTTGATCTGCTGTGCGGACCATCGGTGGAGACGATTGCCCGGAGAGAGAGCGTGTCTTACTCGATCCCAATTTTCCCGGCGGGTCTCGGCGCACTTATGCGTGCCGACGCTCCGGCCCAAATCCGGGATGTCCTTTCCGGTCAACAGCCACCGTATCGACCGTTATGGCGTGCCTCAATCGGATTAGCCTTGCAGAAAAGGACATTCTCGGCTGTCAGGAATACGACCAGTCTAACCTGGCTGGCTAGCAAGATTGATCAGTTCAAGATCGACGCCAAAATCGTTCCCGTCGAGAACCACGATGAAGGTGTGAAACGTGTGCTCGATCGCACTTCGGATGTTCTGTTCGGAGAACGCTCCATCCTCCTCGATGCGCGGAAACGCAGTCCATCAGGCCGGGACCTCATCGTCCTTGACCGGCTGTTTACTTACGAGCCGCTGGCTCTTGCGTTGTCCCGCGATGACGAGGACTTCCGGCTAGAGGTTGACCGGTCTTTGAGCAACCTTAGTCGATCGGGCGCGATTCAATTGATTTACCGGAATTACTTTGGAGAACCTGACGACAATACGCTGACGTTCTTCCGGCTCAGTGCAGTTCCAGAATGAACTCTGGGAATTCACTGTGTGTTGGAACAACGCTAGATTGCACAAGCTTCGCGGAGGCCGGGTATGCATAGCTTCGGTGTTCATTCTGAGGTAGGAAAGCTGCGCACCGTTATGGTCTGTCACCCTGGCCTCGCACATCAGCGCCTGACCCCGGGTAATTGCAAGGATCTGCTTTTCGACGATGTGATCTGGGTCCAAGAGGCGAGGAAAGACCATTTCGACTTCGTCTTGAAGATGAGGGAGAGGGGAGTCGAGGTACTTGAGCTCCATGAGCTACTCGCTACGGTATTGGAATCCGCCGAAGGGCGAACCTTCGTTCTGGACCGTCGCATAACTCCGCATTCGGTGGGCGACCGTACGGCCGAAGAGATCAGACCATGGCTGGATGAAATGCCTGCGAATCAGCTCGCCGAGCATCTGATCGGCGGATTTGCCATGGCGGACCTGCCGGATAGCAAGATTAAAACGCTGCTGGCAGAGGCTTTCGGCGGTACCGAATTCCTTTTGCCTCCGATTCCGAACACGCTGTTTCAGCGAGATCCTTCCTGCTGGATTTACAACGGCGTCACGTGTAACCCAATGTACTGGCCGGCTCGAAAACCGGAGTCGCTATTGCAGCGCGCCGTCTACAAATTCCATCCCATGTTCAAAGAAGCCCACTTCCACATCTGGTGGGGAGATTCTGATCAGGACTTCGGCGACTGCACGCTGGAAGGCGGAGACGTCATGCCGATTGGCAAAGGCGTCGTGCTCGTAGGCATGGGAGAGCGCACAACTCGACAAGCGGTGGTGGAGGTCGCGCAAGAACTTTTCAACCACCAGGCCGCCACTCGCGTGGTTGGCTGCCTCATGCCGAAGAGCCGCGCAGCCATGCATCTCGATACGGTGTTCACCTTTTGCGATCGTGATGTCGTCACAATCTTCCGTGAAGTGGTGGATCAGATCCGCTGCTACAGCGTGTATCCGACCGATGATCAAGGAGGCTATGAGATTTGTAGAGAACCTAAGTCCCTCCCCGAGGTGGTGAGAGAAGCCCTCGGACTCAGCAATCTTCGCATCGTGGAGACAGGAGGCAATGCATATCAGGCAGAGCGCGAGCAGTGGGATGACGGCAATAACGTTGTCGCGCTGGAACCTGGAGTGGTCGTGGCTTATGACCGCAACCCCTACACCAATACGCTGCTCAGAAAAGCAGGGATAGAAGTGATTACAGCTCACGGCGCCGAACTCGGGCGTGGACGCGGCGGTGGTCACTGCATGACTTGTCCCATTTGGCGTGAACCGGCTTATTAATCGGGGCTGGCTATCAGGGACTCACCTAATAATAAGGAGATCAGCTATGAGTTTTAACCTGCGCAATCGTTCCCTTCTTACCGTCCAGGACTACACATCCCGGGAGTTTCGTTATTTGCTCGATCTCGCACGGGACCTCAAGCGAGCCAAGTATGCACGGACGGAACAAAAGCATCTCGAGGATAAAGAGATCTGTCTCATCTTTGAAAAAACTTCCACGCGCACGCGTTGCGCTTTCGAAGTTGCATGCTATGACCAGGGTGCGAACGTAACCTACCTCGATCCTGCTGGCTCGCAGATCGGTCACAAAGAATCGTTCAAGGACACGGCTCGGGTTTTGGGGCGAATGTTCGATGCTATCGAGTATCGCGGCACGTCTCAATGCGGAGTGCAGGAGCTCGCTGCTTATGCGGGTGTCCCCGTCTATAACGGGCTGACCGACGAATATCACCCAACCCAGATGCTGGCCGACATCATGACCATGCGCGAAAACAGCGACCGGCCGCTCTCCGAGATCCGTTACTGCTATGTCGGTGATACGCGATCGAACATGGGGCATTCGCTGATGATTGCGGGGTGTCTGGTCGGGATGGACGTCCGCATCTGCGGTCCAAAGTCGCTTTGGCCCGCAGATGAGTACCAGAAAATTGCGCGCGAACTAGCGGCCAGGAACGGCGCAAGTCTCACCATCACCGATGATCCGATAGCGGCAGTGAAGGGAGTCGATTTCATACACACCGATGTATGGGTATCGATGGGTGAAGCGAAAGAAGTGTGGAAGAAGAGGATTGAGCTTCTCACACCGTACCAGGTGAATATGGACCTCATGAAGGCAAGCGGGAATCCGCACGTGCGTTTTATGCATTGCTTGCCTGCATTTCACGACACGGAGACTGTACTCGGCAAACAGATTGCAGAGACCTACGGACTGACGAACGGGATTGAGGTAACCAACGAAGTATTCGAATCAGAGATGAATATCGCATTCGAGCAGGCCGAGAATCGCCTGCATACCATCAAAGCGTTGCTTGTAGCAACGCTGGGAGATTGAGCCATGCGCGTAGTAGTTGCTTTGGGCGGAAACGCCTTACTGAAACGCGGCGAGCCGATGAATGCCAGTGTGCAACGCGCGAACGTGAAGACGGCGGCGGAAGCACTCGCGCCGATCGCCAGGAAACATCAACTCGTCATCAGCCACGGCAACGGGCCGCAGATCGGACTTCTCGCACTACAGGGGGCTGCATACCACGCTGTTGAGACCTACCCTCTGGACGTTCTGGGCGCCGAGACCGAAGGCATGATCGGCTACATGATTGAGCAGGAACTCGGCAATCTTCTTCCCTTCGAAGTCCCGTTTGCCACCCTTCTGACGATGGTCGAGGTAAGCGCTCAAGACCCTGGCTTCCAGAATCCCACGAAGTTCGTTGGGCCTGTGTACGAGAAGGCCGAGGCCCTTCGTATTGCAGCCGAGAAAAGCTGGCTTTTCAAGCAGGATGGAGACAAATGGCGACGGGTAGTGGCATCGCCTATGCCACTGCGGATTTTCGAGATTCGGCCAGTCAAGTGGCTGCTCGATCACGGCACGATTGTAATCTGTGCCGGCGGAGGCGGCATCCCAACCATGTACGATCCCGACGCAGACCGCAAGCTGCTCGGAGTCGAAGCTGTGATTGACAAGGATTTGTGCTCAGAACTTCTCGCTCGCGAACTCGGGGCTGATCTCCTGGTGATGCTAACCGATGCCGACTCTGTCTGCGTGGATTGGGGCAAACCAACTCAGCGCGCCATCCGGCGTACATCGCCTGGCGCACTGGCCGGCATTCAGTTTGCGGCAGGCTCGATGGGGCCCAAGGTGGAAGCCGCGTGCCGGTTTGCTTCCGCAACGGGAAAACCGGCCGTCATTGGTGCGCTCTCGGAGCTCGAGAGAATTATCGCCGGAGAGGCAGGCACAACTGTGTGGCCGTCTGGGGCGATGGTGTACGCCGAAGGGCGGGCAGAAAAAATTGCGCCGCCCCGTTTGGCAGCTTGAGCTGCTCTCGCTTGGCACCAAGGGTTCTGGTATCACAACCAGCGCACTCGAGCATCGGGATGAGGAATCCGCAATACAGCTCTTGAAGCGCATGTTCATTAGCACGTTTGGAGGGACTATATGATTGAGCGCCGCACAAAGAGAATTCATTTCAAAGTTTTGATTATCGACGACAATCTCGGTCAGTCCAATGCCGGTGGCCGCGCCTTGCGGGCACTGATTGGGGAACTTGCTGCTTGGGAGATTGAGGTTGTTGAAGCCACTTCCGCCGACGATGGAATGTCGGTGATCGTGTCAGATGCCGCGTTGCACTGTATTTTGCTCGACTGGGATTTAGGGCACGAGAAATCCAAAACTCACTCCAAGGCGCTGTCTCTCGTTAAGCTTGTTCGCGGTCGCGACGAAAAGGTCCCCATCTTCTTGATGGCAGAACGGCAAGAAGCGCCTGAGATTTCGGTAGAAGCAATGCAAATGACGGACGAATTCGTTTGGAAGCTGGAGGACACGGCTGAGTTTATTGGCGGACGAATCCGTGCGGCTATGGAGCGTTATCGCGACAACCTGTTGCCGCCGATGACGGCGGCGTTGGCAAAATTCAGGTTCGTCCACGAGTACTCCTGGCATACCCCTGGACATGCGGGTGGTACTGCCTTCCTGAAGTCCCCTGTCGGCCGAGTTTTCTACGACTACTTCGGGGAAAATCTGCTGCGTTCGGATCTGTCCATCAGCGTGGGTGAGTTAGGTTCGTTGCTTGATCACACCGGACCGATTGGTGAATCGGAAAAATATGCGGCTCGCGTTTTTGGTTCTCACCGTACCTATTGCGTCACAAATGGAAGCTCAACATCGAATCGCATTCTCTTCATGGCTGCGGTCTCGGAGGGTCAGGTCGCTCTATGTGATCGGAACTGCCACAAGTCGATCGAGCATGGCTTAACCATGACAGGGGCCATTCCTAACTATCTCGTTCCCATGCGAAATCGCTACGGGATTATCGGACCCATTCATCCTGACCGCCTCACACCCCGCGCTCTAAGTTCAGCGATCGCCTCCAATCCTCTGGTGGACGCTCCCTCGGAGAAGAAACCAGTCTACTGCGTGATCACCAACTCCACTTACGACGGGCTGTGCTACAACGTGAAACGCGTTACCGAACTGTTGGACCCGACGGTGGACCGCATTCATTTTGACGAAGCCTGGTACGCCTACGCGCGTTTCAATCCCATCTATCGCGAGCGCTTCGGCATGCATGGGAATCCCGCGGACCACAAAGGTCCAACGATTTTCACAACCCACTCTACTCACAAATTATTAGCAGCTCTGTCACAGGCTTCATTTCTGCATGTACGTGATGGACGCAACCCCATTGACCATGCGCGCTTCAATGAATCCTTCATGATGCACAGCTCTACCTCGCCCTTCTATCCAATCATTGCCTCAAATGACGTCACAGCCGCGATGATGGATGGCCCTGGAGGCATCGCCCTCACAACAGAATCGATTCAGGAAGCAGTTGCATTCCGTCAGATGATTGGCAGAATCCGCCGCGATTTTGTGGCAAAGGGAGACTGGTTCTTTGAGACTTGGAATGCTCATGAGATCGTAGACCCCAAAAGCAGTAAGCGGATTCCTTTCGAGTCAGTTCCTGCGCAACTCCTGGTAACCGACCCGGCCTGCTGGGTGCTCCATCCCGGTGACAGCTGGCATGGCTTCGAAGATCTGGAAGATGGCTACTGCATGCTCGATCCAATTAAGGTATCGGTGGTGACTCCTGGTGTGGCGCTCGATGGTTCGTTGAAAGAGCCCGGGATCCCGGCAAGCCTGGTTACTTCTTACCTTGCCAGGCGCGGAATTCAAGTCGAGAAGACTACAGACTTCACCATCCTCTTTTTATTCTCGATCGGAATCACCAAAGGGAAATGGGGCACGTTGGTCAATGCCTTCCTCGAATTCAAACGCGACTACGATCTGAATACCCCGCTGGCACAAGTGTTACCGGACCTGGTCCGCGCCAACCCTCGCCGATACGCCAACCTTGGCCTTCGTGATCTCGCTAACGAGATGTTTGCTCAACTTCAGGAATCGAGACAGACACGCTGGCTCGCGGAAGCATTTTCATCCTTGCCAAAGCCTTTGATGACGCCTCGACAGGCGTATCGTCAGCTGGTTTTGAATGAGGTCGAAAAGGTCGCTTTAGACAGGCTGGCAAATCGCGTAGTCGCCACCTCTGTTGTTCCGTATCCTCCCGGCATTCCAATGCTGATGCCCGGTGAAAGCGCAGGAACGCCGGATGGTCCGTACCTGAGCTATTTGCGTGCGCTGCAGTCGTGGGATGAGCGCTTCCCTGGCTTCGGCCACGATACGCATGGTGTCGAGAACATTGAGGGAACGTATTACGTCTACTGCCTGAAAGAGGCAAAGCGCAGGACCGGCATCTCAGACGAGGCGCTCGAGCTGATGACTAACGATGAATACACTCCTGTCGGCGCACGATAAAGTGGCGAGCACGGACAAGAAGGCGCTTGGACTTGCCGCATGTACCGCGCTCATCATCGGCAACATGGTAGGCTCCGGATTCTATCTGTCCCCTGCCTCATTGGCCCCGTACGGTCTGCTGGCGATCGTGGGCTGGATAGTGATGGGCCTGGGCGCCGTTTGTCTCGGCTTGGTATTCGCTCGACTCGCGCACGCCTCTCCTGCCACGGGCGGTCCGTATGCTTATACCCGCGCCGCTTATGGCGATTTCGCCGGCTTTTTGGTTGCATGGGGATATTGGATCTCCATCTGGGCGTCACTTCCGGCGATCGCGGTCGCCTTTACCGGATATCTGGCGAAACTCATGCCGGGGCTAAAGGAGAGTCGCCCGCTTGCCATCGCAGTGACGCTCGGTGTGATGTGGCTGGTGGTTCTGGTCAACCTGGTCGGGGTTCGCGAAGCTGGCTTCTTCCAATCGATCACGACCTTCGCAAAGTTGATACCTTTTCTCGCTATTGCGACCGTGGGGTTGCTGTGGGTGCGACTCGACCATTTCTTCGTGTTCAATCCGAGTGGAAAACCGCTGCTCGAATCCAGTGCTGCAGTGGCGCCCCTCATCATGTTCGCCTATCTCGGGCTGGAATCCGCGACCGTGCCGGCAGGCGATGTCCGGGATCCCGAACGCACCATCCCGCGAGCGACGCTGCTGGGGATCTCCGCGGCCGCATTACTCTATGTGCTTGGCACCGTGACCGTGATGGGCGTGATTCCGCGCGAACAGCTTGCCAAGTCATCCTCGCCTTTTTCCGATGCCTCTTCTGCTATGTGGGGCCACTGGGCTGGTAGCCTGATTGCCATTGCCGCCCTGATTTCGTCAGTGGGGGCTCTCAATGGCTGGACACTACTCATGGGTCAGGTACCGATGGCGGCAGCGCAGGATGGATTACTCCCCGCATGGATAGGGCGGCGCTCAAACCGTGGCGTGCCAGCTATCGCCATCGTGATTTCCGCCGGCCTTGCTAGCGCCCTTCTCCTCCTGCAAGCTTCAGGCGGCCAACATTTGCTGGCTTTTTACAGCTTTGTCGTGAACTTGAGCACAATGGCGGCAGTGATTCCCTATGTCTTTTGCTCGCTGGCGGGAGTGATCCTTGTCCGGCGCACTAAGGTTGTGCCCGGCGCGACCTCCCGATCATCATTCAAGCTTGTGGAGATTGTCGCCTTTATCTTTGCCATCTGGACGATTTATGGGTGTGGCCCGCAGGCAGTGCTGTACGGGCTTTTGCTGCTCCTGCTGGGTATTCCGCTTTATGTATGGATTCGCAGTCGAAACGAACAACTGGATCGATCCCTTCCTCAGTTGGTTCACGATGCAACCCACTTCGATGAGGCTTTACCGACGCATCAATCTGCGCCGAAGGCATCCTAAGGTTCAAGTTGTTTGCCTGGAGTACCTCATCCTGCCGCTGCGTGACGTGCGTCAGCAGTTAGCGGGACGCGAGCGTGGATCGTAGTGCCAACCCCGGGCTTCGATTTCACCGCAAGCTCGCCGTGCACCAACTGCAGCCTTTCGCGCATGCTGATTAATCCCAGACCGTGGCGGGTAAAAGCTTCGTGTTCTTCAAAGCCGCTTCCCCTGTCTGTTACGGTGAGATCGATCGACGCCTCTGAGCCACGGAGATCCACCGCAAAACCCCGAACTCCGCTGTGCTTCACCGCGTTCTGCAGCGCCTCCTGCAAAACTCGGAACAAACATAGCGAGACTTCCTTTGAAATGGTGCGCGGGACTCCCGAATGGCTGAACTGAATCTCGACTTTGCTCTGCTCCGACACCTCTCTGCAGAAGCTGCCGGCGGCGGTGGCCAGACCCAGGTAATCGAGTTTTGAGGAATGCAATCTGTGTGATAGACCCTGCACATCCTTCGCAATCCGAGTAACACGCTCCTGAGCATGGCGGACTTGCGCAATAAGTTCTTCGGCGGACGGAATATTCCGGCCCCATCGGTCCAGCTCCACGGCCAACAACGCGAGCCGCTGGTTGATGTCATCGTGAAGCTCTCTGCCGATCCAGGTGCGCTCTTGTTCATGGGCTTCAATCAACCGGCGTCCGATGGAGGCCAGGCTCTCTTCTGCGACCTTCCGTTCTGTGATGTCCAGACAAGAGCCGATGTAGCCGGCGAAAGTGCCATCCGGATTGAACCTCGGGACACCATTGTCCAGAACCCACCGGTACTCCCCATCAGATCGCCGCAGCCGGTACTGCTGTTCAAACCGCTCTCTTCGCTCGAACGCTTCAGAGTAGGTTTGTATACAGTGCTCTAAATCGTCCGCATAAACTCCTTCTACCCAACCGTAGCCAAGCTCTGCTTGAAGTGACCGGCCGGTGAAATCAAGCCAAGGCTTGTTGAAGTAGTTGCACAGTTTGTCCGTTCCAGACATCCAGATCATTACAGGCGCGGTGTTTGCAACCAGACGAAAACGTTCCTCGCTCTCCCGCAGCTGAAGTTCCGCCCAGCGGCGGTCCGTTAAGTCCACAAAACTGATGAGATTGGAATCTCCAAAAGAGGAGAGATGAAATTCAATGTGGCGGTACGAACCATCTTTGCAACAAACACTCGCCTCCACGGGATCGAGGTCCTTTTGTTCAGTTAGAGCTCTTTCCACCCGGCGTTCCCATTCTGCTTTGATCGCTTCCCGATAGGCTTCATCGGGATACGCAAGATGCCACCAGCTGGCTTCATCGGGCACATCTTCAATCGTGTAGCCGAACAGCTCGATGCATTTGTGGTTGAACAGTTCGTTCTTATGCTCCGCTCCACGAGTGACTACCATGGCCACTGGGGAGCGAAGAATTAGCTCTCTGCTGTACCTCTCGCTCCTTCTCCTTCTGTCCCACTGCCAGAACAGCGCGAAAACCAGCATCGTCTCCAAGAGGATCAGAGAAATGCCGCCAACGATATACCACTTGTAAGATTTCCAAATGGTGGGCTGGCGGTTGAGGACGATGCTGCCAGGTGGAAGGCTCTTGTCTCTCAATCCCCAACGCTCGATAGCTCGCCAATCGAACATGTAGGTGTTTACGCTTCTTACTGTGGCAATGTCCTGCGGCTTTGCCCCTCGGAGCAGCCTCAGCGCCATGCTTCCAGCCTCCTTCCCTTGCTCGCTAAAGCTGGAGAGATAGCCGCCCACTTCTCCGTGATTTAGGAAAACATCGAACAAGGTAAAGACCGGGGCATTCGCTGCGTCGGCAACCAAAGGACCTATTTCATTTGATTTGAAGCTGTGTCCCGCCGCATCCTGTCCCACAGAGGTAAGAAGGACGAGAGTGTGATTTGGCAGGTGCTCCAGACGCTTGAGCAGATCCGGCACAGCCAAATCCGTAAGATATGAAACGTCGAGATGGCCTTCGTACGGCTTCAGTTCCTCCTTAATCGTCGCCTGCCCTTTCCGGTCGAACGAGGACACGCCTCCCACCACGACGATGTTCTTCGTACCGGGCTGGAGCCGCAACGCTATTTCTATGGTCTTGCCGGGGGCCATATCATTTTCGACACCCGCAAAGTCAGAATCGGGTGACGGAGCGCCCGGTGCGCTTCCATTGGGCAGGCAGAAAACAATTGGAACGTCGGGAAAAGCTCTTTGGTGCACCTCCTGCATAAATCTAAGCGGGGAGGGCCCGACCGTGATAATCACATCTAATTTGAGATTCCGATATTTGCGAATGTAGGAGTCGCGGAAATCCTGCTGGACGGCTGGATCAGGGAACAACAAGGTATCAAAGTACTCAGAATAGAATTCAATGTGATAGGGCGGATCATTCAGCGCTGTCTGGATTCCTTGATTGATGATGCGGATTGCTGGATAGGAAGGGTTTGCTTCGTTCAGAATCAGAATCCTTCGTACTTCTTTTGTAGGTGCGGCTGCAACAGGATATGACAAAACAATGGTTGCAAGAACCGCAAGTGGAACCCAGAGATAACACGCCTCCCGTCTTCTTCTTCGGCGTTGTTGCCTGGGCCTGCGTCCACGCGTGCGCAGGCTGGGTATGACGGTTCTGCTGTCTGCCGTCAACAGCACACTTCCCCCCAGACACTCGAAAACTATTGAAATATGCCAACGATTCAATAATTATCAACGTATCTCTGTCCCAAAGCACTGGTAAAACTGACAGATGTTGGTTGGGGAAAGTTGAGACAACATCCCTCCAACGTCGGATGAACCATGCGGGCTCCCCTGCAAGCAGCTTTTCGACATTTGAGCAACTGTTAATTTTGACCGTGGCGAACCCGGTTCTCACTGTATCGTGTGACCCCCGTTGTCACGGACAATAATCTCAGTTTCATTCGTGTTCTTGCTGTAAAGCGAGTGTCGATCGCAAACGTACCATGCGGAACTTTCAGTACGACGAGTCGAAAGGTGTGGTATTGAATTACTCCCTCCGGATCAGTCCCCCAGCCAGGTTGTTGCTGAATTTATCTATGCGGGTGCGCGACGACGTGAATTGCGGAAAATGGGAGCATGAATACAATCAGCAACTAAACTCTCGCAGTTGGGTTTGGACCTTGGAGAGGGGCGGCATGGAACAATTATCAAGGCGCATTCTGGTGGTCGATGATTCGGAACCTTTTCGGAAGTTCGTTTGTTCGGTACTCAAGGCAATACCGAACTTGCAGATTGCTGGCGAGGCCACAGACGGATTAGAAGCCGTTCACAAAGCCCAACAACTACAACCGGACCTAATCTTGCTGGATATCGGGCTTCCATCGCTGAATGGAATTGAAGCCGCTCGACTAATTCGCAAACTCTCCCCCGAATCCAAAATACTATTTGGAAGCCAGGAATGTTCTGTCGATGTAGTGCGGGAAGCCCTCGGCACAGGGGCACAGGGTTACTTCGTGAAAAGTGATGCCGGAAGTGAGCTACTGGAGGGTGTAAGGGCCGTTCTTCGAGGCGAGCAGTTTATCGGTAAGAGCCTGGCAGGTGATGTTGGTGACGAATGGGACGAGCAAGTCTACGACGGCTCAGAAGCGTAAGATGGCACTCCGCGCCGGGTCGTACAGAATCGAACCCGATCCCGGCGCGGCTTCCGTAAAATGCAATTGATTGTTCGGTTGCTGAAAGGATTGGTTACGCGGCCGATCTCGCCGCAATTTTTTCAACTACCTTGGTTTCCGCAATCGCTCGAATGAAACGCCGCGCCCGTTCGACGAAAGCGACTTTGTCGGCGAGGCAGCTTTCCAGCAGCACTCCAACCCCATAGTGCCCCGACAGGTCGGCAGCCGAAACCAGTGCATGGTACTCGGCAATCTGTAGATGAACCACCTGGCTGGCCCTGGCAAGGATGAAGAGGCGCCGGGCCGTCAGATTCTGCATCTCGCCGAGTTCCTTGCGAAAGTCCTCGGCAAAGGCTTCGTATACGTGTCCAGTCAGCTTCACAGGCTGCTCGCCAATGAGTTTGAAGCATTGATCAAGAGTGCTGACAATTTTCTGAGACACGAACGTACGGGCCTCCAGTGCCTCTTCTATGTCCGGGTCCTGAGCCAGTTGACTCATTTCCTCAAAAAGCTTGGTTGTCCGCTCCTCGCTTTGCCGGACTTCGCTGAGGATGAGCAGGAAGAGTTCTTTCGGATTCTTGATTGGCATGATTTCTCCTTGTTGGGTTATGGATCGCTTCAAGTTAGGTTATTGAATCAGGGTGTTTTTGTGGGTGTTGAATTCGACGTTAGCCCAGGGCTTGTCGAAGGGAAACTGCCAAGAGTGCCAGCGAATATCTGTCGTTTACTGACAGATTAATGGGCGCGTAGTGGGTGAACTCGATTTTACTTATTGCTCAAAAGCAAAACTGACAGTGATAACAGGTATCCGGAAGCCACATGCCCCGCGACGCGTGCCAAAGCTGGCGAAGAAGCTTGCTCAGCATTCTGAATAACTGCCTCCTCACCACCGGAAACCGAATGTCAGCGGTAAAACAACGGTATCAACGTTCCGCGTGAATGCTCGATGGTATCTGATCTCGGCGTAGAAGTTTGCCCGCGAGTCTCCCAGTGCGAAAGCAAGTCCTCCACCCACATTGAAGCCACTAGCCGACGAAGTCCTGGAGCCAACAGTCACATCGGTCGGAACGATACCGTGCACGCACTGCTCATCCCACCAGATCCATTCGGGTTCGCATACCTCACCGGCTTTCAAGACTGTTTGCTTGGCTTCGACTGTGCGCCGGTACCAGCCGCCCCCAGCTATCAGGTACGCAGATTTACCCCCTCTTGCCGCCGTACCTAAAATGAGATTGCCGGTCAAGGCATAAAATCTCCCCTTCACATCGGAAACACCCAACTGATCGATTATCTTATGTTTAACAGGCAGGCCGTGAAACATGAACTCGGCGTTCATTTTCAGATGTGGAAGCAGATTGGGTCCGGCGCCTGCGACCAGGTTATAAGAGATATTTGTAAAATCACTGGTTTTTCCTAGGGGGAACCCGGGGCCGCCTCCAAAATTGAAGTTGTAGCCCTGAGCGAGAGCCGGCAGTGTTAGCACACTGCTAACGAATGCGACGCACGCGCATCTGAATCGCACTAACACCTCACGGCTGAACAAGATTTGGGACGGCCATACAGTACGTATAACCCGACAGGATGAGGACTGTCAGAACTTACAGACCCGGCCGTCTGTGCGGGAAGGCTCGACAATGGTGACGCCCGGCGCAAGTTTCACAGCGCTACAGGGAATGACCTACCGGTGATATCGAGACAAACAAAACGCTGTTTGCTTCAAGGCCTGAGACAGCAGAAGTGCGAGCGAAAAGTCCAACGCAAGAGAACTGTCACTTTTGTCAGTAAAAACCCTGTCACATATTCCACTAGCATCCGAAGGTGAGCAAAATAGCGAGCGATCGGCTCTCGCATCTCACTGGAATTGCGGTTGGTATGGTGGCAGAGAGCAATCCAGCACCTGGCGCTCCCACAACCGAGCCTCTATCGTTCCGTGCTTGTCCCCACGTCCTTCTCAAAGGGGAACGCCGAATGATGAAGGCAATACGGTCGCGCACGGTTTTGCTCCATACTACCGCGCTTGTCACCATTGTGATGTTATTTCCTGCTTCTTTATTGGGAAAACTAAAGGACGATGTCGTCGTCATGACAAATGGAGACCGCTTTACCGGTGAGATCAAAGGACTGCAACAGGGAGAGCTTATTTTCAAGTCAGATTACATGAAAGATTCTGTTCATCTGGACTGGAAGAAAGTCAAGATTTTGCAGAGCAAAGACACTTTTATCGTTAGGCTTAGCGATGGACGACGTGTTACTGGCCGTATCACCAAGGAAGCAAATACTGCCGATCCTGAAAACGACTTCAAGATCACTGTCCATGGCTCAGTTCTAAAAGCGTCTCCGTCAGAGGTAATCACGGTTGCTCAACAAGAAAACAGCTTCTGGAACCAACTAACCGGCTCAGTCAATTATGGGTTCGGGTTTTCCAGCGGAAATAAACAGGCTAATTCATCGCTGGGTGCAGACGTAACCTATCGTGCTGCCAAGAATTCAGTACAATTAGCCGCTGGTTCACAATTCGACTCACAAACTGATGCGAAAAACACAAACCGCATTACCTTCGGTTCCCTGTATGCCAGAATGCTTACCAACCACTGGCTGGCAGCCGGTCTGTTTTCATTGTTAAAGAGCAATCAGCAAGATTTGAAGTTGCGCTCGACGTACGGTGGGGGTCTCGGGCGAAGGTTGGTGCAAACGGATAGAACATCATTAACACTGATCGGAGGTGCTGCGTACAGCCATGAAAACTACGTTCTTCAGCCCGGTACCGAACCGATTCATAACAATGCGGAATCTTTGTTCGGCGTTACGTTCTCTACATTTCGATTCAATACCTTAGATCTAAGTTCGCAAACTCTACTATTCCCAAGTCTCAACGACCCAGGCCGGCTTCGCATCAGTTCCCAGTCGAACCTGCGAATCGAATTAATCCGAAATTTTAATTGGAATTTGCAGCTGTACGAAAACTACGACACGCGTCCTCCGATAAATGCTCCAAAGAATGATCTCGGAGTTACGACTTCTATTGGCTGGACGTTCTGATCCATGTGCCAACAGCCAAGCCATTGTTTATGCCGCTTCCTCAGGCAATCTTTCGGTGCCCGCCCAAGCCTTGAAAGTCCGGGAGGTCTGCCCGTTTTCTGTCCTCCGGCATTGCGAAACCCTGGTCAACTGTTGACCTAAGCAGGTCGAGTTCCTGCAGCAGGACTGATGCCCGATGGGTGGCTACTAATGGAATCAACTTTTCCAGCATGGCACGCATGCGACGAGTCACTTGAGTGCTGTTCGCTCCAAATTGGCGTATTTCAGTCACCGCAAGACCCACGAAGTCTTCCCAGTCCGGAGTCCGGTAGATCAGGCGAAGCTGGCCCGTCGAGTCATGAACCAATCCCGTGTCCAGTCGCCTCAGTCCGACTTCCCGCAGCAAGTTGTGGATCTGATCAAGCGCAAGCACGGCCGTAGTGGGATCATTGATCGCCGGCGATAGTGCCTTCGCGGCAATGTCAACGATAATTCGAAAGGCAAAGCCTGGATCCTGCTCTAAGGTGCGCTCGCGTTCCAGCGCAATGTGTCGTAAGAGTTCCTTGGAACTGAGCGTGGCACCACCGCCATGCAGACGAAACACGGGATCGTCGTTGGTTACAAAATCACCAACCTGTGGGACAACTTCAATCGTGCATTGCGCCTTTGTCGCAAGTTCGACCAGAGTTCTGATATCAATGGCCTGAACAACGCCAGGTCTCCCAACGTGGGGTATTACTCGCGAGTTGTTCCCAATGAAAGCTTCCTGGGCTTCTTCACGAGTGCTGCTCTGCTCCAGCCTTATCGGATACACCGCCCTGATCACTTTAATTCCTTCCTCCGCGATATCATCCATCACTGTTATGGGACGAAGCTCCTTACTGACATGCTCAACCATATACAGAAAAACACAAATACTCATGACAGTTAGTACGATCACCACCGCGGAGGTGAGTTGTCCGCTATTCCCTTCAGTACCCCGAGCGACCACTGCCATGCTGTAGATGAGAGTAAACACAAAAAGACCCAAAGACGCTTTTAAGGCACGGGAACGAAATGGGCGGGCGATAATTCGTGGCGACAACGTGCTGCTGGCAATCTGCACGGTCAGCAAAAGCACGGAAAAAAACAAAACAACAAACGAAAGCATCGCCGCGGAAACAATCGCTGCCAGCGCCCGGGCACCCTCAAGAGAAAAGTTGAAAAACTGAAGGCCCAACTTTCGATCGAGAATTCTTAATAGCGGAATCGACAAAGACGCTGCCACGGTAGAGACGGCAGGTAATATCCATAGCGACGAGCGCCGGACACTACGTAGACGCTTTAGAAAAGCCCACGCCATTGTGGTTTAATGTTAAACGGGGACTTCCAATTGACTTCAATCGCGTAAGCAATCCCATTCCCGATCTACACCCTCGCCAAGATCAGATGGAACGGCTTCTCAGAATGCGCCCGTAGCTGTCAAGGCAAAATTATCAATTCGAACTTGCTGCCGCCGCTCATTCCGTAAACCGTTCCGGAACGGAATGCACCCGCATCGTATTTGTAGCAGCCCGGAGTAGTTGCGACTGTCCTTACCGGCTTTTTGCTGCCTCCCATGATCGGGCGGTCTGGATCGAACGGCGACTCGGTGCCGAAAGAAACCATGAACCCATTGTTCTTGTTCGTACTTTTCCACACCACGGTAGTCCCCGCCTTGATGCAGAATAGTTGGTTGTTTTGGGTATTTCGAATGCCAGGCCTTACGTTGGCAGAGTCGCCGGACCTGGTGATGTCAACGGTGCACGGGGACGCTTCGGATCCGCAGGTATTGGCCTCACTGCACATACTCTCGGGTTGACTTTCCTCGCACGTGTACTTGCTCTTCTTTTGCGCCGACGCGGCGGCGCAGCTAAAAAGGGCGACAAAGCAGCACAAGAAAAGCAACTTTTTGCGAATCTTTGGCTGTTCCTGAATGTTCATAGCCTTCCCCTTCTACCCTACCTGCGCTCAGTCGTCGCGCTCTTTCGCAAATCAACGTGGCACCAAGCTGCAGCTCCGTGGAATAACTGCAAGAGTTATGGTTTCAATCCCATTCGATAATGTTAGTAAGTTTCCAGGCATTCTGGTTGAGCTCCCATTGCAACTCACCTTCTTTATTGACAATGAGCTGTGTAGCGGGAAATAGAACACCGCCACTTTTATCCTTGTCCTTGTCATTTAAGGTGATTTCGCCGGCAGTCAAATTAAAGCTCTTCGACTGGGTGCTCCAATAACTCTCTCCGAACGCAATTTTGCGGTTGGTAACGAACCGGATGGTTCTACCGGTCGGCGTGATAATTTCGCGAATGAAGCTCAGATCATAGCCAACTGTTCCGGGAATCTGTATCCGGCCTACGCTCTTCATCTTCTCGAGAGCATTTACAAGCCCATCGTTTTGACCTTGTTGGAATGCCTGTACGAGGACGTCTCGATCTTCAGGGCTGGAGAATTCGTAAATAATGATTTTCACGCCGAAGTTTCTTCCCAGCTGAGTGCTTGAACCAAAGGCTGTGGCGTCGATGGTTTCGATTTTCCCACGTTGCCCAACGCTGGGAACGCTGGCGATCATAAGCAGGCCGATCAAGAGCAACATTCCATTCGCGAAGTGCAGAATTATTGAGTCAGTTCGCATTGCAGTCCTCCCCCGGTGAAACAGATGTATTTGACCTGTACAAAGTCGGCAAAAGCCTAAGAACAGCCTAAAGCGTTCGAACAATATCGGCACTGGCAAAAGTTATAGTCTCACCTGGCTCTCGCTTACACGCAATCAAGTATCAGGGCACATTGGTACTCGCTGGTCAGTACCGAATTCCGATGGTAACCGCCACTAACGTAGTGCTAACCCCTCTGCCGGGCGCATAGTGGTAGCGCGATTCGACATACACCCGGTAGGGAGCGTCACCAACTCTCGCGGTGAAGCCGATGCCTCCATTCACACCGAGGTTGTGCGAACTCGAACTCCCCAGAGCCTGATCTGCAGTTACAGAACCCGATTCACAGGCTAACCCATACCACAGCCATGTTGGCGTGCAGGTGATGTTTGAGCCTGTTATAACTTTCTGAGATAAATGGAACTTCCGGATGTAATACCCTCCGCCCCCTATGAAGTACAGGCCGCGGACCGCGCCTCTCAGTTCATAACGGTAGTTGCCGGTAAAAGCCAGCAAATTAGAGCCGGCATTAATCCCGGGGTTCTGGAAAGCCGCGCGAAGCGGAGCCACTGCTGCATTGTTGAGGGAAAGGTGGTTCCACATGAACTCGCCAACAACGGCGTGGCGCCTGGTGAAGTTATAGCCAGCGCCCAGCGTGGCACCGACCCCTACATTTACGAATTGCGCTGTGGGGTTTACAGGTGCAGATATTGGCAAGCCAAGATTTACATTGCCCTTGGGATCGTCGTCGCCCTCGTCTTGTGCACGGACACCGCAAAAAGCGATCATCATGACCGTAATAACAATGATTGTCTTTGTAGGAAAAGTCATTTTGGTGTCCTGGGTCATACTTGACTCAACCCCGAGCGAGCATGAGCCGGTCAAGATAGGCGGAACTAACCACAAATGCCGCCTTCAGTTACCAGTAAGGAATATCGCCTGCGAGCAGCACTCGAAAAGAACTAGGCCCAGGGTAGACGTGAGCCGGACATGTACGGACTGTCAAAAGTACTAGAAGCTGCCCGTAAAAAGATGCAGCCGAAATGCGGATCGCGGCGAGCTAGCGAACGAACTCGTGTATGCATGATCTGGAGAGTGGGTTCGGGTGGACGGATCACGTAAGGCAATGCGCATGTTACTTACTGCACAAGCCTAGAGACACTCCCGAACGTACTCGCGCGCATCGGCAAGTTGCTCTAATCACAAGCCGACCGTTGCAAGCGACGCAAAACGACACTCCAAAAGAAACCGGAAAGCGCAGGCGAAACAACTTCCTGTTTTGACAGGTGACTGAACCAAACAGCATCACTATTGTGCAACACAGATGATTAACCCCGGATCGGACGAATCTGCAAATTGTGAATGCGCCAGGCGGTTCGCACCAATCAGCGGGTAGTCCTCGACGATTCCGCTGGAAGGTTGAGAGGAGGCTGATACGACACGAGCGGATACAATGTTGCGCCCTCTTATAGCGATGTTCTGCGTCATCGTCCTTTTATTAGGGGACACCCTGGCAGATGTTTCGTCTCGTTGGCAAGCAGCCGCGCCCTCCTCACAGAACCAGGGTTCCAAGATTCCGCCCGATCAACTTGACTCCCTTGTGGCGCCGATCGCGCTCTACCCGGATCCATTGTTGGCCCAGACCCTGGCGGCATCCACTTATCCGCTTGAGATCATTCAGCTTCAGCAGTGGCTGGGGCAAAACAAGAATTTGAAAGACAAGGCTCTCGCCGACGCTGTGGAGAAACAGCCCTGGGACCCGAGCATCCAGGCCCTGGCGGCGCTGCCGGATGTAGTGAAGCGGCTGGCGGACGACATTCAGTGGACCACCGATCTGGGCAATGCGTTCCTCGCGCAAGAGGGCGATGTCATGGATGCCGTGCAGCGCATGCGCAAGAAGGCTCAGGATAAGGGCAACTTGAAATCGACCGAACAACAGAAGGTTGAAGTCAAGACCATCGAAAGCAACCCCGTCATCGTGATCGAGCAGGCCAATCCGCAAGTCGTCTATGTGCCTTCGTACGATCCCTTCTTGGTATACGGCTCGCCGATCTACCCCTACCCGCCTATTTACTATCCACCGGCGGGCTATTACGCGGCAGGGATGGCGATTTCATTTGGTGTTGGCATCGCCATGGGCGCGTTTTGGGGCGGTGGTTGGGGCTGGGGCTGTGGCTGGGGAGGCAACAATGTCTATGTCAACCGCAACAACAATTTCAATCGCAACACGAACATTGGCGGTGGCAATCGTAACAATATCGGCGGTGGAAACCGTGGCGGAAATTTAGGCAACTCGACCCTACCAGCCCGCGGGGGCGGAGCGGGCGATAGGTGGCAACACAATCCGTCGCATCGCGGCGGTGCGCCTTATCGAGACCGCGGGACAGCGGACAGATTTCAGGGAACGGCTCGGGGTGATTCACTCGCTAACCGGCAGGCCGGTGCGCGGCAACAGCTTGGTCGGCAAGGTGGCAATCTGGCCAGTAATCGCGCAGGCGGAGCTGGCTTAGGAAACGGGGCCGGCTTGGGCAACCGGACCAGCGGAGGTGGAGCGGACCGGATCGGAGGACGGGATCTCTCGCGCAGCGGTGGCGGAAATCGAGATGCCTTCGGGGGGGGTTCACGCGGGTACAACGGATCAAGGGCTCGCTCCAGCGGCAGTCGCGGTGCCTCCAGCATGCAGAGCGGAGGCTTCAGTCGCGGTGGCGGAGGTTTCAGCCGAGGTGGCGGTGGAGGTGGGCGACGCAGGTAAAACACCTGGAGTGCGGATCGAAAATCACAGGAGCACAGAATGAAATCGATATCTCCGGATAAAAACCTGTCCCGTCTTCCCTGGATTGTCGGCGCGTTTGCCTTGGCGTGTTTGTGCTCATCCGTTCCTTCCCGTGGGCAGGAATCGATATCAAAGAAAGGTCCGGCAGTCGCAGCCGCGCCCGGTGAGGGTGCCCGGAGATTTGACACTCCACAGCAGGCTGCAGCTGTGCTAATCGCGGCCGCCGAGAAGTTCGATGTCCCCGAACTCTTCCAGATTTTTGGACCGGGGGGCGAGGACATTGTATTTAGTGGAGAATACGCGCAAGACCGGCAGCACGCGGCTAGTTTCGTTGCCGAGGCCCACGAGAAAAACAGCATCTCCGTGGATCCAAGGAGCGGCAATCGCGCGTTCCTCCTTGTCGGTAACGAGGACTGGCCCTTCCCCGTGCCGCTTGTGAAGATCGGTGAGAAGTGGTCCTTTGACGCCAGGACGGGCCGGCAGGAACTTCTCTATCGCCGCATCGGCGCCAATGAGTTGGACGCGATTCAAGTCTGCCGCGGATATGTGGAGGCCCAGCGTGAGTACGCCTTTCGACCCCGCGAGGGTTACGACGTGAACCAGTACGCCCAACGCATCATCAGCACCCCCGGCAAGCAGGACGGATTGGCCTGGCAAACTCCCGATGGCACTTGGGAGGGACCAATCGGCGAAAAGATCGCCCGCGCCATCGAACAGGGCTACGCCGTTGGTTCTGACCCATACCACGGTTATTTCTTTAAGATCCTGAAAGGGCAAGGGCCTGCGGCGCCGCACGGCGAAATAAATTTCGTCGTGAAAGGCGTGATGATAGGCGGCTTTGCTTTGGTGGCTGCACCGGCCGAGTATGCGGTGACCGGAGTGAGGAGCTTCATCATCAGCCAGGATGGCGTTGTCTACGAGAAAGATCTTGGACCGAAAACCCTCGACGAGTTTGAGAGGATGGAGCGCTTTAATCCGGACAAGTCTTGGACCCCGGTTCCAGAGGAAGACGAATAGAGAAATAAGTTGGAGCAACAATCTACGCTTCTCATGCACACACCGCAGTTACTTGCGTCGCCAAAGCGGAAAGCGGGCGTTTTAGGTTCGTATTCAGTGTTCACTCTCCACTCAGATTCAGACACAGGCTTGCATGGGTTCTGTCCACAAACTGGCAGTTCCCACAGGTTTCGAGAAGTCTTCCGCCTGTTTCACTAGCAGGAACAGGCGACTCGTGAACATGAGGTCAAGACGTGACAAGAACGACCACTTTTGCTCACCTGTCGCATGCTTCGACAAAGTTGACTGCCAGCAAACCTGCACTGAGGAATTGCGCGAATTTATCGATGCGGATGATTGCAGAATTTCTTGGCGGCATTTGGTTGGCAGTGGGAGGGTGCGGCTGCGCGGCGCTCGCTGCGGCGTTTCCGCACCCACTGTACGTCGCCGGATAGCTCATTCTCCCTCGATACGCATTAATCCCAATCACCTCCGCCCTGTTAAGGAGAGCCCGTATGAAACGTAGGACAATTGCTTCAATTGGTTCATTTCTCGTTGTGATGTTGCTGGCTGGAGATTTGGCGCGTGCCGCGGATTCACCGGACGAGAAACGGGAAGAGGCGCGCAAGATGGCAGCTGAAACCCTGGACGATCTGTACAAGCTCCAACCCGCCTCCAGAGATCTTGTTCAGAAGTCAGCCGGATACGCAGTTTTCAACAATATGGGGGCGAACCTGCTCCTGTTAAGCACAGCGCGCGGCGCGGGGATCGCCGTCAACTCCAAAACGAAGCAGGACACTTTCATGAAGATGATCTCAGCCGGCGGCGGTTTGGGATTAGGTGTGAAAGATTATCGAGTGGTCTTTGTGTTCGAGAATGAATCGGCCCTGGCACGGTTTCTCGATTCCGGTTGGTCGGGTTCAGCGCAAGCGGACGCTGCAGCCAAGACTAGTAACTCGGGTGGAGCGCATTCGGGGGCGGTTATGGTCGAGCCGGGCTTGTGGGTGTACCAGATCACCAAGAAGGGGCTCGCGCTCCAGTTGACCCTGCAAGGTACGAAGTACTACAAGGACGATGACCTGAACAAGTCGTAACTCTTGTTGCCTTATAGCACAGATGTTTCGATGGAATTGATTTTCGCTGGAGGACACCTATGAACTTATCTAAGCGGGTCAGCGCTGAATTTATCGGGACTTTTTGGCTGGTGTTCGGTGGCTGCGGCAGCGCAGTATTGGCTGCTGCGTTTCCCCAACTAGGAATTGGATTTTACGGCGTCGCCTTGGCGTTTGGATTGACCTTGCTGACGATGGCTTATGCGATCGGCCACATTTCAGGCTGCCATCTGAATCCAGCAGTTTCCATCGGATTAGTGGCAGGGAAACGGTTCCCGGCTTCGGATTTGTGGGCCTACGTTATCGCGCAGGTGCTTGGGGGAATCTTGGGAGCTGGCGTGCTGTATGTGATCGCCAGCGGAAAAGCGGGATTCGAATTGAGCGGTGGCTTCGCATCGAATGGATACGGTGCACACTCCCCAGGTGGCTACTCGCTACTGGCATGCCTTGTTGCAGAGGTAGTCCTTACATTCTTCTTCCTGATGATCATCATGGGGGCAACGGACCGGCGCGCTCCCGCCGGCTTTGCGCCTATCGCGATCGGACTGGGATTGACGCTGATTCATCTGATCGGAATCCCGGTCACGAATCTCTCGGTGAATCCCGCTCGGAGTACGGGACCGGCCATCTTCGTGCGGGGATGGGCGCTCGCGCAGCTCTGGCTGTTTTGGGTGGCACCGATCATCGGGGGCACGCTCGGAGGAGTCACGTACTCTCGGATCTTCGAGTCAGGATTGATGGCGCCTCAGAAACCGCTACCCATAAGGACCTCAACAGCAGCTGCATCGGACTAGGAAATTAGGTTCCGAGATGTTTTTTGTCGCGCCCATAACGCCAGCGTAAGAAGCGAATTCGGAGATCCATAGGAGGCCCAGTGCAGATTCGGAAGCGTCTTTGTTTTTCAATTATTTCTGCAATTATCTGTGGCACGCTTTTTTTAGCGGCAACTAGCCTGACTCAGGAGCATCATGCCGAGCACACCTGGGACTACGGCGAAGCGCACGGCCCCAGCAATTGGGGCGATCTCAAACCGGAGTTTGCGATATGCAAGACTGGGCATCGTCAATCTCCCATCGACATCCGCAACCCTCAGAAGGCCGACCTGCCGCCCATCCAGTTCGATTACAAACCTTCACCGCTGCACATTATTGATAACGGCCACACGATCATGATCAATTATGCCGCGGGGAGCTTCATGTCGGTGGCCGGAAAAAGGTACGAGCTCAAGCAATTTCACTTTCATAGGCCGAGCGAGGAGGAGATCAACGGCAAAAGTTATGAAATGGTGGTTCATCTAGTGCACGCAGACCAGGAAGGTAAGCTGGCAGTAGTCGCAGTTCTGCTGCAGAAGGGGGAAGACAATCCTCTGGTGCAGCGATTGTGGATTAATCTGCCCAAAGAAAAGGAAAAAGAAGAAGTTTTGGACCGAGTGCAGATCGATGTAGACGAACTACTGCCCGCGGATCGCAGTTATTACACCTTCCCCGGATCTCTCACTACACCGCCTTGCAGTGAGAATGTGACGTGGTTCGTGCTTAAACATCCGATTACGGTTTCCACTGCGGAGATCGAGCAGTTCTCGAGACTGTACCAGCATAATGTGCGGCCAACTCAGCCGTTGTTCGGCCGGGTTGTGTTGGAAAGCAAGTGAGTGTCGATCGCAGGGTCTCTTAGCCCTCATCGCTATGAAGCGGCGCAAACACTCTCCGCGTTGACAATGGCGTAGGCGGACTTCAGTGCATGAATGACGCGGAATCCCCTCAGGATGTCGTGCATCAACGACTCCTTATTTTTGTCTCGGTGGCTTCGCAATCAGCACCATCCACGCTGCTCGATCAGGAACTGCGTTCGGAGTTGCAGCAGAGTTTCTTCTGTCTGAACTCGCAACACCAAACGAGATAAATTGATCGCCGTAAGCGCGAAGCTCGGCCTCCAAGTCCTCGTTGTGTATGTGCTGCAGGTATACTTTGAAATGTTGCGTCTCGAAGATCATCCAACGATGAAGCCGGGGGAGAAAATAGTTAGATGGCTCAACGTCTTCAGCAGGGCCAAGCAGTTTCGTTACCAGGGTCGTCATCTCCATGATAGGACACCGTTACCGGTTGCTATTTCAATCTTGTTTGTCGGCGCTTTGCTTGGAAACAAGTTTCTTCAGCTCTGATTTTTGTTGTTTGCGAAGCTCCTGAAGCTTGTCCACTTGGGTTGGGAGTAGGTTGGCTTTTATCTTTGCATCTGATTCAGCTACGAGCTTTTCGTATCGTTTTAGCTTCTCCTTGCGCGAAAGCATCGGGTCCCACAGAAACGCCGCTGCCTCACCGGCCTCTTGCTCGAGCGTAGGTTTGATTCTGACCTGCTGATCCTCACTGAGGCCCAAGGCTTCAGTAAGATGCTGCTCTTTCATGGCGAAGTACTGACTTGGCGCCTTGGACCAATCGATTCCGCTCTTGGCGGGAAGAACCTCTCGGCGCAAGATTGGGACCTGGGTGCTCCCAGAAATCCTGCTATTGAAAGTCAGCTTGTCGTTCCCGACTGAAAACAGCATTTCAATGCCAGGCGAATATTCCACGGTATTAGAGCCATTGAGAGGCGTGTACAAAACCACATAGATAACATTCCCAATCTTCACGGAAACGTCATAACGAGCCACACTTTCCCCCGCATCTCCTGGCTCGTTCTGATGGGTCGTGACAGCAGTGATCGTGCCGGGTTGATACGTGGATGGCGCCGTCTGGGCAACCGCAAAAAGCGCCGACACGAGCGCGAGAATCACACTAAATCGCTTATGCACAGACACCTTCCCAGGTCGAAACAACAAGCGGCTGAGTACCGCCATCCGCCTTGATTGTCGGTTTTCTAGATCAGGATGTGGGATATGCATACCGAAGAACACTGTCTACATCGACAGGCGAACACTTCCGAAATGTAGTAAGTGCACGTCGCTCTGTTACGACGAGGAATCAGGCTCAGTTCCGACATCGATGATCGGCTGCTGAGGCTCATTCGCCACAATAAACTGCGGAGTGACCCGGCCAAACAAAAACGTAGTCTTTACGGTTTACGGTGATGTAGTAACGTATGGTCCCTACGATGTGGCAACCGTCAACGGAACAAAGGGCGGAGGGGTTGCGAGGATCCATTGTCACGGAAGAAATGGTCATAGCTGTTTTCGGACGAACTGTGAAGACCTTCGATATCGTACCAGCGGAGAAAACGTTCTCACTCGAAGCGAAGCCGCTTTTGAAGCAGTACATCTTGCTCACCTCCCACATATCTTTGCGATCGCGCTTCTTCCCACCCTTACTCGTCTGAACCACAGAGAGCGGAGGAGACGCGTGTTGGTCAACGCTGGCGCCACCGTATCGTACGGAGAGGTCAGAGTCTGTGTTGTTCGCAATGGTCGTGGTGTAGTTGAGAAGTTTGCCCGCACTGCTTGAACTAACTCTCTCGTATCCCACAAGAGAGCTTACTTCTACCCCTCCAGCACTCAATCTATGTATCTCATTGCCCGTCAGGGGATCCCGCACAACAGAGGAGGTGGCGCTCTCTGGTGAATCTTCGTTCCACACAAGCGCACTTTTGGCGTCGACCTTAACAGTTGGTACGGGATCTGCATCTTGAGCCAATGAGTAGAGTGTGAATACAAGAGCAAATGCGATTTTGGGTGCCCATATCATTACTGTGCTCACACTTTCGTCAGGAGATCCACCACCTGCAAACTTAAGCTAAGACCATAAGAGCAGTCACCGAGCAAACGTACCAGTAATCCACTGTCCTTTTTGCTAGTTTTCCGCGAGGAGCGCAAGGTCGACAATGCTTTGGCTAATATCCCACCATCAAAGATGGAATCCAACAATGTTAAGTGATGAGATGACCAAGGAGGAGTGCCGCGAAGTTCTTGCCCATGTGTCCTTCGGTAGGCTTGGGTGCTCGCTGGATAATCAGCCTTACATAGTACCCGTGTGCCTTTTCTATGAGCCCGACAACATTTATATCTTCTCCACTCCCGAAAAAAACATTGACTGGATGCGGGCTAACCCCAAGGTCTGTGTCCAAGTTGACGAGGTCTCGGATCAATCGCGATGGCCAAGCGTTATCGTGAATGGCCGCTATGAGGAATTGCCCGAACTCCAATATGCAGCACAGCGTGAACGCACACGCCGGCTATTGGAGAAACGAAGCCCGTGGTGTCTGGGCGCGTTTGCTGAGCAGGTGTTTAAATCGGGCGACAAGTCGATTGATCCACTCTTTTTCCGAGTTCGCATTGAATCGATGACGGGGCTACGAGCCCGTACCGGCGCAGCGCCCGTACTCGTCTGGATGTCCGGCACGGACAAGCTTCGTTATTACTTCAGCAAGGGTTGGCTGGATTTCGTCGGACGCACTCTGGAACAAGAGTCTGGTAGCGGATGGGTAAAGGACGTTCACCCGGATGACCTCGACCGTTGTTTGCAGACCTACATCAGCAGCTTCGATGCTCGCCGTTCGTTTGAGCTCGAGTACCGACTGCGGCATCATACGGGTCAATATCGCTGGATTATTGATCGCGGAGTGCCGCGCTATACGCCTGATGGCACCTTTGAAGGATACCTGGGGGGCTGCGTCGACCTCCAGAGTCAAAAAGAGGCAGCAGAGAAGGTTCAGATCGCGAGTGACACCTCGCGCCTGATGAAAATGCAGGATGAAGAGCGACGGCGTGTCGCCCGCGAATTGCATGATAGCGTTGGTCAGACATTGGCTGTTCTCAGCATGAGTCTCACACAACTGGTTGACCGGGCGGAGATCATAGCACCGGACTTGGTTCGAGAAGGTAAAGAGATTGAGCAACTGGTTGAACAGTTGCAGCGTGAGATTCGCACAACTTGTTATCTGCTGCATCCGCCACTGCTCGATGAGTGTGGGTTAGCGTCAGCCCTTAAGTGGTATGTACAAGGAACCGCAGAGCGCAGCGGCATCGCGATCACGCTTGATATCGCGGAAGATTTTGGGCGATTGCCCCGCGACATGGAGCTTGCGATCTTTCGTGTAGCGCAGGAATGTTTAACAAACATTCATCGTCACGCAAAAAGCAAGACTGCCTCGATTCGAGTGGCTCGCAGAAACGGCATCGTCTGGTTCGAAGCGGAGGACCACGGAAAAGGCATTTCATCGGAACGCCGGGCTGAAATTGAGTCGCGAGGTGCCGGCGTGGGAATCAGCGGAATCCGGGAGCGTCTGCATCAATTTCATGGCGAAATGAGGATCGAATCTGATGGCTCCGGGACAAGGGTTTTCGCCAGCATTCCAGTTCCGAACGAGGCTCGCTCAACGGATTTGCAATCACTTCAGGCTGCGTAGGCGATGCAGCGGCCTCCCGCGGGCGTCACGGGTTGACCGCGAAGTTGAGGGCATTGGAGGTTCCTCCCGCGCAATCCGCTTTCATTGAAGATGTCGCCGAGGATGTTGCATTAGTTTCGAAGGTGGTCGGCTGTGACTGCGGCGGACTGAACACCGTCACCTTCACCGCCGCCGGCGCAGCAAGGTCTTCGGCGGGAATGGTTGTGGTCAGTTGATGACCATTCACAAAAACGGTCGCCCGAGCGGCGCCATTCCACTCGAGAGTGGAGTTGCGCTGGAACTGACTCCCGTTGACGACGAGTACAAGCGCCGGACTTCCCTCTGTCGCGCTGGTCGGCGTGATGGAAACAATGGACGGTGTCTCGACACAATCCCCACAAGAGAAGAAACTCAAACTGCATGCGATGGACAGGATGGACCAGCAACGATGAATCGCCTTGCGCGAAACCGACATGGTGCACCTCCGGTTTGCCGCTTTTCTTGAGCTAGACAGGTCTTGGATCGTGCGGGGGCTCACGCAAATCCGACCCAAATTCTCCCTCGATGGCGAGATTTAGAACAGATTTTCCGCTGCTTCCAAAACCTTAGGCTGAGAAAGAATTCGAGACGACTGGCAAAAACAACAGGTGCTCCTCGGCTTCACCGACGTAAATTTCTCATAATTGGCTAAAACCGAACTTTCGAGAGACACTTCGGGCATGGGCACCAGAAAGCTCCATTGTCGGGAAAGACAATGTGACCGCAGTTCTCACAAATGTGGCGGCCATTTTCAAGCGCTTTCATTTCTCTGAACACACTGCCCGAGACACAATAGGGACAACGTGGCAGTTGGTTCTTCGTGACCGACGCCATATAAATGAAGTCCTTTGTTTCTGATCCCAGACCGTGGCGTTACCGCAAGTATTCTTGGAATTTCTCGGGAAACCGAGATGGATATCTTGGCCCGATGATCCGCGGCGGAGGGCCGTTCTGGCGCGCATCCCCATTAACAACTGTGAGAACGAATACAACCGAGTATAAGATTAGGTGTTCGAAAGGCTCGATGTCCTTGCTCGGAAGCAATAAGATCTGCTTGGCCTGCCATCATCAGATTTTCAATGTAGGTAGAATTCGCGCCGACGACGTCGCAGGTTTAGTCGAAGACCAGGCCACCGCCCAAAGGACATTGTTCAAGCTCTGATTTTCAAAAGGCGGCCAAAAAGAAACAAAGCTCCGAACGTTCTGATTGTGGAACAACAATGGATTCTTTGCTTGACGATGTACACTGCCCCGGTATGATTCAGGACAATAATCGGTAACGACTACCAACCCGGGAGGTAGCTGCGCTGTGATTCGCAGAATGTTGCTCTTTCCAGTTTCAACAAGGAAAACGCCGCGGGTTTACACATCCAAAAGTGACAAGTCTCCGGATGTAGCTAACCGAATCCTGCCGGTCATCGGCACCGCGCTGCTCGTTGGAATCAGCTACTACGTTGGGACACGGATCGGTTTTGCCTGGACGCCAAGCGGTCGACCGAATTCGACGTTTTGGCCTCCCAACGCTATTCTTCTGGCCGCGTTGCTGGTAGTCAGACGGAAAGAATGGTGGACGCTGCTTCTGGCCGTACTCGCCGGTCACATGGCCGCTCAGCTACCGATCGGAGTGCCGGTGTGGACAGCGGCAGGCTGGTTCGTGACCAATACCAGCGAAGCGTTGATCGGCGCCTATTGCATCACCCGATTCACCGATTCTCAAAGAAGACTCGACGGCGTAAGCGGAGTTCTCATCTTTGTAATTTTCGGAGTACTGTTTGCCCCGTTGGCAACCTCATTCCTCGACGCTTTTGCCGTGGTAATCACTCACTGGGGCCGGGATTATTGGCCACTGAGTATCGAGCGATTTTGGACGAATGCGTTGGCCGAGTTGACGATCGTGCCGCCGATCGTGCTCTGCTTCTCAAAGCCCATTTCCTGGACCCGCAGGACCAGTGCAGCTCTACTTACCGAGGCTGCGCTATTGACGGCTGGGACGGTGCTAGCTGCGGTTATGGTGTTCGGCTTGCCGGCTGTATCGCCTGCGACTACTCCGGCCTTGCTGTATGTTCCTCTTCCATTTTTGTTGTGGGCTGCCGCCCGATTTGGTTTGGGTGGATTGAGCCTGTCTCTCCTGTCCCTTACGCTGATCTCGACGTGGTACACAATGCACGGACGACAACCGTTCCCAAATGCGTCCATGTCGCAGAACATTCTGTCCCTGCAAATCTTATTTTGTGTCGTCGCTGTCCCGCTCATGTTCCTGTCGGCGATCATGGCAGAGGCGCGACGGACGCAGGAGTTGCTGCGGAAGAGCAGTGGCACACTGATTGAGGCTCAGGAGCAAGAACGGCACCGGATTGCGCGCGAGCTTCACGACGACCTCGGACAGGCGCTGGCGTTGACAAGCGTAACGCTCGATAGCCTTATTCAAGAATCCGGCGAGTCTTTGACTTCCGCCTTGACTGATTTAAAACATCAGCTTTCCGCCATCGCCAATACGGCCCGTGAGATTTCGCATGGTCTTTACCCTACACAGTTGGAGTACCTGGGCCTTGCCAAGGCGTTGAAGAGACTGTGCGATGAATCACGACGTGCGAAGAGTATCTCGATTCATTTGACGATAGGCAATTTACCGGACCAATTGCATCCCTCGATTTCGCTTTCTCTATACCGTATCGCGCAGGAAACGATGCATAACATTATTACCCATAGCCAGGCCAGGAATGCGCAGGTAGAACTGGACGCCGACGACACGCGAATAACGCTTCGGATTTCCGACGACGGAGTTGGTTTCGATCCCAGTCACGAAACAGCAGGTCTCGGGCTCGAAAGTATGCGACAACGAGTCCGCGCAGTAGAGGGATTCATCGACATCTCCTCCTCCCACAATTCTGGAACTCGAGTCGAAGTCCGGATGCCGTTTCGCGAACCTCGGTCCGACGATGTTCCGGGAGCGGCTTGATCAGCGCCTGCATCCTTAATGTTCTTGCACAAATCGGTCAGTTAATTAATTGATGTTGCCTGATTTTGAGCTGAGTTGACTCTCCCTCAACAATAGGCGAAGCGATTCCACGGAAACACCGATACTGCCAGCAGAGAAGCCGTCAATGTAGGCAGAATTCACGCCAATGACTTCACCGTTTGAGTTAAAGACCGGACCGCCGCTGCCGCCGCGTGCTGTGGCAGCATCGTAGATCAGCATGTCCCCGATCACGTCGCCGAGATGTCCGCAGGTGCTCAAGGGACGAATCAGAGATTGTGCAGCTAACGCGCTGACCAGCCTGATGTCGTTGTGCCGATAGCCCACGGGCTCATTCATCGCAGCGGGGGACTTTGCAATCATGCCGGCAACGCCCATGGGATAGCCAATGACGTCGATGAACTGTCCCGCGGAAGCGGGTGATTTCGCCAGAGGCAGAATAGAGAGTCGACGGAGGGATTCGGTGTCTTCTGCGCGCAGGACAGCAACGTCGGAAGTCCTCGAAACCGACGCTTGCGACAACCGCACTGGCTTCAAAGAGCCAGGGAAAAAGACAACCAAAGTCTCGATGCGTGGGATTGCGCCGCGCCGGATCAGTTCTTCAGCCGCTGGATCTCCATACCATGGCTCCGCGATGTGGCGGTTCGTCGCCAGCAAATGGTCGCCAACCAGGAAGCCCGTGCCTGACATGCGTGCCCTGATTTCAGGACGCTGGTTTGTGAAACCTACATGATAGACGCAATAAACGTAGCCGATCGAATTGCGGTAGCGGGTCAGCACAAAGGCGGGCATTGATTGTTCTTGCCTAAGCGCTTTGACTTCTGCAGTCAGTTCTTGAATTTGGGTTCGCAGATCATCGTGAGATCCTCCCAGGGAGGACGAGGGGACGTAGCGAACCATGGCAATCGCTCCCAGCGCCATAAGAATCAGGAGCATAAACACTCCTACGAACACTCGCACCGGAGGGCATTGACTGCCAATGATGGGTTTGGACTTCCTGCTGGTCTGAGCTTCCATAATGGAAGAATTTGATAGTTTATGCGATCCCGGTGCAGAAGCAAACTTTCTGTCGGCGTCTTGAGATGGCAGTTGCCGGTTACGCCGTCCTTTATACTCTCGTTTTGGAGTTTGTGGAATGGACTCGGCCCAATCCCAACCTGGAATCCTGGCGTGCTGTCCGGCACGCGCCCCCTCAGCAGGTGTGCAGCGGACCGAGCCAAGCCAAGAATAGGTTTGGCATCGCTCGATGTCGTTGCTCCGCAGCAATAACCACGGTGCTCAGGTAGATGATTATTGGAGCCGCCGCTGCCAATCAGGAGTGCGATCTGCCCGGTCACTCGGGGGTAAATCTAGCCATGGACGTTTGCGACAGGACGGACGGGGCAGATTTCAGTGGACCGTCGTGCTCGATGTAAGACTTCGGTATCTGTTTCCGCCTTGTCGCGAGTGACACCGGGTACGAACTGATTGACATTTGAGGCAGGTGTAGACTGGCTGGTTCGCGGTTGGCTGGGCGCAATCGTCTGGCTGGTTGCGGGATCTCTCCCCTGTTCGGCTATGGCAGCCTTGGGGGGCGGTCGAAAAGATTACGGCCGCCGTGTGCTGTGCCGGAGGCCGCCGTTCTCATCTGCTGCAAGGGAACTCCGCAGGGATGTCAAAATCCTCCATGGTTACGCCGACTACGGCAAGTTTTTGACGTCGCTTACGACGCGCATCGAGTCACACATACTCTGTGGCAGATTGTCGCGCGAGTGATCGACGCTGGAAAGCGCTTGAAAACGTTGGCCGCTGCAGAGCCTGAATTCCTTGACTTCATCATCGAGGAGCAACTGGCAGACAACGCTTTCAAGGCATCCTTCCACACGCCGACGCACAGCTCAGTTAGCGGTCGGAGCGACACCGCCCGCTCGGCCATTCCCTGGTTCGGGAAGGGCAACATAGCCAGGAGTCGCGCAAGAACGATTTCGGTCCTCTTCCTGTTTGGCGAAGTGCAGCTCAACCGGAAATTGCAGGTGAACAATTTCGTTTCTTACCGCATACATCACCAGCTCGGCAACAGAATGAAGCTTGAGCTTGCGGAAGATATTGGTTCGATGCGTCTCTGCCGTTGCCACCGAAACATTCAGTGCGATGGCGATCTCCTTGGATCTCTTTCCCTCGGTCACGAGCTGAACAACTTCGCGTTCCCGCGCTGACAATTTGGGTACGTTGGCGCTGGCCGGGCCAACGCTATGCCGCTTGAAACCTTCTACAATCAGATCGGAGACTCGCGAGCTGAAGATGCTTTTCTGCCTGCGCATTGCCTCCACTGCCGTTATCAGATCGTCTGTCCGGTCCGACTTAAAAACCCATCCCCGAACCCCGGCTTCCAAACATTCTCGAACTACTTGTTCGGAGTCTACCGAGGTAAGGATCAGTATTGGCTGCTGCGGATTGTATTTCAGAATCTGCCGTGCTGCTTCGAGGCCATTCAGTTTTGGCATGCAAATATCCAAAATAAGAAGATCCGGCTTCAGCTTCCTGCACTTCTCTACCGCATCTCGTCCATCAGCTACTTCTCCGCAGACTTCCCAGCCTTCGTGAGAGCCAAGAAGAGAGCACAAACCGAGACGGAATATCGGCTGATCGTCGGCCACCAAAATGCGAAATGGACTCATATGAACCTCCCCGCGGTCGCGGCTAACTTTTCAGGGCTAGCCCAATTTGCTAAGTCGGGCTCGCGCGTTTGATCCTCGTCAGATACACCTCTGTAACGTATCGCACGAAAGGTGTAACAGGTCGATGCTAGAACGGCAGCCGTCCATGGCATACTGGCATTTATGCCAGAGTAAGGATATGCAGTGCGACTTAAACCCGCGGGAAAAGGACCGTGAACATCACTTCATGACAGACTGTATGTCTTCGTTGACTAAGCACTACAAGGCTGTCAGCGGATGAAAGTGAACATGGAGCCGTTGCTTCCGCTTCAATCAACGAGCGACTCCCT
This sequence comes from uncultured Acidobacteriaceae bacterium, assembly GCA_963836305.1. GTDB lineage: Bacteria > Acidobacteriota > Terriglobia > Terriglobales > Acidobacteriaceae > Sulfotelmatobacter. The sequence goes on along the minus strand of CAWIJP010000021.1, from coordinate 282,542 downwards.
GCTAAGCGAGCACATGGAGAATCGCTTGCCGAAACCTTGAGAGGAGGCTGTTATTTGAATCGTTAAACAAGGTGGAAGTCATCACGGTGGGATGTGAGTTATACATCACTTATAGAAAACAGTAAGCAATATGTGATGTATATATCACTTTCATGAGACCTTTACAGTGACGCCTCTTTCAACAGCTTAATCAGATCGTCGGTCCTTTATCTAGAACTGTGGCAGAGCATACCGTTCGAGCTGGGAAACAAATTCATTTGCCCCATCGCATCCCTGCCTAGTAAAATAATCCTGCACGACTGCTTGGACCAAGCAGTGATTCCGAAAGAACTTACGGGGCGTAGCGCAGCCTGGTAGCGCACCTGCCTTGGGCGCAGGGGGTCCGCGGTTCAAATCCGCGCGCCCCGACCATTTCCATCGAACGCACCTGCCTGCTACTCAATTCGTGCGCACAATGTAAAGCGGCGTGCTGTTCAACGCGTGCGGCCAACCTTCTGGCTTCACGTTGACTTGCCCGCCTCTCACACGTAAGATTCTCTCGCGCTGTGATCGACCAAACTATCTCGCACTATCGCATTGTCGAAAAACTCGGCGGCGGCGGGATGGGTGTTGTCTATAAAGCCGAGGACGTGAAGCTGCATCGCTTCGTCGCCCTCAAATTCCTGCCCGATGAAGTCGCCAAGGATGCGCAATCTCTTGCCCGCTTCCAGCGCGAAGCGCAAGCGGCGTCTGCCCTGAACCACCCCAATATCTGCATGGTCTTCGAAATTGACGAGCGCGAAGGTCAGCACTTTATCGCCATGGAGTTTCTCGATGGACTGACGCTGAAGCATCGCATCGGCGGGCGTCCAATGGAAATGGAATTGATTCTCTCGCTCGCCATCGAAATTGCCGACGCCCTCGATGCCGCGCATGCTGAGGGAATCATCCACCGCGACATCAAGCCCGCCAACATCTTCGTCACCAAGCGCGGGCACGCCAAGATTCTGGACTTTGGATTGGCGAAGGTCAGTCCGGCGAGCAGTTCTTCGAGCAATATTGCGTCACTGAACACCCAGACGCGTTCCGTCGACGCAGATCATCTCACCAGCCCCGGCTCTACGCTCGGAACCGTCGCTTACATGTCGCCCGAGCAGGCCCGGGGCAAGGAGCTGGATGCCCGCACCGACCTGTTTTCCTTCGGCACAGTTCTGTACGAGATGGCAACCGGAGCGTTGCCCTTCCACGGCGAAACGTCTGCAGTCATATTCAAGGCGATCCTCGATTCCGATCCGCCCTCTGCGATTCGGTTCAATCGCGAGATTCCGCCCAAGCTGGAAGACATCATCAACAAGGCGCTGGAGAAGGATCGCAATCTGCGCTATCAGGGCGCGGCGGAGATGCGAGCCGACCTGCAACGGCTGAAGCGGGATACCGAGACCGGACGAGCCAGAGTAGCTGATTCTGGCACCGTCGCTCTTGCAGGTAGCGGAGAAGGAGCCGAGCTGCGCTCGACCGGACAGCCGGGGACGGCTGTCCCCACACAGTCTTCGCAAACAGCCCATGTAGGAACGGCCGCCCCTTCGGCAAGCTCAGGGCAGGCTCCCGGCCGTTCAGGCCGAGCCTCTTTCGGAAAGAAGCTCGGCTGGGTTTTGGCCGCCGTCGTACTAACCGCTGTCCTCGCCGCCGGCCTTTACTATCGCTCGCGGCAACAGACCGCGCATCGCCTCACCGAGAAAGACACCATCGTTCTTGCCGATTTCAGCAACGAAACGCGCGATCCCGTCTTTGACGACACGCTCAAGACCGCGCTGAGCGTTTCTCTGAACCAGTCGCCGTTTCTGAATGTGCTGCCGGACAACAAGATCGCGGCAAGCTTGAAACTGATGACGAAGCCACGCGACACCAAGCTCACCCCCGACGTTGCGCGGGAACTTTGCCAGCGAGCGGGCAGCAAGGCGTACATTGCCGGGTCGATCGCCAGTCTGGGCAACGAATATGTACTGGGATTGAAGGCGGTGAATTGCCAGAGCGGAGACCCGCTGGCCGAGCAGCAGGTGACGGCGGCCTCCAAGGAGAAGGTGCTGGACGCGCTGGGCGAGGCGGCATCGAAGCTGCGCGCCGAGTTGGGCGAGTCCCTGGCTACGGTGCAGAAGTTTGATCTTCCGCTCGAACAGGCCACCACGTCCTCGCTCGAAGCTCTGAAAGCATACAGCCTTGGCAGAAAGGCGATGAATGAGAAAGGTCCCGCCGGAGCCCTTCCCTATGTCCAGCGTGCCATCGAGCTCGATCCGAATTTTGCCATGGGCTACACGGCAGTGGGCAACAACTACCTCAGTCTCGGCGAGCTAGGTCGAGCCAGCGAGTATTTCACCAAGGCATTTCAGCTGCGGGAACATGCCAGCGAGCGGGAAAAGCTGACGATCACCGCCGCCTACTATTCGTATGTAACCGGAGAACTGGATAAAGCGGCCCAGACGTATAAGGAGGAGATTGAGAGCTACCCACGATACGCCCCAGCGTACGGCAATTTGGGCAATGTGTACTCCGGACAGGGGCAGTATGAGAAGGCCGCGGAGATCACGAAGCAAGCCTTGCGCATTGCGCCGGATCGGGTAGCAAACTATACGAATCTCGCCAACGACACCGTTGCCCTGCAACAGCTCGATGAGGCGCGGCAAGTCACTCACGAGGCGCAAGCGCAAACACTGGATAATTTCATATTCCACAATCTTCTCTACGCTCTTGCCTTCATCGGGGCTAATTCTGCCGCGATGGCGGAACAGCAACAGTGGTTTGCCGGTACGCCCGAAGAAAACATGGGATTGGCTCTCGCATCCGACACCGAGGCGTATGTTGGTCATCTGGATAAGGCCCGGAAATTGACCAAGCAGGCAGTAGACTCCGCCATCCGGGCCGACAGCAAGGAAAACGGAGCGATCTGGCTGGACAACGCTGCTCTCGAACAAGCCGCCTACGGCGATGCTGCGGAAGCTCGGCAGTCAGCGGCGGAGGCTTTGAAGCTTGTTCCCACCAGTCAGGGCGTCGAGATCGAAGCCGCGCTTGCATTTGCCATGGCGGGCGACACGGCACGAGCCGAATCGCTCGCGCAAGACCTAACGAAACGCTTCCCGTTGGACACACAGGTGCAGTCTCTGTGGCTCCCAGCAATTCAGGCGCAGTTGGCGTTGGACAAAAAAAACCCGGCTGCTGCCGTGACTACGCTGCAAGCTGCTTCACCGATCGAGTTGGGGCAAATCGGGTTCGTCGCCAATATTTCCTGCCTCTATCCAACATACATACGTGGAGAGGCATACTTGGCAGCCGGACAAGGCAGTGCTGCCGCCGCCGAGTTCCAGAAGATCATCGACCACAGCGGCATCGTCTGGAACTGCTGGACTGGCGCGTTAGCGCATCTTGGAGTTGCTCGCGCCAACGCGCTGGAAGCCGGATATGTTCATGTGGGGACACCCGCTAAGCCTGCCCTGAGCGAAGTCGAAGGGGCCGTCCACGGCGAGCAAAGCTCGCCGGCTGATCGCGATGCCGCCCGCGTCCGCGCCCTCGCCGCTTACAAAGATTTCCTCACCCTCTGGAAGGACGCCGACCCCGGCATCCCTATCCTGAAGGACGCCAGGGAGGAGAACGCGAAACTGCAATAGCTGAAACAGTTCCTGTTCAGCGTATTGCCGCGCAGGATGGTTTGTCATAAACACGATTACACTCGTTGGCCGTCGTAAGCTTTTGCGTGTGAAAAGCCTGCCCGCCAGATCAGACGCGGGAATTTTTGGGGTGTTCTAGGCTACTTGTTCGATGCTTGTCGAACAGGTCGCGTGACCGCATTCGCAAGCGATCTCCGCCTCACCCGATCCGGCATCACTGCAAGATTCGCTACAGTATTTTTGGCCACTCTCCACCACACAGGTGCAGGGAATGTGGGCACAGGTCTTTTGCTCAGGCGTTGTCATAGTTTTTGCTCCACTCACCGGAAATGAAACGAACGTTCGCCATTATAGCGCCCCAGAACGTTAGAAAGTAGCGTTGCCGGAACCTGGAAAATGACTCACTGTTGGCAGAGGAAATGTTTGCCACTTAAATCTTCATCGCGAGATGAACTTTTGGAAAACTACAAATGGTGCCATCGAAGGGACTCGAACCCCCACACCGTTGCCGGTACATGGACCTGAACCATGCGCGTCTGCCAATTCCGCCACGATGGCAATACTGGACTGCAATGCAGCGGCGGCCGCAAGGCCGCCGAGTCAGCGAGTCAGGAAGACCAACACTTCTATTTTACAGCCCTCTCACCACCTGTCAAACACTGGCCCTGGACGATCTGCATTTCGCAAGCGATCGAGAACTCAGCGTACTCCGCGGAATTTCTCAGCGCACTCTGCGTTTTAAGATCACGAATGCGCCCGTCAATAAAAGCGCACGCCCAAAATCCGGAAGCCGCTTACCCCAGCTTCGCGGTCATCGAAATCTTCGCGTTCAACACCTTCGATACCGGACAGCCCTTCTCAGCCGCTTCCGCATACTTCTGAAACGTCGCCGCATCCGCTCCCGGAACCTTTCCTATTACATCGATGTGGCTCGATGTAATGGTCCATCCCGCGTCCTGCTTCTCCATGGTCAAAGTCACATTGGTGTTGATGCTCTCCGGCTTCAAATTCGCGCCGCCCAACTGCGCCGATAGCGCCATGGAAAAACATGCCGCATGCGCCGCCGCAATCAACTCCTCCGGATTCGTCCCCGGGCCATTTTCAAATCTCGAGGTAAACGAATATTGCGTATCCTTCAGCACTCCGCCCGGAGTCGAGATCGTTCCTCTTCCATCCTTCAATCCACCCTTCCAAACCGCGCTAGCCTTGCGTTCCATCACGTTCTCCTCATCATGATCAAGAAATAAAACTCGCTACCCAATTGTAGACGCGCGCTGCCTGGCCTGTCAGGAGAAGCATCGTTCTTCGCGCCTCGAATACAGGAATCGTCGAACTCAGGAATCCAAGAAATCAATAAAAAACCAAGTAAAATGAGTACAATCCTCCGCAGTCAAGGGAGGCAACCTTGGCTGACCGGAGGAGTTGTGAACGATGGCAGAAGGAGGAGAGGACTGGAAGGACTTGTCACTTTGTTGCGCTGTGGCAGCGGTTTTATTTATGGGCAAGCCTATGCATAGGCTTCTGCGCTTTGCTCGATCATTGCTGGAGGTGTCGCCCTTACGCAAAGCATTTACAGGACTATCTCTCCTCGCTATCACGTATTTTCTCGGTGCAGCAATCGCGGAGCAGGCGACTGATGTGCTGAATCCACAGGGTCCGATCTTGTGGTTTATGACAGCCGCAATAACTGCCATGCTGCTATTTTGGGTGTGGGAAGAAATTCTCGAGGTAAGCCCGACTAATCGTGTGGTATTCATAACCTTCGCTGGCGTTCTTGTAATCTTTGCTCTGCGGCATGAGGTGAACTGGGTGATGGCTGCGGCCGATGATGCCGCCGCCAAAATTGAGATCCAAGAAGCACGCGACTGCCAGAATAAAGTAGACGCCCTCAGGGATCATGCAATGACACTCAAGCTTTATTCCGCGCTTATCGCTCCTTCAGATAAGCCTCCTGAAGTTCCCAATTGCAAAATCTGAAACCCTCAATCCAAAATCTCACAAGGAAACTGAATCAACTTCAACCCAGCTAACGGCAAGATTCTATAACCCACAATCCCCGGATATTGTTGTCAGCGATCCGTCTGATCACGTTGTCGAAACAATTCGTTGGGGAACGATCCTATTTAGAACTTCAGACTTGAGTTATTTTAGCTTTGCCACGCAGACCATTGATTACGTGAAACCACACGCGGACAGTGGTTCCTATCAGATGTTTTCCCCCGGAATCCAAAGAGTTTCGGATGGAAGTGGGCAACTCGCAGACGGTGATGAACTGACGGGAAGCGTCTTTGTCGATTGTCCTCAGTGCAAGGTCCAAACATACATAATTCACTTGGTATGGGGGCACAGCGGTTGGTTCTATGAATCACAACAGAAGGCGGGTTACATTGTGCCAAAGGACATGTCAAGAGACGGACGGGCAAAATATATTCAACTCTTGACGAGCGATGTGTTCGCTAAAGATCGAATCGAAATAATGCCTAAGCCACCTTTGTGAGTTCTTTGCATTCGAGAGGATCAGCCTGTCAGAGCGTCTCTCGCTGGCACCAACAGTCCAGTGCTCTCAATCAATAAAAATCCGAGCAGCTCAAATAAAATCCGCACACCCCACAACTCAACTTGCACCCTCGCTCCTGCAACTCCGCCGAACAGTTAGGACAAACGCGCCCCACATCCTGCGCTCGCGATTCCGCAACCTTCTCTCTAGTCATATTCTCCGTAACCACCCCGCGCTGGTTCTCGTCCATCCGCGCACCATACCGTTAACAGCACCCACACGCAAGTAGAAACAAGTCTTCCCCTGCTCTCCCTGTGTGTAACCCCGTGCCCCCCCGTGTTGAAGCTTTTGATCTTGTCTTCAAAAATAAGAAGCCCTCCGCCGCGAAAATTCATCTCCGCGCGGAAGGCCTTTTCGTCACCTCAACTCAAATTTACTCAACCACCACGACCAACGGAATCTCTACTCCCGGATGCAGCAGATCGATCAACACATATTCTCCATCGATATAGTCAACGTAACAATCGTCCGTATAAGCCCAGTCTCCCGGCCACGGATTCGCCAGCGCGAACCAATACCCGCCGTACTGAAATCGCGGCTGTCCCTGCACCACCTGGGTTTGCACTCGGAACGTGTGCTGCCGGCCAAAATTCGCCCGGAATTTATCCTCCGGAATTCGCTGTCCGCGTTGATTCGCCGCCGGCTTCGCATGATCGCCGCCATTCTGCATCGCCCGGTCGTTATTATTATTCTGCATCGGACGGTTCTGCTCCTGCGCCGGCTTCATCTCGTTATTCCGTTTCTCATCCTGCTTGTCCATCTTGTCGTTCTTCGCCGGCTTCCCTTCCTCCGCCTTCGGCGTAGGCTGTTCCTGCATTGGCTTCGCATCCTTGGGCTCCGCCTTCGGCTGCGCCGGCTTCGCTTCATCCTGCTTTGGTTCTTCTTGCTGCGGCTTGGCCTCATCCCGCGCATCCTGAGCTTTCACCGTCCCGCACGTTCCCAGCACCAGCCCCAACAATCCAGCGCTCAATAATCCCGCGCCCAGTCCCTTAAGTCTCACGTCTTGAAATCTCATAGATTCCTCGCTTGACTATCTGCTTTGCCTCCAATTTCGGGCCCACATCAGATGCCGCCTTCGCGCTCGCTGGATGCCCACTCAAATATTTCCCCGTCTCGCCTACAGTGTTCTCCCTTCCCTCGGCAGGAATCTCCCTTTCAGCTCTGCAAACTTTTTCTCTTTCCACAGTCTCTTGCGCTAGAATGCTTTTTAAGCACAAAGAGCAGTTCCGCTTGCTCAGCGGCCACTTGCTCTTGCCTTCCCCCAGGAGGTAGTAAGATGTACCGGCCCTACTCGAGTTCCGTGGCGGATTCTCGTCCGTTCATGGATGTGCAATCGCTCATCCGCAACCTCGCGCAAGATTTCGTCATCGCTTTCAACACCGGCAATTACGATCAAGCCGCCGCCCTCTTCGCGCCCGATGGCGCACTCATGGCGCCGCATCACGATCCCGCCTACGGCCCCAAATCCGTCGAGCGTCTCCTCCGCCACTTCGGCGATGCCGGATACCAGGACCTCCGTCTCGAAACCGTCCGCATCGAAAGCGCCGGAGACCTCGCCATGGAAATCGGCCGCTACACCGTCGCCATCCACCAGTCCGACGGCACCATACGTGGCGACCGCGGCAAATATCTCAAAACCTGGAAGCGCCTGGGAGCTTGGCTCATCCTCGCCGACGCCTGGAGCAGCAACCTCCCCGCCGCTCGTTAAACGCGCGAACTCAGGGTTCCCCCGATCAGGTCTCCTCACCCAACCCTTTGTCACCCAATCCAATCCTCTGTCATTCCGAGCAAGCCGGAGCGACAGCGACGGCGCCGTCGAGGAACCTGCTGTTTCTTCGGCGGAATGCCCCAATTTCTCGCCGATTTCGCGAGAAGTGTTTCACTCCTCCAACGTCGCCCACACGTGCCGCTCAGCAATCCCCCTACTCCGATAAAAACCGCTTCCTCCGCGCAAGCCTCAATCCGGTCAATCACCACCGGACCATCCCCGCGCAACAAATCCCAAGCCTCCAGATACTCCCCATACTTCGCCCCCTTCAGCTTCGGATACAGCCCCACGCTCCACAACCCCCGCACCTTCTTCTCCGGAATAATGAACCACACATCCTCCGGAATCACATACGCCGCCACAAACTCAAACGAATTCTTTTTATACGGACCTTTGCTGTCCTTCATCGAACACGAATATCCCGTCCCCTCTTTGAATATCGTCGACTTCACCTGCACCCGCACCATCCTCCCATCCTGATCCACCACAAAGTCATATCCCGACGACTCACCCCAAGGACGCGCCAGCCTCAACCCCTCCCGCAACGCCCGCCCCGCAAACACCATCTCCGCCCACTCCCCCCGCCGCTTCCCATTCTTAATTTCCATCCCCCGATTTTTTCCCATACACATCTCTCCTCATCCACGACCTTTGTCATTCCGAATCCACGAACCCTGCCCATGTGGGGACAGCCGCCCTCGGCTGTCCCACCACGAACGCTAGGAAACTTGTCATCCTGAGCGAAGCGAAAGCCCGCCCTGAGCGAAGCCGAAGGGGACCTCTGTACTCCCCGCCCTCACCCAAACGCCTTGTCAATCCGTACTCCCCATCGCCTTGTCATTCCGAGCAAGCCGGAGCGACAGCGACGGCGCCGTCGAGGAACCCGCTGTCCGCCTTCATCCCCAACAAAAAAACGCGGCCCGCCCAGGCCGCAATTCTCGGAACCTACTCCACTTTCCCATCCCCATGGCAAAACGTAAAGTCTACTTTAGTAGACACTTCGTGTAGAGCGGACGCCCCCGTCCGCTGCCCTTGACGTTGCCCTAGATTTTGCTCGGTGCCGGGTGCCCCACTTCTCGCCTCCTTTGCGAGAAGTGGACTTCACCACCATCGAACGACGACAATACCGTGGAAGAGCGGCGCTTAAGCGCCGCGTAAAGAAGAAAGCTCGGGCAGGGCACGAGTTCACTCGTGCCACATCAGTGTCCCACCAGCGAAACGGCTTCAGCCGCTGAGGCAGAGACTCAAATCCCTGTCATTTCCCTGTCATTCCGACCGAGCCAGAGCGCCAGCGACGGCGCAGCGGAGGAACCTGCTTTTCCCCCACCACCCTCCCGCAGCCCCTTGTCATCCTGAGCGAAGCGTACGGATTCGCCTTACGAATCCGCACGCGCAGTCGAAGGATCCCTGCAATCGCATCCGTGGCTCAACCGTCTCAGGGAGTTCTCCCCGTATCGGAGGACGAAAGATCGGGAAGGGCACGAGTTCACTCGTGCCACGTCAGCTCCCCACCGGGAACACGGCCTCAGCCGCTTAAGCATCAGCCCTGAACATCCTGCGACTCGCGACAGCGTCACTCAGATTGGGGAATTCACGCAAAATCCCGACTGCTAGAACGTCATTGATGCCTAGGAGATATCGGTCATGGCCCTAACATTGGGGCATCTACCTAGGTTATCTGTTCAAGAGGACAGGACCACACGTACTGTTGACATTGGCCATGCCCTTTCGGGACCTGTCGAGGTAATGAATAGCATGTCATATTCCATGCGTAGGTCTGGTGGCACTAACTATTTAGTCTTTGGTGCAGCCCTGGGTGAACGCCCATGAAGCGAGGAAATATGAAGCGGTTCTGTGATATTTGCACAAAAGCAAGAGTCATTGGGGCCGAGGTAGCCAGCAGTGCTGTCTTCCTCGTCTTTCTGTACGTCGCTGCGCGCTACGAAATCACGCATCTCCTGTCGAGGTGACTGCACCATGCTTTCGCAGCGCGATCACGGTAGCTACCCGGAGATCGGCGCATCGGCACGCCACACGACAGGGCCGACTAGAACAAACCAGAGAACATCACTACAATCCTGAGACCATGGAAAAGATGGACATCCTCATTAGCTGGTCTGGGCCACCCAGCCGCGCTGTCGCCGAGGCACTGAAAGAATATCTGCCAATGATCGTGAACGCCTTCAACCCTTGGCTTTCTTCAGCGGACATCGACAAAGGATCTCGCTGGAGTTCGGAACTCGCCGAGGCGCTCACAAGTGCGAAGGCTGGCATTATCTGCTTGACGCCCAACAACCTGCCCGCCCCTTACATCCTCTTCGAAGCCGGTGCCCTCTCTAAAACAGTTGAAAAGTCCTTCGTCCGCACTCTGCTGATCGGGATGGAGCCAAGCGACGTAAGCGGTCCCTTGGCCCTATTTCAGGCGACAAAGCCGACGAAGGACGATCTGCTTCAGCTCCTGAAAACCCTAAACAGGGCCTTGGGGGAAAATGCGCTAAAGGACGCCCAGCTCCAAGCGACCTTCGACCTTTGTTTGGCCAAAACTTAAAGAGAAGACTGGGGAACCTTCCCTCCGACGGGCCGAGCGATCGTCCTCACAGGTCGGAGCGCGAGATGCTCGAGGAACTTGCCGATACAATGCGGAGCACGAGTGCTCAAGACAGGAACCTCATGAAACTCGCAGTCGAGGCGATGGCAGATGTCTCCTCTCGCGTCAAAGCTCTTGAGGTCTCCTCACGGACTCCAATCTATGGAACACTTTTTGCCGACCCTTGGGCGAGCGGGCGGACGCTTGCGGACCTGGCCGGCGCCGACCCAGCCACCGCTGACCCGGGAGGCCCACTATTCCACGGTGTCGCCCTAGGCCGAGCAGCTGAAAACCGTGCTGTGCCAAATCGCGTGATGCCAAATCGAGAGGCCCGCCCATCCGCGGGCCCTCGTCCGCGCTCTCCGGCACCTGTTGATCCAGGGCCCGAAAAAAAACGGGGCGGCTAGCGCCGCCCCGTTTCAAAGTCAAAAGCCACGGACGAGGGCGTCCGCGCTACACGAGCTACGTTCCCTCGCTCCACCCCGCCAAATACTCTTCCTGCTCCGGCGTCAGCCGATCGATTTTGATGCCCATCGATTCCAGCTTCAGCTTGGCCACGCGCTTGTCGAGTTCGTCGGGAACTTTGTAGACGCGCTTCTCGAGGGATTTGAAATTCTTCACCATGTATTCCACCGAGAGCGCCTGATCGGCAAAGCTCATATCCATCACCGACGCGGGATGTCCTTCGGCCGCCGCCAGATTAATCAGTCGGCCTTCGCCCAGCAGATTGATCTTGCGCCCATCCTTCAACGAGTATTCGTCGACGAACGTGCGCGTCGTGCGCTTCGACGATGACATATTCTCGAGCGCCGGAATATCGATCTCCACGTTGAAGTGTCCGGAGTTCGAAATGATCGCACCATCTTTCATCAGGCCGAAATGATCTTTGGTGAGCACGCTCTTGTTGCCCGTGACCGTGCAGAACACGTCGCCAATCTTCGCCGCTTCCGTCATCGACATCACGCGGAAGCCATCCATCACTGCTTCCAGCGCCTTCGTCGGATCGACTTCGGTCACGATCACTTCCGCGCCCGCCCCGCGCGCCCGGCTCGCCAGCCCGCGTCCGCACCAGCCGTAGCCGGCCACTACGAACTTCGATCCCGCCAGCAAAAAGTTGGTCGCGCGAATAATGCCGTCGATGGTCGACTGGCCAGTGCCGTACCGGTTATCAAACAGATGCTTGGTGTCGGCGTCATTCACCGCGACGATGGGAAACTTCAACACGCCTTCCTTCGCCATCGCGCGCAGCCGGATCACGCCCGTTGTGGTCTCTTCCGTTCCGCCAATCACGCCCTCGAGCGCATCGGTGCGCTTGGTGTGCAGCATCGTCACCAGGTCCGCGCCATCATCCATGGTGATGTGCGGTTTGTGATCGATTGCGGCCATGATGTGCTGGTAATACGTATCGTTGTCCTCGCCTTTGATGGCGAAGACCGCAATGCCCTGATCGCGCACCAGACTGGCGGAAACATCGTCTTGCGTGGAAAGCGGATTCGAGGCGCACAAAACCACGTCGGCGCCACCATCGCGCAGACAAATCGCCAGGTTCGCGGTCTCCGCCGTAACGTGCAGGCAAGCCGAAATGCGAATCCCCTTCAGCGGCTGGTTCTTGATGAATTCTTTGCGGATAATCTGCAGCACTTTCATGGACTGATTGGCCCACTCAATGCGCTTCTTGCCCAGTTCGGCCAGTTCTAAACTCTTGATATCAGAATTAATCTGTGCTGCTGTTGACATACGCCTCCTGTGGCGCTTTCATGCTAAAAATTTAAGTTTGTTGACGAAGAATAATCGGATACAAGTGCTCTGTCAGAATACACGAATCGAACCTGGATTCTGCATATTCAAAAACTCTTAGGGGAATAACACTTTCGGCCCATCAACCAGCCCTGTCATCCTGAGCAAGCGTTCTTTGCGCCGCGAAGGATCTGGGCGAGCCGCGCGAAGTGTCGCGCTTTTTGCGACACTACAATCGCGCGTTTGGCTCGCTTCCCTATTGCCTACTTCCGCGCCCCCGCCGTCTCCCGCACGCCCGCATCGCTGGCCAACTTGGCCGCCTTATCGGTCGCTTCCCAAGTGAAGTCCGGATCGTTGCGTCCAAAGTGCCCATACGCCGCTGTCTTTCTATAAATCGGCCGGCGCAAATCCAGAGACTCGATAATCCCCCGCGGCGTTAATTTGAAGTTCGCGCGAATCAAATCGGAAAGAATTTCTGGATTTACTTTCTCCGTGCCGAAAGTGTCCACGCGTACGCTCACCGGCTCCGCTACGCCGATCGCATACGCCAGCTGCACTTCACAGCGATCCGCCAACTTCGCAGCAACAATATTCTTGGCAATATGCCGCGCCATGTAAGCCGCCGAGCGATCCACCTTGGTCGGATCTTTTCCACTGAATGCTCCGCCGCCATGACGGCCCATGCCGCCGTAAGTATCGACGATAATTTTCCGGCCCGTCAGTCCGGTGTCTCCCATCGGTCCGCCAATCACAAACCTTCCCGTGGGATTGATGTGATACTTCGTATCCTCATCCAGCAGATGCGCCGGAATCACCGCCTGGATCACATGCTTCAAAATTCCCGCGCGCAGTTCGTCATTGGCGACTGTCTCGGAATGCTGCGTGGAAATCACAACTGCATCCACGCGAACAACTTTTCCCTTGGCATCATACTCAACCGTAACCTGCGACTTTCCATCCGGACGCAGAAAAGGCAACGTTCCATTCTTCCGCACCTGCGACAACCGCATCGTAAGTTTGTGCGCCAACGAAATCGGCGTCGGCATCAACTCCAAATTCTCATCACAAGCATACCCAAACATCATTCCCTGGTCGCCGGCGCCGCCGGTGTCGACGCCCATGGCGATGTCGCCGGACTGTTTGTTGATGCTGGAGATGACGGCGCAGGTGTTGCAGTCGAAGCCGTGGAGAGCGTTGTCGTATCCGATGGACTGCACGGTGCCGCGGACTACGTTTTGAAAATCGACGTAGGCTTTGGTGGTGATTTCTCCCGCGATGACGACGAGGCCGGTAGCGGTGAGAGTTTCGCAGGCGACGCGGCTGAAGGAATCTTCGGCAAGGCAGGCGTCGAGAATGGCGTCGGAAATCTGATCGGCGATTTTATCGGGATGGCCTTCGGTGACGGACTCAGAAGTAAACAAAATACGGTTCTTTGCGGATGAGGTTGCGGACAAGATTGTTTCTCCTTAGAGAATTGCTTCGGACATGACTTCGGGCTTTGCTTCGAACTTTACCTGTTTGAACTTTATTTGTGCGAGAGCCACGGACGGGGGCACGTGGTCGCAACGGCGATACGAAAGAACACTCAAAAAAGTAGTCCTTGTAAAGGCTACCAGAGGGCTTGATCGAGCGCAACGAATTTTGGCGCAAATGCGGCGCGGGTGATCCAGCAGCGGAATTGCGATGCTGGACGGGGGGATTTGGGGTTGGGTGGGTACTTTCTTCCGGTTACTTCTGGGTGGGTGAGAGCACAACATAGGGATGTGGGATTGCCGTTGATCGGGCGCATCTATCCCACTTCTCGCAAAGGAGGCGAGAAATGGGACATTCCCGGCGAACAGCAGGTTCCTCGACGGCGCCGTCGCTGCCGCTCCGGCTTGCTCGGAATGACAAAGAGTTTGGGGGAGGAAGGGAAAGGAGCTTGGGGGAGGGCGGGAGTGGAGGGGTCCTTATCTTTAATCTCTACTCAATCTTTATCTCTATCTCTGCTCGGGATGATAGGGGTAATGGCGGGGTGAGTGGATCCCACTTCTCGCAAAGGAGGCGAGAAATGGGGCACCCAGATCGCGAAGGCTTATCGGCTCGGGCCTTCTGGCCCGTTTTATAATTGGCGGCCTATGAAACTTTTGCTTAAGTTTAATCTGGTGTTGATTTTTGTTTTCGCGGTGGGGATTGGGATTGCGGGTTTTTTTTCGCGCGAATTTTTGGAGCGCAATGCGCAGGAGCAGGTGCTGCAGCAGGCTCGGTTGATGATGGGAGCGGCGGGCGGAATGCGGACTTACACATCGCAGCAGATTGTGCCGCTGCTGGAGGCGCACCAGGCGCGCATCCGGACATTTTTGCCGCAGACCGTGCCGGCGTTTTCCGCGACGGAAGTTTTTAATTATTTGCGAGCGAGTTATCCGGACTATACGTATAAAGAGGCGACGCTGAATCCGACCAACCTGCGCGACCGCGCGGTGGATTGGGAGGCGGATATTGTGGAGAACTTCCGCAGCCATGCGGATGCCAAGAAATTTTCCGGGCAGCGGGAAGTTCCGGGAGGACGGTCGATGTTTTTGGCGCGACCGATTGTGGCGGCTGGTCCATGTCTCAAATGCCACAGCACGCCGGCGGCGGCTCCGGCGGCGATGATTCGAATTTATGGAACGAATAATGGATTCGACTGGAAGCGGGGCGACACGGTGGGGGCACAGATTGTTTCGGTGCCGATGTCGGTGCCGTTGAATATTGCGGACCGGGCGTTTCGCACGCTGATGATTTATTTGTGCGGTCTGGCGCTGGCAGCTTTGATTTTGCTGGATCTGGCCATGGTGTTGATTGTGATTCGTCCGGTGAGCCGGTTGTCGGCGCTGGCGGATGAGGTGAGCAACGGCAACTTTAATGTGCCAGAGATTCCGGTGAAGGGGTCGGATGAAATTTCCGATCTAGCGCGGTCGTTCAATCGGATGTATGTGAGCATGGTGAAGGCGATGCGGATGCTGGAATCGTGAGGGGAGGATGCGCTACAGCTAGATCGTTATTGCGGTAGTTCTTTTCAATTTGGCGAAACATCCCGATAGCACTCACCCTATGAGAGAGGATGTCAAGCAAAAACACTTCTCCACTCCTCCCGTGAGACCTCGAAATCGGTGCTTGCATCCAGGCCCCTTCTTCTTCGTGGGAGGATTTTGGTTTTAACGCCTGACGCGCCACAGAGTGCGACCGGGATAGGGATCGCAGTTGCTGGTCTTCCTTGAGTGGTTTCATGCCGCGGTCCCGACACCATTCGTTGCGAAGCTGCGCAAGCCCACCGTTGGCTAAAGTGCCAACCATCATCCTATGTGAGGCTCGAGGCCTATGGCTTTTTTGGGTTATCCGAGGGGGCATAGGATTGACCCGGAGACTGGGTGCTGATTCCAGCACCCGAACGCCTAATGAGCGCTTGGATACTCTCCCTCGAACCCGAGCGTCGCAGAACGATGGGCCACCACCGAGGCAAGAGAACCTGGCGGATCACCTGAGTTGGTGCGGCGCTCAAGCTGCTTGCGGCTTCAGTTGTTCAGCGTCGAAACGTTCCTCCTTCTTCCAAAGTGTCAAGGCAATGGCCGCGATCTTGCGGGCTAACGTTAGGCGCGCCATCTCCGGCTTCATCCCTTTCTCCAGCAAAGCCGCATAGAAATCGCGCAACGGCCCTACCCCACAGCTGGCTCGGGTGGCGGCGCCCTTGAAGATCTCTTTCATCTCGTGGTTGTGATTCTGATTGAGACCGCGAATCTGTTGCGGTTTTTTCGTACGTTGCAGTTGTCCGTGCACGTAGCGATATTGCGCACTGTCATGGGTCTCAATGCCCAGCCCACTATAGGTCCAGAGTTGCCGTTTGCTACGGAAGCGATGCGGCGTTTGCATCAACGCGATCAAGCGGGCGGCTCGGATCGGACCGATGCAGGGAATCTGGCGCAGCAGTTTTGAGGCTTTATGTTTCCGGCTCTCCGCCAATAACTCGGGACGCAGGGTTCGTCGTAAGGTCTGCAATCCATCCAACTGTTGATAGAGCATCTCGGCGCGCCGGCGCACGCCGGCATGCTCGATCTTCTGGAGCCACTGTTCCCGATAACGCGGAGCATAGACTTGGGTACCGGCACAAGGGATGCTCCAGCTGCGATACAGAGCTTTGATCCGATTCATCACTCGGTTCAGATCTTGGCCCAGGCTCTGATAACTGCGCCCCAGTTCGCGCAGCGTCCGCAGTCCATGTTCTCCGTGATAGACCGGCCGCAGCATTCCCGTGCGTAACAAGTCGGCCAGCTTGCGCGCATCGATCTTGTCGCTCTTGTTGCCTTCCTTTAATAACGCATTGCGCCGCGGATCGCAGACCAGCACTTCCTGCACTTGCGGCTTAAGCAGATCGTAGAGCCAGCTCGCCCAGGTCCCTTCTTCCCAGGTCACATGCAACTCGCCCCGCAGACCGTGGATAAACTGCAGAATGCTGCTGGCTTTGGTTTCCACGATCGACTCCATTTCCAGCTTGCCACTGCCACTGAGGACAGCGATCACCACCGCTTCCTTGTGCACGTCCATGCCGATATACTTGATCTCGCGACTCATGCAGTTGCCTCCTTGGGGGAAAGATCATTCGCGTTCAACGGAGTCTTTCCCTCAAGGTAAAGTGTCATTCCTCAGCCGATTTTGCTATCTGTTCCTTCCGTTCTGAGGTGCCGCATTCCGCAGATCGGCCCCTCTCTCATAATGCATTGACCCGGGGCGGGCCGATTCCGATTGAGTGTGCCCTAATTGGTGGAGTGCCTGCGGTCTCTAGCAGCCCATCGCCAAAACTTTCGTGAATAGTAAATCGCCCCGACGTGCACACAAAATGCCCCGATTCCAATGAGGCACACGCCAAAGAGGAAGCCGACCGCATGGGATTCAGCCGATCCCCAGATATTGGCTTCCGCGTGTCGAAGACCAATTAGGTGCAGAATGACGTACAGGCCGACCAACACATAAATCCCGCCGATTAGCATCGCGCCAATGCGACCTACAGGTCTTGTGTTCTTGATCTGGCTATAGGAGTAGAACCCGATCCCTCGCTTTTGCGTGGACTCTTTGTCCACCGAGACTGGTCGAACCTTGTCCAATTGTCCCTCCGCCACAGCATCTTAGTCCCTCCTCGATTCACATGTCACGAGCACAGTCGACGTAATATCCCGATTTCACTCATTGACCCTCGTCAGCCCGTTGTCAATGATTTGTAAATCATCGACAAACACTAGGCGACAAGTATTAAACGAATCTGTCTCGTCGAAAGACTTGCCGTCTCGCAGCAGTCCCTGCCCATACCGACGAATGTGCGCTTAAAGCGCTGGCGACTTCTATTCACCATCACATCTTGGACTTGAGGTTTATCTCCTCCCAACTACCGTCTTTCGCGACTTCTGCCTCCTCCACGGCAATGGTTCCATTGTGGTCAGTACCAGTCACGCGAATTTGCTGGCCGACGTACGATGCAAGTGCCAGAGAAGGGGCCACTAGCACATGAAACTCTTTCTCTTTAGTCACCAATCCGGCTGGATCGCCGCGCTTCAAGCACTCGCTCCCGCAGGCCTTTCTTCCTCCCATGTCATTCCCAGTTGGATGGGAGTCGCTCTCTAGATAGCAGGCACTGGAGACGAGCGTGCCCTCCAAAGTAACGTTCTTCTCCGCCGCATACAGGCAACTTGCACCTACCGCAAATGCTACCAATACAAGCAGTCGCGCTTTGGTCATAAACCGGAACCTCTCTCTTAGCTCAAAATAGCGTTGATCATACACTCAGCCTGCTGTTCGTCGCCGTGTGAAACAATTTCAGATCGTTTTCGACGGCAAAAAATGCAAAACAGCAAGCCAAATTGCGCCGCCCGGCTGATGATTGGCGTAACATCGCGATTTCACTCAAAACCCTCAAAACGTGTGATCGCCTGGTTACAACAGTTACCTCTGGAGACCGTTCTTTTCATTGTGGGGAATACCGCTCTTTTGGCACAATTTTCAGTATGGAAGTCACCTACGAACTGACGAAGGCGGGCCTCGTTGACTCTGTGAAAGCCCATCGTAACCGCACCGCGTTTTCAAGGTGGTTTCCTCGAATAATTGCAACTATTGCTTTTGTCGCGGCGGGTGTCGGATTGCTCCGGATGGCATCCGATAGAACTAATCAGGCACTCTCGAACTTCGCCCCGATATTTGTTTTGGCCGCTCTTTGGGCGGGCATCATTTGGGCATCTCCGTGGCTGTTCGCGAAGCGAATGGCCGGTCCCTCTCTAAAAGGACCGCGAACAATACAAGTCGATTCTGGAGGCCTACACTTGCAATGGAGCGGGGGTAAGAGCGACTTCGCATGGAACAATTTCATCCGTTATCTGGAAGGCAAGAACCACTTTCTTCTCTATACGTCGCGGGTATTGTTCACCGTCATGCCAAAACGCGCATTCGGGCCACAACAACTTTCCGAATTTCGCACCATCCTCGCGCAAAACATTCCAAAGGATTGATGAGACAACACTAATGCCAGAGCTATTTGAATAGTTGGCGTAACATCGCCTTATCACTCACTGATATGCGGAGGAAACATCGCAGCGCGTGGTCAGTGATTTTGCGTCTTTAGAGTCTTGCAACGGATGCGATTCGAGTTGTTGCTGGACGAAGTTAAAATCTCACGTGCTGGCAGTGAGAAACCCCACCCTTGCAAAGGGCGCAAGGGTAGCCCACCGCCGTTGCAGATGGTTCGGCGGCATCACACGAAGTTAATCCTTCGTTCCGGTCACTGCGTCTCCGCTTGCCAGTTGCTTTTCTGGCCTCGGATTATTTGGTAACAGTCGCAAGGCGTGTTCCGCGACAAAGAAATTCTGCCCTACAGCTAGATGGTTAATGCGGTACAGAGTTTACTGTATTGGATCGAATGCTCGTGCGCCTTATCTATCATGTGGTCCGCTCGAGGATTGCACGGCATGTTCATTGTGAAGCAAATAGCCGCGGGATGGCCGTATCTCCTGATTTCCATCGCGCTGATAGGGTTAGCCTACAACGCCTGGACTGCTTTGGTCGCCCACTAAGAACTATCTCGCTTGCTCTTTTCTGAGGGTGCGAAGGCACAGCGTCGTTTATTGTCGCCGTGCCGTGGGCTGTCGGGGACAATCAAACTCTTTCGGTGATGGCGGCGGGGCAGGCAACTGGGGCAAAATCGCTTAGCACAGATGACTCCTGGCGGGAAATTCCACGGCGCGACCTTTGCGTCCTTTGCAAGACGCGAGATTCCGCTTGTTCGTGGGGATCAAATTAAAAAACTTTCCGAGTGCCGGCAGTACGAAAATCCCACCCTTGCAAAAAGCGCAAGGGTTGGCCACCCGGCCCTGAAGTGGCGGCTGAAGCCGCTGTTCCTTTTTGGTTGTCTGATCGCAGCGCTGAAAGCGCTGCGCCACCCGAAAACCGCGGATTTGACGAGGCGGTAGAGTGCGTGGATCCCACTTCTCGCAAAGGATGCGAGAAATGGGGCACCCCACTTTCATACCCGACTCTGGCAAACGGCTTTAACATACGGCTTTTGCTTACAGTCTTGGGATCTGGCTCGTGATTCTAAAGAGGGAGCGAGCGGAGGAAGGTTTGGCGGTCTTTGGGGGAGGGGATTTCGTCGGCTAGTTTTTCGTAGAGGTCCTGGCGGGAGCGGGCGGTTTTGGCGGCGCGGGTGACGATTACTTTGGCCATGGGGCCGATGTAGGTGGCAAGGTTTTTTCTTACAGTTTCGAGCAGGGCCGGATCGAAGGATTGAGTGCTGGGTGGAGTTGCCGGCGGCGCCTCGTGCGCGGTGGATGGCGCGGGTTGCGGGGTGGAGGTTGACGAAGAAATTCGATAGGGGGCTGTGGTTGCGACGTGGGTGTGAAGGTCGGGAAAGACGTTCGATAGTGCGGCGCGGAAATCTTCGGCGGTCTGGAAGCGGTCTTCGGGAGATTTTTGCAGAGAGCGTTCGATGATTGAGGAGAGCTCGGGAGGAATGTGCGGCGCGAGTTGGATGGGAGGAACGGGAATTTGTTGCAGATGGGCGGCCATGATGGAGAAGAGGCTGTCGCCCTGGACGGGACGGCGTCCGGTGACGATTTCGTAGAGGGTGACGCCGACGGAATAAATGTCGGAGCGGGCGTCGACGGGGAAGGCTTTGATCTGTTCGGGCGACATGTAATAAAGAGAGCCGAGGGCCATGCCGGGGCCGGTGAGGCGAGGGTCGCCAGCGCGGCTGGCAATGCCGAAATCGGTGAGCTTTACGGTGTAGTCAGGGCGCATAAGAATGTTGGAGGGCTTGACGTCGCGGTGAATGACTCCGCGCTGGTGAGCGTAGCTTAGGGCGGCGAGCACTTGAATGATTAAGTGAACGGCGGCGGGGATCGGGCGGGTGGGGCTGGAGATGATCGAGAGGCTGGCCGTCGATGTATTCCATGATCATCAGCATCTGAGTGCCGGAGCGGAGAGCGGTGCGGAGTCCGGCGATGTTGGGATGATCGAGAGTGGCGACTAATTTGATTTCGCGGAGAAAGCGCTCGGCGAGGTCGGGAGTGGCGTCGACATCGGGCAGCAGGACTTTCATGGCCTCGATGCGGTCGGAGATTAGGTTGCGGACTTTGAAAACTTTGCCCATTCCGCCGCGGCCGAGCAGGGAGAGGATTTCGTAGTCACCGATGGTTTGGCCGACATCGAGTGGGTGGGAAGACATAAGGGCAGGGTACGAGGATACTGCAAAGTGCGGGCAAAGTGGAGGCGCTGCGGAAGAATCCTTACCACAGGGGCACGGAGGAGCACAGGGTAAGGCTTGAGGAGCAGGAGATCCTTCGCTGCGCCTGAAAAGCGGCTGCGCTCAGGATGACACTCTCGTTCGCCTGAAAAGCGGCTGCGCTCAGGATGACGCAATCGAGGTGGGAACGGTGGCGGGGAAAGCGGGTCGAGCTTCGCTCGACGGACAGCCGAGGGCGGCTGTCCCCACATGAGTATTTATAGAATTCCGCTGCTAGTTGCGGCGGGTGTGGACTAGCTTCAGGGTGTCGGCTTGGAGGATGCGCTGAATTTGGTTGCGGGCGTGGACGGACCAGGGGCCCGTCGTATCTAGCTTGATGTAGGCTTGCCAGTGTTTGAGGGCTTTGCGCGGCTCGCGGATTTTTTCATAGGCGAGGGCGAGGTTGTAATGGGCGTCGGCGTAGGTGGGAGCTAGTTGGACCGCCATTTTGTAGGTCTGAATGCCTTCCTGGACGCGTCCGGTTTCGTCGAGGACATTGCCCAGGTCGAAGTAGGCGAGAGCGTAGCGGGGGTCCGACTTGAGAGCGGCGCGATAGTGTTTTTCGGCGAGGGCGAAATCCTGGCGGTTGTAGTAGAGCGTGCCGAGATTGATGTGAGCGGCGGCGTGGTTGGGCTGGAACTCGAGTGCTTTCTGGTAGGCGGCGAGGGCTTCGGTTTGAGTCGAGGGATCTTCTTCAAGCGCGATGCCGCGGGCGAACCAGACGGCGGCATCGTCCTCGCGCGGAGTGGGTTCGGGCGCGGGGACGGGAGTGGTGGTGACGATTTTTTCGTGAGTGGAAAAATCCATTAAGAATTGTCCGGCAATGGGCTCGAGCAGGCGGCCCTGATGACGGAATGCGATGCGATGCTTGCTGGTGGAGGATGCTCCGGCTTCGACCAGGGGATTGCCCATGCCAGAGGCCTGCTTCTGCATGGCTTCCAGCGATTCGCGGATAACTGCGGGGCGCACCTTCATAGCGCAGAGGTCGCGGACTTTTTTTATTTTGAGAAGATCGGCGAAAGTGTAGGCGGGCGAGGCGGCGATAAGGCCAGCGCGCTCCCAGTTCGCCAACTGGCGCGGAGTGAGATGAAGAATTCTTAGTAAATCGGCTCGACTGTACAAGACGCTCACAACCTCTCGCGCTGGTCACGACTAAAGCTGCCTGCGCAAGAATCTATTGCCGCCATTATGGGCGAGCGGAAGAGGAAAAGGCAACTGTTAACGGTTGTGGAAATGTGTGGAGAACCTGGATGATTTACATGCAGCGGAAATGGTGCAGGTCGAGCTTTCGCTCGCCGGACAGCCGGGGGCGGCTGTCCCCACATGTTCTGCATCGCTTTTCAATCAACATTTCTAGACGGCGACGCCGGCTTGGTATTCCTCGTAGGTGCCTTTGAAGTCGGTGATTTTGTGGTCGTTTTCGAAGTGCCAGACGCGGGTGGCGACTTCGTCGATCAGGTCGTGATCGTGGGTTACCAGGAAGACTGTGCCCTGGTAGCGCTGCAGAGAAATATTGAGGGCATTGATGGCTTCGAGATCGAGGTGGTTGGTGGGTTCATCGAGCACGAGGACGTTGGGTTTTTGCAGCATGAGTTTGCAGAAGAGCAGACGCGCGGCTTCGCCGCCGGAGAGGACGTCGGTTGTCTTGGTGGCTTCGTCGCGCTGGAAGAGCATTTGGCCGAGCAGGCCGCGGATTTCTTCGGCGACGGCGGCGGGGTTCCATTGATGGAGCCACTCGAGGACGGTCATGCCACCTTCGATCAAGCTGCGATGATCCTGGGCGAAATATCCGATGGAGGCTTCGTGTCCCCAGATGACTTTGCCGGAGTCGACGAAGGGACCGTCGTAGCCGCTGGTTTTGCGGAGCTCGGCTTCGGGCGTGGTCGGAGAATTTGCCAAGATGGAATTTACCAGCGTGGTCTTCCCTGCTCCGTTGCGGCCCATGAGGGCAATTCGTTCGCCGCGAGTGATGCTGGCGGTGAAATCGCGAATGACTTTTTTGTCGCCGTACGCTTTGCTGAGGTGTTCGACTTCGAGAATGTGTTTGCCGCTGGGACGCTTCTGCTCGAACTTGATATAAGGGCGCGCGATATTTGATTTGGCGAGTTCGGTGACTTGCAGGCGTTCCACTTCTTTGCGGCGAGATTGCACCTGGCTGGAACGAGTGCCGGCGGCGAAGCGGGCGATGAATTCGTTTAATTGCGAAATCTTTTTTTCGCGCTGCGCGTTTTGCGATTCGATCTGCGAGCGGACTTGCGTTTTCGCGAGCACCATTTCGTCGTACGATCCGGTGTAAGTGATGATGGTTTCGTAATCGATGTCGGCGATGTGGGTGCAGATGCTGTTGAGGAAATGGCGATCGTGCGAGATGGCGATGACAACGCCGTCGTATTGGTTAAGAAATCCCTGCAGCCAGTGGATCGAATCCAAGTCGAGATTATTCGTAGGTTCGTCGAGCAGCAGGGCTTGCGGATGGCCGAAGAGAGCTTGCGCGAGGAGGACGCGAACTTTTTGTCCGCCTTGCAGTTCGGACATTTTTCTGCTGTGGAGTTCTTCGGGAATATCGAGGCCGTCGAGAAGAATGGCGGCGTCGCTCTCGGCGGTGTAGCCATCTTCTTCGCCGACGATGCCTTCGAGCTCGCCGAGCTTCATGCCGTCTTCGTCGGTCATATCGGCTTTTTCGTAGATCGCGTCGCGCTCTTGCATCGCGGCCCAGAGGCGCTTGTTGCCCATGATGACGGTGTCGATAGCGGTGAAGGCATCGAAGGCGTACTGATCCTGACTGAGGACTCCGACCTTGCGCGGGCGGACGACGGTGCCTTTTTGCGGTTCGAGTTCTCCGCTGAGCAGTTTCATGAATGTGGATTTGCCGGCGCCGTTGGGGCCGGTGAGTCCGTAGCGCTTGCCTGGGGTGAAGGCGGTGGAGACTTCGTCGAACAGAATTTTGGCGCCGTAGCGCATGGAAACATTACTGACGGAAAGCATGATTGCGGTTCTCTTCTTTTCTTTGTTCTTCTGGGCTTCGTTTTCTGGGCTTCTACTGGGAAGCTTGTTCAGGAAGCTATTCCTGAAACTGCGGGGGAATTTCCGCTGAAACGGTACGCAGCTGGTAGTAAGTAGAATAACACGGCAATATACGTCAGCCTAATTCGCCGTGATGGCTCCGGCCAGCAGCAGGTCCCTCCACTCCGCATCGCGATTAGTGAAACCAATCGCTATGCTCCGGTCGGGATGACAGATTCCGGATGGGATGACAGATTTTATAGGGGTATTCGTAAAGGCGATCCCTGCGCTCCGCTGGTTGCAGAGAACCTAAATCAACTTGTCATCCCGACCGAGCCAGTTGATCTGCGAAGCAGTCAACTGGCGAGTGGAGGGACCTGCTGGTCTGGCTGATACATGTGGCGGGTGAACCATTCGGCTGCTAGATCGTCCCATGTAGGGTTTCGGCGTTCGATTAGCCAAATCTTCTTTGTTCTGTTCCACCGCTTAAGTTGCTTCTCCCGGTCGATGGCTTTATTCACATCGTCGAAGGATTCGTAGTAGACCAAACGATGGCAGCGGTACTTCTTGCTAAAACCATTCATAAGGTCATTCTTGTGTTCGAAGGTTCGGCGACTCAGGTCGTTGGTCATTCCGATGTAAAGCACACGCGATTTGCTGGCGATGATGTAGACGCTGTAGCAGTGGGCTTTCATGGCAGGGGCAAACAGCAGGTCCCTCCACTACGCATTGCGATTGGAGGAACCAATCGCAATGTTCCGGTCGGGATGACAGATCTCATTTTGGCATTGATACCCAATTGGAATGCTACGCCTGGCGTGACGGAGTGATCGATGCATCCGAAGAAGATTCTGCCTTGGCCGTTACCATTTTGGGATCACGATGAACTAATCCGCTTCATTGCCTGATCCTCGGGTTGGCCACCGAATACAGAACATCTGTCAGGAAGTTTACGGCTACGTAAGTTAGGCCAATTGCCAGGATGCAGCCTTGGACGAGGTAGTAGTCGCGGTTCGAGATGGCCTGGATCGTGAGGCGGCCGATGCCGGGCCAGGAGAAGATGGTTTCGGTGACGATTGCGCCGGCGAGGAGCGCGCCGAATTGCAGGCCCAGGACGGTGATGATGGGGATCATGGCGTTGCGCAGGGCGTGGCGGTAGACGACGGTGCGCTCGGGCAGGCCTTTGGCGCGGGCGGTGCGGATGTAGTCCTGGCTGAGCTCTTCGAGCATGGAGGTACGGACCATGCGGGTGAGGATGGCGGCGAGGGCTCCGCCCATGGTGACGGCGGGGAGAATAAGGTTGGCGAAGGAGCCGGCGCCGGAAACGGGGAGCCATCCCAGCTTGATGGCGAAGAGCAGGATCAGAATGGGGCCGAGAGCGAAGTTGGGGAATGACAGGCCGAAGAGGCTGATGACGGAGATGGCGCGATCATCCCATCGGTTGCGGCGCTGGGCGGAGTGGACGCCAGCGGGGATCGACAAGATGATCGCGACGAACAGCGATGCCAGCGTGAGTTGCAGCGTGTAGGGATAACGCTGGGTGATCAGGCGCGTGACGCTTTGGTTGTAGCGGAACGATGGGCCGAGGTCGCCGTGCAGGACGCCTTTCCAATAGCGGATGTATTGCTCGCCGAGCGGGGCATCGAGGCCGTAGGCGTGGCGCGTGGCTTGGATATCTGCGGGGGGCGCGCCTTCGCCGAGCATTTGTTGGATGGGATCTCCGGGGACGAGGTGGATTAGAAGGAAGACGAGGGAAACTACCAGCCAGATGACTGGGAGGGTGTAGAGGACGCGTTGGAGAAGAAGTCGCATCAATTATTGGCGGGCACAGATACAGCAGGTCCCTCCACTCCGCATCTCATTCCCTTCGGGAACGATATGCTCCGGTCGGGATGACAACTCTTAACTAGGGCCAGCTGTCCCCACACAGTACAACATACAACCTGCTCAATCTCCTGCCTGTTTCGCGGGTTCGGCTTTGCCGTCAGTGGTTTTTACTTTCTCGATTTTCACTTTCGCGATGCGGTGACCTTCCATTTCTTCGACTGTGTAGCGATGGCCCTCGTATTCGAAAGACTCGCCGAGGTACGGGATACGCTGCAGGCGGGCGAGGATGAATCCGGCGAGGGTTTCGAATCCGGCATCGCGGGGCAGGAGCAATCCGTGCTGAGTTTCGAGATCGAGAATATTGACTGAGCCTTCGAGGATGAGAACCGATTCGTCTGCCAGCGCGGGTTCGGGCGGCGAGACGTCGAATTCATCTTCGATGTCGCCGACGAGTTGTTCGAGAATATCCTCGACCGTAATGACGCCGGCGGTGGAACCGAACTCGTCGACAACGACCGCGAGGTGACGGCGGCGCTGTTTGAATTCGTCCAGTAGTTCTGACAAGACCTTGGTCTCGGGCACGACCAGGACATCGTGCATGATGTGGGCGATCTGAGTTCGTGCAATGCGCGAGGCGAGTGGCTGCCCCGCATTGACCAGCCGCAAGCGCACCCAACGCACGAGTTCCTTGTAATAAAGAACGCCGACGATGTGTTCCTGCCCGCGCTGCGGATCATAAACCGGGATGCGAGAGTGCTGGCCTTCGACCACGCGGTTCAGAGCCTCGTCGAGGGTGAGATCCGAGGGCAAAGAAAAAATATCGGGGCGCGCGACCATGACCTCGCGGACGGTAATGCTGTCGAGTTCGATGGCGTTGTGGATCATCTCTTCCTGCGACTCGGGAATCTGGCCGAACTGGCGGCTGGCGGTGACGATGAGTTTCAGTTCGTCGGGCGAGTGAACGGCACCACCGCGGCGGGTTTCGCGGGCACCGAAAATTCGCAGAACCAAGCCGCCGGAGCGGCGCATGAAGAAGAGGACAGGGCGAGTGAGAGTGAGAAACGCCTCCATGGGCGCGGCCACGGCAAGGGCAATCTGCTCGGCACGCTGCAGGGCAAGAGTCTTGGGCACGAGTTCGCCGAGTAAGACGTGCAAGTAGGTGATCAGGCTGAAGGCGATGACGATGGCGATGCCGTGGGCGTAAACCGCGGCATGCGGCACTTCGTGAACGAAACGGAGGGACTCGACCAGGCGGGCCACCATGGGTTCGCCGATCCAGCCGAGAGTGAGGCTGACGATGGTAATGCCGAGTTGCACGCCGTTGACGACTTCATCGAGATGCTGATGCAGGCGCTGCACGGTGCGAGCGCCGATGCGTCCGGATTGGATGAGCTGCTGGATTCTGGTATCGCGCACCCTGACCAGGGAGAATTCCGCGGCTGCGAAAAACGCGTTCGCTGCCACCAGGAGAAGGATCAGGAGCACGCGGAGCAGCACGAAGGCGATCATTTAGGAGTGATTCTGATGGGTCATTCTAGCATCGGCAGGGCAGACAGGCTGGTTGTAGGTTACAGCTTAAGGTCTTTAACACGGGGGACACGGAGGAGCACAGGGTAAACAATTTGGGCGCCTGGGGCTAACCTTTTTTATGGAGAAACGGTCTAACTAGAAGGTGGCAGGTGATTTGCGCCGCTTGGGCCATTCCGGTTTACTTCAGAATCTCTGGAACAATAGTAAGACAAGCTCCGTATAAGAGAGTGCATAGGTCCTTCGGCCCGCAAAAGACGCGGGCCTCAGGATGACAAGCAGAATCAGGATGACGACGGCTCGACTGGCGGCAAGCATCCACACCCAGCGTTAGGAGGCGGTTGTGAACGGAAACGGAAGCAACAAGAAAAAACGTCGCAGACTATTTATCTATGGCGGCATCGGGCCGGCGATTGTCCTGCTGATTGCAATTGGTGTGTTCGCCGCCACTCGCGGTGGGACCAAGATTGATCCTACGAAGCTGGCCAAAGTGGAGAAGGGCGACCTGGCGAAGAGCGTGGTGGCCACGGGCAAGGTGACGCCGATCACCAAGGTCGAGGTGAAGTCCAAGGCCAGCGGCATCGTGAAGAAGTTGCTGGTGGATTACGGCGACCGCGTGAAAAAGGGGCAGTTGCTGGCGCAGCTCGACAAGATAGAGATCGAGGCGCAGGTGGCGCAGTCACGCGCGGCATTAGACGCTGCTAACGCGAACCTGTCGAGTTCGCAGGCCGATTTCGAGCGAGCGAAAGTGGACGCGGAAGGACCGGACGTGCCGTTGCTGAAGCGCGCGTATGATCGCGCCGAGGGTATGGCGAAGGATGGAGTGGTATCGGCATCGGCGCTGGATGATGCGGAAAAGAATTATGAAATGTCGCTGAACAAACAGAATGTCGCCAAGGCACAGGTGACGGTGCTTAAGGCGAAAATTGCGCAGTCGAAAGCCCAGGTCGCTGAGGATCAGGCTAATCTGATGCAGTTGGAGGAGCAGCTCAGCTATACAGACATTATTTCTCCGATTGATGGCATTGTGCTTTCTCGCGATGTGGAGATGGGCGATGCGGTGAGTTCGATTCTGGTGCTGGGTTCTTCGGCCACGCTGGTGATGACGCTGGGCGATACCAGCGAAGTCTACGTGAAGGGCAAAGTGGACGAGAGCGACATTGGCAAGGTGTATCTGGGCCAGCCGGCGCGGATCAAAGTGGAATCGTTCAAGGACAAAACTTTTACGGGCAAGGTGACGAAGATTTCTCCGATGGGCGTGGAGAAAGATAATGTCACCACTTTTGAAGTGCGGGTTTCGATTCAGAATCCGGGCGGTGAACTGAAAGCGGAGATGACCGCGAACGCG
Organism: uncultured Acidobacteriaceae bacterium; assembly: GCA_963836305.1. Taxonomy (GTDB): domain Bacteria; phylum Acidobacteriota; class Terriglobia; order Terriglobales; family Acidobacteriaceae; genus Sulfotelmatobacter. The sequence continues at coordinate 253,774 of CAWIJP010000021.1, read as the reverse complement.
GAAATCATCCTGGAAGAGCATAAGAATGTATTGCAGATTCCGGAAGGCGCAATTCTCTACGACAAGGATAAGAAAGCGTCTGTAGAAATTCCCGATCCGAAGGGTAAAGAAGGCAAGGATAAGGTTGCAGTGAACATCGGAATCTCGAATGGCGCGAAGACGGAAGTGCTTAGCGGGTTGAAAGAGGGTCAGGAGGTTGTGCTGCAGTAGGGCGTGGGGGCTACGGCTTCAGGCTTAATCAAATTTGGGGTGACTAAAAGATGAATCAGCGACAACATTTGTGCTTTCCGGCTTCCTGGCGATCGGGAGTTCTGAGTCTGGCGGCGATCGCGTTCCTGATTTCGGGCCTGGCGTATGCGTCCACGCCGCAGGGCACGTTCGATAAAACCTTTCAGGTGAGCGGGCCGGTGGATTTGGAAGTTCAGACTCACTCCGGCGACATCACGGTGCGGAGTGGTCCGGCGGGGTCGGTCTCGATCCACGGCAAGATTTTCGTGGGAGACCACTGGTTGTTGGGAAACAGGCACGCGGATGTCAGCGAAATTGAGCAGCATCCTCCGCTGCGGCAGGAGGGCAATAGCATTCGCATTGATTATGTGAATGCGCACGATATTTCGGTGGATTATGAAATCATCGTGCCGACGGAGACGACGATTCGTACTCACAGCGGCTCGGGCGATCAGATTATCGAAGGCACGCATGGAAACGTCGACCTGCAAAGCGGTTCGGGAGATGTGAAACTGTCGCAGCTCACCGGGGAGATTCGTCTGCAGACTGGATCGGGCAATGTGCGCGCGCTGGGGATTTCAGGTCCGGTGCGCGGAGGCACGGGCAGCGGCGATATTGAACTGGAAGAAACTGCGGCGGGTGAAGTTGAGCTGCGAACGGGATCGGGCAACATCAGGGCTCGCGGCATTCAAGGTGGGCTTCGCGCTGAGGCGGGAAGCGGGGATATCACGGCAGAGGGCAAGCAAACTGGAAGCTGGGACATTCGGACAGGTTCCGGGAATGTAACCGTCCGGCTACCGTCGAATGCAGCGTTTGACGCTAACCTTTCCACCAGTTCCGGCACGTTAGACGTGGGTCCGGCGATTACGATGACGGTACAAGGGCGGGTGGAGGAAACGCGCAAGCGGATCGAGGGGAAAGTGCGTGGCGGTGGCCCGATGCTCACGGTGCGTACCGGGTCGGGCGATATTCATATTGAGTGAAATGACGTAGGGGATCCCTTATGGCTTATGCAATGCGCCGGTTAAGCAGGAGATCCCTTCGCACTTCCGCTCAGGGCAGGCTCTTCGCTACGCCTGAAAAGCGGCTCCGCTCAGGATGACAATCGTCGTGTGATAGTGCAAAGTGCGCCACCATCGATTACCTACGTGCCTTGACGCGGCGGGCGGTAACGATTACTTTCGAGGTTTTGGGATTACTCTTCTTCGAACCGCGAGGGAATTTTGGCGCAGCGTCCTGTTATTACTCTGACTACCGATTTTGGCAGCAACGATCATTTTGTGGGTGTGATGAAAGGCGTGATTCTGGACATTGTGCCAGAAGCGCAGCTTGTGGATATTTGCCATTCTGTACAAGCTTTTGACGTGCTCGATGGCGCGCTCACGATTTCGCAGGCCTATTCTTACTTTCCCACGCGAACTGTACACATCGTAGTAGTCGATCCGGGCGTGGGTACGGCGCGCCGGCCGATACTTGCCTCCAGCGATAAGTACCATTTCGTTGCGCCGGACAATGGAGTGCTGTCGCTGGTGTATGCCAAAGAGAGCCGTATGCACGTGCGTCACATCACCTCTGATCATTACTATTTGCAGCCGGTAAGCAATACGTTCCACGCCCGCGATATTTTTGCGCCGGTAGCCGCGTATCTGGCGAAAGAAGTCGACACGCAGAAATTCGGCGAAGAAGTTGAGGAATACGTGCGCTTTACTGCGCCGAAACCGAAAGCGGTGGACGGAAACCGGTTGCGCGGGGTTGTTCTGAAGGTGGACCGGTTCGGAAACCTGATTACCAACATTACTCCGCAGGATGCTCCCGTGCTTTTCAAAGCCGGAGCCAGCGGCTTCAAGATTGTCGCGGGCAGCCGGGAGATTACTGAAATCCGCAACGCTTATGCCGAGGGAGCTCCGGGAGAGGTGATTGGAATTCTCGGCAGCATGGGTTTTCTGGAGATCGCCGCCAACCGAGGAGTGGCGGCGCAATTGACCGGCATCGGCAAAGGGTCCGAAGTCAGCATTATCCTGGGTGAGGCTGCAGCCGCGGGCAAAGGCGCGTAAGAGCCGGGCAGTGGTGCAGCTTGGCTTACGCTTTGCGCCGGTTAAACGTGAGATCCCTTCGCGCTTCCGCTCAGGGCGGGCTCTTCGCTACGCCTGAAAAACGGCTCCTCTCAGGATGACAGTCGTCGTGTAGTCGTCAAACGGCACCATAACCACGAATTGCTATAAGTTTTTCGGCTTGGGGTGAGCGTAGCGCTCCATCTCGCCCGTCCATTTCAGAAAGCGCCAGAGGCTGGTACGCTCCCGCCATAGAAACTCCCAGAACTCAAGGAAGCCGATCTGCGTCATCTTGACGCCGCAATAGGTCTCAATGCGCCACAACAGGTAAGGGCTGCGCCAGGGAGCCAGGCGATGGCCTTTGGTGGCGTTCCACAGGAAGCGGAGCGAATGGCGCATGGGAGCATGATACCGAAAACGGGCCTTCGCGAATTATATCGAGCATGGTGCAGCATAAAAGCGTCAACCACTAAGGACACGAAGTTGCACGAAGGAAAGACGGGAGTCGCTCCATGTTAGAATCCTGTCTCCGCCAGGAACTTTCTGCGATGTCTGAAGAAAACTCACGCCAACAAGCCGAAGACAGATACTATGCCGCGCTTGATCTGATGGCGGATGGGAAGTTAGAAGAGGCCGTTGCGGCCTACCGCGAATCGCTGGCCATCGATCCGACTTTTACCGAGGCTATGCATGGACTGGCGCGCGCTCTGCAGGATCTGCAACGTTACGATGAGGCGATTGAAGTAGCGACGAAGATAACGGAGTTGGACCCGGATGACGTGCTCGCCCACACCAGTTTGTCGGTGCTGTATCAGAAAAAAGGAATGATTCCGGAAGCAGAGGCTGAGGGAGCCAAGGCGCGCGTGCTGGGATGGAAGCAGCAGTTGAAGAAGAGCTAGTTCAGCTTTCGCCCCCGTTACAACGGTAACGCCGAATTTCGGGCAACGTCCGCCTAGAATCAGATCAGGCAAAGGACAGCCCATGTTTTTTATCGGACTAGCCGGATACCTGCTACCAGTCCCTTCATTGATCTGGGCCTGGATACGATGGGTGAATTCAAAACCTCGATTTGCGCCTCCTGCATGGCGTGGCATCCTCGCATTTTCAGCCCTGGCTCTTGTGTCAGCTATTGGTTTGTCCGTGCTGCTAGTCGCATTTCACGCCAATAGTCTTCCCGAGGGCGCTGCGAAATATGCCTTCGCAACTGCGTCCTCCAGGCTCGGATTTGTCGCTTCCGCACTCGCGTTCGTCCTTTCGTTGGCAGGGAAGGGGCGCGTCTGCCTTCCCGTGGCGCTAGCTTCATTTGGGTTGGGATCGCTCTGGATTATAAGCTGGGCCTACTACTGACTTACTGCGCCCGTCAAGCCGAAGATTTCCGTGGCTGTGACCACCTTTGCGGCATCGACTCCCAGCCCGAAGGGCTGATAGCTAACGCCTCACAGCTCATACTTCTTCATCAAATGCCGGAAAGACCGGTAAGAGATGCTGAGCAGATCGGCAGCTTTGGTCTGAACGCCATTGGAGCGATCGAGAGCCGCTTGCAGCAAAGAGCGCTCGATGCTGGCGACATAACCTTCCATGCCCACGCCCTCGGGAAGTACGGCGCCGGGGGCGATGTCTGAAAGTCCTCCTCCAACGCCCACCCCTGCAGCTGCGGCGCGGGCTTTGGGCCGTTCCGCGGGTAACTCCACGTGTAATTCGTCTGTCATCTCAAGGGCAACGGCGCGTTCGACGGTGTTCTCCAGTTGGCGAACATTGCCGGGCCATTCGTAACCGCAGAGCGCATCGAGTGACTCTTTGTTCATGCGGAGAATACTGCGGTTGGCGGCGGCGGCGTATTTCTTGAGAAAGTGATTTGCCAGCAGAGGAATATCTTCGCGGCGCTCGCGCAAATCGGGCACGCGGATGGGAATCACGCTCAGTCGATAATAGAGATCTTCGCGGAACTGATTTTCGGCGACCGATTTATCGAGATCCCGGTTGGTGGCTGCGATGACGCGAACGTCGATGGGAATCTCGCTGGTGCCGCCGACGGGGCGAACCGTGCGCTCCTGCAGCACGCGGAGAAGTTTCACTTGCATGGCGAGGGTCATCTCGCTGATCTCATCGAGGAAGATGGTGCCGCCGCCAGCCACTTCAAACAGGCCGCGCTTGTTTTGCGTTGCCCCGGTGAAGGCTCCCTTCAAGTATCCGAACAGTTCGCTTTCGAGCAAAGTTTCGGGAAAGGCGCCGCAGTTCACGGAGACGAACGGTTCGGTGGCGCGCGGCGAACAAATGTGAACCGCGCGAGCTACCAGCTCTTTACCAGTACCACTCTCTCCGTGAATCAAAACCGTGCTTGCGGTGGAAGCGACGGTACGCACTGTCTGCTTCAGCTTCTCCATGGCCCGGCTGGAGCCGATGATATTTTCCAGCGAGTTGTGCGAAGCGGCATCGCGACGCAGCGCGAAGTTCTGTTTGCTGAGAACAAGTTTTTCCAGCACGCGGTTGATGGCGAGCTTGATCTCATCTACCAGGCCGGGACTTTTTCGAATGTAATCCGATGCGCCTCCGGCCTTAACGGCCTCAACGGCAGCCTCGTAATCATCCACGGCGGTGATGAGGATGACCGAAGTATCGGGGGAAACGCGATGGGCGTGGCGCAGAACTTCGATGCCGTCGATATTCGGCATCTTGATATCGGTGATGATCAGATCGTAAAGTGCTCCATCGATTTTATTTTTTGCGGCCTGGCCGGACTGTACGCTCTCGACGCGGTGCCCTTCGCGGCGCAGGGCGATATCGAGCATTTCGCAGATGGAGCGCTCATCGTCGCAGACAAGAATGTTAGCCACGCGCCCTCCCTGAACCCGCGGTTGCCACCAATTGTGGGCGAGCGGTATTGGCCACAAGACTCCCGACCGATGACGCGTTATCGGTTTGCCGTTCCGCGTCAAATCGCCGAAGCCGCAGAACAAAAGTAGTTCCCTGCCCGGGTTTGGATCGCGCCCAAACTTTACCTTCGTGGGCCTGCACGATCTGGTAGACGACGGCCAGACCAAGGCCGGTGCCACCTTCGAAGTTTGACTGGAAGGGTTCGAAGATTTTCTCCGTCTGCTGCGGAGTCATTCCTGTTCCGGTATCCGCAAAACTAATTTGCCAGTCGTCTTTCAGGCGTTCGAGCGAGACCTTGAGAGTGCCACCTTTATGCATGGCGCGAACCGCGTTCTCCCCGAAGTTCCAGAAAACCTGCTTAATCTTGTCACCGTCGACGAGCGCGCAGGCTTCGCGCGCATCCAGTTGGCTCTCGATGACGATGCCGGTATTTTCCGCCGTCATGCGATGGCGCATTAAGGTGAGCGTGTCTTCGAGCAAGGGGACGAGGTCGGCTTTTTCGAAGCGATATTGTTTGCCGCGCGAGTAGGCCAGAAAATCTGTAATGATGCCGTTGAGCCGCTGCGATTCCCGGGTGACGATATCGAGTAATTGCCGGTGCTCCTGATTCATTTCCGGAATGCCGGAGAGCATGCTGACCGAGCCCGCGATCGAGGTAAGGGGATTCCGGATTTCGTGAGCGATGGCAGCCGCCAGCCGGCCGACAGCCGCCAAACGGTCCTGCATACGGACTTCGCGCTCCAGGCGGCGAATTTCCGTGAGGTCGTCCATTGCGTAGACGTAGCCGAGCGTTCCGCGCTCTGGGACATTCAAGGTAGCAACTCTTATGCGAACGGTTTTGCGGAATGCAGTTGCAGTATCGAAACGAACCTCGGCATGAGCCTGCTGCGATTCGGCATTGGGCAGCGGGTCCAGGAAAACTGTATTGACTGGCTTTCCCAGCAACTGTCCGGGTGTACACTCCAGAAGTTTTTGCGCGGCGCTATTTACCAGAGTGATGTGGCCGTCAAGGCCGGTGGTAATCAATCCGCTGCTGATGGACTGAATGATGTTTTCATGAAGTATCTGAAGATTCTCCAGAGCGCCGCTGGCATTTTTCAACTGCACCCGAGCCTGCCGTAGCTTGGTGCTCAAAAGGCCAGCCAGGTACGCGATTGCGACGTAAGCAAACAGGTTTACGAAAATGATTGCCTGCAGCGTTTTCAATTCGGGATGGGTAGTGCAGTAGGATTTCACTACTCCGTAGTAATTGAGTTCGAGAACAGTTCCGTAAAGAATGAAGGCCAGTGCGGCTACCAGATGGGACCACACTCTGGGAAGCAGGATGCCGGCCACGATAATGACGAGAGGGTAAAGGAAATTCAGCGAACTGTCCCAGCCTCCGGTCTCATGCACGACGAGACTGACTAAGAAGAGGTCCGTGAGGATCTGCAGGGAAGCCTGGAGGCGATGCTCCTGCCAAACGGAAAGGAGCAGGGCGTAGAAGATCGCGAGGACAAACCACAACAGGATGGTGCTGACGAAAAGTCGAACCGGAAAGGGCGCGGGGGTAAGGTGCGCCACAGTCAACTGGATGGCGAGCAGGAAAGTCAGGATCAAGATCCGAACTTTGACCAGCCAGGCCAGCCAATTCCGCTCGTCGAACGTCGATTGCATTGAGGTCCCGATGATCTGACTAAATGATGATCTGACTTAAATCCGGCTGAAGAGTTTAGCTTCGCCGGACCTAAATCTTGCCCGCCAGGCTGCGGCGGAGTTTTTGAAAAATAGAAGCGGCTTTAATTGCGACCGCTTCCGGAACTGGACGTTTTTTCCAGCGAATAAACTTTAGCCAGCCAACTTGGCGATCATCGCGAATAGCGGCATGTAGAGCGAGATCACGATGCCGCCGATGGTTATGCCCAGCAATCCGATGATGGCCGGCTCCAGCATAGCGAGCATGTCCTTGGTGGCCGCGTCGACTTCTTCCTCGTAAAAATCGGCGATCTTCTGCAGCATGTTGTCCATGGCGCCGGTAGCCTCGCCGACTCCGATCATCTGAGTCACCATGTTGGGAAAGACGCCGCATTCTCTGAGCGGATCCACGATGGTACGGCCTTCTTCGATAGCTTTGCGCACTTTCATCAGCGCTTCCTCCAAAACAGCATTGCCTGAAGTTTTCGCGGTGATGGCCAATCCTTCCAGGATCGGCACGCCTGAAGTAATCAGAGTGCCCAGAGTACGCGTAAATCGGCCAACGGCGATCTTGCGCAATAGCGTGCCGATAACCGGAGTGTTCAGCAGAAGCTTGTCGAACATATAACGGCCGCGAGGATGCTTGCGGATTTGCTTGATGCCGAAGATGAAACCCGCTACACCCGCGATAACCACCCACCAGAAACTTCCCACGAATCCGCTGAGTCCGATCACGATACGGGTGGGAAGAGGTAGAGCGACACCCAACCCAGCAAAAAGGTTAGTAAACACAGGCACTACCCACTTGAGTAGAGCAGCGACAATCAGGCCAGCAAGTCCCACCACCGCGACAGGATAGATCAGAGCCGATTTCACGGCGGCTTTCAGGCGAACCGCCTTCTCGACGTAGGTGGCCAGACGCTGCAGAATGACGTCGAGAATACCGCCGGTTTCACCGGCTTCGATCATGTTGGTGGTGAGGTCATCAAACACGATGGGATATTGCCGCATCGCATTGGCCAGCGTGGCGCCACCTTCCACGGTGGTACGCACGCCGGTCAGTGTCTTCTGGAATGCCTGGTTTTCCTGGTTGGCAGCGAGGATTTCCAGACACTGCACCAGTGGCAAGCCGGCATCGATCATGACGGAGAACTGGCGAAAGAAAATCGCGATGTCCTTGACCTTGACCTTGCCTGAACCGAAAGTAGGCAGGGAGAATTCCTTGCCTTTTTCGCGGATCGCGCCGGGGGTAATCCGCTCGCGCCGTAATTGTTGTCCAAGAGCTTGTTTGCTGGCTGCGTTCCGCTCTCCGGAAATTTTCTGTCCGGAAGCGTCCTTGCCGGAAAATGTGAAAACTGGCATGGTATTAATCTCTCCTCAACTCGTGGTCACTGATTGCTGAATTGCTTGTGGCCATTGACCGCCGTTGTGTGACTAGACTGCATTAGGTTTTTGCCGCGCCGCGTGCCATCGTCGATCCCGTCGTTCCACCACGGTTTGTCAAAGTGGCACCGCGGTTAATCATTTCCTGCAGCTCGTCCGGATTGCTGGAGCGCTGCAACGCCGTTTCCAACGAAACCTGCTTCTGCATATAGGCTGTAGCCAAGGCCTGGTTAAAGGTCTGCATGCCGAACTTGTCCTGGCCCGACTGCATGGCAGAGTAGACCTGGTGAATTTTGTCCTCGCGAATCAGATTGCGCACCGCCGGATTGGGGATCAGGATTTCCATAATCATGGCGCGTCCCTTGCCATTCGGCGTGGGCAGCAGGGTTTGGCACATTACGCCTTCCAGCACCAGTGAAAGCTGAGCCCGAATCTGGGGCTGCTGGTGCGCCGGAAACACGTCGATAATACGGTTGATGGTGGACGTGGCCGAGTTGGTGTGCAAGGTGCCAAAGGTCAAGTGGCCGGTTTCCGCAATGCGCAGTGCGGACTCGATGGTTTCCAGGTCACGCATTTCGCCGATCAGCACAACGTCCGGGTCTTCACGAAGAGCGGCGCGCAATGCGTCAGTAAAACTTTTCGTGTCAGCGTGAAGTTCGCGCTGGTTGACGACGCAGTTCTTATTCATGTGAACGAACTCGATGGGGTCCTCAATGGTGAGAATGTGGTCGTGCCGTTCACTATTGATTTTGTCGATCATGGCGGCCAGCGTGGTCGATTTTCCGGAACCGGTCGGTCCGGTCACCAGAACCAGACCGCGTGGCTTATCGCAAAGTTTGCTGACCACGGCGGGCAGGCCGAGTTGGTTGAAAGATTTAATTTCAAATGGAATCAGACGGAAGACGGCCGCTGTAGCGCCGCGCTGGTTGAATACGTTGGCACGGAAGCGGGCCAGTCCTTTCAACCCGAAGGAAAAGTCGAGTTCCAGGCTTTCTTCGAAACGATGCTTTTGTGAATCCGTCATGACGCTGTAGGCGAGCTGTTTGGTCTCTGCCGGCGTCATCTGCGGTAGGTCGAGCGGCACCAAATGTCCGTGCACGCGAATCTGCGGCGGCGAATTGGTGGTGATGTGAAGATCGCTGCCACTCATCTCCAGCATTCTTTTGAGCAAATCGCTTAACGACAAACCCATATCGGTTCCCTTCCTCCAAATGCTGAATTAATGAATCGTTTCGCGGGCCACTTCCTCGAGCGTGGTCATTCCCGCGGCTACTTTGATCAATCCGCTGCGGCGGAGCGTGATCATTCCGCGCTCGATCGCTTTCTTTTTCAATTCCACCGCCGATGCGCCGACCAGAACCAGTTCTCGGATTTCGTCATCCACTTCCATTACTTCGTACAAACCGCAGCGGCCCTTGTATCCAGTGTTGTTGCACACGCCGCAGCCTTTACCTTTTTGAATCTTGACGGTCTTGGCCTCTTCGGGGGTAAATCCCTCTTCGATCAAAGCTTGTACGGGAACCTCAACCGTCTCAATGCAGTCTTTGCAAATACGGCGGATGAGGCGCTGAGCGCAGATCAAGTGAACTGACGTTGCCACCAGAAAGGGCTCAATACCCATGTTCATTAATCGCGTGATGGTTTCAGGAGCGCCGTTGGTGTGCAGCGTGGAGAGCACCAAGTGGCCGGTGAGGGCGGCTTTGATAGCAATTTCCGCGGTTTCAAAGTCACGGATTTCGCCGACCAGGATGATGTTGGGATCTTGACGCAGGAAGGAACGCAGAGCGGCGGCAAAGTTCAAGCCGATCTGCTCTTTCATCTGCACCTGGTTAACGCCGCCCAACTGAAATTCGACGGGATCTTCAGCCGTCATAATGTTGGTATCGGGCTGATTGAGGCGCGAGATCGAGGAATACAGAGTGTTGGTTTTTCCTGATCCTGTGGGTCCGGTGACCAGCACCATGCCGTAAGGCTTAAGAATGGCTTTCTCGAACTTGACGAGTGACTCGGGTTCGAAACCGAGCTTGGTCATATCGAGGCGCAGATTTTCTTTGTCGAGCAAGCGGAGCACGATTTTTTCGCCCCACAGTGTGGGCAGCGTACTGACACGGAAGTCGAGCTGTTTCTTGCGGCCGCCAATATTCATCTTCAGCATGATGCGGCCGTCCTGCGGCAAACGCTTTTCGCTGATATCGAGCTTCGCCATGATTTTCAGGCGGGAGGTGATTGCGTCCTTGAGCTTGATCGGCGGTGACATGATGGCCTGCAGAACACCGTCAATACGAAAGCGAACGCGGAATTCTTTTTCGTAGGGCTCGATGTGAATGTCGCTGGCTCCTCGCTTCACCGCGTCGGTGAGCACGAGATTCACCAGCTTGACTACCGGGGCTTCATCCGCAGCTTTCTCCAGCTGCGACAACTCCATTTGCGTTTCTTCCGCCTGCAGTTCGACGTCGCTATCGTTCAGCTCGGTCATCGACTGCATTACGGTTTCGAGATCTTCTTCCTTTTCCTTCGGGCCTCCGTAGGATTTATCAATGCCGGCAAGAATCGAACTTTCCGAGGCGACGACGGGCTCAATGTTGAAGCCGGTCATGAACTTGATATCGTCCATCGCGAAGACGTTGGTGGGATCGACCATCGCGATGGTGAGCGAGGCGCCCACGCGGCTTAGCGGAAGAATCTGATATCGCTTCGCAGTTTCAAACGGAATCAGCTTGACGACAGCTGGATCGATTTCGAAATAGGAAAGGTTGATGGCGGGAACGCCATACTGACGGGAGAGAAAGTTGGTGACATCCTCGTCCGTGAGGAAGCCGAGCTTCACCAAGGCAGAGCCCAGGCGGCAGTTCTGCTCCTTCTGAGCCTTAGTCGCTTGTTCCAACTGCTCTGGGGTAATGATCTTCTCTTTGACAAGAAGGTCACCCAGCCGTTGAGACATCCGTCGATCTCCTATCCACTGAGTGGAACGATGCCTGACAACATGACCGGCATTTGCACGAAGCGCTGCGTTTGTTAATGGGGAGAGAGCAGCGTCTTTGTGGTGACACAAATTGTCAACGCAAGTCGATTACCTTACCAGTTACCGTAGTGCTTGGACTTGTCACCGCACTTCGGCAATGCGTAGCGTTGCTGTAAAACCCACGCCAGATGAACTTTTTTCTCACCACGCCGGGAATTTCAGGCGTCAGTACATGCACTTCGGTAAGAACGAGCAAGCGCATCGGAGGTAGTTAGTTCCGGCTAACCTTCGGCGTAGACTCGACGGCAGGATGAATTTAACTTTGCCGGTTGACTCTAGAGAACAGCGGATTCGCGCGTACTATCGCGCTTTATTTCAGGCATGGGGGCCGCAGAACTGGTGGCCTGCGCGATCGCGCTTCGAAGTAATCGTCGGGGCTTATCTCACGCAAAACACAGCGTGGACGAATGTAGAAAAAGCTTTGGCGAACCTTCGTGCGGCAAGAGTCTTGAGCATAAAGGGAATCCGGCAAGTGCCAGTGGCCGAACTGGAGCGGCTGATCCGTCCCTCCGGGTATTTCCGGCAGAAAGCGCAACGCTTGAAAACATTTGTTGCTTTTTTGGATCGACAGTATGAAGGCTCGCTGACAAAAATGTTTGCGTGTCCAACCACGGAACTGAGGAAAGAGTTGCTCGACTTGAATGGCGTAGGACCGGAAACTGCGGACTCCATCCTGCTCTACGCGGGCAACCATCCAGTATTCGTGGTGGATGCCTATACGCGGCGCATTTTCGAGCGGCATGAGATTCTGCCCGACGATGCGACGTATGAAGATATCCGGGAGTTGCTGGAGACTTCTCTTGTGCCGCTGGCAGACCCGCATTCCGGTTTAGAGGAATTTCCTACCCGACACCTGGCATCGGGATTTTCCGGCGCTGCGCATCCTCCGTCACGGATGAGCGCGGCCAAGCGTACCGCTCTCACCCAGATTTACAACGAGATGCATGGCCTGATTGTGGGCGTGGGAAAGAGTCACTGCAAAAAGTCACAGCCTCACTGTGACGGATGTCCTTTACAGATTTTCCTGCCTGCTGTTAAGTGAATCGGCTCCATTTGCGGTTCAGCCAATTCATGAAAGTCTTCGCGTTAGCTCTGTTATCGCTCGCCGTTTTCAGCACGTCATGGCAGGGGCAAACTCTCCGTCAGGCAGCGGAGCGTAGCGGATTGCTGGTGAGTACCGCAGTCCGCGCGGCGCAACTTGCGGAACCTGCTTATGCGTCTACGCTGGCCCGCGAGTTCAACATGCTGGAGCCAGAAGACGCCATGAAATGGTGGGTACTGCCGCCGGATGCGCGGTCTTACGACTTTCGCCAAGGCGACGAACTGGTTCGGTTCGCGCTGGAGCACCGGATGAAAGTCCGCGGCCACTGCCTGGTTTGGGGACGCTCGAATCCTGAATGGCTGACGCAGGGGCATTTCACGACGCATCAACTGTCGCGGCTTCTTCATGAACATATCAATCGCGTGATGAGGCACTATGCGGGGCAGGTGTTTGCCTGGGACGTGGTCAACGAGGGTTTGGATGAGAGTGGAAATCTGCGCGATTCTCTCTGGTACAACCAACCCGGCATCGGATTTTCCGGGCGGGGCACGAAATATATCGAGCAGGTGTTTCGCTGGGCACATAAGGCCGATCCGAAGGCGTTGCTTTTCTACAATGAAGCGGAAGGCGAGGGAATGAACCGCAAGTCGGATGCGATTTACGCGATGGTCAAGGATTTCAAGCGGCGGGGCATTCCGATCGATGGAGTGGGACTGCAGATGCACATACCGTTGCTCGATGCGGACATTCCTGCAATCGCCGCGAATATTGCCCGGCTGTCCGCGTTGGGTGTGCAAGTTCACATCACTGAGCTGGACGTTTCTCTTTCACTCGGGACCAGCGGTCAGGCTCGGGTCGAAGACCTTACGCGTCAGGCGGATGTCTATCGCGGTATTGCGAGGGCGTGCCTTGACAGCGCGGGATGCACCGCAATCCAGACCTGGGGATTTACTGACAAGTACTCGTGGATTGGTTCTCACTCCCGGGGTGCTCGGGGACAGGCGCTGCCGTTCGATCGAACCTACCAGCCCAAGGCGGCTTATTGTGCATTGCTGGAAGAGATTTCGGCGGGACGGCCTTCCTATCGTTGAGGGGTACGCGCACCTGGCATGACGGTTCTAGTTCGAGACGTCTCTTGCTGTCTCCTCTACCATCTATAATGACTCTTTGTTTATTCCCTGTGCGGATCTCAGGCAAAGATGTATACGCTGAGCCGCCGCGACGGACCGCAGACTCACGTGCCGATGAACCTTCCAGCTCGGACTCCGAAAGCGTCGAACCGCAAGCAGGTCATCATTTTGCTCGCGATGTCAGTTTTTGTCCTGCTGGCAGTTTTGGTGTCGCAGACCGCGTTTGATCTGACTTTTTTAAGCCCGGGAAACAATCAGCAAATTGTGGTATTCGCAGCGCTCTCGGCGCTGATCTTTCTGCTGTTTGTAGCGCTTACCTTTGTTCTGTTTCGCAATCTGCTAAAGCTGTTCGCGGAACGCCGCCTGGGAGTGTTGGGCTCAAAGTTTCGCACGCGCATGGTGGTGGGTGCGCTATTGCTCTCGTTCGTTCCGGTAATGGTGATGTACTGGTTCTCCTACGGGCTGATGAACCGGTCCATCGACAAGTGGTTCTCCACGCCGGTAGAAGAAGTACGGGCGGACACGCACGCGATGGTGTCGCTGCTGGGCGAATACGCGGCGCAGAACGCGCGCGCCGAGGCCTCTGCCATGGCCGCTTCTGGCGATACGCAGCGAGCTTTCTCTGGACATGGATTTTCGCCGGTCCTGTCTGAGTTTCAGAGTCACGAAATCACGTTCCAGCGCGGCTTCGCCGTAGCCGTGCAGGACGGAAACGCTGAGGCCAGCTTCAACTTGCCTGCGGCCTGGACCATTTTGAAGGCAAAGCTTCCCTTGGTGGAAGCGGAGGCCGGACAGCCCGCACACTTCACCTGGGACCAGACCGAGTACACCCTGGGCAGCGCTCCGGTTGGGAATGATGGATTGATTCTGGTTGCGATCCCTCTTCCTCAGGAGTTTTCCCGCACTGTGCAGCAGGTGGAGGCTAGCCAGCGGCGCTATTTTGAATTGGCCCATGAGCGCAGGCTGGTGCGCCGCACCTACATGGGCTGGCTGCTCCTGCTGACTTTGATGGTGCTGTTCGTGACCACGTGGCTGGCGCTATTCCTTTCGAAGCTGGTGACTCGTCCCCTGGCGGCGCTGGCCGAGGCCACGCAGGAAATCTCTCGCGGGCGACTGGATTATCGGATCGATGTGAGTGCCGCCGACGAAATCGGAGATCTGGTGCGTTCGTTCAATCGCATGGCTGAGGAACTCGAGACCAGCCGCAGGCAGATTGAAGCTTCCAGCCGCGATGCGACCGTTGCGAATGCGGAGCTAGATCAACGGCGCCGCCAGATGGAGACGATCCTTGAGAGCATTCCTACGGGCGTGCTATCGGTGGATGCGGGACGGCGCGTGACCCATGCCAACCAGGCGTTGCTGCGCATGTTTCACCCTGAAGGCTATGCGGATGGACAGCACTTGTTACGAGGGGCGCGGCTGGCGGACGTGTTTCCGCCCGAGGTGCTGCAGGATCTTGAACCTCTGCTGCGCCGCGCCGATCGCATGGGCATGACTACCAGCCAGATGGAAACGTCACTGCAGCGTACGTCGCTTAATGTGGCAGTTACTGTGGCACTCTTGCGGCACCAGGAAGAAAGCTCCGGCTACGTGATTGTGTTCGAAGATCTCTCCGATCTGTTGAAAGCGCAGAAGCAGGCCGCGTGGCGCGAAGTGGCGCGACGGGTGGCACATGAAATCAAGAACCCGCTTACTCCTATCGCGCTCTCTGCGGAACGAATTCAGCGCCATCTGGAGCGCGCCATGCCACCTGACAAAGCGTCATTGGAGATTGTGCGCTCCTGTGCAGAGACGATTGCGGGAGCGGTTGAGACGGTACGCCGTCTGGTGGACGAATTTTCAACGCTGGCCCGGTTTCCCGCGTCCAATCCGCATCCTGCCGACATCAACCAAATTATCGAAAGCGCGCTGGCCATGTTCAACGGAAGGACGGACGGTATCGGTCTGCATAAAACGCTTGCTGCGGACCTGCCACGGGTGATGGCAGATGCGGAGGCGATTAAGAGAGCCTTGGCGAACCTTGTGGACAATGCTGCCGAGGCGATGCAGGATTCGCTGGTGCGCGAGATCGAGATTACAACCTCGCTGGTCGCCAGCCGTGACGCGGTCGAAATCACTGTGGCGGATACCGGACACGGGGTGACGCGCGAACTGAAGGAGAAACTGTTTCTGCCTTATTTCTCGACCAGAAAACGTGGCACCGGCCTGGGGCTCGCGATTGTAAGCCGTGTGATCGAGGAGCATCACGGCTCGATTCGCGTGGAAGAGAACCAGCCGGTGGGAGCGCGCTTTATCGTAGAGCTGCCGGTGGTTCCGGAAGCCGTCATCGTCACAGCTGTGCCTCAGCATGCATAAAATTCTTATTGTTGATGACGAAACCGGCATCCGCGAATCGCTGCAAGGCGTATTGGCAGATGAAGGCTATGAAACTGCGGCGGTCGATAGCGGTGAAGAATGCCTGAAACTGCTGCGTCGCGAGCACAGCTACGAAGTGCTGCTGCTGGATATCTGGCTGCCGGGTATTGATGGCCTGGAGACGCTGGAGAAAATTCGCGATCTGGATAATGCCCCTGAAGTGATCATGATTTCCGGACACGGCACCATTGAAACAGCGGTGCGTGCGACAAAATTAGGCGCATTTGATTTTCTGGAAAAGCCGCTCTCGATCGACAAGACTCTCATCCTCGTGAAGAACGCGATCGAGTCGAAGAAACTTCGGCACGAGAACGTCGATCTGAAAAAGCAATTGCATGCCAAGAGCGTGATTGTTGGCGACAGCATTCCGATGAAAGCGCTGCGGCAGCAGATTGGGGTGATGGCGCCGACGAACGGCCGCGTGCTGATTTATGGGGAGTCGGGCACGGGGAAGGAACTGGTCGCGCACGCGATCCATGCGCAGAGCCTGCGGAAAGACGAAACTTTTGTGGAAGTCAACTGCGCGGCGATTCCCGAGGACCTGATCGAGAGCGAACTTTTTGGCCATTACAAGGGATCGTTTCCGGGTGCGACGGTTGATAAAGAGGGTAAGTTTCAAAAGGCAAATGAGGGAACACTGTTTCTCGATGAAGTAGGAGACATGAGCCTGAAGACGCAATCGAAGGTGCTGCGCACGCTGGAGGAGCAGCGCGTTGCGCCGCTGGGCGGGGATGAAACCATTACTGTGGATGCGCGCATCATCGCTTCGACCAACAAAGATCTCGAAGAGGAAATTTCCATTGGGAATTTCCGCGAAGATCTGTTCTACCGGCTCAACGTGATTCCCTTCTTCGTGCCTCCATTGCGCGACCGGAAGGAAGATATTCCGCAGCTGGCGCGGCATTTCCTGAAAGACCTTGCGGCAACTTACGGGCGACGTCCTCGGGAGATCACGGATGATGCCATCGACGGATTGATGCGTTATTCCTGGCCAGGCAACGTGCGCGAATTGCGTAATGTGATCGAACGGATTGTAATCATGAATCCCATGACAACGCGACTGGACCGCAAGCATTTGCCTCCGCTGGTCTACCGCGACGGCCACCGGCGCGCGGCGCGCAGTGAGTTCTCCACGTTGCACCAGGCGAGAGATGCTTACGAGCGGGATTTTATCCTCAAGAAGCTTGACGAAAACCACGGCAACGTTACCCGCGCTGCAGAAGTGTTGGGACTGGAGCGCAGCCACCTGTACCGGAAAATGAAAACTTTGGGAATTGTGGCGAAAGAATAGCTGTACTGGTGCAGCGTGGCCTAAAGTCTAAGTGTCAGAGCGATCAGGTAACAGGAGTCGCTGTTCAGACTGTGCGGTATATCTGACCGCGTGGGCCAATATCCGCGACGACAAGGATCTCCTGGTCTATTTCAAAGAGAATTCTATAGTCTCCCACACGGCTGCTCCGCTTGCTTGCTCCCTTCAAGGGATACGACAAGCGCAGATCGAGAGGAGCGTTGGCAAGCTCATTCAATCTCGTGGTGATTCTGCGGCGGGTGGACTTGTCCAGTTTCGCAAGGTACTTCGCAGCGGAATTGGATAACTTAACGGTGAGGGCCAAAGACTTACTCGACGTTAGCTAGATCGATCAATTCTCCACGCTCGCGTTCCAGCTTAGTCCTCTCAAAGATTCCGTTTACGGCATCCGGTTGCGCTGCAAGATCGAGCCAATCAGCCAAGCTAGCGATCGTCTCGAGATTGCGCTGGAGACCCTTGATGGAGCCAGCCGTGAGCGAATTGTTGGTCAAGCCCGCACGGCGGGCGCCCTCAACGAGGTAATCGAGTGTGCGATACATCTGCTCTAGATTATCCGCGCTCGATCGGAGTGTCTGAGCTGTAACCGGCTCAGCATTCGGGATAGGCTTTCGCTTTCCTTCCATCGACTCATTGACGATGGTGACGAATTCCGACACGCTGTTGTTCAAGTTGCGAAGATGATAAGCGACACGAATACCGTGGCCGCGATGGTTAACCGCTGCAGCCAACTGAGAAGCAAGCGCGAGAACGTTATATACCCGCGCGTTCCAATCGTACGTCCCAAGAGTGCTGATGACCGTTGCGGCTGTGCTCACTGTCGATTCTCTAAAGCTATTTTAGACGCTACAGCGTACTCCAGGGTTTGGATGCTGGTCAACGAACTTTGGGCTCTATGCTTTAAATCCTTTGGTAACAATTAGCTAAGCCGACGCAATCCTAAGCCTCGGATTGATCTTTTCGATGGCGTCGCGCTAACGCTTCACCATACGAATTTCGGTGCCATTCTTGCGGAACTCAACTTGATCCATCAGCTGATTGATTAGAAAAATTCCCCGCCCGTGGTTGGAATAGACGTTCTCACCGACGGTGCAACCGGGAATCGATTCGGGGCTGAATCCGGTTCCGGGGTCGCGGACTACGATCAGGATGCCGCGTTCCGCGTCGCTGCTGACTACGCATTCCACTGTCTGCGTGGGATCTTCTTTCGCCCCGTGAATCACCGCATTAGCCAGAGCTTCCTGCAGCGATAACTCGATAGCATCATCTTTCCCGTCGACGCCCTCCATCTGACGAACGACCGCCATTATTTCCTGTACTACAGGATCGACAGCTCTGCGGTCGGCGCTAAGCGTTACCCGCAAAACTAACGTCAATTGATCGGGATCGAAATCTTTCTCGGGAAGGGAATGCTCAGGAGAATCGGACAGTGGCATCGATTGGGCTCGTTTGCTTGTAATTATTAGCGTTAGATTCAATGAGGGCGATGATTGATTCTAGCATTGGCCGGCCGGACTTTCGTTCCTCATGATTTCTTGTTAATAACACTCGTGGCGTTTTGTATCAAATCAAGTTGTCCGCCAGTCAAGTGCTCCAACTGTCTTCTCCAATCGAGTTCCTCAACAAATCCTCGCGATTCGCGCCAGTTGGGTTGCACCTTTACGTAGAGTTCGAGAAACACTTTCGTGCCCAGCATTTTCTCCAGTTGCAGGCGGGCCGATGTGCCGATCCGTTTCAACATCTGTCCCTTCTTGCCGATCAGAATTCCCTTCTGACCCTCGCGTTCGCAATAGATTGTGGCTGATATGCGGGTTAGCCTGGCGCCTTCTTCGAACGTGTCAACGATTACCGTGGTTGCGTAGGGCAACTCTTCTTCGGTTTCGACCAGCACGCGCTCGCGAACAATCTCTCCGGCCATAAAGCGCGCGGGTTGGTCGGTAACCTGATCTTCCGGAAATAAAGGCGGACCGGCGGGTAGCGCCGCAGTGACGCGCTTAAGGAGGATATTGAGTCCATCCCGCTTGAGGGCGGAGATTGGAATAATCTCGTGAAACGAATGCAGGTTCTTGTACTCCTCAATCAGCGGTAGCAGCTTTGCTTTGCCGCCTCGCAGCAAATCGACTTTGTTCAGGATGAGACAAACTTTTGTCGAGGAATGTTTCAACATCTGTATGGCGAACTCGTCACGCTGATCGAGTTTGCGGGTCGCATCCATGATCAGCAGAACGACGTCGCAGCCCTCGAGCGCCTCGCGCACTTCGACCATCATTTTGCGGCCGAGCGAACTATCTGGCTTGTGGACGCCGGGAGTATCGATCAACACCATCTGCGCTCCGGCTTGGCCTTTGCTCCAGGGGATGTTGACGATGCCCTGGATGCGGTTGCGAGTGGTCTGCGGCTTGGGCGAAATGATGGCCAGCTTTTCACCGACGAGCGCGTTGAGCAGCGTGGATTTGCCGGCGTTTGGGCGACCGAGGATACAGACGAAACCGGAGCGGAAGGGCATAGGAGAAAGCTTCTAGCTTCTAGCTACTGCCTACTGGCAACGACGGGTTCAGGTTCACTTCAGTATCCCACGAATCGTTCGTCATGCGAATTTTCTGAGGTAGGTGGGTGCAGTATGGCTTACGCGATGCGCCGGTTAAGGAAGAGATCCTTCGCTTCGCCTGAACAACGGCTCCGCTCAGGATGACAGTCGTCGTGTAATAGTCAAACTGCGCCACTACCGGTAGGTAGAATGGCGGCGGCTAGAAGTCGCGAGGTAAGCCGGAGGTTGCCTATATCAGTTTCAACTGGCGAGGTTGTCCAGCAGTAATTCTCACGCGCTCCACCCGGCGATCGGTGGCTTCAAGAACTTCGAATCGCAAACCGCCATCATCTACCGTTTCGCCGCGGCGTGGGATGTGTCCCGCCAACTCGCTGACCAAGCCTGCAACGGTGGCGGATTCTCTTTCTTCGAGCTTTGTCCCGAATAGTTCGGCGAGGCCGTCGACGTCCATGCCGCCGGAAACGATATAGGAATGATCGTTCTCGCGAACGATTTCCGGACGCTCGTGCTCGTCGCGGATTTCCCCGACAATCTCTTCGACCAGATCTTCGATAGTGACCAGGCCCGCTACGCCTCCGTACTCATCAACCACAATCGCCATGCGGATATTGTTCTTCTGCATTTCGCGCAGCAGATCGCTACCGAGTTTGCTTTCCGGCACGAAATAAACGTCGCGGCGCATCAGAGTTTCGAGAGTGCGTTGTGAGGCTTCACTATCGGGCACCTGCAAAACATCCTGCGCGTAAACGATGCCTTTGATGTTGTGAATGCTTTGCGCGTACACCGGTACGCGCGAGTAGTGCTTGGCGCGGAGCATTTCGATGAAACGTTCGACCGTAGTTTCTATCGGCACGGCAAACATCTCCGGACGCGGCTTCATGGCTTCGCGTACGGTCTTGCCGCTGAATTCGACGACGGACTGGATGAGATCGCGGTCCCCTTCCTGAATAATGCCTTCTTCCTGCCCGGCTTCGATCAAGGCATCCACCGCCTCGGCCGCGCTTTCGGGCTCCTCACGCGTGTTCTCGCGGGTGAGCGATGCCACGGATTGCAGGAAGCCCAAAACAATCGTCACGGGCAAAACCAGATAGATGAGGATAGTCAGCAGCCATGTCCATCGGAGAAGCCACGTGCCGTTGGTGCGCGAGAAGAACAGGAAGGGCAGAAACTGGTTGAATACGATGATGATGACAATCAGGCTGATGGCCGCCTGTGAGATTTCATAAATGGTCCAGCGCTGGTCGCTGAAAAGCGCGAAGCCCACCAGCAGAGAAATCGTCGCAGTGGTCAACTGCTTGAGTACGGACATGGACAGCGCGGCGCGAGCGCGACTGACTTTCAGCCTGGGTTCGACCTTCTGCTCGAAGACATCGATGTTGTCCTGAAACTCCCGGGAAAGAAATTTACCAATCTCCTGATAGACGCGGTCCACGTAGGAAGCCAGGGCCAGCAAGGCCAACAAAGGGATCAGCGCGAGTGCGACCGGCCAATTCATCTTTTTCCCTGCCTTGATACTGGACGGCCGTTGCGGCGCGCGTGGTTGGTTGAGGGCCCGGAGGTCGAAAGCGAGGAGGCATCGTGCTGCGTCCTTTCAATGAGGCCCGTTTCGAGCTTCAGTTGCAAACGCAACTGGCGTTCCTTATCGGCCATCTCGCCATTATCGCGCTCGTGGTCGAAGCCTGCCAGATGGAGAATTCCGTGCAGGGTAAGAATTTTTATCTCTGTTGCGAGGGAGTGTCCGAGGCGCTTGGCACTGTCTCGGGCAATTTCCGCAGAAACCGCCAGATCGCCAGCCGCTTGTTTGGCTTTCGGCAAGTTCATTTGCGGCTCGGGAAACGACAATACGTCGGTAGGCTTGTCCTTTCCGCGAAATCGCAAATTTAGCGAACGGAGTTCGTGGCTGTTGGTCACAAGCACATTCACGGTGCCACGCAAACGCACGGCCCGCCTTGCCCGCAACAAAAAACGTTCGAGCGTCGACGGGCTGAGCCCAGCGATTCTTTTTCGGAGGATAACCAACTCTTACCTGCGTGGATTCTATTCGCCTGACGCTTCGCGAGATCTCACATCGGACGGCAGTGAATTTCTAACCTCGGCGTTGCGCAACCCTGCGCCGGAACTCTCGGCGTTTTTCCCACCGGACAAGAGCAGCATCTGCTGCTCGGCGATATGAGTTTTGTGCTCGTCATAGGCACGAATGATGCGCTGCACCAAGTGATGGCGTACCACGTCAGATTCATCGAAATTGACGAATGTGAGGCCTTCTACTTTGTGCAAAATGTCGATCGCTTCCAGCAGGCCGCTACGGCGCGCGTTGGGCAAATCGATTTGTGTGACGTCGCCGGTGATCACCGCCTTGGAATTAAATCCCAGGCGCGTAACGAACATTTTCATTTGTTCGGAAGTTGTATTTTGCGCTTCGTCGAGGATGACAAAGGAATCGTTCAGCGTGCGCCCGCGCATGAATGCGATGGGGGCTATCTCGATGACATTCTTTTCCAGGTAGCGATCGACTTTTTCCGGATCGAGCATGTCATACAACGCGTCGTATAGAGGACGTAGATAAGGATCGATCTTGTCCTGCAATGTTCCCGGCAAGAAGCCCAGGCGCTCACCGGCTTCCACTGCGGGACGCGCAAGGATGATGCGATTCACTCGCTTCGCCAACAGGGCCGAGATGGCCATGGCCACGGCAAGATACGTTTTGCCGGTGCCGGCGGGACCGATGCCGAAAACCATGTCATGTTTTTCGATGGCTTCAACGTAGCGCCGCTGATTCACGCTTTTCGGCTGCACCATGCGACGTCCCAGTGACCGTTGGCGGCCGGCATCGGCCAGCCCGCGTAAGGTGGCGGTGGGATCGGCGGTCAACACGCGCAGCATGCTGTTGAGATCGCCGTTATTGAAGCTGTAGCCGGAGCGTTGCAGGCTTTCATAATCGGTAAATACCTGCTCGGCGCGAGCTACATCGCGAGCTGCGCCCTCCAGTTCGATGGCATTTGAACGCAAATCGATGGTGACGTTCAACCCGTCTTCCAACACGCGAACATTCTCATCGCGCGTGCCAAATAGAGTTTCAATGTTGGGACTAATCCCGATGCTTTTCTTCATTCAGTCTCTTTGAAATACAAACGCCTCTGCCACCACGTAGACAAAACAGGATTATGCTTGGAGATGGGAACAGACGGAATGCGCATGCCCAGGAGGCAAGTCACTACCATTGCATAAAGCGTACCCCGCGGCGGGGAGGGAGTCAATGGCGACGCAAACGTTTGACCGGTCGTGACTTACTCCCATATAATCGAACATTCGGCGACCACCGGAATATCTCGTTAGACACACAAAGGTAACGAACCAGACATGGCTAATCATTTTTCGGCGCTCAAGCGCGCCCGTCAGACCACGAAGCGCACTTCTACCAATCGCGCCAACGCCTCCCGCCTGCGTACTGCTTTGCGCACCCTGCGCGAGACCATTGAAAAGGGCGACAAGCAAGCCGCGGAGCAGACTTACCGCCAGACCGTATCAGCGCTCGATAAGGCGATCCAGAAGGGTACGTTGCACGGGAATACTGCCGCGCGGTATAAGTCACGGCTGGGTGCTCGCGTGAATGCGATGAAGTAGGCTGTGAAGCTCTTAGCTTTTAGCTTCTAGCTCGGAAACAGCGGGCCCTAAAGAACTGCTATTGGCTGCGACGCGGATTTACCTGTCCTGCTGAACTAATATCAATTTCCTTAGACTCTTCCATAGAACTGCAAAATATTTGTACAGACTTGAACGCGCATAAGGGAAGTCTGTTGTTGACAGCGTCTAAACTGGCAAAGAAATTGCTCGCACAGGGCAGTCTCCCGTTCGTTTTGTGTCGCAATGTCCCGGAAGGAGAGACCCATGAAAGCATCTCTTGGCTGCCTTGCCCGGTTGTTTGTGGTTCTTATCGCTCTGGGTTGTGTCCAGAGCCTCTACGCCACCTCGTATAACGTCGTCACCGGATTTTCCTCCGCAACTAACCCGAATGGTGTGTGGACCTATGACTACAACGGAGCCGCATACTCCAATTCCCAGGGATACAGCAGCTTAAGTTCCATCGGCCTTCCCGGTTGGTGGAGTGGCGAACCCGTTCCGAATTCTCTGGTTATCCTCCAGAACGTCACCGGCAGTACCGTCAGCTACCTCACGGTCCGAGATCCCACAAACACTTTGTGGATGGACCCTGAGAGTGGCAGCGTTTCAGTGGTGCTCACCGCACCTTCCACGGGCACCTACAAGATCAGCGGCGCTTTTCTTGGCATCGATATTGACGAGAATTCTCATCCGGTCGAGATTCTGGATAATGGAAGCATCGTATGGAGCGGAACGATTTCAAGTTTCAGCCAACACGACTCCTTTAGTTTTTTGGAAACCTTCAACGCGGGAAGCACCATCACCTTCTATGTTGGGACGGGCTCCAGTGGTTGCAGTTACTGCTTTCTCAGTACCGGATTACAAGGAACAATCACAGCGGGAGGCACCGCGACTACACCGGAGCCGGGCACACTGATATTGTTAGGGTCGGGCTTGTTCGGTTTGGTTTTCATGTTTCGCGCCAGGCATTTTGTCCGATCATAGCCAGCGGCGGTCTGTTCGCCGGTTCGCGCTTCGAAAGCTGGGCAAGGCGCTGCTGATCCCTACGGGTTAGTTCAGACATCCCTTTTCGTAATCAGGATTTGGCGGAGTGGTGTGGATTGCAGACCGCTTCAGCGAAAGCGCGGGAATAGAAATCCAGTATGACGCCGATGCTCCTGAAAGTCTGCTCCGAATTGTGTCGTCAACATGGCTTCTTCTCTTTTCGCCTTAATCCAGAAGCCCAGAATAATTACGCATACGCCGACGACGCCACGCCAGCGGTCGATCGCCAGCGCAGAGCCGATGGCGGCCAGCTCCAGTCCTGAATAGATGGGATGTCGAAGGCGCGCATAGGGACCGGTGCGGATCAATTTGTGATCTTCCTTGATCGTAATGCGCCCGCTCCAATATTGGCCCAGATGCCAGCGCGCCCAAAGCGCCAAGGCAATACCGGCCCAGAGGAGTACGACGCCGGTGATCGGGATTGCCGGAATATGATGAAAGACTCGATGGCCAAGAATGCCAATACCGGCATCGTCGTCGAAGATCAGAACGAAGCCAATAATTTCGAAGAACATGATCCCGTATCGGGCGGCGAAGGACTCTTTTTTTGCGGTCTGGCGAGTCTCGAACGCGCCAATCGCCCAGTAGACGGCGAAGACGATCCAGGGTCCTTCGATGAGATAGCGGCCAATCAATAGTTTGTCCTGATACAGAAGCGGAAAATTGGAAGCAGATCGAACAAGCTGCTACACCGGCAACTGTTCCTGCATCCATCCCGGGGTTTCCAGCTTCGGCTCGGTCGTCAAATCCATGACCAACCGTTCCAGCACCATGCGCTTGCTGACGGGATTGGAACGCAGAGCGAGATCGGCTTTCGCCACCAAACGGATGGCGCGGGTTAAATCTCGGCGGGATTTATAGCGGCGAGCCTGCTTGATGATATCGTCGGCGGCGAAGGGAGGCACGCGAAAGCCCTGCCATAGCGCGGCCCAGAGCATGCGCTGGTCGCGAACGTTGCGTTCGAGAATCACCAGCATCTGGCGGAAAGTTTTGGCCAGCATGTAAATGTGGCCAATGGCGGCCTCTTCGCCATCGCCCGAAGAGAGCATCGCATCCAGCACTTCCAGCGCACGCACGCGATCTTTGCTGGAGATGGCATCCGTCAATTCATAGAGCGAGCGTTGTTTAGCGGCAAGCACCATGGTCTCGACGTCGCCGAGGGTAATGCGATTCTTCGCGCCGACGTAGAGCATGAGCTTTTCCAGTTCGTTGGAGATCATCATCATGTCGCCGCCCAGAGCGTCGACCAACTCGCGGGCGCCATCGGCATCCATTTTTACCGGCACTTCGCGGCTGGCACAATATTCGGCAATCCAGCGCACGGCTTCGCCTTCTTCCACGCGCGCCAGTTCGACGATGCCGCAGTAAGAACCCATGGTTTCGCGGATGCGCTGGTACCGCTCTTTGTCTTGCATCTCCATGCGGCGGACATCGGCGGGAATGCTGATATGGTCGGCGACGAAAACGATGAGAGCGTCGGGATTAGGATTTTTGCAATAGGCTTCGATAGCGGCAAGCTTTTCTTCGTTAGAACCGCGGCCAAAAAGGTTTTTGACACCTCGCACGAAAAACACCTGGAAGGGCGCCATCAATGAGGGGGTGCGGGCGCGGTCGAGAACTTCGGCGAGATCGTTTTCCGCGAGATCGAATTCGAAGAGACTGAAATCGCGCAGGTCGGCGGGAACAAGGTGCTCGAGGATGGCATCGCGAAAGCGCTTGCGGAAGAAAGCTTCGTCGCCGACAAATACGTAGGCGGGACGCAGCTTGCGCGATTCGAGTTCGCCGACAAAGCGCTCTGCCTGGGCAAAAGCCCGCATCAAAAATCCTCCACCGCCGAAAAGACCTTCGCCACAAACTCTAGCATCTAGAAGCCCTCCAGAATGTTAGAGACCAGGGTTCGGGCGAAATCCTGGGAGAGACGCCGGAAGGCGGGCGTATCTTCCTCGAAGAAGCTGGTCAGGTCCTGCGAAACTTCGTATTGCTCGCGAAACAAGTATGACGGATTCTGGTAGAGCACTTTGCCCTGCCGGTCGGTGAGGGAAACTTTCATGCTCACGACCACCAGAACGCTGGCTGCTTGCCCGGTTGTGGAATTGTAGGTGAGCGGGGACTGAGAAGTGGAGATCACGGTGCCGCGCAGCGTGGCGTCGGCGGCTTCGCCGGGTTCGTTCAGGACGTGGTAGTGGGTGCGGGTAGTAAATTCGCGCACCACGGATGCCGTGAGCATTTGTTCAATCCGATATGTCGTGGTTACATTTGTGAAAGCGGGAATGGCAATCGTTTTGACATTTTCCGGAAGCTGAACCGCGTGGCCGGCCGTGTGATATCCGCAACCCGTGACCGCGAGGAGCGGGATTAGCCATAAAACGCGCCAATCCTTCATTGGATTTTTCCAACCGGCCGGGTGGCGATCATGCTCTCGGCACATTCGACCGCGGTAACAGCCGCGACTCGCAGGTTGTCAGCTGCGGCCCAGAGCCAGATTCCATTCGGACGCGAAGGCTCAGGTTTCAGCGAAACCATGATATTCGCTTGACCGGCGGTATTCACGTTGCTGGGCTGAGAATCGTCTTCGGATCCTGCGAGCGTCACGTGATCGCCGCTCAGAGCCTGGGATAATTTTTCCTGATCGACGGGCTGTTCCATCTCCAAGAAGACAGATATGGCATGGCCGTGAAACACCGGAGGCTGAATTGCCATCAAAGCGGGCTGGGGGGCATCCGGCCCGGCAAGTTTTTGAAAGTGACGCCGCACGCGGGCTTCCAGCGAATCCAGCGACAACTTCGAGTTGGAACCGTAGTGCGCGACCATGTTGAACGCCACTTGCGCGTCGAACACATCTTTGGGAAGCGATTGGAAGGATAGAAGGTTCACGGTTTGTTGATGCAGCTCGTCCATGCCTTTCTGTCCCTGTTCGGAGGCGGGCTCGAAAACCGTGGCAATCGCGTTCCGGATAGCACCAGCTTTGCGCGCCCGTAGAAGCAGGAGGGCCAAGGCGACTGAAGCAGGATGAGCCACGACGCAGGGAGCAGGTTGCAGTTCCGGCTGCCAAACTTGCCCGCGTTCGCGCTCCACCCAGAGAGAGCGAACCATGGCCCCTGGTTCCTCTTCCAAGGCACCGGAAAGATCGACGATCGCGCTGCCGG
Source organism: uncultured Acidobacteriaceae bacterium (assembly GCA_963836305.1). Taxonomy (GTDB): domain Bacteria; phylum Acidobacteriota; class Terriglobia; order Terriglobales; family Acidobacteriaceae; genus Sulfotelmatobacter. The sequence goes on along the minus strand of CAWIJP010000021.1, from coordinate 226,290 downwards.
CATCTCGGGCACGTTGCCAATTCTGCCGTGTGGTTCCCGCATCCGCGGCAAAAAATGTGAAATCAATATTGGTGAACTGTTCGGCGCGGACACTTTGGATGAAGTTGATCTCGTCTCCGGTGGCTTCGAGTTGGCCGATCGATTCGTCATCATCGAGCAGGCGTATATCAACGGCGGGAAAGTTGCGCTCATTCAGCATCTCGGCAACTTCCTTGCCTTTCAGCGTGCCGGCACCTACGATGGCGACGCGGAAGAGCTGCCCGCGAGGCGAAGATGCTGATGGTACGATTTTGGACGGACTACTCATGAAATCTGTGAGGCCTCCTTGTAAGAGGGCGGTGGAGGCTGGTGGCGGCGCCGGAAGATCCACTGCAGGCGCCAGAACACGCCAGAAAACGTGTACAGGAGCGCGACTGCGAACAGCATCGGCCTGGAGAAAAACCAAATGCCCGCGAACAAGGCGCCAAAAAGAATGATCAGACGAAAAGGATGTCGCGAACTGAAATCAATGTCTTTGAAGCTATAAAAACGCCAGGTGCTGACCATCAGGTAGCCCACAGCGGCGACCATCGCTAACCAGGTAATGGCGGTGTACCAGGAATCGAGTGGCAGTCCCGCCTGAAAATGAACGACGGCGGCAATCACTCCGGCTCCCGCGGGAATGGGCATGCCGACAAAATATTTCTTTCCCGGACGCCCGGGATTCGAAGGTTGCGGGTTGCTTGTGATATTGAATCGCGCCAGGCGACTGGCTCCAGCCATAAGAAAAAGAAAACTGGCAATCGCCCCCAGTTGGGTGAGTTTGATATTCCAGTCCGTGAGCGCGACGGGCGACATCAAATGAAATCCCCATGTCCAGGCAAGCATTGCCGGGGCGACGCCAAATGTGATGACGTCGGCGAGCGAGTCGAGTTCTTTACCGAAGTCGCTGCTGGTGCCGGTCATGCGGGCAACGCGGCCGTCGAGTCCATCGAATAAAACGGCAAATCCAATCGCCTTGGCGGCGTTGTCCAAATGCCAGAAGGTCGATGCGTTCGCGTGGAGAACTTCGAGAATGGCATAGAAACCCGCAGCCATGTTTCCCGTGGTGAATAGCGACGGCAGAATGTACATCCCCTTCCGCATACGGCGTGGGGGGTGCGGCGGGCGTCGCCGATCTTCGAGCCGATTTTTCGCCGGCGAGTCGTCCATCAACGTACCTCTTGTCCGGTAGAAAGCGGGTCGGCCGAAACTTTTCCCGCAGTTGCCAGCTCGCTACTTGGCTGAAGGAGAGCCAAAATGCTAGCCCCGCCACGCACCCGGTCGCCAACTTTTATTTGCAGGCTGGCGGCAGAATCGAGTAGCACGTCGGTTCGCGAACCAAATTTGATGAGGCCCACACGCTGGCCACGCTCGAGGCGATCGCCAATCTTAGGATGAAAAACGATTCTTCGGGCCAGCAATCCTGCGATCTGTTTGAAAACCACGATTTGACCATCGCCTTCCACGCGAACAATGTTCTGCTCATTCTCTTCCGCGGAGGCTTGATTCATGGCGTTCAAAAATTTTCCCCGTTGATAACGCACTTCGCGAACGGTTCCCGCGATCGGGGAACGATTCACATGGACATCAAAGACGCTGAGAAAGATGCTGATACGCGTCTGCTTTTTGTCGCCAACTGTAGTGAGAGAAACCTCTGTAACTTTTCCATCCGCAGGTGAAACCACAGCACCCGGGCGATCAGGAATTTCGCGCTCAGGATCTCGGAAGAACCAAAGGAAAAATACCGCGAGCAACACTGGCAGGATAGCCCAAGCCGGGCGCGCGAACCAGCCAACGAGGATCGCTGCCACCAGCAGGCCCAGCGCGTAGAAGTAGCCATCACGAACCATAGATCAGATTAAAGATTAGGGCTAATTGATTTTTCGAACTAGTTAATTATAGAGCAGAGCCAGCGATGAAAACCCAGACAGGGATCTAAGTCCAAATAAAGAAAGGCGCTGACCAGCGCCGGGGCGTGAATACAAGAATGCTTTCGCGGCAAAGGCCGAGGTGGTTAGTTGGCCAAAAGATTAAGCTACGTGCGTGCCGTACTGCTGCCGATATTGCCGCTCAATCGTCTGCATCTGGTCTTTGAGCCGCAGTTTGAGCTTTTTAAGCCGGACTTCTTCCAGCTTTTCATCTTCGCTGAGGTAACGTTTCTGGGTGAGTGAATCAAGACGGGTGGAATATTGCATATGCTCCTGAGCCAGCTTGCGAAACTCATCGTGGTTGGTCAAAAGCGCGCTATTCGAAGTCAGCATCCAGGCAGACCTCCAATTGGTTTAATAACCTCACGCTACCACAGCACCATTAGCGGTTCAATGCCATATTTGTGGTGCAGTCTCGTTATGAGAAAGAGCTAATCGATAGAGTACTGCATCCTCCGGCGGATTGGCGTAATAACTCTTTCGAGACGCGAATTCTACGAAACTGAGCTTGTTGTAGAAGGCTCGCGCACTCTGATTCGATTGGCGAACCTCAAGAAATATCGAATTTCCATGGTTGGTTCGCGCGTGTTTGATCAGGTCGCTGAGAAGCCGGCTGCCGAGGCCGAGTCGTCGGGAATCTTCGGCGACAACAATGTTTTCCAGTTCCCATTCCTTGTCCACACGGCGCGCAACCAGGAATGCGAGAATCCTGTGCCGGGCAGAAGACGCTCCGGCCGGCGTGTCTGAAACGTCCTCGGCTACGAGAATGGTCCGTTGCGACAATGGGGGATCGGGCTCTGCGGCACTGGCCGGCGAGACGCCGGCGCTACTATTCTCCGAGAAAAGACTTTCATACTGCTGAACCGACCAATGCGCGGCGGTTGGGCTCTGATGATTCAGCTCGAGCATTGCGGGGATATCGGCGCGATTTGCTGATCGAACGCGCAAGCTAGGAACCCATCTTCTCAAGCATTTCGGCATCGCTGCGGCGGATATAGTTCGCCTCCAACTGCTCGGGTGCAACGGTTTGGCCGGATTGGATCTTGCGCCAGCCCAGGCGTGCGACCTGAGCCGCGGAAATCGGCGAAAGAGTTGAGACGGTCAAACCGGCGGCAGCAGCGACCTCGGCGAGAGCAGGGTCCGGAGTTACGACCTTCCATCCGACAGCCTGGGAAAGGAATTCGCTTCTGCTCAAGATACGCTCATTCGCGACTGAGCTCGCAGCGTCGGGGATTTCATACTCGCCTACGTAGACGTCCGTGCGGCCAGCGTCGAGAACAGCCATGATCTTGCCCTGAGCGCCGCTGGCGAAGACGCAGGTTTCCAGCAGCGAAACGGCTGCGATTGGCTTATGCAAAATTTCCGCCAGAGCTTTGACGGCAGCCAGACCGATGCGAAGGCCGGTGAAGGATCCCGGTCCCGAAACCACGGCGAATCCGCCAATAGCTGTTTTCATGAAGCCGTTGCTCGATAGCAACTCGGAGACCTGGGGAATAAGCTGTGCCGAGAAAGTGCCGCCGACGAGCGGTGCAATCTCGATCACCTCGAAATCGCCGCCGTCGGCAGTTTGCTCCCCGGCCCGCGCCAGCGCGATGCTGCCTTGCTTGCCGGAAGTATCGATAGCGAGAAGTAGCATGAAGAATCAGGGTATTGCTTTATCAGTGAAGATCCGTGGAAATCCGTGGCCGACTTTACCGCTAATCCTGAACCAATTCCAGAAGCACGCCCCCGGTGCTCGAAGGATGAATAAAAACATATCTATGCCCGCCGGCTCCCGTCTTGATCTCTTCCGAAACCAGGCGGACTCCATCTTTCTTCAGGCGCGCCACAGCCGATGGTAAATCCGGAACTTGCAGGCACACATGATGCAATCCTTCGCCCCGCTTGGCGATAAACTTCGCGATCGTCGAGCCTTCCGACGTCGGCTCCAACAGTTCCAACCGGCTTTCGCGCAATTCAACCATCACCAGCCGCACCTGTTCCTGCTCCACGGTTTCCTCCGGAGAAATGGCGAGGCCCAGCTTCTCGTAGATCGCCTTCGATGCCGCGAGCGATTTCACCGCGATCCCGATGTGGTCGATTTTCGCCATCAGCCCCTGCCTACTCTCGCGGTGATCTCCTCAACCAGCGTATACGGATCTCGTTTGTGCTCGGCCACTTCGGCGGCATAGCGGGCCACGCCACCGTCGGCCATCTGTTCGCGAGCCTTTTCGAGCAGCGCGTCGCGCAGCATCTCGACCAGGCGTTCCTGCCAGTTCTCGACGCTTTTGTTCAGAGCCAGGTTCTCTTTTTGCAGATGAGTTTCATAATTTGAAATTGCAATGGCGAGTTCCTCGATACCAGATCCCTGGCTGGCGACAGTCTTGACGATGGGAGGAGTCCAGCCATCGCGGCGCGTGGCGAGCGATTGCAGCGCGCGTATTTCGCGCTCGACGTGGTCAGCGCCGTCGCGATCGCTTTTGTTGATCACGAAGATGTCGGCAATTTCCATGATGCCGGCCTTGATGGTCTGCACATCGTCGCCCATGCCGGGGACGAGGATCACAATCGTGACATCGGCAAGTCGCACGATATCCACTTCATCCTGACCAACGCCAACGGTCTCGATCATGACGAGGTCGCGGCCGGAAGCGTCGAGGACCGTGGCCACATCGGCGGTGGTGCGCGCCAAGCCACCGAGTGAGCCGCGCGTGGCCATGCTGCGAATATAAATGCCCGGATCGGAAAAATGATCCTGCATGCGGATGCGATCGCCGAGAATGGCTCCGCCAGTGTAGGGACTGGTTGGATCGACGGCGATAATGCCTACGGTGCGATTATCTTTGCGGTAAAAACGGGCCAACTGATCGACCAGCGTGCTCTTCCCTGCTCCGGGCGGCCCCGTCAGGCCAAGCACACGGGCTTTCCCGCTGTGCGGAAATAGTCCCTTCAGCAGCTCGGACCATCCCGGCGCATGGTTTTCTACAGTGGATATCGCGCGTGAGAGCGCGCGAATGTCGCCCGAGCGGACTTGCTCAATCCAGGGCTGGATTTCAGGGTTCAAGCGATCAGTGTAAAGCACACTGAGAGAAACTAAAACCATGCAACGGTCTTAGCCTTGCACAGATTCGACGGTGTTCCCCATTCATCAGCGAATATCTTTTGACCTCGACCCCCGAAACACTTACGATAGTTGAGAGGAAGCCATGGCCAACATGGATGTGATTCCGCTGAAGCCTGAGCGGAGAGCGCAATTGGAAGAATACGCCAAACGGCGCGGCCAAGAACCTGTGGCGGCTCTGGACGAAGCGCTGGCCGCCTATCTCGAGTGGGAGCGTGAGGACTTCGCGGAAGCGGTCGAAGGCGTTGGTCGGGGGTACGAAGATTTAAGAGCCGGGCGCACCCGGCCGGCCGCGGAGTTTCTCGCCGACCTACGCCGCAAGCATGACCTTCCGCGTTGAAACAACGGCGGCTGCCGAGCGGGACGCGAACGCGATTCTTGACTGGTTGCGTTCCGAGCATGCCGGGGAAACAGGCATTCGGCGGTTTGAGGCCCTGCAGGACGCTATCGCGTCGCTCGGAGAATTCCCAGCTCGTTGTCCGCTAGCTCCGGAAAACACGGCCTTCCCGTTTGAGGTTCGCCATCTGCTCTATGGCCGAAAGCCGCATGTATATCGGATTCTCTTCGCGATTGAGGACCAAATCGTATACGTGCTGCATATCCGCCATGGATGTCGTCGGCCCTTGAAGCGGTAATCCCGAATCTAATCCTTCAGCAACTGCCGGGCGATGACCAACCGCTGAATCTCGCTGGTGCCTTCGCCGATGGTGCAGAGCTTCACGTCGCGGTAGTATTTTTCCGCGGGATAATCTTTGATGAAGCCGTAGCCGCCGTGGATCTGTACGCCTTCGTTGGCGCATCTCACTGCGACTTCGCTGGCGTAGAGCTTCGCCATGGAGGATTCGAGCGTAGTCTTCATTCCGGCATCTTTCATTGAGGCGGCTCGCATGGTGAGCAGGCGAGCAGCGTCGATCTCCGTCGCCATGTCGGCGAGCTTCCACTGAATCGCCTGAAACTCACCGATCGCCTTGCCGAATTGACGGCGCTCCTTGGCATACTTTAGCGCGGCCTCGTATGCGCCCTGCGCCATGCCCAGCGAGAGCGCGGCAATCGAGATGCGGCCGCCATCAAGGACGCGCATCGCGTCGATGAAGCCGTCGCCTTCTTTGCCTAACAAATTCTCCGCCGGAATTACGCAATCTTCGAAAATCAACTCTGCCGTGTCGCTGGCGCGCAGTCCAAGCTTGTTTTCTTTTTTGCCGGGACGGAAACCCTTTGTGTCTTTGTCGACAATGAAGGCTGAAAGCCCGTGGGTGTTGGCCGCCCGGTCGGTAACAGCGATCACGACGATGGCATCGGCATAGTGGCCGTTGGTGCAAAAAGTTTTCGTGCCGTTCAGAACCCACGTGTTTCCGCGGCGTTTCGCGGTCATGCGCGCGCTGCCGGCATCGGAGCCTGATGAAGGTTCGGTCAATCCCCAGGCGCCGATAAATTCGCCGGTGGCAAGTTTGCTGACGTACTTCTTCTTCTGCGCTTCGCTTCCGGCAAGAAAAATGTGATTGGAACAGAGCGATGCGTGCGCGGCGACGATGATGCCCACTGAGCCATCCACGCGCGACAACTCCTCGATAGCGGTGACATATTCCACATAGCCCATGCCCGCGCCGCCGTACTCGGTGGGAAAAACTGTTCCGAGCAGTCCGAGCTTGCCCAACTCTTTCACGATCGCCAGCGGGAACTCGCAGGCCTCGTCCCATTTCATGACGTTAGGGGCGATCTCGCGCTCGGCAAACTCGCGGACGCTCTTCTTTAACTGCTCTTGCTCGTCATTCAGTTGAAAATCCAAAATCCCTCCACTGCCGGTGCCCTCATCGATTACATCATAGGCGCGGAATCGGGAAAAGTTACCGCAGGAACTGCGCAAGGAGACGACGCAGGACCTCGTCAACGTTGAGGATTTCAGGGCTGGGAGCTTGCGGCCCAACCGACCGTATGGTTTGGCCGGGAACAGATTTCGCAGAACACTTCAATGATGACGCCGTCAACGAACGACTTCTTCGGGAAGAATGAAACGTTCGAAGGCCTCATTCGAAAGTAGTCGGCCGCGCGAGGTTAACCAGACGAGATCTTCTTGTCGCTCCATGAGCCCATCTCCCACTAATTCTGCAACGATAGCCCGCGCATTGTCGGCAGCCGATTCGCCAAAGTTTGCCGCGATTTTGCGCAGGCTTACGCCACGATTGAGACGAAGTCCAAGGAAAAAGCTTTCTTCGAATGCGGCCTGATGCGAAACGGCGGTCCGCTGCTGAGGTGCGCGGCTCACATACCGATCCAGAGAATCGGCATGCGCGAATCGCACGGCAGCGATCGCTGGCGCAGCGGAGATTAACATCGAGTGCGCATCCACTCCGAAGCCGAGATAGGGTTGCCGTGTCCAATATTTCAAGTTGTGCCCGGATTCAAAGCCTTCGCGGGCGAAGTTGGAAATCTCGTATTGCTTAATGCCGGACGACTGAAAGCGGCTACACGCAGCCAAGTAAAAATCCGCAGTGGCTTCTTCGTCGGGAACAAAGTGCGCGTGATAGCGTGCGCCCCCGGCCAGTAATTCGCGGCCCAGGCGCGAATCTTCATCCACCTCGAGCATGTAGACGCTCGCGTGCGGAGCGCCGGTGGCGATGAGTTCTGACAAAGAGAAATCCCAGCTCTCCGCGGTCTGGTGCGGCAAGCCCGCGATAAGGTCGAGATTTATCTTTGAAATTCCCGCGGCCCGCAGACGAGCGATCTCTTCAAGCACAGTGGTGCGCTTGTGCAGCCGGCCGACAGCCGTGGCTTCCTGGTCTACAAACGATTGCACTCCGAGGCTAACGCGGTTCACACCGCAGCGCAGAAAAGTTTCGACCATAGCATTCGTGAGGGTGCCGGGAGCGCACTCGACTGTGACTTCAGCTTGCGCGCTGACGTCAAACTGGCGCCTAACGGTGGCGAAAATTCGCTCCAATTGCGAAGATGCAAGCAGGGTCGGAGTCCCGCCGCCAAGGTAGATGGAATCCACCTCGCGCTCCAGTTTCCCGCCCATCTCCGCTGCGGTTTGCCGGGCATTCTCGATATCGACACAAACACGATCTACATAGCGCTCGAATAACGCACGCGAAAAAACGTCGGAGGCGAAGTTGCAGTAGCTGCACTTCGTGCGACAGAACGGCACCGAAATGTAGATACCCAAAGCCATATCTGCTTATTATCCCACCGCCTATTATCCCGCCGCGCAGGGCAAAGCTTTTTCCATCCTCTGAACAGTCTCAGACATCTATTTGCGGTACCCTGTTAACGGCGCCGCAGGTGCCGTTTCGTCACGCGCACGTCAAGAAATCGATGTCACAAGAAGAAGAAATATTAGGAAAAGCGTATGACAGCCGGCTGATGGCGCGGCTGCTGAAATACCTGCGCCCCTATAAGTGGCAGGTGGCGATTGCGCTGATTTCGATTGTCCTGAAGTCTTTCGCGGACGTGCTCGGTCCGTATCTCACCAAGGTCGCGATCGATCGTTACCTAGCTCCCGCCAAAGGCTTGTCGTCCGGCTTCTGGAACTGGCTCAGCCCGCGCGCCAGCACCGGCATTGCGCAAATCGCGGGGATTTATGTCGGACTGCTGATCTTCAGCTTTTTGCTCGAGTTTCTGCAAACCTATTTTATGCAATGGACTGGGCAGAAAGTGATGTTCGATCTTCGGCGGCAGATCTTTCGCCATCTACAGCGGCTGCATGTTGCATTTTTCGACAAGAACCCCGTCGGCCGGCTGGTGACGCGCGTTACCACTGACGTGGACGCCTTGAATGAGATGTTCACTTCCGGCGTGGTTTCCATATTCGAAGATCTCTTCGTGCTGTTCGGAATTCTCGGCGTGATGTTGTGCATGAACTGGAAGCTGGCGCTCATCACCTTTGCGGTTTTGCCGTTCATCGTTTATTCCACCAAGATTTTTCGTGACCGCGTGCGCGATTCTTACCGGCGCATCCGCGTTGCCATCGCGCGAATCAATTCGTATCTGCAAGAGCACATCAGCGGGATGGTTGTGCTGCAGCTCTTCAACCGCGAGCGCAAGGCCTACAACCGCTTCTCGGAGATTAATCGCGATCACATGGACGCCTACAAAGACGCGATTATGGCCTACTCGGTCTACTACCCGGTGGTCGAGATTCTTTCCGCGATTGCGATTGCCTGCGTCATCTGGTTCGGCGGCGGTGATGTGATGCGGAATGTTCTTGTGTCCAGCGTAGAAGTGCATTTCAACTCGAAAGCGCTGATCGCATTCCGCATAGTGCGTGACGGGGCAACGTTGGGCGTGCTGGTTGCGTTCATCCAATACGCTCTGCGCTTCTTCCGGCCGATCATGGACTTCAGCGAGAAGTACAACATCCTGCAATCGGCCATGGCCGCGAGCGAACGCATTTTCAAGTTGCTGGATACACCGGTGCATGTGGTTTCACCTGCCGTGACCAGAAGTCCAGAAGGCTTGGGGCGAATTGAGTTCGATCATGTCTGGTTTGCTTATCACGACGAAGTGGAAGACGGGCAAGCTCCAGACTGGGTTCTGCGTGACGTGAGCTTCGCGATTGAGCCCGGCGAAACCGTGGCAATTGTTGGCCACACGGGCGCGGGCAAGACTACGCTGATTTCGCTGCTGCTGCGCTTTTACGACGTTCAGAAAGGTGCGATCCGGATTGACGGCGTCGACGTAAAAGATATGGACCTCGTCGACTTGCGCAGCCGCTTCGGCGTGGTGCTGCAGGATCCGTTCCTGTTCAGTGGGACGATCGGCGGAAATATCCGGCTGGGTACCAAGCGCATTCGCGATGAAGACGTGGAGCAGGCCGCCGAAGATGTGAACCTTGCCGACTTTATCCGCGCCTTGCCTAAGGGATTCGACGAAGAAGTTCGCGAGCGCGGATCGACGCTGTCGACTGGCCAGAAGCAACTCATCTCGTTCGCGCGGGCGCTGGCTCACGAACCGAAGATTCTGATTCTCGACGAAGCTACTTCCAGCGTGGATACTGAGACGGAATTCCGCGTGCGCGACGCGCTCAGCCGCATGGTTGAGGGACGAACATCGGTGATCATCGCCCACCGGCTTTCGACGGTGCAGCGTGCCGACAAGATCATTGTGATGCATAAGGGCCAGGTCCGCGAGATGGGCACGCACCAGCAACTGCTGGCCCAGCGCGGGATTTATTTCAAGCTCTACCAACTGCAGTATAAGGATCAGGAGATTGCGGCAGGACCGGTGGCTACCGCCGGAGACGACTAAGTCGCATCGAGAGCCTTACAATGCTCTCTTGCGAATCCTAATCTCAGCTGGCGAGGCTTCCGGGGAAATGTATGGGGCGCAGCTGATTGAAGCGCTCCGGCGGCCTGCCGTGGTAGACACTGCGGAGCTTCGCTCCGCTGGACAGCCGGGGGCGGCTGTCCCCACACGAGCATCTTTCTCTACAGAAAACTCGATTGAATTCTTTGGCGTTGGCGGGGAGCGCATGCGTGCGGCGGGATGCGACACTATTGTCGACGCGAAAGATTTGTCTGTGGTCGGCATCACGGAGATTCTCAGTCATCTGCCAAAGATTTATTCGCTCTACCAGCATCTGATCGCGGAGGCCGAGAAGCGCAAGCCTGATCTTGCGATCGTCATCGATTCGCCGGCGTTTAATTGGCGGGTGGCGCGACAGATGAAAAAGCGCGGCATTCCTGTGGTCTATTACGTTGCCCCGCAGTTCTGGGCGTGGCGGCAGGGGCGCGTACGCCTGTTGCGGGAGTACATCGATAAGGCGCTGGTGATCTTCCCTTTTGAAGAAAGGTTCTACCGCGAACGTGGAGTGGACGCAACGTTCATCGGACACCCTCTGGCCGATCTTCCGCAGCCCGCGGTCACGCGCAGCGACTATGCGGCTCAGTTTCATCTTGACGCGGCCAAGCTCTGGATAACGATTATGCCGGGCAGCCGCAACAAAGAAGTACGCATGAATCTGCCAACTATTCTGGAAGCGGTGGGACAACTCGGCTCCGAATACGAATTTCTGCTTCCGGTCGCGCCCACGCTGGAGCGGTCGTTCCTGCAAGATTTAATAAATCAACAAAGAGTCACTCTGGTTCCGGAATCGTTGCCAGCGCTATGGCACTCGCGCGCCGGCATCATCGCCAGCGGAACCGCGACGGTCGAGGCAGCAATGATGCGCACTCCTTTTGTCATGGTCTACCGTGTTTCGTCTCTTACCTATTTGCTGGGCAAGCCGCGGGTGAAGGTGCCACACTTTGCCATGGTCAACCTGGTCGCCGGAGAGCAGGTGGTCCCGGAGCTGGTGCAACATGACTTCACGGCAACCAACGTGGTCGCGCGATTGCAAGAGATTCTTCCGGATGGGGCTGAGCGCAATCGCATGTTGGAGGGCCTGTCGCGGGTTAAATGCTGTCTGCGCGCGCCTGAGAATGCGGGCGAGGATTCGCCGCGACATCCGGCAGATCGTGCCGCCGAAATTATCTTGTCTATGGGAAGGATGAGTCCCGGCTAGCCTGGTTCCGCATTCTTGCATCAGAGGTAAGTACGTAGAAGATGAAATCAGCGGAACAGATATTGAGAATTCTCTGCATAGCCCAGGATTTTGTACAGCACGATGCAGCTCCGCGCCATCTTTACATAATTTCACACAGGCAGAAAATATCAACGCGAAAGGAGCAGGTTTGACAGGTTCGCCACGATGCTTATTCAACGGCGCGGAAGGCATAAATCTGCGGCGTTCGGTTCGGGCTGTACGATGGAATTTTCCTTGGTGGATCACGCTTATCGCTTTAAGCGTCGCCATGGCGGTGGGGCAATCGCAGCCGACTCCAGCACTAGCACCAGAAGCTTCCGCTTCGACACCGCAGGCGACACAGAGTGAAGCACAATCCGGGAGCATCAGCGGTACAGTGGTTGATCCGAGCGGGGCCGTTATGGCGAATGTGAAAGTAAGCCTGGCGGTTCAGGGTATTAACGTAAGCAAAGAGACGCTCTCAGATACCGATGGGCACTTTTTCTTCCCCGATGTAGTTCCCGGACCTTTCCAAATAACTTTTACGGCGTCCGGCTTCGCAACTTTGAAGCAGTCGGGGGTTCTGCAGGTGGGAGAACAATTCGTTGTTCCGCAAGTTGCTCTGGTTCTCGCTCGCGCCAAAGTGGATGTAGAGGTAACCGAATCACCGGCGCAAGTGGCGGAAGACGAGGTTAAGGTGGAGGAGAAGCAGCGAGTACTGGGCTTCATTCCGAACTTTTACGTCACCTACTTGCCCCACGCGGCTCCGCTCACGCCGAAGCTAAAGTTCCGGCTTGCCTGGAAGTCAATCCTGAATCCGTACACGTTTGGAATCACTGGAGGAATCGCTGGAATTGAGCAGGCAGAAAATGCATTCAGTGGATATGGACAGGGCGCCGAGGGCTATGCCAAACGTTACGGCGCAGCCTATGCCGACCTTACGACAGGAACATTTATTGGCGGCGCAATACTGCCGTCATTGTTTAAGCAAGATCCACGGTACTTCTACAAAGGAACTGGCAGCAAGAAATCGAGGATTCTTTATGCCATCGCAATGTCAGTCGTCTGTAAGGGGGACAACGGGCATTGGCAGCTGGATTACTCGGGCATTATGGGAGGACTGGCGGCGGGAGGTATCTCCAACCTTTACTATCCCGACCAAAATCGCAATGGGGTAACACTGACGTTTGAAAACGCGCTTATCGGAATTGGCGGAAGCGCAGCCGGTAATATTCTTCAGGAATTTGTTGTGCGCCGGTTCACTCCGCATGTTCCCCCTCCGGATACCGGCAAACCTTAGAGTGACGAGTTCCAAACAATGTGGTTTCGCGAAGAGCGGAATCGCCTAAACCTTGTGCTCCCAGCATCTTTTAGGTAAGAATCTTCATCATAGGAATGGTAAGGCCCATTCCGGGGAGATTCTCCTTAATGCAAATCCAGCGTCGGCGCGTGTCGAGCGTCCTGTGGGGAATATCTGCGCTGCTGCTGTTGATTCTTGCCGCGATGCCTTGTTGGGCGGCAGAAAAAGCGCGCCTGCGGGTGGATGACTACCAGATCCAGGCCGAACTGACGCCCCATCTTCACCAGATATCGGCTAAGGCAAAAGTCAGATTCACTGCCCTTCAGGATTTGAACACCGCAATTTTCGAATTGCATAATGGCATTCGCGTCACCAAAGTTCTTGACGAAAAGGATCAGCCGCTGGCAGCCGAGCGGGTGACGCAGGATTCAACCGTACGCGTGCCGTTGCCCAACGGCCTGGCAAAAGACGCATCGACTACCCTGACTTTCGAATACGAAGGAGAGATTGAGAATGCCGATGATAGCCCGGTGCCCGGGCTCAAGCTAGTCTCTATTGGCGACGATACCAGCTATCTGCTTTACTCCGGACGCTGGTTCCCGGTGAGCGGCTATGGCTTGAACCGTTTTACTGCAACCATCAGCGTTACGGTGCCGGCTCACATGCTGGTGATCGGCAGCGGGAAGTCCAGCGTTACCGATAATCCTCCGTCGAACAAACCCAACAGCAACGGGTTGCCGACCAAAACTTTTACCTTCATGTATGACAAGCCGAGTTTTCCCGGCACCATTGTTGCTGGCATTTTTCAGGAATACAAGAGCGACGAAGCTGGGATGGACCTGCACGTATTTTTCAAGCCCGATCACCAGAAACTGGCGCCGGAGTACACGACCACGGCGGTGCAGGAATTTACCTACTTCGTCACGCTCTATGGCACTCCGTTATCGCAAAGACTGAATGTGGTCGAACTTCCGGGCGACACGGTTCCTTACGCATGGGCGCCGGAAATAGCGGGATTGGCGGGGCCGTCGATCACGGAGAAAACGAATTATCGTTTGCTGGCCAATGCCATTGCCCACCAGTGGTGGGGCGTTTCGGTGAGCCCGGCGACGAAAGATGACTGGTGGCTGACCGATGGATTCTCGCGCTACTCCGAGGCTATGTATGTGGAAAATGCCGCGGGCGCTGCGGGCCTGGAAGAAGTAGTGAAGGATATGTCGGTGGGATCGCTGGCCTATGACAATGTGCCGCTCTCAAGCGCCAGCAAGCTCGATCCTTTCTCCACTGAGTTTCAATCTCTGGTGACCGACAAGGGCGCGATGATATTGCACATGCTGCGTTGGGTGCTAGGAGAAGACAAATACCTTAAGACGATGCGCGATTTCGCGGAAACCTACAGGGGAAAATCCGCCACGATGGACGAGTTCAAGGCGATCGCTGAAAAATATTATGGCGATCAGTTGACCTGGTTTTTCTCGCAGTGGCTCGACTCCACGGGAGCGCCGGAGTTCAAGTTGAAGTACACAGTCTACCGATTGGGCGGAGTGCAGGCCACGTCGGCGGCGGTGAAAGAAAAGAAGCTTCCAGGCTTCCGGGTTACGGGCGAGATCAGCCAGGATCTCGATTTGTTCCGTATGCCCGTCGACCTGCGCATTGAAACGGATGGCAACACGGAAAACAAGAAAATCGAGGTGGTAGGAACCAGTTCGCCTTTCACGGTAGAAACCTACGGACGGCCGCGACGGATCTCGCTCGATCCCGACCACCACGTGCTTACCAACAATTCGGATGTGAAGCTGCGGGCATCGATTCTCCGGGGGCAGGCGCTGCAGCAGCAGGGCGATCTTGCCGGTGCGCTGGCTGAGTTCAACAAGGCGCTGGACCAGAACAAGAACAGTTCGCTGGCCCATTACCGCATTGCGGAGATTTTCTACCTGCAGAGAAATTACCAGTCTTCGGCAAATTCCTACCGCTCGGCCATTAACGGTAACGGCGATCCGCGCTGGACGGAGGTCTGGAGCCACATACAACTGGGCAAGATTTTCGATATTACTGGCCAGCGCGAACGCGCCATCAACGAGTACAGGCAGGCCATCCAGACCAATGACGATACGTTCGGCGCCCTGGAAGAGGCGCGCAAATATCTGAAGAAGGCCTTCGAACGGCCGAAGAACAAGGAATAAGCGAAGGCCTTTCAGCCCTTTTTTGCGCCGGCGGCCAAGGCTTTGACTTTCGCTCCGCTGGTCAACAGCCGTGGGGAGCGACTGGAGTGTCGCGACGCGGCGAAGGGTAGGACCTCACAGGGCAAGACTTTCTCATCGCGGGCATGGCCGACCGCTACGACGATTCGTCCGGTTTGACCCAGCAATCTGCGAGTTTCTGCTGACGCCTCGAACTGCACTCTATACAGTTCGTCCTGCGGTGAGGCATGCCGTCCTGCCCGGTGACGGATTGCATCCATGTTGTCGCTGTCGCGCAGCTGCCGGATTCGCGCGACGGCTTGCTGGACTATCCGGGCGAACTCTTCCCCGTCGTTGTTCTTTCGACCTTCCCGCAGGTGTTGCTTGGCATCTTCAATCGAAAACCAGGTTCGATTTCGGTTGGATTCCTTGGGATTGGCGAGACGGCGTACTTCACAGAGGTGAGCGCTGACCTGCAGCGCTCTTCGAGCATTCCGCCGGTCGCCTGGCTTCCGGGTGATATACCGGGCAAATGGGATCTCTTCGATGCGTCCATGAACTCCAGCTTCCTCAAAGGCTTCAATGGCTGCAGCCTGCGCGTGCGAGAGTCCTGGTTCGGCGCTGCCTTTGGGAAATATCCAGCGGCCGCTGCCACGGGTTTGGACCAGCAAAAATTCGATGGCCTCCTTCCGGACTCGGTAGCAAACAGCGGCAACCTGATCGCATTCGCGCATTTTCTTGATTTGTGGCAAGCGAACCTTTTTTGCCAGGGGCCGGTTGATCCGTAAACCGGAAGAAATCATGGCCAGACGCGAAGCGGTAGCATTTGTGGCGCCGACGCTCATTGCCACAGAGTGCACGACAGGAAGTGTCCCTGCCTAGAGCACATCTTGGTTCTCGACGCGCGAGCCCATGATTCCATCCGCGATTCCACTTCCCCGGAATCTCCCTGCGTACTTGAATCCCACATGAGAGAAAGACACTATCAGTGCCTACGGCATTGAAGGATAGGAGATTGCCTTGGAAAACATGTATTGTCTGCGCTGCAATCGCGAGTTGGGACCAGGACAGAAATCGGTGGCGGTTTACCTGTTTGCGCAGACGGTGGGAATAAAGCCGCGGCAAAAGTCGGCTGCGCAGCGGATTTGCTTCTGCCCGCAGTGCTCAGTCTCGCTGGCCATGGGACCTCCGCCGGAGGGTGCGCTGAATATGGCCGCGTGGGAGATGATCCGCGATTTGGTGGGTTCCGATCCTGCTCTGAATCACGCGGCCTGGGATAACTTGAGTGGAATGCTAGGTGGGCTGCCGGCCACAGGTACGGCTGGGGCCAGCCTGTCGGCTGCCTCGGGCGGATATATCGAGTTCTGATGGGACCTAGCTGCGATGAAGCCGGCTGTGATGAAACTGGCTGAGAAGCACCTCCGCCGACCCGTGCAACTGCAGATTTCCCCGCGCGTGGCTAACCTTTTTTGACCTCTCAGGGTCTAAGGAATTAACGACAGCAGGGAACTTCACATAGCCCGGCTGCGTACTACTGATCAGATGGTTAGGCGGGATTGAGACCCCTCGCCTGAACGTTACCGGGGGCCCTCGTGCCCCTCCCCGGAGGCGCGAGGGCACATTTACTTCCATGCGGATGCTTCTCGATATCGTTCGGCAGTCGCTTTCCACACTGTGGGCGCACAAGCTGCGCTCCTTTCTCACCATGTTTGGAATCGCGTGGGGCGTAGGGTCTTTGTTGCTGCTGGTTGGATTGGGCGAAGGATTCCGCAGCGGTCAGGACAAGAATCTCGCCGAACTGGGCCAGGATATTATGTTTGTCTTCCCGGGCCGAATTCCGGCCATAGCCGGCAGCTTCCAATCAGGACAGCCCTACTATCTGACTTACGGCGACTACTTTGCGATTCGTGACCAGTCCAGATTTCTGCGCGCCGTTTCTCCGGTGCTGGAGCGGGATGATATCCGCGCCGTGAGTGATTATGGATCTACCAGCGGGCAGGTTTTCGGAGTGGCTCCGGAATATAGCCAGATCCGCAACACTCCGATCGAGCCGGGACGCTGGTTCAATGACGAGGACAACACGCAGCATCGACGGGTCGCCGTGGTGGGATGGGAACTGCTGAAGAATATGTTTCCCGGCGAGCCTGCCGTGGGCAGCACCATTCTGCTCAACGACATGGATTTTAAAGTGATCGGTGTGATTCCGAAGATCGGTAAAGAAGGAGAAAACGGAACCAATCACCGCATCTTTGTCCCCTTCGACACCATGCGAATGCTTTTTCCGCTGAAGGCGCAAAACTCGGAGAACGCAATTTCGTTCATCAATTACCGGCCCATCAGAAAAGACCTGCACGTCGAGGCCATGAACGAAGTTCACGCCATCATCGGACGTCGACATGGCTTTGATCCAAAGATCGACGATGCATTCATGGACTGGGACACGATCGATGGCGCCATCAGGGTGGCCAAGATTTTTGATGCGATGGATTGGTTCCTGGGCGTGGTGGGAGTGGTTACGCTGGGGCTTGGCGCAATCGGAGTGATCAACATCATGCTGGTCTCGGTCACGGAGCGTACGCGGGAGATTGGCCTGCGCAAAGCTCTGGGCGCTACGCATCGCAACATCATGACGCAGTTTTTTATCGAAGGAGCATTCCTTACCGCGTTCAGCGGCTTCATCGGGTTGGCGATCTGTACGGCTTTCGTGACGTTGTTGGCGCAGTTGCCTTCGCCGGAAGGATTCGATACGCCGCGTATCGTTCCCACTTCTGCGGTGGTTGCGATCCTTTCGCTGTCGCTGGCAGGCATTGTGGCCGGGCTTTATCCTGCGCGAAAGGCGGCGCTGCTTCCTCCGGTAGAAGCATTGCGGCAAGAATAAGTAGTCTGGGAGTAGCAGTCTGGGACTAATTATGTTTGGCGACTTAGGCAAGCAGGCTTTCAACGCGTTGCGACATAATCGGCGGCGCTCCGTGCTCACGATGCTGGGCATGGCGTGGGGAATTGCCACGGTAGTTTTGCTGCTCGCCTACGGCGCCGGTTTTGAAAACGCGTTGATGATTGCCTTCCGCACCTTCGGAGGAAATCTGGTCGCTATTTTTCCGGGACACACTTCCGTTCAGGCAGGCGGCACCAAGGCGGGAGTGCAAATTCGTCTGACGCGGGACGATCTTGATTACCTGCGTGCCGAATGTCCCATGCTTACGCGTATTTCTCCCGAAGTGGATAAGCAAAGTTTAGTGGCTTTTGGCACCCGCAGCGCGACCTACGGCGTACACGGAATTTATTCCAGTTACGAAAAAATTCGTGCGCTCGATGTCGGGGAAGGCTCATTCTTTGGCGAGCGCGAGGATTTCACTCATACCCGCGTCGCGGTGATTGGTTCCACGGTAAAGAAGAAACTGTTCTCGGGACAGAATGCGCTGGGGGAAAGCATTCGCGTCGACGGCATCTCCTATAAAGTCGTCGCTGTGCTTCGGCATACGATCTCCAACGGCGATGAGGACATGAATTCGTTAGTGTATGTGCCTTACAGCGCCATGAGCGACCTGAAGAATAGTTATTATCTCGACGGCATCATGATGGATTACGAAGGCGACCACATCAAGATGGTACAGGCCGTGCGCAACTCCATGGCTTTTCATCACAACTTCAGTCCCAAGGATGATCGCGCGATTTTCGTTTTTGACGCCGTCAAGGATCTCGCAGATCTCAACGTGATTACGGTTGGAATTAAAGTTCTGCTGGGCTTTATCGGGCTGCTGACGCTTGGCATCGGCGGTGTCGGACTGATGAACATCATGTTGGTCTCCGTAACCCAGCGCACCCGCGAGATCGGCGTGGAGAAAGCTCTGGGTGCGCGGCGCTGGCATATTCTGTTTCAATTCCTGGCCGAAGCTCTCGTGATCACCGCGCTGGGCGGACTGTTGGGGGTGGTGCTCGCTTATCTGGTTTCCTGGAGTGTAGGGTCGCTGACCCTGTGGAGCGCCTTCATCGATGACGCCAGTGAAGGCGACATTCATCTGTATATCAATTCTGCAACACTCATCTGGTCAACGGTAATTCTCAGCTTTGTCGGCATCGTTAGTGGGATGTTGCCGGCCATCAAGGCGGCGAGGCTGAACCCGATTGAAGCGTTGCGCTACGAGTAGGCGATCCTGCTCAATAGCGAAAACACGCCTGCAGAAAACCGACCCTGTCATTCAACTACGCGGCATGCCGACCTGTGTTTAGTAATCCGGTGGCGGGTTGCACGGGTCACCTTCGGGTTCGTCGAGGGCAGGCTTTCGCTGCGCGGCGGTGAATCAGTTAGCGGCGGGGCCCAAGACTTCGCGGACTTTGCGGGAGAGGTTTTGCAGGGTGAAGGGTTTTTGCAAGAAGGCTTTGGGGACGTCGGCGGAGATTGGGCTGGCGACCGCTTCTTCGGCGTGGCCAGAGAGGTAGAGGACTTTTGTGTTGGGACGAGAGGCGAGCAGTTGCTGCACCAGTTCATGGCCACTGAGGCCGGGCATGACGACATCGGTGATCAGCAGATGAATCGACTCGGCGCGGGCGGCGGCGAGGGCGAGAGCGGCGTTGCCATTGCAGGCTTCGAGAACGTCGTAGCCGCGGGATTCCAAAGTCTCGCGAATTAACTGGCGGACCGACTCTTCGTCTTCCACCAGCAGGATGGTTTCTGACCCTCCGGCGACTGCGACCGAGACTGGAGCCACACCGTTCATTTCAGAGGGCTCGTCGACTCGCGGGAAATACATGGTGAAGACAGTGCCACGGCCAAGCTCACTCTGCACGAAAACGTAGCCGCCACTCTGTTTGATGATTCCGTAGACGGTGGAAAGTCCGAGGCCGGTGCCTTTGCCTTTTTCTTTGGTGGTGAAAAAAGGTTCGAAGATGCGGGCCTGGGTTTCGCGGTCCATACCCTGGCCGGTGTCGCCTACGGAAATCATGACGTAGGGGCCGTGTTTGATGAAAGTATTTTCCGGACGGTAGGAGTCATCGAGAGTGACGCTGGCGGTGGTGATGCGAATTTTTCCGCCGTTGGGCATTGCGTCTTTGGCATTCACCACAAGATTCATGATGACTTGTTCGAGCTGACCCGCATCGGCGCGCGTGCAGCCGATGGAGGCATCGAGATTGGTGGTGAGTTCGATATCCTCGCCGATAAGCGGGCGCAGGAGACGCTCCATATCTGAAACGATGGCGTTGACATCGACCACCTTGAGCTGCAGAAGCTGTTTGCGGCTGAAGGCGAGAAGCTGACGAGTCAGCGTGGTAGCACGATCGGAGGCTTGCTGAATGGCTTCGGCCTTGGCGCGCAGAGGATTCGCCAGCGTGAGTTGATCGAGCAGAACCTCGGTGTAACCGCTGACGACAGTAAGCAGATTATTGAAATCGTGGGCAATGCCTCCGGCAAGACGGCCAACGGCTTCCATTTTCTGCGACTGACGGAACTGATCTTCGAGGACGCGGCGTTCGGTAATGTCTTCGGCAATGGCCTCGAGAACATCGGCGGGCTCAATTTCGCTGGCGACGGCGCGACCACTGATGCGGACGGTAATAGCAGCGCCATCTTTCCGCCTCCAGCGAACTTCGAATCCATCGACACGTCCGGTGCGCTGGAATTCATCGACGAGGCGGTTGTATTCGCCGGAATCGAGGAAAACATTTTTTTGCGGATCGAGTGCGAGCACTTCCAGTGCGGAACTGTAGCCCAGCATCCCGATCAGCGCAGGATTGACGTCGAGAAACTGGCCTTGCAGGCTGGAACGATAAATTCCGTAGACGGCGGTCTGCACCAGCGAGCGATAGCGAACTTCGGAGCGGCGCAGAGATTGTTCATTGCGCTTGTGATCGATGGCAGCGCCCAACTGGCGCGAGATCAGAGCGAGGACATCTTTGTCGCGTTCACAAAGAGTTGATTTTTCAGAATAGCTTTTCAGGATGAGAGCACCGAAAACGTGATGATTGGCTTTGAGCGGCACGCCCAGCCATTGCATTGGCGGCGCACCGGCGAGTGCGACTTCGCCGCGCTGCTGGAGTTTCTGTACTTGCTTGGCAGTGCACAGAAGCGGCTCGCCGGTACGCAGAATGTATTCGACCAGTCCACGCGCGGCGGGTGCGGGAGCGGGAGCGGGTTCCTGCTCGTCGACGAAGTAGGGGAAGCTGAGCAGCTGCGACTCGGGATCGTGAATGGCGATAGAGAAATTGCGGGCCGGCATGAGTTCATCGACGATGCCGTGGATGGCGGCAAAGAACTGCTGCAGATCTTCGGTGGAGCTGGCCTTTTCCGCGGCGTTGTAGAGCGCGGAGTTGAGAGCTTCGGCACGCTTGCGATCGGAAATGTCGCGGTAGACGAAGTAAAAGCCGGCGCTGCGCCCGTTGACCATTAACGGAGCGGTCGAAAGGGAAACATCGAGCAGACCTCCATCGCGGTGGCGGCGTTGAGTTTCCAGGCTAATCTGTTCGCCGCGCTCCAGGCATTGCGAGATCCAGTGAAATTCTGGGGTGCGCTCGGGAGGAAGAATCAGCGAGTCGACGCGCTGCGACAAAATTTGTTCAGCGGAGTAGCCGAAGAGACGCTGAAATTCGCGATTCACACACTGCGCGCGGAAAGATGCATCGACCACCAGCAGAGCGTCGGGCGAATTCTCAAAAAGCTGTTCGAGAAACTGACGGCGAAGGTCGAGAGGATCTCCAGCGTCAGGCACGCTGGAGTTCGAAGGTGACGAATTCCAGGCGAGAGTAGACGACTGAACCTGAGCTGCAACTCCGGGCGGAACAAAAGAGGGTGAGGCTCCGCTCGCGAGCGCCTGGCGCAAATTTTTGGCGCGCAGAATATCCTTCGACTGCGCTGGCCGGGTGACACGACCACCCATTGGAGGCTCCCCCCTCTGAATCCCAACAAAGTGCATAGTAGAACGCGATGGGTGTACTCGAAAGTTACTGACGTAATTGAATGGAGGAGTGGAGGATCGGACTTATCCCCGAGCAAAGCATGGTTCGGACTGTCCACGGTACGAAACAGACTATGTGCGGCAGCGGGCAGACGGAGAGCAGGTTCGTCGTTATGATTCCGGTTGAGAACGGTCCATGCACAATCACTACCCAAAACGGTTTCCGACATGCCCGCTCTGCAACGAACCGGTAGAGCTTGAAACCACCAAGACGAACGAAGATGGAGAGGCCGTTCATGAAGAGTGCTACGTCTTGGCGGTGCAGGCAGACCGGCAAAGCCCAAGCGCGGCCTAAGCACGATGCCACGAAAGTCAGAAATAAAAGCTCACTCCCCGCGAGTTCTGGACTATTCCGCAACCATGTCGCAGTACGAAAGAGAAAGCCTGGCGGCAGAAGCCAAACTCAAAGCCACGCGAAAAAAGAAAAAGAAGCGGAGAATCAGTTGAGCAAGGGCTGGGATTAAACGCTGCCGCCTCTGCTGGCGAGCATTTCACAGACGCGACGGATGGTTTCGCGCTGGGTTTCGCTGAGCGTGAGAAATTCGAAACCGTAGCGCAGGCCCTGACGATAGCGGACGATGGCACGGACTTTCAAAGGATACGGACTGAGGGGCAGAGGGATATCGAGAGAAACGATTTCACCGGTTTCCAGTTCGCCGGTGAGGGTAGCGCCGATGCCATCCTGACCCATTTCCGTGGAGCGTCCCCAACAGGTGCGGAATTCGCCACCCTGAAACATGCGGACTTGCAGACGAGCGTCGATAGCAAAGCGGGGATAACGGCGAACATAGGCCGGAGCGGGCGGCGCAACAACGCGTTTCTTGCCGGGAGCTGCCATAGTTTAATTCTGCCGTCCGCGTTGCTCAGGAGCTAAAGCCCGGAGCAATTTAGCGCTTAACGCGGCGCTGAAGCGCCGCTCTTCCACGTCACTGCACGCTCTCGAAGTGCTGAGCGCATCTTTGTCGCTGCACGCTCTCGAAGTTCTGTGTCGCATGTTTGTCGCGGCGCGCCCTCGAAAGTGCTGCATCCGTTCTGAATGTTTCGTTCTCGATATCTAATATCTCTTCGTGGATATCTTGATCACGATGTCTCGTTCGAGATAGTTCGTTCAAATTCGTCAAACGGCGGCTAATTTCCGTGGAGCAGGTAACCGGGTTCGAGTGGAAGTTTGCCGCCGATTTTCACGATGGCGACGCTGCTGTTGATGGAATAAACGTCCACGACGCCAATCGCACCGGGAGTGGATGCCACTTTGTTGAGCAATTCATCGTCGGAAGTGGCGACCAGGATGGCGGGATGCGCAGGGCGCCCGCGATTGGAAGTCACGATGAGACTGTTGAGTTCATTCTCGGACATGCCATAAATCTTTTCCAGGATGATCTTCATTTCGGGTGCGGAGGGCGAGCGCATGACAAACGTGACTGGCTTGCCATCAGGCCAATGTGTGGTCTGGGCTTTGCAGAGCCGGACCAGGTCAGTGACAGTGAGAGCGCCCACGGCGTTGGACTTATTGGAGACCAGAGCAATATCGCGGGCCGCCGCCAGCGAAGCGCCGATCACGATGAAAATACAAACACGTAGAAAGCGATGGCAGAGCACTCTTCGTCTCCCGCGAAATGCATGGAACTTAGACAGATTGTGCTTGAAGAGGGGTCACGGGATAAAGGTAACGAAGGTCACGCGTCTGACTGGCTCTCTGATAAAGGGCAACAAGCGACAAGGTGGAGCTGTCGGTGGAATGAGCAGTTGCAAAAAAGGCGCGGCTTTTAGGCCGCGCCTGATTATTTCTGCAGAATGTTGGCTATTTGGTTTTCTTCTTTGATGCGGTGTGAGGCTTTATCAGCGGCCGCACGACGAACATGTGCGAATGGGCTAACGCAGGCGAACTCGCAGAAGGATTCTGCAAGACGATAACGCCGGTAGCAACCTGGCCGCTGTCCGATTCGATGAACGGGAAGGTGGTACCGTCGACGGCATAAGCGGTGAGGGTGAATCCGCCCAGCAATGTGCCCGCATTGCCGTTGCTGCTGATGGCCGTGGCTGCGAAGCCGTAGCGGCCGTTGGAATCGATGGTGCCGTACTGGGTAGCGCTAAGTGCGATGCCGAGTGTTGGGCCAATACCGGAATCAGAGTTTTCGTCGATGATGCCGGAGAAGGTTCCACCGGAGGCGGTAGTGAATTCTGCGATGTCATCCACCTCTGCCGGAGGTTGCCCCGTGGCGGACGACCCAAGGAAGGTACCCGAGAGGTTCATGCCATAGCCCTGCGAGACAGCCAATGTGGCGCCCGCAGTTTGCGGATAGGCTGCTCCCACGCCGATTCCGAGGTTGTCGCTCTCCAGCAGGAGCAGACCTCCACTCGATGGATACGCCACGTAAGTTGGGTCGTTTGGAACAAACTGATTGAAGGAGGCGAGAGTGTAGCGGCCGGCGCCCGCGCTCGTGAATGTGGCGGTGAAGCTTCCGGGCGTTGTCGAGAGTGTCCCCGCGTCGTTGTAGTCTTCCGTCCCGGTTACGGCACCCGATGCGCTATTCGTCATGAAACCGCCGGATGCGAAGGGCACACCTGCCATTCCCGCGCCTGCCAATCCCGCAAAGGTAAAGGCCATGGTTCCCGTTGGAAGAGCGGCGCTGGTTTGGGAGTAGACGTCTCCAGACAGGGTTGCGGTGGTATCCATCTCGATGAACTTCAAATGGGTCGCGTCGATCGCGACCGCGTCGAACAACATTCCGCTCGGAAATACAGAGGTGATGAGGGTTGTAGACGGAGTGGCCGATGGTCCGAGAGCCAGTGAGCCTGTAACCGCTTCAGCATTATCGTTCACAAGCCCGGCTTGGTTAATATCTTCCAGCCCGCTGCTGATGGTCCCGCCGGAGACATTAAAATTGCCGGCAGCGGCCCATGCACTGCCGCTTGAGCTCGCCCCGGATAAACTGAATGCGTATGCACCAGTAGGCGTGGTATTGGCTGCTTGCAGGTCCAAGGTTCCGCTGCCGGTGCCGAAACTATCGAACTCGGTAATGAGTCCATGAGAGCTGTCGGTGAGGACGAAATCAAAAGTTAGGTTGGGAAATGGTTGGCCTGGGGTGCCACTGGTGATGTTGGTTCCGATAACGGCTTGTCCGCGGCCATCTGACGTGACGCTATAGGTGCTGTTGCTGTTTACGGATGCGCCAGCTGCCAGACCACTGGATGCGTCGTTGATATCTAGAGTGCCGCCCGTGATGCCGCCTTTGCCATTGCTACCGCTGCCGTTGGCTGTGAAGGTGCCAACCATCGCATAAGGGGCTCCGTTGACGTCAGTGCCGGAAACGGAGAAGACGTAGGTACCGTTCAGGTTGCTATTGCTGAATGCTCCGCTGGGCGGGGCCACCGGTGTGGCGATGCTGGTACCGTTGCCGCCACAGGCGGCTAGAAATAACAGAGTGGAGAGTGCGACAAGCAGAACGATACCGTTGCGGACTGACATAACTTCCCCCTGGGACGCGATCGAGCGTGGGACTGCGATATTTACGTTTGAGGTTAGCACAGGTGAATTCAGTTGCTTCAACCCGAACCAGCGGAATAAGTAGCGCGGGTTGAGAATAAATCTTGGGTAAGTGCAAGATATACACATCTTTACATTCCACCGTGGGCCGGAGCTGCGGCCTTTCCGCATCCAAGTGCATTCCATAATTTATTAGCTTGGATGCACCGGAATTACGAGGAGGAGCCTTGAATTCCGGTAGCATGGTTGAAGCAGGCGTGGAGGCGGTTGTCGGCAGCGGAGTACGACGCGGGAGCAGTTGTGGCGCAGGCAAGTTGCAGACGTCCCTCGCTTCGCTCAGGATGACAAGGCTTTCAGCGGGCACGGAGTGACGGAAATTGGGGAATTTTAGGATGCTAAAGCTGGGGCATGGCGCCGTTTTTATGCTGGTGGTGTGGATTTGCACGGCGGCTTGGGCGCCGGCTTTCGGGCAGGAGAGTGCGCCGTCGACGGCACAGGGCGATGGCGAAACAGGGAAAGCAGCGGATGAAGGATTGATCATTGAGCCGGAAGAGTTGCCGCAGACCTATCCGCACGGAGACTATCATGTGCAATTTCAGGCACGGGGAAATTATGTGCCGGTGCTGCAGTGGAAAGTACAGAGCGGGAGTTTGCCGCCGGGAATCCGGCTGGAGGAGAACGGGCTGCTGCATGGGTCGGCGGAACGGGCAGGGGAATTTCAGTTTGCAGTTTCGGTGCGAGATGGCGGCCAGCCGCGGCAGGCGGTGCAGCGCGGGTATGTGATCAAGGTAGTGGATGCGATCACGGTGGCGTGGAAGACTCCGCCGCATGTGGCGGGAACGAGGATCGAAGGGAGCGTGGAGGTTTCGAATGCGGCTGCGGATGATGTGGATTTGACGTTTGATGTGAAGGCGGTCGCAGAGAACGGGCGGGCGACGGAGATTGGATATCAGCACTTCCCGCTGAAGCGAGGCACGATAGGAATGAGGTTGCCCTTTGGCGAGAATTTGCCGCATGGAGCGTACATGGTGAACGTCACGGTGGTGGGCGAGGTGGCGAGGAGGAATGCAATCTACCGGCAGATGCTGCAGACCCCGGTGCCGCTGCAGGTGACGGTGGGGCCGTAGCCTGGGTTGCATCTAAGTAGGACAGCACTCGCATTGGTATTAAAAGAAGGTTGGTATTAGGGCATACCTTCAGGCATGCCGTCGCAACGCGAAGTTTGGAACCGGCTTCGGCCGTTTAGGCCCGCGGCAAGCCTCAGCGGCCAAAGCCGCTCGTCCATCAGCCGTTGTTGGCATCGCTGAAGCGATGCCCTGATACGAATCTTGCGCTGCGCTGACACGAATCTTTTCAACCTACACGACTACCAGTACGATGGTGATGTTGACTTGAATTTGAGGTTTCTGAAAAACTGAAGTGCATTTGCTTTAATTGTCGTCATAATTCTTAGATGGAACTGCTGCTGAATCTCGTGTGGTTGCTGATGGCGCTGCCGGCTTACTGGCTGTGGCGGCGCGGTGCGGGAGCGCGCGCGGCGCGGCGGATTACGGCTTTACAGTTTCTGATGGCGCTGGGTTGTGCGCTGGTGCTGCTTTTTCCAGTGATTTCGGCGACCGACGATCTGCACGCGATGCGCGCCGAGATGGAAGAATCTGCAACCAGCAAGCGTGCGGTCCGGCAGGCCGGGAGCGAAAAGCATTCGGCGTGGGTGAACCGGCTGCAAGGGCCACCGGCGCTGTTGGCGAATCTTGATTGGCAGCCCGCTTCGCAAGCTGGGCTGCTCGAAGTTTCTGTTCTAGATTTGGCGCCGCTGGCCAAGGCTTGCAGTTGGCATGCCGGACGCGCGCCCCCTGATTCCCTCCTCGGGTAGTTCGCCTAATCATCCTTGAATCGTCGTTGCTGGTGCGCTGCCGGGAGGCAGCAGTTTCCGCAGCGGGCGTTTCTCATCTTCCTCTTCTGACAGGCATTGGTGTGGACGGTTTATGCGACGCTGCCTGCATAGCGTGCCGGCGCGATGCCGTCCCGGGCAAAGCGAGTGCGACGGAGTTTACTCGTTCGTTTGGAGTGCTTGATGCGAAGAACGTTGCGACGGAGATGGGGCGTGCTGGTGGGGCTGAGCATTTGTGTTGGCTTGGGCGCCGCGCAGGCCGTGGCGCAAGTGGCACCTCCGATAAACCAATCCGCCCCGCAGGCCGCGCCCCAGGCGTGGACGTGGGAGCAGGTGAAAGAACGATTGGAGCTGAACAATCCCACGCTGCTGGCAGGAAAATTGAATATCAGCGAACTGCAGGCGGATGAGATTACGGCGCATCTGCGGCCGAATCCGAACCTTGGACTGCTCTCGGACCAGATCGATCCTTTTAATGTGGGTCCGGGGCACGGGCCGTTTGCCTACTGGCTGCCTTCAGCGACAGTAAGTTATTTGATCGAGCGCAGGAATAAACGCGGGTTGCGCACGGAGAGCGCGAAGAAGGAAACAGCGATTGGAATTTCGCAACAGGACGATCTGGAACGCGGCCTGTTATTCAATCTGCGCAACGCGTTTGTGCAGACGCTGCAGGCCAAGGCGGTGCTGCAGGTTTCGCACGCCAATCTGGATTATTACGACCACGTTTTGAAGATCAGCAGCGACCGCTATCAGGCGGGCGACATTGCGCAGATCGATCTCGATCGATTGCAGTTGCAGCGGGTGCAGTACGAATCTGACGTGCAGACCGCGATTGTGAATTTGCGGACGGCGAAGATCCAGATGCTGATGCTGTTGAACGACCGCACTCCGGTGGATCAGTTCGATCTGGTGGGCGTGTTCGATTCCAGTGATCAGGTCGACGCGTTGGATACTTACCGGCAGATCGCTCTGGATAATCGTCCGGATTTGAAGGCGGCGGTGCAGACGGTAGACAAGGCACAGACGGACTACAAGCTGGCGGTGGCGAATGGGTCGACGGATCCGACCGTGAGCTTCGACGTGGGGCGCAATCCTCCAATTGATCTTTATTTTGGCGTGGGGGTGGATTTTCCGCTGCGCATTTTCGATCGTAATCAGGGAAACAAACTGCATACCAAGCTGGAAATCACGCGCAGCGAGCGGTTGCGCGATGCGGCACAGGCGCAGGTGTTCAACGATGTGGATTCGGCGTATACGACGCTGGCCAGCAACCTGACTCTGCTGCGGGCCTACAAGGAAAAATACTTGGCGCAGGCGGTGCGGGTGCGGGATACGATTTTATTTTCTTACCAGCACGGTGGGGCGTCGCTGTTGGACTTTCTAAACGCGGAGAGCGATTACCGCAGCGTGCAACTGAGTTACGTCAACCTGGTGGGTTCGTACCTGACGGCGGCGGCGCAATTGAACCAGGCGGTGGGCAAAGAGGTTTTGCAATGAAGAGTGGATGGATGTTGTGCGGATGGATGTTGTCCGGATGGATTGAGCAGACGAAATCTTGGCTGCCGGCAGTTGTGGTGAATTCCGCCTCGCTTCGCTTGGCGGGACGGGCGAAGGCGCCCGTCGCCACATGTGCCGTGGTCGCGCTGGGGTTGCTTTTTGTTGTCGGGTGCAATGAGGGAAAGCCCGATCCCAAGGCCGAGGCACCGCCTACGGCGAGCGTTCAGCCGGATATGGACGCGAATAATTTCAAGGTCGATCGTCCGGAACTATTTCCGTTGGTAACGGCGGCGGCGTACAAGGCGGCGCCGGCGCTCGATGTGACGGGCGTGGTGCAGCCCGATATATCCCGCGCTGTACCGGTGATCTCGCTGGCCGCGGGACGCGTGGTGGAAGTGAAAGCGCGGCTGGGCGATGCGGTGAAAAAAGGTCAACTGCTGCTGCGGGTGCAGAGCAATGATGTTTCCGGAGCCTACCAGGGTTACCGCAAAGCCGTCGATGACGAAGTGCTGGCGCGATTGAACCTGCAGCGGCAAACAACTTTGTATGACAGGGGCGCCGTCGCCAAGAGCGCTCTGGAGCAGGCGGAAGATGTTGCCAAGAATGCGCAGGCCGATCTGGACGCGGCTACCGAACAGTTGAAGATTCTCGGCGTAGATAAAGATCATCCGTCGGGGATTGTCGATATCCGCGCTCCGATTTCGGGCGTGATTACCGACCAGCAGATTACGAACGCTTCGGGCGTGCAAGGGCTGGGATCGCCGAATCCGTTCACTATCTCCGATCTTTCTTATGTGTGGATCGTTTGCGACGTTTACGAAAACGATCTGGATGCGGTGAAGGTGGGCGAGTTTGCCGATATTCGGCTGAGCGCGTATCCCAACAAAGTTTTCAAAGGGCGGATCGATAACATTTTGCCGGTGCTCGATCCCACGATTCGCACCACCAAGGTGCGGATTGAAGTGCCGAATCCAGGATTGATGCATGTGGGAATGTTTGTGACTGCGACTTTTTATGGCAAACAGGCGGTGACGTACGCGGCGGTCCCGTCTTCTGCAATTTTGCACCTGCACGATCGCGAATGGGTTTATGCGCCGCTGGGCGGTGGACACTTCAAACGGCTGGAAGTGGTCACGGGAAAAATGCTTCCCGACAATCTGCAAGCGGTGGTTTCGGGCCTGAAGCCGGGTGATCAAGTGATTTCGAATGCGCTGCAACTGCAAAATACGGTGGAGCAATAAATGATCCGCAGGGTCGTTGATTTTGCTCTGAACAACCGGTTGCTGGTGCTGGCATTTGCGCTGATCCTTTTTGCCGGAGGCATTGTCGCGTTCCGCGATCTTCCGATCGAGGCTTATCCCGACGTGGCCGACAACTACGTTGAAGTGATTACGCAATGGCCGGGAATTTCGGCGGAGCAGATCGAGCAGCAGGTTACGATTCCGCTGGAGGTAGCGCTGAATGGTATTCCGCAGGTGGTGCATCTGCGTTCCTTCTCGCTGTTCGGGCTTTCGGATCTGAAGCTGATTTTCGATGACGGGTCGGACGACAACTGGAACCGGGAGCGGGTTCTGGAACGGCTCAGCCAGGTGACGCTGCCGCAGGGCGTGGTGCCGCAGATGGGGACGGATTGGAGTCCGGTTGGACAGATCTATTTTTTCACGCTGCACAGCAGCAACCCGGCTTATGACGCGATGGAATTGAAGTCGCTCGAAGATTGGGTGATCGAAAAGAGTTTTAAGTCTGTGCCGGATGTGGTTGACGTTTCCAGTTTCGGCGGGCCTACACGGGAATATCAGGTGCGCGTCGATCCCAACAAACTGATCGCTTATGGCCTGAGCCTGGCGCAGATCGAGCAGCAACTGACCAACAACAACGCCAACGCGGGCGGAAGTTTTATTCAGGAGGGTCTGCAGCAGATCAATGTGCGCGCCGTGGGCATGGTCGACCGCTCGCAGGATATTGCGGAGACGGTAATCGTTACGAAGAATGGAACGCCGCTCCGGGTGAAGGATATCGCGGTGGTTTCGCAGGGTCCGAAGATCCGGCTGGGGCAGTTTGCGAGAGCTTGCAGTGCTTGTCCCTATGGTCCCAAAGGCGCAATCCTGAGCGAAGACGGAAAGATTATCGACAATGACGATGTGGTCTCGGGCATCGTACTGTTGCGCAAAGGTGCGACCGCGGAGACGGCGCTCGAAGGCATCCACAGAAAAGTGGAAGAACTTAATGACCATATCCTGCCGCCGGGAGTGAAGATCGTTCCCTTCCTCGATCGCAGTGATCTGGTTCACTTCACATCGCATACGGTGCTGCACAACCTGACGGAAGGGATGATCCTGGTATCGCTTATTCTGCTTTTATTTCTGGGGAATATCCGCGGAGCCCTGATCGTTGCAGTCACTATTCCTTTCGCGCTGCTGTTTGCCGCTATTTGTCTGGAGTTGATGCACATTCCCGCCAACCTGCTATCGCTTGGCGCATTGGATTTCGGCGTGATCGTGGAGGGCGCAATCGTATTGATCGAAAACATTGTGCGCCAGTTAAGCCATTCCGACGGCAGCAAGTCGTCGAACGAGACCATTGGCTTTGCCTCGCATGAAGTGCAGCGTCCGGTTTTCTACGCGATCGTCATCACGATCACTTCCTTCCTGCCCATTTTTACTTTGCAACGGGTGGAAGGCAGGCTGTTCCATCCCATGGCCTGGACGGTGGCGTTCGCGCTGGCGGGGGCTTTACTGTTCTCGATTGTGGTCGCGCCCGTGCTGGCAAGTTTTGCTTTCGCGAAGGGGACCAGTGAGTGGCATAACCCGGTCATGACCTATGTGATCGCACGCTACCGGGATGCGCTGCGCTGGGCGATCCGCCGGCGCGCAATCACAATCGGAGCGTCGGTGGTGTTGGTGGCGATTGGAAATTATCTGGCCTTCAGCGGCGCGATTGGTTCCGAATTTCTGCCGCATCTGGATGAAGGCGCGCTGTGGGTGCGGGGTACGCTCGCGCCCAGCACCGGACCGGACGAGGGCATCCGGGTGGCGAATCAGGCGCGGATCATTCTTTGTTCGTTTCCCGAAGTTCCGCAGTGTACCAGCCAGGTGGGGCGTCCGGATGACGGAACCGATAATACCGGCTTCTTTAATACCGAGTACTTTGTCGATTTGAAACCGAGAGAAAAATGGCGTCCGGTATTTCATCAGAATAAAGATGAATTGATCGCGGCCATGCAACGCGAACTGGATAAAATCCCCGGCGTGACGTGGGGATTTTCGCAGCCCATCGAAGACAACATGGAAGAGGCCGTGAGCGGGGTGAAGGGCGCGCTGGCTACCAAGATTTATGGCGACGACTTGAAAGTGCTCGAGGCAAAGAGCGATGAGATAGTCAACATCATGCGTGGAATCAGAGGGGTTGAGGATCTTGGCGTGTTTCGCGTGCTGGGGCAGCCGAATTTGAATGTGAGCGTGGACCGGGCGGCGTGCGCGCGTTATCAGATCAACGTCTCCGATGTGCAGGATGCGATCCAAACGGCGGTGGGCGGGAACGCGCTTACGCAGGTGCTGAAGGGCGAGGCGCGTTACGATCTGACGCTGCGCTACTTGCCGCAATACAGGAATACGGAAGATGCGATCGAGAATATTCGACTGGTGTCGCCGACGGGAGAACGGGTATCGCTGGCGCAATTGTGCAAGATCAGCGTGACCGATGGCGCTTCGGAAGTGTATCGCGAAGGCAACCGTCGCTACGTCGCGATTAAATACAGCGTGCGCGGCCGCGACCTGGGCAGCACGGTGGAAGAGGCGATCAAGAAGGTGAACGAGCAGGTGAAATTGCCCACCGGATACAGCATCGACTGGGAGGGGGAATACGCCAGCCAGAAACGGGCGAATGCGCGGCTATTGATCGTGCTGCCGATTACCATTCTGATCATCTTTCTTCTGCTTTACACGATGTTCAAATCTTTCAAGTGGGCGGGATTGATCATGGTGAACATTGCGATCGCGCCTATCGGCGGCCTGCTGGCGCTGTGGTTTACGGGAACGAATTTCAGCGTTTCCTCTGGCGTAGGATTTCTGGCGCTGTTCGGCGTGTCGGTGCAAACCGGAGTGATCATGCTGGAATACATTAATCAGTTGCGCGCCCGGCGATTTACGGTTGAGGATGCGGCGGTGGAAGGGGCAGTGTTGAGACTGCGGCCGATTATGATGACGATGCTGGTGGCGACGTTAGGATTATTGCCGGCTGCGTTGTCCCACGCGATTGGATCGGATTCGCAGCGGCCATTCGCGATTGTAATTGTAGGAGGGCTGATCGCGGCTTTGATTATCAGCGTCTTTTTGTTGCCGACGCTTTACGTGTGGGTGGCGCGGGAACGCGATGTGCTGCCGCACAGCGATGAGGAGTTCGAGGTGGGAGAGCACGTGGACTGAGGCGGTTCTTCGGGAAATATCGTAGCGCGTGCGGAACTACCTTGGCCTATTGGAATGCATCAAAACATTTGCCCGTCAATCGACGCGTCCGAGGAGCAGTTTGAAAACGGTTGGATTCAGGTTTCTTGTGTGCTGCCTGCTATTGGCACCGGCTGGGCTTTCCGCCCAGACGTCATCTCCCGAAAACACTCTGACGGCGAATCCCATCTTTCAGCAGAATTGCGCGAAGTGCCACGGCAAAACCGCGGAGGGCCGGCACTTCGGCGGTCCGTCGCTAGTGTCCTCGAAAGTGACGGACACGTCCGCGGATGACTTGCGCAGCATCATCAGCAACGGCAAACACAGAATGCCGAAGTTCGAAGGCAAGCTGACGCCGGAAGAAATCGACACGCTTGTGCAACAGATACGGATGCTGAGTAAGAAGTGAAATCCAGATGAGAGGGCGAATTCTCGCTCGCCTGAGCGATGATTCACCGCAATAATTGTTGTTCCCATTTCTCGACGTGAGCGGGAACCGAACCTTTGAGCAGCGCGGCGAATGCTTCGAGCGTATTGCGAGCATCGCCGATCAAGTAATAAAAGGCCTCCCAGTTGTCACTGTCTTCCCCATCGTGATTTGGAATTACGTGGTCGAAACGCCAGGCTTCCTGCATTTCGCGGCAGGCGCTGGATGCGCGCTTTTCGATATCTTCCAGGTCCTGTAATGATAGATGTATTTTCTGACGTGTGGTTCGGCGCAGGAGCTTGCGCCGCATGATATCGGTGAGCAGGTCGGGGAAGGAGACGTTTCGCTCGGGAGCATTCAGATAAGCGATCTCTTCCTGGGAAAGCGGGGAGATGAAAATGCTGAGCCGATTTACACTTGCGAAGCGGGGAATGGTTTGCAGCGCGCGGCCTATAAAAGGACTGCCTTCGAAGAGAACATCGCCACGTTCCAGGAGTGATTCGAGCTCGGAAATCTCCAGCGCCTGCAGATCGGCGCGAACCTCGAGTAACGCATAGCGTTTGTCTGATCGCAATTCCTCAATCTGGGCTCGCGGGCGGAAGTGATAATCTTTTCCGTCGATTTCGCCAGGACGCGGGGAGCGGCTGTTGAAGAGCACCAGCTTGTGCAAACGCTGGTTCAGTTCTGGATAAAAACGGCCGAGCGCTTTGTGAAGCGGAGTCTTGCCGACGCAGGAGGGGCCGCTGAGAATTACGAGCCGGCCGAGGCGGGCGACTGGATCTTTTTTGTTGCGGCGCGAGGGAGATGAGTGCATGGAGCGTGGCATGGGTTTATTCGGAACAAGACAGTTTACGAGAAAAAGCAGCCTGCGGTGTCGGCTTCAAGGCAATTCGGCACGGGCTGAACAACTTGGACGGCGGCCGGAAGGCTGAAGGAGGTTGAGTGTGATGAGCTGGTTTCGCCAATGTCGTTGAGCGCAGCGAAAATTCAGCGCAAAGTGTCGCAGGTGAAAACAACAATCAGTGCGCTCACCGGTCTGCCGTCTATCTGACGTTTCTCCCCCACATTTCCTTTTCTAAATCGTCTAAGTGATCGTTTGAACTTTGAGGAGAGTCGAATGAACAAAATGAGATTCTGTACTGCATTGCCATTCATGGTAGCTGTTCTCGCTCTAGCGCAGAACCCCTCGACTTCTCGTGTAGTCAATCTGAAGGCTTCTGACGGAACGTTGTTGAAGGCCAGTTTTTTCGCCGCGGCAAAACCGGGTCCAGGCGTTTTGCTGTTCCATCAAAGCAACCGGACCCGTGATTCTTGGGATGATGTGGCGCAGCAACTGGCAGCAGCTGGTATCAATACCTTGACTGTAGACAGTCGCGGCCACGGCGAAAGCGGCGGCAAGTACGACAATTGGACCGCTCCGAACCGCGCCCAGGGCCGGCAGCAGGCGCAAGCGGATATCGGCACCGCATTCCAATTCCTCGCCTCGCAGGCCGGAGTTAAGGGTAATGTCATTGGTGTGGGCGGAGCCGGGCTCCTGGGCGTTGATAATTCGGTCCAGACCGCGCGCCAACACACCGCCCAAGTGAAGTCGCTCGTATTGATCTCGGGAGAGACGTTTCGACCGGGAATCGAGTTTCTGCACCAGACGCCGCAATTGCCGGAGCTCTTCGTTGTATCGGATAACGATGAATATCCACCCACGGCTGAGGCAATGCAATTGCTTTACGTTAGCGCGTCCAGCCCGGGCAAGAAACTGGTTCACTACTCTGCGTCGAAAGATGCGCCGTGGCTTTGGTACGAGCCCAGGGATGTTGGCCGGGTTCCGGCTAGCGGCAATCACGGAACCGACCTGTTTAAGGACCATCCGGAACTGCCCGGCATGATTGTTGATTGGTTCGTCACCACGCTCATCAAGACACCAGGGCACGCGCCTGCCGATCCGTTAGCGGCAGCAGATATCCTGAATCAGCTTATGATGCCGGGAGGGGCTGCGCAGGTCACGCAACAACTGACGGCAGCGCGGCAGCGAGATCCAGAAGCGCAATTGTTCCCGGAAATTTCGGCTAGCATTATCGGTTTCGACTTTGAGCGTGTGGGCGATTTGAAGCCAGCGCTTGAAGTCTTGAAGCTGGTTCAAACGGCATATCCCGCCTCGGCCGATGCAAACGACAACCTGGCGGATGCTTACCTGCAGGACGGACAGAAGGAACTCGCGCGTCAGTTCGCTGAGAAGGCTCTCGCATTGCTGGATACCGAGGGCACGCCGGCATCGTCTTGGGCCGACACGGAGCAACTGCGCCTGGAGATCCGCCGCAGTGTGCAGAATACGCTGAGCAAGGTGAGGACACCTGGCCCTGCAATGTAGTACATGATTGGCGTAATGTCGCGATTACAGTCATTTATCCGAGGCGAGAATGTTGGGCGCTGCTGGCCGCGAAGAGCGGTGTCTTGGGCGATTGAGGGACGGGTAGACCGGGGATGTGGGCCAAAAAAATTAAGAGTTCCGAGGTGGTGTTGAGTCCATTCGTCTCGGCCAGTAGCTCGCGTTAGACCCTTGCTTGACCTGCTGTGCTGCTTTCCCTTGCGGGCGCGCTGCCTGCGATCTTCGCTTGGGCTCCGGGCTCACCGCCAACCGGATAAACCTACTCAACGCCTCGGAACTCTATCCTGCCTTCGACTGGGTTTCCCGTTCTCCTCGACCAGCGCTTTGCTATAGACCCTTGCTTGCCTTCTCTCCTCATTTTTCAATGGGAGAGTGACTTCGCTTGAGCCCCGGACGCCGCACCAACCGGAAAAACTTAAGAAACTGTCAAAGAACGATCTTGTTGTACTCCTTTTAAAATTTGCGTCAACGAAAAGATGGCGAGTTTATGTGATTTGTTTTCAGTTGAGTGCAGCCGGTTCACAGGGGGGTGACAGGATTTTGTGCAAGAGAAAAAGCGATATGCCGAGATGCCGCGCTGGACGGGCGTTTTAGGCTTATCCCTGGAGCGCGAGCAGGCGTGATGGACCTTTTCAGCGGCTTGCCAGACTGTGAAAAACTGATAGAAGTCTTTATGGGCAAGGGATTTCGCTATGGATTGAGGTTAACGGACGCGCCCAAAAGGGTAAGATCCCGGGCGTTTAATGGCTTGACAATGCATGTAACTCTGCTAAAGTTCGAGAAAAGCTGCACAAACAAACGATTCGCAAGGTGCCCAAGGTTATGAAGAATGTTTACGAGGTTCTGCGGCAGAAGGAAATGGAATTGACCCGGCTGGAGAAAGAAGTAGAGGCGTTGCGGCTGGTCGCTCCGTTGCTCTCCGAAGAAAAGGAAATGAACTCCGACATGGTGAAACCGGCTTTGGCCGCGGCGGTGAACGGGCCACAGGCGCCGCTGCGCATCCCATCGCCACCGGTGGTGGCGGCTGCGGCACAACCGGTGCGGGCGGCGGGCTGGGATGAGACGGCCAAGCGCTGGCCGTAG
Organism: uncultured Acidobacteriaceae bacterium; assembly: GCA_963836305.1. Taxonomy (GTDB): domain Bacteria; phylum Acidobacteriota; class Terriglobia; order Terriglobales; family Acidobacteriaceae; genus Sulfotelmatobacter. Next base: position 189,102 of record CAWIJP010000021.1, on the reverse strand, counting down.
GATAGTTTTTAGCCGGGTGCATCCCTCAGGGGCTAAAGCCCATCTGTTCTTGGCTCTAAGTGGCACGACTAAAGTCGTGCCCTTCCCGATCTCTTCATCCTTCTTATCTCGTTATCTCGCGCCGAGGATTCTCCTAACAGCACGATTCTGCTGGCGGCGCGATTCTGCGGTCTCGATTCTGGGTCGATGATTCTTTTCGATCAACTCTGCTTCACGATCTCTTTTAATGCTCCCAGCAATCGATCCACTTCTTCGGCTGTGTTGTAGTGCACGAGGCCGATGCGCAGGAAGCCTCCGGATTTTTCTACACCCAGATGCTCCGTCAGGTTTAGCGCGTAGTAGTTTCCATCCCAGGTGAAGAAGCCCTGCTCGCCGAGTTTGGTGGCGAGAGCGAGCGGAGTTTGGTCTGCGCGTTGATTGATCACGCGGACGGCTAGAGTGGGACATCGTTCATCAAAGTGTGCGGGATCGGTGATGCCGTAGATTTTCAGTTGCGGAATCTCGGAGATACCGGCGATCAGACGTTCCATCAAGCTGCGCTCGTGGGTGTGGATGGCTTCGAAGGCGGCTTCGATGGCGGCTCGGCGGGGGGAGGGTCGAGCTTCGCTCGATGGACAGCCGAGGGCGGCTGTCCCCACATGGGCTGTGCCGAGGTCGGCGATGTAGTTTACGCAGGCGGTGATGGCGGCGATGCATTCGTGATTGAGCGTGCCCCACTCCCAGCGGTTGGGGACGGCATCGGTGAGGGGACGAACTTTATAGGGATGAAGGCGCTGCAGGTGTTCGCGTTTGCCGTAAAGCACTCCCATGTGCGGGCCGAAGAATTTGTAAGTGGAGCAGACGAGGAAATCGCAATCAAGATCGGCGACGTCGATGAGGCCGTGGGGGCTGTAGTGGACGGCATCGACGTAGGCGAGAGCTCCGGCGGCGTGGGCGAGGCTTACAATTTTTTTGACTGGATTGATCGTGCCGACTGCGTTCGAGGCGTAGCCGATGGCGACGAGTTTTGTCTTGTTGTTAATCTTTGAGGCCAGATCGTCGAGATCGAGAGTGCAATCTTCTTCGTGAATTTCGGCCCAGCGGATGGTGACGCCTTTTTCTTCGAGCGCGAGCCAGGGGGAAACGTTGGCGTCGTGATCGAGGCGTGTGACGAGGATTTCGTCGCCCGGTCCGAGGTCACGGCCAATTGCGCGAGACATCGCGTAGGTCAGCGTGGTCATGTTGGGGCCGAAGATGATTTCGTCGGAGGCACAATTCAGGAAGTCGGCCATGGCGGCGCGGGCATCGGCGAGCGTGGCGTCGGTGTGGCGGCTGGTGGCGTAGGCTCCGCCGGTGTTGGCATTGTCGCGGCGCAGGTAGTCGGAGATGGCGTCGATGACGCGCTGCGGAACTTGCGTTCCGCCGGGGCCGTCGAGGAAGACGGCGGGGTGGGAGTTGATGGTTTGGGAGAGTGAGGGGAATTGGGCGCGGATGGAGGTTAGGTCGAGGGCGGTGGGCGAGGTCGTTTCGGTGGCAGGCATGGTGAAGATTCATCATATTATGGAATCTCATTTGGAGTTCTTATGCGGCGAATCGCAAGGAAACGTGTGGTGATCGGGATTGCTGTTGTGACCGCGTTGTTATCGTCATGGTTCGTCCACTCAAAGATCGAGGCCCATCGGGCTCAGGCGCAGCGCGAGGCGGTGTATCAACAGCAACTAGACCACTTCCAACGAAACATGCGACTAGGCACGAGTAGGGCCGAGGTTAAGAGGTATCTTGATTCGAAGAAAATTTCTTACAGTAGGATTAATTCGAACCTGGACGTGAGGATTGGAGAAGACCCGAGCGAACAGTGGTACTGCGACCGCTTTTACGTCTACGTAGAATTCCGGTTTAGTCACCTCAAGGGTCAGACAGAACCTTTGCCACTCGACAACTTATCTGGGATATCCATCCAGCGAATCGGCACGTGTCTCTAAGGCCGGGCCCACGATCGGAGAAGGAGATCCTTCACTCCGCCTGAAGATCGGCTGCGTTCAGGATGACACCAACGTTTAGATTTACGGCCGCAGGGCGCGGACGAAATCTGCGAGCATGCCGTAGGCGGTGGCGTACAGGCCGGGATTTTCTTCGGTGAGGGCTAGGCCTGGGAAGATGTCGGTTGCAAAATAGATGTAGGACGAAGTGCCGGTGATTTGCGACATGGGGTCGGTTTGCGGGATTCGTTCGGGGCGGACGGTGGCTTCGATTCCCTTCTCGGTCTTATCTGCGCGGCAGATTAGTTTGTAGGGGCGGGCTTCTTTTTTGGCAGAGCGGACGGCGTCGGCGCTCAGGTTGCGAATTCCTTCGCGCTCGATTTCTTCTACGCGGATTGGAACATCCATCAGGACCGTGATAAGCGCGGCGGTTTTTACGGCGGCGTCGTAGCCGTCGATGTCGTGGGTGGCGTCGGTTTCGGCGATGCCGAGGGATTGGGCCTTCTTTAAGGACTCATCGAAGCTGAGGCCGTTTTCCATTTCGGTGAGGATTACGTTTGTGGTGGAGTTGAGGATGCCGTGAAATCCGTGCAGGCGAATTGCGGGAAGTTGGTCGAAAAAGGAATAGATAGGAACGCCGTCCATTACGGTGGATTCGAAGAAGAAGCGTTTGCTGCGGGCGGCGGCGAGATCCCGGAGTTCGCGGTAGGCGTGGACGATTGGTCCTTTGTTGGCGGTGATGGCGTGGGCTCCGTGCTGGAGCGCGGCGCGGATGTGATCGATGGCGGGCTGGCCGTTTTCGACGTTGAGCGATGTGGCTTCGAATAAGACATCGGCGCGGGCAGCGGAGAGCCAGGTGCGGACGTTGGTTAGGTCTGCACCGGGCGCGCAGTGCTTAGCGCGCGAGGGCGCGCGCTCCACACAATCTGGAATGTCCAAGCCATCGGCGTTGGCGATCCATCCCAGGCGGCGGCTGGCGATTCCAGTGATGCAGAAGGAGATTCCGTGGTGGTCGCGGAGCTCTTGTTCGCGATCGAGCAGGAGTTGCACGAGAGTTCGGTTGACGTTGCCGAAGCCGAGGAAGCAAAGATTGTAGGTGTGAATGCGAGTCCTCGCGTGGGCAAAAGCCCCGATTCATTCTTGGCCGCGAACGCCGCGCTGAGGCGCCGCTCTTCCATGGTATTCCGCGCTTCCGTAGTGCAAGACTTCCATTGTTTGTTCTGCGGGCGCTTGCATAGCTCCGCAGCGCCTAAAGACGCGTCGAAAAGCGATGACCGAATGGCACGCCTGAAGGCGTGCCCTGATACGAACAAACTAAGCGGAGCTAACCCATCACGGTGGTGTGTTCGGGTTTGATTTTGTAGATCACTCTCACTTCGCCGGGCTGGCCGTAGGGATATTTATCGACGCCGAGATATTTCTTGGCCATTTTGTCGATATGCGCACTGGCGCCGTCTTCGGTGATTTCGACGACCCGGCCGCGAATTTCCAGATAGCGGTAGGGATTTTCGGGATCCATAAGTGCGAGGGCCACGCGCGGATCGCGGCGAACGTTTTTATCTTTCTGGCGTCCTTTGGCGGAGTTGAAGATGACGTGTTCGCCGTCGAAGTCGACCCAGACAGGCGTGACTTGAGGACGGCCATCAGGCATGAGCGTGCCGAGGCTGGCGAAGGCGCGTTTCTGAAATAGATCACGATATTTTTCGGAGATAGTTTCGGGCATTAGACCTCCTTGCGGTCATGCAATGAAATAACAGGACATTATAGATGCGGGAGGCGGATTGCCGCCTACGGGCAATCCCGGTATTCTTGCAGACCATGATTGAGAAACGAGACAGTTTTGCCTGCACGATTTCCACTTTCTCGCAGGGGCTAAAGCCCACGGGAATTTCTAACGCTTCACGCGGCGCTGAAGCGCCGCTCTTCCACGGTACTTCGGGCTTCCGCCGCGCTCTGCGCTTCTGCAGCGCTCCAACCTTCTACGGATTTCGGCATTCCCGCGGTATTCGAGGCTTCCGGAACGCTTCGCCGGTCCGCATCTTTTCCTTTATTTTGCTTGTGCTGGTGCTGGTGCTGGTGCTGGCGCTTTCGGTGATGGCTCAGGCGCAGACGGAGAAGTATCCGCAGACGATTGTGTTTATGACGGACTTTGGCGTGGTAGACGATTCGGTAGCGCTGTGCAAGGGCGTGATGTATTCGATTGTGCCGCAGGTACGCATCGTCGATCTCACGCATGAGGTAACGCCGTTTTCGATTCTCGATGGGGCGCGGTTTTTGTATGGAGCGACGCCTTACTTTCCGGCGGGAACAGTTTTTGTGGTGGTGATCGATCCGACGGTAGGCAGCACGCGCAAGGCGATTGTGGCCAAGTCGAAGCGCGGACAATATTTTGTGCTGCCGGATAACGGGCTGCTCACGCTGGTGGAGCAGCGCGACGGCATCGAGAGCGTGCATGAGGTTACGAATCCGGATTGGATGCTTGGGACGAAGATGTCTTCGACATTTCATGGACGCGATATTTTTTCTCCGGCAGGCGCGCATGTGGCGCGCGGCGACGATTGGACGAAGGCGGGGCCGGAGATGCCGGTGGCCTCGTTGGTGCGGCTGGAGTTGAAGGCGGCGCGAGTGGATGAGCGCGGAGCGTCGGCGGAAGTGATTGCCACGGATGGTCCGTTTGGGAATCTGGTGACGAATCTGGCGGCGGAGGATTTTTTGAAGCTTGGCTACCAGCGAGGGCAGGAAGTTCCGGTGAGGATTGGCGGTAAAGAAATGAAGGTCAAGTTTGTGAAGACATTCAGCGATGTGGCGCTGGGGCAGCCTCTTTTATATATCGATTCGCGGGGACGGTTCGCGCTGGCGGTAAATCAGGGGAGCTTTGCCGCGGTATATGGGGTGAAGCCGCCCGAGGAGTTCAGTATTGCGCGGGCGAAATGACGGCGGCGAGGCTGTGCAGATTATAGAGATTCCTCGCGCCAAGACCCGGCGCTCGGAATGACAAACATTCAAGAGATCGGGCGATCACGCAGAGGCATCTCGCGTCATGCGAGGTAACACGGCACACAGGAGCGCTTCGAAGCTGGTCTTGACGCGCTCGCCGGTTTCCATCACTTCCTGGTGAGAGAGCGGCTGGTCGAGAATTCCGGCGGCCATGTTGGTGACGCAGGAGATGGCCAGGACTTTCATTCCCAGGTGGCGGGCGGCGATTACTTCGAAGGCGGTTGACATGCCGACCAGGTCGGCGCCGATGATTCGCAGATAATTTATTTCGGCGGGAGTTTCGTAGCTGGGGCCGAGCAGGGCGGCGTAGACGCCTTCGTGCAAATTCATTCCAAGTTTGGCGGCCTCTTCTTTGGCTAACGCTCGGTAGTCTTTTGCGTAGGCGTGAGTCATGTCGGAAAAGCGGACGCCGAAGCGGTCATCGTTCGGGCCGACGAGCGGATTCGATCCCTGCAGATTGATGTGGTCGCGGATCAGAACCAGCGCGCCTTGCTGATAATTCAAATTGATGCCGCCGGCCGCGTTGGTAAGGATGACGGAGCGGATACCCATGCGTCCGAAGACGCGCATGGGGAAAGCGACTTGTTGCGGCGAATAGCCTTCATAGAGATGAACGCGGCCTTGCATTACGGCAACAGGAACCGAGCCCGCGTTACCGATCACCATCTGCCCGGCATGACCAATCGCGGTCGATCGCGGGAATGCGGGGATTTCGTGAAAAGGAATTCGTGCGGCGTCAGTTAGGGAGTCGGCGAATCCGCCGAGGCCTGATCCGAGAACCAATCCGATAAGGGGACGTAGCGAGGTGCGTAGCAAGACGGAATGCGCGGCGGTTTCGGCCAGTGCGAATTGATCTTCCATATGTGCGGTGGATGACCGCAACCCATGATAATGGCAATTTGGAAGAATTACAGGAGGGGCGCCAGCGTCTTGTCTGTGAACTGGATGTCTGACTTCGTTCGGGGCAAAAAAGTAGGCGGTCGTGAGGGTCCGAATGTCCGCTGACACTAACCCATGACCGCCTTCGAGGGTTCTTTACCCTCACGATCTCTGAAAGTAACGTTAGTCGAGAAGCAATTGCGGAGCAATACAGAGAAAACCCTAGTCTTTTCCAACTGGAATTTTTCAAGTTCTTTTTTCAAGGACGAAATGGAGACGTGGCGACACTGGAGTAGGAATTGTTGGGCTGCGACGGACAAGAGTGTCCGTACCCACATGAGAAGTACCGGGCTTTGCCCGGCGGACAGCCGGGGGCGGCTGTCCCCACATTATCATCATTATCATTACATCATTATCCTTTGCCGTGACGGTGGGAGTGTCGATCAGAGCGCCTTAATGCTGCTCTAATAAAGCTCTAAAGTAACCTGACCGCGCTCCTACTCTGGACGCATTTGCCGATAGAGATGTTAGCCAGCGATGCCCGCATCTTTTCAGAGCTCTGGCAACCGTACTTATGCCGGAAATTGTAAAAGTTCCTGACAAAACGATCCGCATTCTGCTGGTCGAGGACAGCAAATTCCTCAGGCTCGCCACGGAGCGAGCCCTGACCCGGGCTGGCTACCAGATGAGCAGCGCAGTCGATGGCGACGAAGCCTTGCGCCTGGCACATGCGAACCGGCCTGACTTGATTCTGCTCGACATGCTATTGCCCAAGATGAGCGGGCCCGACGTGCTGAAAGCGCTGAAGCTGGATCCCGCCACTAAGTCGATTCCTGTCGTCGTTATGACGGGTATGTCGGAAAAGAATGCCGCCCGGCTACGGGACGATGGTGCTATCGCGTTCCTGGAAAAGTCGGCCCTCGAACTCGATAAAGGATCGGGAAAGCTGCTTAGCGCACTGGAGGGGATTCTCGAGAAGCTTCCGTCAATACAAGCCCGAACAACTACCGCTTGAGCATCCCTGCATGGCTTCCGCCACGTTCTCCGATTTGTGCGTTCGACAAAGTGGAAAGTAGCATTCGTATCTGCGGTACCGCACAACTTGAGCAGTATTGAACAGTACCGTTTTGGGCTACGGGATTAGGATCGAGTCCGGGTGAGAACATGCATCCACCAAGACTCTATGGCGCCGTCGAAAAGCTTTTCGACTCTTTGGCTGCACAGCCCTCCCCCACGCAATGCCTTAAATGCGGGTCTGAATTGATGCACCTGGAGACGACCTTCTTGTCGGTGGGTGGGAAGATCTGGACCCTCCCTCTGCCTGTTTGCCCAAAGTGCGATCTGAAGACAGATACCGCGCAGTTCGTTCCTCCGGTCGCCTGCTAGAGCCGCCAGCTTGAGAAAACAAATAAGGATAACTGCATGCGCACTACATGCAAGCCAGAGCAAGATTCCGCCCTTTGGTTACCCCTTCTGGTTACTAGTGTGAATAAGTCGCGGGAACTTAGCGCTCGTGACTGGAGTCTATCCTTATTAGACGTGCTTGGAATTAGACGTGATTAAGCCTGCGAAACTGAGCTTACGAGAAGCTTACCGGTCGGCTGGGAGATAATTTTTCGGTTCAGGATGGGGTGGAAAATCCTATAATCAAAGGACGCCTGCACTACGGCGGGAGCAACCACCTTGGGAGATTTAGCAAGCGCGATCGGAGCACGTGCGGAAGAAGCCGCGATTGTGGCGGATCTGAAGGCCGGTTCAGAAGTGGCCTACGCCTGGCTGGTAGGCGAATTTCAGCGTCCGGTATATGGGCTCGTCTACCGCATGGTCAGCGATCCCGCAGATGCCGCGGATACTACGCAGGAAGTTTTCCTGAAGGTGTTTCGCGGGATGAAACACTTTCACGGCGAATCCAGCCTGAAGACGTGGATCTACCGCATCGCGCTGCACGAGGCGGCGAATCGAAAACGCTGGTGGTTCCGGCACAAGGCGCAGGAGACATCGATCGAGCCGGCGGAATCGGAAGCAATGTCGAACGGTGACGAAGCGATGCAGAACGCGCTCACCGATCGGCACGAGTCGCCTTTCGACAACGTTGCGCAGCATGAGTTGCAACAGCGGGTGGATGCGGAATTACGCCGGGTTGCGGAGCCTTACCGCACCTCGCTGATTTTGCGCGATCTGGAAGAAATGTCCTATGAAGAGATTGCGGAAATTTTGCAAATCTCGCTGGGAACGGTGAAATCCCGAATCACACGGGGACGGCAGATGCTGAAGAAGCGCCTAGCGCCCTACGTACGCGAGGTGGGGAAAGAAATGGGGCTCACCGTGCCTGAAGAAGAGGATGCCGGCGATGGGCGGCGTCAGGTTGCTGGAGGGGGTAGAAGGGTTGAGGTGATGCCATGAAAGATATGGCAACGAATTGTGGAGTGCTGCACTCGAAGACGGCGAACTCGAAGATGGATTGCGAAATTGTCCAGGGACTGCTATCGCCTTATCTGGATGGCGCTGTTACGGGCACGGACATGCAGGCGGTGCGCCAGCATCTCGACGCCTGCTCGGCGTGTTCGCGGGAATTTTCGTTATTGCGGCAGACTCAGCAATTGCTGGCGAACGCAGGGCGTCCACGCGTGCCCGCCGATCTAGGACTTAAGCTTCGTCTGGCCATCTCGCGGGAAGCGGCGCAGAGCCGGCGGCCTCGGTACGAAGGGTTGCGCGTCCGGCTGGAAAACACCGTGAACGCTTTCATGGTGCCGGCGACGGTGGGATTGGTGTGCGCCGTACTTATTTTCGGTGTAGTGGCGGCGATTCTCGCCATTCCGCCGCAGTTGCAGGCTAACAACGAAGACGTGCCTCTGGTACTGAATACTGGCCCGGAATTGCAGCAAAGCGCGTTCGGCACCATGAGTTCGATCAATGCCGAGTCACTGGTGATCGAGGCTTATGTGGACTCCAACGGTCGGGTGGACGACTACAAGATCCTTTCTGACCCAGGCGCTTCTCAGGAGTTGCTGCCCCAAGTTAAGAGAATGCTCATCTTCACTACGTTTCGACCGGCGATGTCGATGGGACATCCCATCTCTTCGCGGGCAGTACTTTCGTTCTCCAAAATCAGCGTCCGCGGTTAGGCCGAACGGCGCGTATAAAATTGACCTTTTTCACCCCACTAGCGACGGAAATCTTTTCCCATCATCGGGTTCCCGCTGTATAGCCTTTGAGCGGCCGGAGCAGTAGCTTTGCACTATCGGTGGGCGAAAGGGCTTAGCCCGATGTGTCTCACCTTGGGAAAGGAGTGGCGTGGTCCGAATTTTTCTGGTCGACGATAACGCAATGATCCGTTCCCAACTGAGGCTTGCGCTCGAAAAGCAGAACGATTGGGTAGTGGTGGGCGAGGCCGAGGATGGCCGCCGCGCCCTAGAACATTGGGGCGAACATAGTCCCAGCTTAACGGTAATGGATTTTGTAATGCCCGAAATGGATGGTCTGGAAGCCGGGCGGCGACTCACGGAACAGCATCCCGAAACCCCGGTGCTGATGGTTACAATCGACCCCTCGCGTCAGCTTGAGCAAGAGGCCAGAAAAGCTGGCATCAAAGGACTATGCAAGAAATCCGACTTGCGTTCCCTGTTCGCGGCAATCGATGCGGTTCTCCAGGGAAATACGTATTTCACTCAGTCTCCGGTCGCGGCATAAACTTTTCCGCTAAACTTCTTCACGAGCTTGTAGAGTCTGCCCCGCCCACGGGGAGCACTGCGCTCACCAGAGTTCCCTGTTCACCGGATTGAATTTCGAGCGTGCCTCCCAACTGCCTCAATCGTTCCCTCATACCGCCGAAGCCCACGCCAATACGACCGGTCCGGGTAAATTTTTCCAGCTTCTCCTTGGCAATGCCTTTGCCTTGATCCTGCACCTCGAGAAGCACGCGGTTGGCCTGGCGCTGAATCCGTATTGTCGCCGTGGGACTTTCTGAATGACGGTGAATGTTCGTCAGACATTCCTGTACCACGCGAAACATGGCAATTTCAGTATAGTTCGGCATTCTTCCCATATCTGCGGGTATTTCAAGACTCACTTCAATCCGGCTGCGCTTGGCAAATCCTTCGGTGTACCAGCGCAATGCGGAAGCCAGTCCGGCTTCGTCCAGCAAGGGAGGATGCAGCAAATGGGATATGGTGCGAATTTCGCGGCTGACTTCGTCGACTAAACCGGCATTTTCGGCAAGGCACTTGGAGGTACCAGGCGTCAACCGGCCCGCTTCCGCGGATACGACCGCATTGTTCATGCTGATCGCCGCCAGCAACTGGCCGACGCTATCATGCAGTTCACGGGCGAGGCGCCTCTGCTCGTCATCGCGCATGCGCAGCAGGCGCGCCGATAAGTCGCGTAAACTTTCGGTGGCGATGTGCAATTCCGCGGTGCGCTCTTGTACGCGTTTTTCCAGATCGTCGCGGGCCTCGCTCAATGACTCCAGCAAACGCCGCTGCTCATCGATGTTCGTCGCCGTGCCATACCAGCGCGTGACATTTCCTGCCTGGTCTCGAACCGGTCTGATCCGGGTTAGAAACCATCGGAACACGCCGTCCGCGCCACGCAGAGGAAACTCCATCTCGAATGTATCTCCACTCTCAATCGACGCGTTCCAGCGCTCCAGAATCGATGGCAAAAGTTTTGGATCGTGCACGGACTGTCCGCCCAATCCTTCGACTTCGTCAGGTGTGGATCCTGTGTACTCGTACCATCGTTCATTGCGCCAGAAAACTTTGCCATCGCTATGCGCCATCCAGCACAATTCCGGCACGGAATTGGCGAACGCCTGAAATTGTTCTTCACTGCGCCGCAGCGCGCCTTCTGCTTCCTTCAGTCCTTGCACATCCTGGCTTACCCCAACGACGGCTACGGCCTGCCCGTCGTCGTCCGTTACAAGGGAGAGCGTCACCAACGCGCTCACAAAGCTACCGTCCCTGGAGCGGACTTGAAACTCTCCCGCCCAACTATCTCCCGCCAGCACCAGCGCCATCTTCTTCCGAGCATCCTCTTCAGTGTCAGAGCTGACGGTAATCTCCATGATGTTGCGACCCATTACTTCTTGCGACGACCATCCGTATAACTTTTCCGCAAATGGATTCCAATAGATCACGGTTCCGGACAAGTCGGTCGCGATGATCGCCGCTTCGATAGCGTTAAGAAATAAACTCGGAAGCTGCACTTGCGTCTGAGATGGGTAGGGCTTCGACGACTCCGCCATTGATCTCGCCATTATTGATCTTGCCATAACAATCGACTGGAGATGAATGCAATTACCGAAGCTGCTCAGATGATATTTAAGATTAATCAAGGAGCAATAAGGATTCACCGGGAACGCCCAGAGTTACCTTGATGCTTCCTCTAGTGTGCGATGCACAAAAGCGAACTTTCGCTGCCTCGGACAGCCTTCCGTCAGGAACTCGAATCCCCCCCGGAGTGTCATCAGCTTTTATTTTTCAGCGTTTACTGCGCCAACCTTTGAAGGGGCGTAATATTCTTTGCGCATTTTCATAAGGCGCGTTCCTCTATCAGAAGATTCGTTGATGATCGAAGGCTCCGCGTCAACTGCGATCAGTAACTCAAATCAACTACATTTGAAAATGCATTTTTAACATTGCTTCCAATTAAGGTGCCTATCGATTGCAAAAAAGTCTTTTCATAGTGGCTGAGGAGGTCCATAATGAACCGTTTCAATTGGGGCGTTTTGCGCTTTTGCCAGATTCAAGCTCGGGGAAATGGCATTGTGCTCAGAGAAAAAATCCTCGACGGAATCTACCCAGATGACGAGGTACAGCCTCGTCTGTTGATTCGGACCAAGGAGGCAACGTGAGTCTCTCTGTTCAAATGATTTTGAAAAGCTGCCAACGGAACTTGCGCACGCTAACCGCCGCGGTCATTGTGCTGCTGCCGGCAATCCTTTTCGGCCAAGGTTATTTTGGGACTGTGAGCGGTACCCTGACCGATCCCTCGGGAGCGATCATCCAGGGCGCAAAAGTCACTCTTCTCGACGAGCAGAAGGGATATCACTTCACGGCCAAGTCGGACAGCGACGGGCGTTACCTGTTTGCTTCCATTCCGCCCGGATTGTATTCCGTGACAGCAGAGATGCCGGGCTTTGAAAAGACCGTACGCACCCATATCAAATTAAACGTCAGTGAGAACGCGACCGCGAATCTGGGTCTCAAGATTGCGAATGCGGCACAAAGTGTTGAAGTGAGGGCCCAGACTACGACCATCGACACTGAAGATGCGGTGACCGGACAAGTGGTCGACCGCAGGGCGATCAATGATCTGCCTCTGATCGACCGCAACGTGTTCGATCTGACCTATCTGGCGCCGGGTGTCACCGACATGGATGATCAGTGCCCCAATTGCGGCGGGACGAACTTTGTGTCCAACGGCAGCCGCGGTGCCAGCGCCGACATTCTGATGGATGGCGCTTCCATCACCAACTTCGAGCCCAACGGCGGCGTCACTCAAACTGTGTACCAGCCTTCGGCGGAAGCGGTGGAAGAGTTCAAGGTGCAACAGACTAACTTCAGCGCGGAGTATGGCTTTTCCGGCGCATCGGTCATCAACATGGTGACGCGCTCGGGCACGAATACGTTTCACGGCAGCGGCTATGATTTCATCCGCAACACGATTACCGACGCGAACAACTGGTTCAACGATCAGGCCGGCATTCCTATTCCCCCGGTGCATAGGAATGACTTTGGCGGCACCATCGGCGGGCCGATCATTAAGAACAAGACTTTCTTTTTCTTCGATTGGGACGGAACACTTGCGAGTTCGATGGGCACCTACGTGGCGGGAGTGCCCAGCGCGGCCATGCGGACGGGGGATTTTGGCGAGGTGTGCACCTCACAGGGCGGATCGTTCAATTCCTCGGGCATGTGTACGCAAGGGGGAAGTCCGTTGATCGCCGGGCAGCTTTATGATCCTTATTCGGGAGTGTATAACTCCGCTGACGGTGGTCCGGTTCGTAGCACTTTCATCCCTTACAACCGAGTTGACCAATACAACAGCCCGGGCAACCCGAATCTCCCCGCGAACCTTCAACCTGTCCCTGGGCGAGGCAACCTGATCGATCCCGTGGCGCAGAAGGTGATGAGTCTGTTTCCTCTGCCCACACCCAACCTGCCAAATTCCTCCATCTACAATAACTGGATCGCCTCGGGAGCGACTCCCAGCAATAACCAGCAGTTCGATATAAGGATCGATCATCGTTTCAGCGACAAAAACCTGTTGAGCGCAAAGTACTCGCAAGACTGGAATTCCACGACTCCGTTCAATTGCTTCAAGACCTTCATCGATCCCTGCGGCAGCGGACAGAACAAAGGCACGGCACACCTGTTCGCGATCAATGACACTTACACCTTCAACCCCACATTGTTGCTGACCACCACTTTCGGAATCACACGCGGCTCCACGCGTATCAGCGCTTACAATTCGAGTCTGAACGCCAATCCGCTCAGCACCCTGGGCTTCCCATCTTATTTGGGGTCGAATGGGTTCAATGGCGTTCCCGCCATGTTCATCAACGATTATTTTGCGGCGGGTTTCCCCAACGCGGGAAACGATCCATACGGCAATTACAAGCAAGGTCAGGTTACCGGACAGATCGGCGCGTTGCTGAGCAAGATCCATGGTGCGCATGAACTGAAATTCGGATTCGAAGGTCGCCTGCACCAGCAGAATTACATCCAAACCAATGCCCCGCTGGGATACTTCCAATTTAATAACGCAGGCAGTTCGTTGTGTCCGTTTGTCGACGATCTTACGGATTGCGGCGGAGATTCCATGGCCAGCTTTCTCATGGGCCAGCTGTATGGGGGTGGAAACAGCTTCTATGAAATCCAATTCCAGCCCGCAACTGAAAATTATCAATACGCCACCTTCGCGCAGGACAACTGGAAGGCTACTCCGAAACTGACTTTAAACCTTGGGTTGCGTTATGACGTTTCGTTGCCCAGGACGGACCGCTTTAATCACCAGAACTGGTTCGATCCCAATGTAGTAAGCCCATTGAATGGCGGCTCGATCAGCTATACCGATCCGCTTACCGGCAACCCAGTGAAGCGCCCGCTGCTGGGCGGCGAGGTTTTTGCTAACTCGAACCAGCGCACCAATTATGTAACCGACTGGAAGGACTTCCAGCCACGCTTTGGCTTCGCCTACCAGTTCGCCCAGAAAATGGTGGTGCGCGGCGGCTATGGAATCTACTACGGTCAGTCACGCTCGGGCGCCAGCGGAGTTGTGCCCTACGGCGGCCAAGGTTTTGACGAATACACTAGTGTGATTTCCACCTATCATAACGATGGCGCGACGCCCTACCTGCACCTCAGCAACCCGTTTCCAAATGGATTAAACCAGCCTGCCGGGAGTTCTTTAGGTTTATTGAACGATGTTGGCTATGGCGCCAATGGTCCGCTCCGCACCGCAGCGGCGAACCTGACCCCTTACGAACAAAGCTGGACTTTTGGTATTGAGCGCCAGATGCCGTGGAGTGTGGTTCTGGATGCTGAATATATCGGCAAGAAAGGAACCCATCTGCCTTTCAGCGGCGCGAATGCCCTCGATATCCTCGGGCCACAAGTTGAGAAGTACAGTGCGAGTCAGATCAATACTCTCAATAGCTACGTGACCAATCCGTTTTCATCGCTGAATGGTGGACCGATCAGCGACCCGAACAGCACTCTATCGAGTGCACAAGTGCAGGCGGTTCAGCTGGAGCTTCCCTACCCTCAATTTACCAGCGTGACTACGGACGTGCAGATGATCGGCAACTCGATCTATCACGGATTGCAGCTCACGGCAGCAAAGCACTTCAGCAATGGCCTGGAGTTCCTGGTTAACTACACATGGTCGAAGTCAATCGACAACTCTTCGATCGGCGACGACAACGTAACTTGGCTGGGAAGTTTCACCAGCCTTCAGGATCCCAACAAACCGTACCTGGAGCGGAGTCTGTCAACCTTCGACATACCCTCCGTGCTGAAATTCAGTTACAGCTACGATCTGCCGTTCGGACGCGGCAAAGCGCTGCTCGGCAATATGCCGCGAGTGGTCAATGCCGTTATCGGCGGCTGGAGGACGAACGGCATTTGGCTGATTTCCGACGGCAGACCCTTGCCTATCACTGTTTCTAACGGAGGAACTCCACTCCCTACCTATGGCTCGCAGAGGCCGAATCTGGTCGGCACGCCGAAACGTAATTACGGTCCCGACTGGCAGAACAGCTTCTTCACGAATCCTCAGGTCTTCCAGATGCCGGCCCCGTTCACGCTCGGCGATATGCAGCGAACCATTTCAAGCGTGCGATCACCGCTAACGTTTACCAGTGATTTGTCGTTGAACAAGGTGTTCTCATTGGCGAACCTGCACGAGGGGCTAAACCTGGAGTTGCGGCTCGAGGCGCAAAACGCGTTCAACCATCCGCTCTTTAGTATGGGCAGCCCCGGGCCTTATGGCAGCAGTACGCTGAATGTTGGCGATCCCAGCTTCGGGGTGATCAGCAGCATGTCGCCGGTCGGGCCGCGGCAGATTCAATTGGCCCTGAAGGTTAACTTTTAAATTATCGACTAATTTGAAAGGGCTGCGCCGTAGCGATCAGGGGCTAAAGCCCGCGTCTTTATCCGACTTGGGCGGCACGACTCAAGTCGTGCCGTTCCCGAACTCATTTGGGAGATGGCTTCTTATTCTGGCTTATGTTTCCGGAGGTCCGTTTCATATGCGGGGGATGAAGGCTCGGGTGGCATTCATTTTCGGTTCTCTTTTTACGATGACTCCTCTTGTCGCTCAGACTGTCACAGTTGACGCCGCTCCGTCTCACGTGGTCAACACATTTAATCCGCCGCACGCGTTGGGAGCGGCGATTGACCGGTTGAGGACCGGGACTGCGGATCACGTGCTCACCGATCCGTTGCTCAAGGAAATTCTGAATGCAGGTTGGCAAACGGTTACGTATCGTCAGAATACCGAGTTGATGGTCGAGGCGTGGCACTGGAATCCGAATGGCGCCTGGAGTGATGCCGGGAAGCAGCAGGGTTACTTCGTGGGGAATGCCGAGCCGACCAGCGAGATGATCCGGCACTCCTGGGCCGCACCGCTGCCGCATCGTGGATTCAGCCGAGGTGATGGAAATGGATGGTCGCGACTCACCGACGGCGATCCGAATTCCTACTGGAAGAGTAATCCTTATCTGACGCGGGCTTTTACGGGTGAGGACGACTCGCTTCATCCGCAGTGGGTGATGATCGATCTGGGAAGCAAGATAGAGGTGAACGCGATCAAGATCGCGTGGGCCGAGCCTTATGCGCGGCATTACTCCGTGCAATTTTGGACGGGCGATCTTGAGCCCTTTTACGAAGGAACGACCAAAGGCGTGTGGCAGACGTTTCCCTTAGGCACGGTGAACGAAGGCAAGGGCGGTACCGTAACGCTGAAGTTGGTTTCGTGGATGATTCCGGTGCGATACATCCGCATCTGGATGACGGAATCGTCCAACACTTGCGATACTCACGGCTCAGCCGACAAGCGCAATTGCGTGGGATATGCCATTAATGAACTATACGTGGGAGCGCTCTCGGCTGATGGCCAGTTCAACGACTACGTCACGCATTTCCCCAGCCGGGATCAAACTGTAACCTGGCCCTCGTCGGTGGACCCATGGCATGAGGCCACGGATCTCGACCAATCGCGGGGCGATCAGGTGGGATTTGATTTCTTCTTCACCTGCGGGGTTACGCGCGGGCTGCCTACGATGGTTCCGATTGCCATGTTGTATTCCACGCCGGAAGATGCGGCGAACGAAATCGCTTATCTGTACAAACGTCACTACCCGATCTCGTGGATTGAAATGGGCGAGGAAGCCGACGGGCAGCACATTTTGCCAGAAGACTACGGCGCTCTCTACATTCAATTCGCCACCGCGATTCATAAACTCGTTCCGGAAGCCAAACTGGGAGGGCCTCCGTTTGAAGGGACGTTTGGCGACGTCGAGGTATGGCCGGATGCGGCAGGAAAAGTTTCCTGGCTGGGACGCTTTCTGGATTACCTGAAGGCGCACGGGCACATCAACGATTTCACTTTCTTCTCTTTCGAACACTATCCCTACCAGGACCGGCCGAGTTATTCCTGGGCGGATCTTTATCCCGAGCCGGGATATGTGAGCCATGTTGTTCAAGTCTGGAAAGATAACGGTCTACCTCCGAACATTCCGTTTTTTATGACGGAGGGCAACATTGGTGGTGGTGCGGGACCGTCGACCGTGAAGAGCGGATTGTGGCTAGCTGACTACGTTGGATCGATGATGAGCGCAGGCGCGGGAGCTACTTATTATTTTCACTACATGCCTTATCCCAACGAATTTGGAGGCTTTGGAAGTTTTCTGTGGATCGATCAGAACTACCACGTTGTGGGTTACCCTCCTCAATATCTGGCGGCGCAGGTGATCACGAAGGAGTGGGTGCAACCGGTGGATGCGCCGCACCGGATGTTCAAGGCTTCGAGCGATGTCGTCGACGCAGCCGGGAACGTGATGGTTACGGCTTATGCGGTGGAACGGCCGGATGGACAGTGGTCGGTCATGTTGGTGAACCGGGATCAATCCAATGATCACACCGTGAAAATGGTCTTCACCGATGCGCAGACGAAGCGCGATCGCTATTTCTCCGCTCGGGTGGATCGCATCACTTTTGGAGCGGAGGAATATCAATGGCACCAGGAAGGCCGAGGAGGGCACGCCGACCCCGACGGGCCGCCAACAAAAACGACGGTTTCCGGCGGTGCCGACGCGCGTTATGTGCTTCCGAAAGCTTCCATCACGGTGCTGCGTAGCCGCATCACGAATTGATGCCAGTGATGATGGCGGCTATCTCGGAAACGCTATCTTAAAAACCGGGAGAGCTACTTTCCTCTGTTCATCGTCGCTTGATACATGGCTTCGAGCAAATCCTGGCCCTGGCCGTCGTAATCGGCATCGAGCGACCACATAAAGGTGCCGCCGAGGTTGAGTATCCAATCGGAATATGCGACCCGAAGGTAGGTTGAAACAGGATCATCGTAGGTGATGAAGCCATCCTTCCCATCGGTTCTCAGCATGTAGGGAACGAGAGCGATTGGGTCATAGAACGTCTCCCACCCATCCTTGTTGATGCGATTCTTGATGAATGGTGCGTAATTCTCCGTCAAGACTTTGCCGTTGCAGTCTCCGTCTTTGTCGGTCAACGAGTTCGGACACACTCCGAACAGTTGATTGATGTTGGTGTAGAAATAACCGTAAAAGGGTGTTCCCATGTTCAGTTTCGCGGGTGGCACTTGCTTGAGAAATATTTTGGCGGCTCCTTCGTCGCTGCCGCCGGGTTGGCACTCCCAAGGTTCGGGATCGTGCCAGTCCCAAAAGATGGGCGAATTGAGCTGACCATCATCGGTCCAGGGGCCGGCGCAGTCGTACATCATGATGTTGAAATAGTTGGTCGATTGTTGCAGATGAATTAGATCGTAACCGTAGCCGCCCCAGGGCGCGGCGTCGATGGAAAGAACATAGTCGGCGTTCGTCTCGCGCAGCGCCGCCATGAGCTCTACAAAAAAGTCACGATCCTGTGTGGTTGCCGGATACTCCCAGTCAATGTCGAAGCCATCGTAGCCGTGCTTTGCGGCGAAATCCGCGAGACTATCGACCAGGGTGAGAAGAGTGCCACTGCTCTCAACCCCGGTGAAGTCGCCGCCAATGAGCAGAAGAACTTTAACCCCGCTTTCATGCGCCAGTTTGATGAGCTTGGGCTCGAGGAAGCCTGTGGGAATAGTCAGCGTGCCATCTGCGTTGAAAGATACGCCGGCATGATTGATGTGGGTTAACTTGTGATACGGAATTTGTGCCGCGCTGTAAGGCGGAACCTGAGTCCTAGTCCAATAACCGTAGTCGCCCACTAACCGCTTGGGGAGTCGCTGCGCGTCGGTGGAGTCCTGCGCGTAGGAGGATGGAGTTTGAACCGCGCAGGCCAGAATTGCGAGCAACAGCAGGCGAACCGGCAAGTACAAACGGAATCTCATGGATTTGTCCTCTGAGAAAGTCTCTTGGGGTAGGGCCGGAAAGAACCCGCTTCGTCGCACCAAGGGCACGAACCGGAGCATTCTACTATCGATTCAAAGCGAATCGGTTTTTAAATTTATCTACTGCAGAACCCAACTCATCCCAGGTTCCGTTTGAAAACGGATGTATGCGAACAGGAGATCTCTCGTCCCGCCGGTGAAAACGCGGGACTTCGAGATGACGCCGCAGTGCGCAGCGATTCGGCGGTCAATCCTTCAAAGCAACCACGGATACGGAGAAGGGCAGCAAGCGGACTTTAACATCTGCAACATTTTGCGTCACTGTCTCCGGGGACGTTCCTCCGATGGTTTGGATTCTAGCGTCCAAACATTCTTTCGGCAGTTCGACTGTAATTTCACGATTTCGTTCGTTGATCAGCACCAACTTTCGGTGGCCGTCCCGGACAAAAGCCTGTGCGTCGAGGGCGTCGGAATCCGCCAGCTGGCCGTTGCTTTTTATGTCAGTATCAGCGAGGTCGTCGCCGGGACCAAAATTGTTCTTTAAAAGCTCGAGCACCGTGAAGCGCGCATTGGGCTTGCCATTTGTCCAATCGATCATGCTGACGCTGGGAAACTGCGAAGGGTATCCGACAAGTTGCGACTCACCCACGGAGTCGATGCCAAGTTTCGCCAGCTCGATGTAGAGATAGCCATAGAGCGCCGCGCTAAGATTCCAATAAGCGGCGGGGATCGGTTTCTCGACATGGCCGGGTTCGCCCTGAACCATATCGCCCGCGAGAATCGAGCCAGCCTCGTTGACCATGACTTTGGTCAAAGGCGACTGCCGGTCGCGTATCTGAAGAATGTAACGAGTGGCCGTAAGAAATTCGTTGGCCTGGTCAAAAAAAGTGTACTGCCAGTCTTCCAACGTTTGATCTCCCGACGGCGTGGCGTAGAAATGAAAAGAGATGTAGTCCAAGGGCACGCCCGGCCTGTGATTGGTTGCGTCCAGAAAATATGCGAACGTTCGCGGAAACAAGGACGGGGAAGAAAGCGCGAGCGCCACGAATTTCATGCCCGGCGCAACTTTTAGAACGGCCTGCGCAATCGCATCGTAGCGTTCGACGTATTGTTGGGGCCTGGTGTCGTGCTCGCCATCGATCTCATTGAAGACTTCCCAGTAGCCGATGTCGAAGTGATGGCCGGAGGCGTGGAATTTTCCCAACTCGTCGGTGAAGCCACCCTGGGTGTACCAGCCGGCCAGTCGCGCATAGTAGTCGGCCAGCACCTGCACGTTAGCGAGTTCGGTACCTTGCGAATAGTCCCAGAAAACCTGACCAGGATCGTCGGGATACACGACTGGCTTGGGCGTAGTAAACATCCACTGCGGGATGGTGCTGAAGCTGAAGACACTGGGATGTCCCTGCGACGCGCGGAGAAAATCGTCGACCAGCGGGTCCATGTATTTGAAATCCCAAAAAGTTTGATCTACCTCGGGCGCGCGCAACTCTGCAACTGCCATCTTCGGATAGGGAAACCAGAAGGCGTAACGCACATAGTCAGCTCCTAGTTTGTGGAGAGCATCGAGGGCGGCATCGTGAATGGGCGAACCCCGCTGCAGCATGGGATTGATAACCGCTTGCAGGGTAGGAACGGTGTGGTTGGGTATTTTCTTTTCCCACTTCACAATCACTGAGGGCGTGGCAACTGGAGGCGCAGCCTGCGCGAGGAGCGCTCCGTTCGCGACTACGAGAAACAGCGCCAGAAGGAGGCTCGAGGCGATTCGATGGTTCTCCGATTTATTTGTCATTGTTTATTGGTTCGGCTGCAAAGCTTTTGAGCAGTCGTCTTCATACACTCTGGCTCATACCAGGCTCAGCTCGAGCTTGGTGACGGAAGCAGGCGGGATTTGCGCCGTGATCGCACTGCCTGTCGATTGCAGGTCTTTGACTTGTGGAGTCACTTCGTCTTTCCGATCGAAAGTATTGTGGGCGCGAAGATCGGAATTGGTAAGCACGGTTATGGTACCCGACTTTATAGAGGCGCTTCTCACGGTGATCTTCGTCTCCCGGATTTCGTTCACGCTCGGGTTCACCAGGGTGAGTATCAAATTTTTGCTGAGCAAAGATGCCGAACCCTTCAATCCCCGCGCGCGTAGTGGACGTTTGGGGCGGAGATGATAGTGCGCACCGCTTGCGCTCCCTGATGAGCGCTGTACATTCCGAAGACATGGCCTACCGGAGTTACGCAGAATTTATCTTCGTGAGCAAGGTAAAGGCTGTTCAGACAATTAATCAACTGCGCCGGACTGGCGAGCGTAACTTTCTCCGGATGGCGGTTGAAAATATCGAGGGTCATCGCGCTGAATAAGGCGTCTCTGAGAGTGGGAGTCTGCTCGAGAAAGTCGCTTGCCGTGAGTTGACTGCCGGGGCGATACCAGAGGCCCCACTCATCAACCACGAGCTTTACGTGGTGTGCCGCGTCAAACTCGCCCATCGCTTGCCAGTGGCCCTCGATGAGGGAGTCCAGCCGATAGCCTTCGTGCAATGCTTCGTACCAATCCTGGACATCAAACTTCAGAGCATCGCCTTTGCCCTGATCCCAGTCCTGGGTGCGGCCTCGGCTCAGGTTCCAGGAATAATAGTGCAGCGCCCAGCCGAAGGTTGAGCTAAATAAATCTTTGTCCTTTCGCGCGATCGACTCAAAGAATCGGTGCGTCCATTGCCAGTTATCGTCGTTCGGGCCGGAGGCAATCAAGGATAAGGGATGGCCATATTGCGGCAACCATGCGGTGTAGCGGCGAAACTCGGTGGCATATTCCTGCGCCGTGAAATTGCCGCCGCATCCCCAGGATTCATTTCCCACTCCCCAGTAACGAACGTTATAAGGCTCGGCTGAGCCGTTGGCGCCACGGGACTCCGCTAGAGTGGTGCTGCCCGCGGGCGAGTTGCAATATTCCACCCAACGATAAAATTGCTCAGCCGGTAAGCTGCGAACGTTGGCCGCCAGATAAAGTTCACAACCAATCAGTTTGCAAAAGCGCATGAACTCGTCAGTGCCGAAGCGGTTGGATTCGTAAATATGGTTGGCAGGAGCCGTGATGGCGTCGGCCTCACTCCAGAAATTTGTTCGTCGCGGACGTTTCTCGGCTGGACCAACTCCGTCGCGCCAATCATAACTATCGGCAAAGCAGCCGCCGGGATAGCGGACCACCGGAGCTTTGATCTTGCGCATTTCGTCGACGAGAGGCTTGCGAATGCCGCCGATATTTGGGACTTTCGAATTCTCGCCGACCCAAACCCCGTCATAAATGACGCCGCCGAGGTGTTCAATAAAATGTCCGTAGATATTTGGCGAGATCGTGCCCAGGACTTCGTCCAACAAGATCTCTACGCGAGAGTCAGATGGACTCGATGCGGCGCGCGCCAACCTCGTGGGTTTAGCAAGCAAGAGCGCCGCTGCGCTGAATGCGCTGCGGCTGAGGAACTCCCTGCGCCGAATCATGGCCGTTCCTCACGCTCGCGACAAGTGCGCCATTCGTGGGCAACGCTTCGCATCTCAGGTTGGATTCCCTGGAATCGACAACAGGCTTTGTCGAGACATTTGAAGTGCGGAAAGAGTATAACCCAGGGCGAGCACTCGTCTTCGAATGTCGGAATCGATCGGCGGCGAGCTTGAAACCTTCCAAAAGCTTCTGCTGGTGCTCTATACTCCGTTCGTAATCCGAATCTTCTTTCAGCATGCTTCAGGTTCCAGGCCCCTCTCGGCGAAGACGGCTGTCTCTGGCAAGAATCGTTCTGTGTTGCGTTCTGCTGCTTCTGTGCTCGGTTTCGTTCGCTGATCAGTCCGGGCAATCGCTGGAACTTTCGCGGCCGATTCGATCGTGGGAATTTCTCTCGGCAGTAGGTACTCGTGCCGCGGTGTTCGGGAACGAACAAGGAAACCTGGAAGCGTGGGTTTACCCGTTGAAAATCCTGCGTGATTTTCATTTGCGCTTCCATGTCGATGGCGCGACGATACCGGCAGAAACATTGGCGCGAACTTTGATCGTCCATCCGGAATCCACCACCATCGTCTATACCGGCGACACTTTTTCCATCCGCGAAACTTTGTTCGTGCCAGTGCATGAGTCCGGCGCGATCATCGCCTTTGAAGTGGAAACCGCCGAGCCGCTGGAGATCGAGGCCATTTTCACACGTGATTTTCAACTGGAATGGCCGGCAAGCATCGGTGGAGTTTCTGAAGATTGGGATCCGACTCTGCGGGCGTTTCTTTTTGCAGACGAATCGGAAAAGTTTCACGCGATGGTCGGGTCTCCGTCAGGAGTGAAAGCTTCGGAGGAATACTCCACCAATTATTTCTCGTCTCATGAGGATTCCATTCTTCTGGGGACGACTAATAAAGGAAGCGATAAGAAGCTTATTGTCATCGCGGCGGGATTCGAAGGCCGGGTCCTATTGGTAAACCTTTACCGTCATCTGGCCAATGACTACGCGCAATTGCTACAGGGTTCGGCCGACTATTACCGCGATTATCTGGACCGCACGATCAGCCTTAAGCTTCCTGACTCGCAAATTGAAACGGCGTATGACTGGGCAAGAGTCAACATGGTGCAAGGCCTGGTGCAGAACCCATTTTTAGGGGAAGGTCTGGTTGCAGGTTTCAACAAGTCTGGCGATAACGATCGCCCTGGCTTCGCCTGGTTCTTTGGGCGAGACGCGGAGTGGACTTCTTTAGCGCTGGATGCCGAGGGTGATTTCTCCACTGTCCGTCAAGCTTTGGATTTCCTGAGCAAGTATCAGCGGGCGGACGGCAAGATCACTCACGAAATCTCGCAAAGCGCGAGCTTCATGGATTGGTTCAAAACCCCTTATGCGTATGCCTCTGCGGACGCGACTCCGCTGTTCATTATTGCGGTGAACGATTACGTGACGCACAGCGGAGACATAGGATTCGCCCAACAGAAATGGGACAACCTGTCGAGAGCTTACGATTTTCTGCGATCCACCTACGACGCTCAGGGACTCGCGCAGAACGCAGGCGTGGGAACCGGCTGGATCGAAGGAGGGCCGCTCTATCCAGTACGGACTGAGATTTACCAGGCATCTTTAGGAGTTGAAGCGGCACGCGCACTTTCGCAGCTGGCTCATCTGCTGGGTAAAGAGGAGCTGGCGAAAGAGCTGAAGCAAACGTTCGAGAGGCAAGAGCCAGTTTTGGACAAAACTTTCTGGTCGCCGGAAAACAAAATCTACGCTTACGCGCTCGATGCCCATAACAATCGAGTCGATGTGCCCAGCGTTCTGGCTACTGTCCCGATGTGGTTTAAGCAACTCGACGAAGATCAGGCGCGAAGCATGATTGAACAGCTCGCCGGTCCAGATCAGGAGACCGACTGGGGTATGCGGATTCTTTCTTCACGCGACTCGAAATACAATCCGGGCGGATATCACTTCGGAACCGTGTGGCCGCTGTTCACAGGATGGGCGTCGATAGGCGAGTATCGGTATCATCGCGCGTTGCCCGCCTATTCGAATTTGCGTGCCAACGCTTTGCTGGCTCTGAATGGGTCGCTGGGCCATGTGGCCGAAGTTCTTTCGGGCGATCATTTTCAAACGCTGGCGACCGGCTCCCCGCAACAGATCTGGTCAGCGGCGATGGTGGTCAATCCTCTGCTGAGCGGATTGCTCGGCTTGGACGTGGACGCTGGCAGTTGTCATTTAAATTTCGCTCCTCACATTCCCGCGGAATGGGATTCGTTCTCCGTCAGCAACGTGCGCATGGGCACGGTAGCGTTGAATTTGAATTACCAGCGGACGCCGGACAAAATCCAGTTAGACATGCAATCCACGGGCGCGGGAAAGTGTTCGCTTCAGTTTTCGCCGGCGTTAAGCTTGCGTGCCAGGATCGCGGCGGTTCGGCTTAATGGACGCGCGCCGCCTTTTCACATTGAAGCGAACTCTTCGGATCAGCACGTCACGGTGAATCTTCCGATTGTGGGCGACCGAAATACGATCGAGATCCAGATGAAGAATGACTTTGAGCTCGGCGTCTCGACAACTCTTCCAGCCTTGGGAAGCACCAGCCAAGGTTTGCGAGTCCTTTCGGAATTATGGTCGGCGAAACGGGATACCCTGACCCTGTTTCTTTCGGGAGCGAGCGGAGCGAGTTACGAACTCTCGGCATGGAACCCGGAGCAGATTTCTTCCATCGAAGGGGCTGAGTTCGAACAGAAAACCGGCGCGGAAGGAAAGGTCCGGGTGAAACTTCCGATGAGCGCGCCCGGAACCGATCCGCAGGCTAAAGTTATTTTTCATTTTGCTGCGCGGTAGAGGCGCAGTGATCTAGCCTCGGCTCTTAGCCTCGGCTCTTTGGCTTTGGTTCTTGAACATTCATGGAGTAAGGAAACGAAATGCCTCAGAGATTCAGATTCTTGGTTCTGTTGATTATGGCTGTCTGCTTTGCGCTTTCTTTTTCCCGGGCGCAGAAAAGCGCGGCGAATGCTGAAGACCACGCGTGGTGGCAGGATGCCGTCTTCTATGAAGTTTATCCTCGCAGTTTTGCCGACAGTAACGGCGACGGCATCGGGGATCTCAAGGGGATCGAATCCAAGCTGGACTATTTAGAGCAACTCGGCGTGGACGCCATCTGGATTTCGCCCTGCTACCCGTCGCAGCAAGTCGATTTCGGCTATGACGTTTCCGATTACGAGAACATTGATCCCATGTATGGGACCCTGGCGGATTTTGATCATCTGGTGCAGGCCGCGAAGAAACGCCACATTCGCATCATCATGGATTTTGTCATCAACCATTCCTCGGACCAGCATCCCTGGTTCCTGGATTCGAAATCATCGCGCGCGTCCGCGCATCGCGATTGGTACATCTGGCGCGATGGCAAGGGCGACGGCCATCCTCCCAACAATTGGATCTCTGGTTTTGGAGGTTCCGCGTGGAAGTTCGATCCCACAACCGGCCAGTATTACTACCACTTCTTTGCCACGGCGCAGCCTGATCTGAATTGGCGCAACCCGGCGGTGGAAAAAGCCATGTTCGACGTCACTCGATTCTGGTACAAGCACGGGGTTTCCGGATTTCGTCTGGACGCTGTCGATCTTTTGTTTGAGGATCCGAAGCTGCACGACAATCCCATTCGTCCAGGAAAGGACGAGATGGGCGACCCGAATATGCAGAATAAATACAACGACAAGCTGCCGGAGAATCATAAGGTGCTCCGCCGCCTGAGGAGCGTTGCCGATGAAAGCGACGCAGTTCTGGTGGGCGAGACCTACACCGACAGCGCCGCCGAGTTGAAGGAATACTACGGCGCGCACAATGATGAAATCCAATTGCCCATGGATTTCATGTTCTGTACTCTTGATAAGCTTTCCGCACCCGATTTCCGCAAGCAGATTGCGCTCGCCGAATCCACAGGCGGTTGGCCAACTTATGTTATCGGCAATCATGATATGGCGCGATCCTATGTGCGCTACGGCGATGGGAAGCACGATGACCAGATTGCCAAGCTGATGGCTGCGCTCTATCTGACGCTGCGGGGCACGCCGATCATGTACTACGGCGAAGAGATCGGCATGGAGAATAACGATCCCAAGCGCAAGGAAGATGTGAAGGATCCGATGGGAATTACGGGATGGCCGGGATACAAAGGCCGCGACGGGGAGCGCACTCCCATGCAATGGGATGACTCTGCCAACGCTGGATTTACCACAGGAACGCCTTGGCTGCCTGTTCCAGCGAGTGCGAAGACGCACAACGTTGCGAGTGAGTTGAACGATCCGAAATCCATTTTGCAGTTTTACCGGCAGCTGCTGGTTTTACATCATCAAAATGACGTGCTCGTGAATGGAGATTATGTTGCGCTGAATCAGGACGATTCCAACGTGCTCGCCTACCTGCGGCGGTATAAGAATGAAGCCGTACTGGTCGTTCTGAATATGTCCGCGACCGCGCAGCATGTCAGTTTTAATCTTTCCTCGGAAGGCTTCCCTTCCGCTAAGACCAGAACTTTACTCACGACCTCGGCACTTGCGCCCACAGGACAGTTAGACAAAATTGTTGTGCAGCCATTCGGCGTATACATTGCTCAGGTTTCGCGATGAGGTCGCATGAGAGAAATTAACCAACGACAGCGTTTCTGGTTGCAGTGGTTGCAAAAGATTCTGATTGGCATGCTGATGACGTGCGCTTGCGTCTGGGCGCAGTCCAATGGCGGGCAGAGCAGCATGCTCTCCAGTCTTACCTCACCTCACGACTATGTTCAGAAGCGGGCTTCCAGCTATGACCGGACCGGCGGCAACGACGATTTTTACAAAATTAAGGCCGGAGACACGATCACGTTACTCGATGACTCAGGCCCCGGAATCATTATCCACATCTGGGTAACGATCTCCTCGTCGGAGCAGTATCACTTGAAAAAGCTGGTTCTACGCATGTATTGGGACGGCGAAACCTCGCCGAGTGTGGAGACTCCGATCGGCGACTTCTTCAGCCTCGGCCTGGGCGACTACTTCCAATTTGAATCCATTCCGCTGTCCGTTGCTTCGGATAAGGCCTTGAACTCGTTTTTTCCGATGCCTTTTCGCAAGCGAGCCCGAATCACCGTTACCAATGAAGGAAAAGAAGGCGTGGATGCGTTTTATTTCAATATCGACTATCAGGCTCTGCATCATGACCTGCCCGCGGACACCATGTATTTTCATGCCCAGTACCATCAGGCAACTCCAGCCAAAGGTTGGACGAATCGATGGGAATCGAACGACAACGCAGCTGTGAATGCGAAGAAAAATCTTGATGGAGAAAATAATTACGTCTGGATGGAAGCCAGTGGGCACGGACACTTCGTCGGCGTGACTATGTCAATTCTGCAGAATCAGGACGGCTGGTGGGGGGAAGGCGATGACATGTTTTTTGTTGACGGCGAAAAACGTCCTTCCATCAACGGCACCGGATCGGAAGATTACTTTCTTGGAGCCTGGGCTTTTGGCCATCCATTTTCCTACGCGTTATTCGGAGCACCGGTAGTGGGCCCTGAGCTGGCAGGCAGCCGGTCTTCGGTGTATCGGTTTCATTTGGATTCGCCGATCCCTTTCACCAAGTCTCTCAGAGCAACAATCGAGCATGGCCATGCCAATCATCGCTCCGACAATTTTTTTTCGGTAGCGTATTGGTACCAGCAGGAACCGCACGCCGCGTTTCCTGCTCTGCCGCCGGTGGAGCAGCGCCTGCCCTGCATTTATCCAGTGGGAGGTCCGGGAAATGCGGCTCATGAATAAATTGGTGGCGGCTTTCGCGTGGTCTTTCTTGCTCGTGCTCATGTTTGTGTCAATGGAGTCTGCGGCGCAGACTATTCAGGTCGACATAACTCCGGCG
Organism: uncultured Acidobacteriaceae bacterium; assembly: GCA_963836305.1. GTDB lineage: Bacteria > Acidobacteriota > Terriglobia > Terriglobales > Acidobacteriaceae > Sulfotelmatobacter. The sequence continues at coordinate 160,829 of CAWIJP010000021.1, read as the reverse complement.
CACTCGACGAATCATTTTCGTCCCAACGAAACGCTCGGAGCCGGGGTTGATCGCATTCCTGCGGAAGCGGTCGACAGTGGCTTGAGTCAGCCGAATTTAGGCAGAGCCATGGCCTCCGGCTGGCAGCCCGTCAGTTATCGAAACAATACCGAACTCTCCATTGAGGCTTGGCATTGGAATCCTCGCGGCACATGGAGCGAACCCGGCGACAAAGGATACTTTACCGGCTCGGCAATTCCCGCAGAACCTATTCGTTACTCCTACGGATATGCGTTGCCGCATCGTGGCTTTACGCGAAATGACGGCACTCCGAACGCCGGTTTTTCCCGCATCACCGATGGCGATGAGAATACTTATTGGAAAAGTAATCCATATCTTACCGAGCGCTTTACCAGCGAAAGCGATTCCTTGCATCCGCAGTGGGTCGTGATCGATATAGCGCAGATACAGCAAGTCGACAGCATTCAGATCAAGTGGGGCGAACCCTACGCCACGAAATTTGTGGTGCAGCACTGGACCGGAGACGATCCCATGCACTGGCCCACGCGCGGAGTGTGGCAGGCTTTTCCGCTGGGCGTGATCGAACAGGGTCATGGCGGATCAGACATCCTTCGGTTGAGTCCCAGTCCCCTTCCGGTCCGCTTTCTGCGCATTCTGATGACGGAGTCTTCGAATACCTGTGGAACTCATGCATCGGTTGACCCGCGGGATTGCGCTGGTTACGCCATTCGCGAGATTTATCTTGGAACGTCTTCCGCCGACGGAGATTTCCACGACATCCTGCGGCACACGCCCGACCAGGAACAGACAACGACTTATTGTTCTTCGGTAGATCCGTGGCATGAATCTTCGGACCTGGGCACAACTCATCAGGCGCAGGTGGGCTTCGATCTTTTTTTTAACAGCGGCGTCACTCGCGGGCTGCCTGCGATGATACCGGTGGCTTTGTTGTATGACACTCCGGAAAATGCCGTCGCCGAGATTACCTATCTTGAGAAAAGGAAGTATCCCATCTCCTATGTCGAGATGGGCGAAGAGTCCGACGGCCAATATATGGCTCCGGAGGACTATGGCGCACTTTATCTTCAGTGGGCCACGGCGCTTCACCACCTTGACCCTACTCTGAAACTAGGCGGGCCATCATTTCAGGGTGTAAACCAGGAAATTGAAACCTGGCCTGACGCAAACGGCGACGTATCGTGGACCGGCCGTTTCATCACCTATCTGAAACAACACGGACGCATGCGCGACCTGGCCTTCTTTTCTTTTGAACACTATCCCTACGAACCTTGCAGAATTCCCTGGGGCAGTCTTTATGACGAACCACAGCTCGTAAGCCACATCATGCAAGTCTGGCGCAATGACGGAATCCCCGCGGATCTTCCCATGTTTATTACGGAATCAAATCTTTCCTCGGGCGCGAGCGAAACGTACATGGATATTTTTTCCGGGCTGTGGCTGGCCGATTACATTGGCTCGTTCCTCAACGCGGGAGGCAACGGGGTTTACTACTTTCACTATTTGCCATTGCTGATGGAACACGGCTGCAGCGATTCGCCAGGAACCTTCGGGATGCTCACCGTCGATGGCCACTACAAAATTCAGCAGCCCCTGGCGCAGTTCTTCACGGCCCAGATGATCAACCTCGAATGGGTCGTTCCAGGCGATAAACAACACGATGTGTTTTCCGCCAGCAGCGACGTCAACGATGGCGCGGGACATGCGATGGTAACGGCTTATGCGCTGAAGCGTCCCGATGGCCAGTGGTCGCTGCTGGTGGTGAATCGCGACCAGCGGAATTCTCACCGGGTGAAGATTGTATTTGAGAACCAAGACGGTGAGGGTCAGGATAGAGGCCGCATTAATGCATTCGATGGAACGGTTGAGATTTCCATATTTGGAAAAGGCCAGTATCAGTGGCATCCCGGAGTCACGCGCTCCGTGGGACATGCGGAATATCCGGCTGAGCCTTCGGTTACGGTGGAAACCACGGGTATGGCCGATCCGGATGGACCGATTCTGCACATGAAGCAGAGTGTGAGCGCAGGTAGCGCCTATGACCTGCCGGCAGCATCGGTAAGCGTAATTCGAGGCAACATCCGCGCGCAGTAGCTTGGTTCGTCAATCCTGAACTGGCCACGCTGTCTGGGCCGCGCTTCATGCTTCGCGGGGTTTCGTCGTCTCGCGGAATTTCGTCGCCGCAGCGCCGGGTAGCCACCAACTCTCAATTTTCTCCAGGCTTCGTCCCTTAGTTTCCGGAACCGCTAGCTTGACGAACAGGAACGCCGCAACACAGATGACGGCGTATAGCAGAAAAGCACCCGGCGCCGTCAATATTCGCACCAGTGAGAGAAACGTAAGGGTAACCAGGAGCGTCCCACACCAGAGAAAGAGCGTCGCGATCGACATGGCGCGGCCCCGCACTCGGGTTGGGCAAATTTCTGACATCAACACCCAGGTTCCCGTGCCAATTCCGACGGCGAAGCAAGCGACATAGACCAGGATCAGGATCAAGACTGCCAGAGCCGAGGCTTGCAGGTGAATCGCCGCCGCCACTCCCACGAGGGAAACCGCCATGCCGGCGAAGGCCGACATCATTAACGGCTTCCTGCCAACGCGGTCGATTAGATACATGCCCAGGAGCGTGGCCACGAAGTTGATTACCCCGATCATGACATTCGCCCACAACGCTGTGCCGGCGGTCTGCTTCGGCACATGCTCCAGGAAAACCAAAGAGCCGTAATAAATAATAGTGTTGATGCCAGTGAACTGGCTGAACAGTGCGATCAGCACAGCAACTACCAGAGGTTTTCTGAAAGCCGGATCGAAGACATTCCCGCTTTCTTCTTCGACGGCGGAGTGAATCGCATGAATTTCTGCATGCGCGGCCTCTCGGCCTTTGATGCGGGCGAGAATCTGCACCGCCTCTTGATCCCGACCTTTTTGCGCCAGCCACCGGGGACTTTCAGGAACAAAGAGCAACGCCAGCAAGAAAAAAGCCGACGGCACCGCGGCCGAAGCGAACATCCAGCGCCAGTTTGTTGGACCGGCTCCGGTAAGACCGTAGTTCACGCTATAGGACAGCAGAATGCCGGTGACAATCGCTAACTGATTAACGCTTACCAGCAGTCCTCGGATGCGAGGCGGAGAGATCTCGGCGATATAGAGGGGAGAAAGAGTGGAAGCGAGTCCGATAGCGAGGCCGCCCATCAGGCGTGCGAGCACGAACTCGGTGATATTGCGGGGAAGCGCCGCTCCGATCGACGAAACCGTGAACAACGCGGCAGCCGCGAGCAGCGACTTCTTTCTGCCGAAGCGGTCACTGGTGAAAGCCGCCAGGCTCGCGCCAAAAACGCATCCCAGAAGCAGGCTGCTGGCCCCGAACTCAGTTTGTGAATCGCTGAGCGCAAACTGCCGCTTCAAGAATACGATGGCTCCATTGATGACGGCGGTATCGAAGCCGAACAGCAATCCGCCGACCGCCGCGACCGCAGCGGGAAGATAAAGGAAGCGTGCCGATCCATATTGCGGCGATCCATATTGCGGCGATCCGCCGTGTACAAGAACGGACTCCGGCGTATTGGTAGAGTTCATCCCGGCTGTCGCGTGCCCCTTTCGAAGTGACGGATCCAGTTCTAAATTGTCAGCAGTTGCTGTTGCAGAAACACCAGCCCGGCGGCTCCGGCAACTCCACCGTATCCGCCGGTACTTTGGAAAACGATCGGTACCTTCCTTCCCAGCAAGACACTGGTTCGGCGTGCGACCTCTTCATGCAACGGGCCGAGCAACTGCGGTCCGGCCGCGGCGATGTTGCCTCCCAAGATGAGTAGTTCGGGATCGAATACGTGGAGAAAGCTTACCAGAGCGGCGGTGAGAGATTCGAACGCGAGATCCAGCACGCGACGCGCGCTGGGATCGCCGTTAGCAGCCGCTTGGAAGATGGCCTCTGTGCCGGGGATCCGGCCGATATCATCCACTGATAAACGGGCTGGGGATGCCCGGTGGATGTGAGCAAAATAAGCGGACTCGATAGCGCGGGAAGAGAAGCAAGTTTCCAGACATCCGTAATTGCCACAAATGCAGAGTCCACCGCGAATATCGAGGGTCACGTGTCCCAAATGGCACGCGGCTCCGGACGCACCACGCACGATCACACCATCGACCAGCGCGGCGGCTCCGATTCCTGTGCCGAGCGTGAGGAGAACCACGTTGCGACGCCCGCGAGCGGCGCCCCACAGCACCTCCCCGACCAGGGCCGCGCGCGCATCGTTGTCGGCATAGACTGGCAAGTCATTCACGGTAGCGAGGTCCCGCAGCAGGCGCCCCTCGAGAAAATTCAAATCGCCGGGTAAGCGGTTGACGCACGTGGTGGCGGCATCGATGACGCCCTTGCAGCCGATCCCGATTCCCAGCACTGGAACCGTCGCCTGCTTGTGTACCGAGTGGATAAAATTCTGAAGCGATGAAATGGTGCGCGGCGAGTCTTCGCGAAAGTTTGCCCGCAAGTCCCCGCGCAATCCAACGAGCGCACCCTTAATGGTGGTGGCGCCGAGATCGATACCGATTGCCACCGCTTCGGCTTCGAGTGATCGAGTTTCGCTCACAATCGTTCTGAATTATACTCACCTCGATCCTCAGCAAACTCTTGCGACGCGACAAGGAGTTAACTCCACCCGTGCCAGACAAGCTTCTCGATCATCGAGCAGGTTCGAAACAGGCCAGCCTGACATTTTTCGATCAGGCGATGATTCTGCTAAAGAACCTGCGACGCACCCAGGCCGACGTCATTCAGAAAGCGGCCGAGTTGTGTGCGGAGCGAATCTCGCGTGGTGGCCTGGTATTTCTTTTTGGCAACGGCCACTCTCGCATGATGTGCGAAGAAATGACTCCGCGGCAGGGTTGCTATGCAGGTTTTGTCGCCCTGGTCGAGCTGGCGCTTTCAAACCATGCGTCGATCGTGGGTACGAACGGCCTGCGCGCGCCGCTGTATCTGGAAAATTACGAGGGGTACGCAGAAAAAATTCTACAGAGCTTCCATTTCGGACCGCACGACGCCTTCATCGTAATTTCCACGAGCGGAATCCGCCCTGTAGTGGTCGAGATGGCGGCTGGAGCGCAACGTCGCGGTCTGCCGGTGATCGCGATGGTGTCCAAGGCGCATTGCGAGCAGGCGAGGCCGGCTCATTCCTCGGGTAAGAAACTGATCGACTGCGCTGATTTGATTATCGACAACCAGTGTCCGCCGGGTGACTGTATTGTCGAGTTGGAGGGACTTGAGTGGCGGACGGGTCCGGTTTCCACAATCACCGGCGCCACCATCATCAATATGATTCGCTGCGCCACAGCCGAAGCGCTGCTGGCGCGAGGGGTCAAACCAGTGTTGTTGCCCAGCCACCAATTCGTGGGAAATGCCAGCGCCGCCGAGCAACTGGAAGCGTTCTACGAGGCCTATCGCAGAAGCCTCAAACATCTTTTTGAATAGGGGTCACGTGAGCGAAGTCCTTCTGGTGACTGGGTCGTCCGGCATTGCGGCCGCCACGGCTCGCTTGTGGGGCGAGCAAGACAGCGTGTTCATCGTCGGCGTAAAAGAAGAAGAGTGCCGTGCGCTAGCCGAGGGTTTGCCCCATGCGGGTTTCAGTACGACGGACGTGCGGGATGAGGAGGGTGTGCGCAAGAGCGTTGCCGCCTGCCTTGAACGATTCGGGAAGATTGACGCGCTATTTAACGTGGCCGGAATCAGCGCACGCTCGATGGGCGATGGCCCGCTCCACGAATGCTCGGCTCAGGCGTGGGACACAGTGATGAACGTAAACGCCAAAGGAACCTTCCTGATGTGCCGGGAAGTGCTGCGCATCTGGACGCAGCATTCGCAAAATGGAGTCATTCTAAATTGTGGAAGTGTTCTGGCAAAGCACGCCGCGCGGGAACATTTCGCCACCGTAGGGTATGCCGCAAGCAAGGGAGCTATCGAGGCGATGACGCTTTCCGCCGCGTCTTACTATGCGCCCGCGGGCATCCGGATTAACGTCATCGCGCCGGGGCTGGTCAGGACTCCAATGAGCGCGCGCGCGCAAGGCGATGCCGCTGTCATGGAATATATCGCGCGTAAGCAGCCTTTAACGCGGGGTCTGATCGCGCCGGAAGAGATCGCGAGGATCGCATGCTTTCTTTTGAGCAAGGACTCGGTCCCCATGACCGGCCAGATGATTGCTGCGGACGGAGGGTGGGCGGTGAGCGCATGACTCCAGCAACCAGACCGACCGGATCCACGGCCGAGCCGGCGATGGATGAACGGAGCGCGGGCAAGGAGCGCCCTCCTCTGCGAACCAGTGTGATTGGCAGCTACCCATTTCCGGGATGGCTTGAGTTTGCCTCAGCTCATCTGGACGAATTCGGGGAGGCCGATATCGAAGAGATGCGCACCGACGCGGTTATCGCCGCCGTCCACGACCAACTGCAAGCAGGCCTGGATGTAATCACCGATGGAGAGCAGAGCCGCTACGACTTTAACCTGTCATTCTACGGACGGCTTGAGGGCATTCGCGCGACGCCGTTTTCCCCGCGCCGTTTTGGCCCGCCCGCCCATGATCAGCGGGGTAAATATCCGGTGACCGGAACGATTGTCTCGAAGCATGGGCTGGGCGCAGTCGCTGAATTCAAACTCCTGCAGAAGATCGCACCGGCCGGAGGACCTGTTCTCAAGGCCAGCGTGCCCGGGCCCTATACTCTTAGCGGCCGCATCGAGCCCGGCGGAGGTTACCCCAGCCGATGGGATGTCACCGACGCGTTGATTCCGATCGTACGCACCGAGCTGGAAGAACTGGTGGAAGCTGGTTGCAATGAAATTACCCTCGACGAGCCCTCCATGAGTTGCTACGGATATCGCGAGGATCCGCACCGCCTCTTAAAGATCTTTGCCGAGACGGTAAAACCTATCGTCGGGCGATGCCGGCTCTCCACTCACTTGTGTTTCGGCAATTATAAAGCGCGTGCGGTCGCTCCACGGCGTTACGCTCCGTTGTTCCCGGCCTTCTTTGAATTGCCCGTGGACGAAATCCACCTGGAGATGGCGAGCCGCGAATTCGCCGAAATCGAACTGATCGGAGAGATCACGAAGCGGGGCATCGACGTAGCCGTTGGCATCGTCGACGTAAAAAATTACTACGTTGAAAGCCCACTCGACGTGGCCGAGCGAGTACGTCTTTGCCTGAAGTATGCTCCAGCCAGCCAGCTTTCTTTCGCGCCCGACTGCGGATTGAGTCAAACCGCCCGCTGGGCGGCCCGGCAGAAACTCGTCAACCTGGTGCAGGGTGTGGGCATCGTTCGCAAGGAACTGGGACTCGCGTGATTTGTCCGGTGCAGTCCCACGCCGCGCTGCTCGCGGACATTCATGCGGAAGGAACGAACCACTTCGGTTTCCGGCTCTGGTGGTTGGGGCAAAGTGGGTTCCTGCTGCAGTGGCAGGGCATTCATGTTCTGCTTGATCCCTATCTTTCAGACTCGCTCACGCGAAAATACCGCGAGACCGACAAGCCGCATGTGCGGATGACTGAGCTGGCCATCGATCCGGCCCATTTGTCTTTCGTCGACATCGCGACTTCTTCACACAACCACACCGATCATCTCGATGCAGAAACCCTGGGCCCGATCGTCGCGCGGAATCCGTCGGTCAAGCTCGTTATCCCGGAAGCCAACCGAGCTTTTGTCGCGGACCGTCTGAAGATCGATTCCGCAACGCCGATCGGACTAGACGATGAGAGTTCGATCGAACTTTCAGGGATTCGATTCTCTGCTATCGCATCTGCGCACGAGACCGTCGAACGCGACGAGCACGGCCGCGTGAAAGCTCTGGGCTACGTTTTGCAGTTCGGCAATTGGAGCCTTTACCACAGTGGCGACACGCTGCGCTACGACGGAATGGCCGAGAAACTCCGGTCTTTTGCAGTCGATGTCGCGATCCTTCCGATAAACGGCCGTGCTCCGGAACGGCGCGTACCGGGCAATCTGTCCGGGCCGGAAGCCGCAGAGTTGGCACATGACATCGGCGCAAAGCTCGTCATCCCCTGCCATTTCGAGATGTTCGAGTTCAACACAGCGGCTCCGGATGAGTTCGCGAACACCTGTCGCACACTGGGACAGGCCTTTCGCATTCTGGGTTGTGGCGAACGATTCGACTATTCCTAGCGAAAATTTTCTAAGTAAGCTCGAACTCACGGGCAATGACAAGAACGTCCCTGAGCAGGACCTGGGCCTGGGGCGGCTACCGCGCCCCGAGACCCAGGAAAGCAACAACTTCGTTTTAGCCTCAAAATCCAAGAGCTGAACATTGGCCGCTCTGGTTTCGCCGAGTTCAAGCCAGGTCGAAGCGATCAAGGTTCATAACCTTGGTCCATGCCGCCACAAAGTCTTTCACAAACTTCTCCTTGGAGTCCGCACAGGCATAGACTTCGGCGAGGGCCCGTAGCTGCGACTGCGAACCGAAGATCAGGTCTACGCGAGTAGCGGTCCACTGAAGCTGGTTCGTCTTGCGGTCGCGGCCTTCATACACGCCCTCCGAAACACCTTCGACTGTATTGGAGGGCTGCCATTGCGTATGCATGTCGAGCAGGTTGACGAAAAAATCATTCGTCAACGTCTCGGGGCGCTTGGTGAAGACGCCGTGTGTCGACTTTCCGGCATTTGCGCCCAACACACGCAGGCCACCAACCAGAACGGTCAGCTCAGGAGCCGTCAGTCTCAATAATTGTGCCCGATCCACCAGCAACTCTTCAGCCGAAAAAACCTGTCCGCTGCGGAGACAGTTGCGGAAGCCGTCAGCCACCGGCTCCATGACGGCGAATGAGTGCACATCGGTCTGTTCCTGCGAAGCATCCGTGCGTCCCGGCGTGAAAGGAACTTTCACATCGTATCCGGCCTTCTTCGCAGCTTCCTTAACAGCTGCGCAGCCTCCCAAAACGATCAGGTCGGCAAGGGAAACCTTTTTCCCTCGGTTCCCGTTGGACTGCGAGCCGTTGAACTCTTTCTGGATCGCTTCCAGCTTCTTCAGAACCTTCGCCAGTTCGGCCGGTTGGTTCACTTCCCAATCTTTTTGCGGAGCGAGACGAATGCGCGCCCCGTTGGCCCCACCGCGTTTGTCTGAGCCGCGGAAAGACGCCGCCGATGCCCAAGCCGTGGTGACAAGTTGGGAGATCGAAAGTCCGGACGCGAGGATCTTCGCCTTCAGAGCGGCAACGTCCTGCTCATCGATCAATTTATGATCGACGGCGGGAACAGGGTCCTGCCATACCAGCGTTTCCTTTGGAACGAGCGGGCCAAGGTAGCGGGCGATTGGCCCCATATCGCGGTGCGTCAGCTTGAACCACGCTCGCGCAAACGCGTCCGCGAACTGATCCGGGTGCTCATAAAAGCGCCGTGAAATTTTTTCGTAAGCCGGGTCGAAACGCAACGCGAGGTCGGTAGTCAGCATGGAGGGCGCGTGACGCTTTGCGGGGTCATGCGCATCCGGCACCGTGCCGTTGCCTGCGCCATTTTTCGGTGTCCACTGATGTGCGCCGGCCGGACTCTTCGTCAGCTCCCAATCATATTTGAAAAGGTTGTCGAAGAAGTTGTTGCTCCACTTGGTCGGCGTCGTGGTCCAAATAACTTCCAGGCCGCTGCCGATAGTGTCACCACTGTGACCTTTGCCAAGCTTATTCTTCCATCCAAGGCCTTGATCCTCGATGTTGGCACCTTCCGGTTCGTTGCCTACGTATTTTGCGGGGACGCCAGCACCGTGGGTTTTACCGAAGGTATGACCGCCAGCAATCAGCGCAACTGTTTCTTCGTCGTTCATGGCCATGCGGGCAAAAGTCTCACGGATGTCCCGCGCCGCAGCGACCGGATCGGGCTTCCCATTCGGCCCTTCCGGATTCACATAGATCAGGCCCATTTGTACCGCGCCGAGAGGATTCTCGAGGTCACGATCACCGGAGTAGCGCTCGTCCGCCAGCCACGTGCCTTCAGGTCCCCAATAAATTTCTTCTTCGGGCTCCCACACGTCCGCGCGTCCGCCACCGAAACCGAACGTCTTGAAGCCCATCGATTCGAGCCCTACGTTGCCGGCGAGAATCATGAGGTCAGCCCAGGAGATTTTCCGGCCATACTTCTGCTTGATCGGCCACAGCAACCGGCGGGCCTTGTCGAGGTTCACGTTGTCGGGCCAGCTATTGAGTGGAGCGAAGCGCTGCTGCCCGGATCCGGCACCGCCGCGGCCATCGCCGATGCGGTACGTGCCTGCGCTGTGCCATGCCATTCGAATGAACAGCGGCCCATAGTGGCCAAAGTCGGCCGGCCACCACGGCTGCGAATCCGTCATCAACGTATTCAGGTCCTTAATCACGGCATTCAGGTCGAGCGTCTTGAATTCTTCCGCGTAATTGAACTCCTTGCCCATCGGATCAGACTTTGGGGAATGCTGATGGAGGATATTCACGTCCACCTGATTCGGCCACCAGTCAGCATTCGTATGGGATTTGTGAGCGCCGTGCGCTACCGGGCACTTTCCTTCGGGTGTGGTGTGTTTGTCCTTAGTCTCAGGGGAAACGCTCCCCGATGAAGTCGCGAGTGTATTTTCCATAACGTTACCGTCCTTCCAATGTTGGATGAATACTGCATGAAAAATTATTTCTTGGCGCTGCAGCGCCGACAGAGGCCGAAGACCTCGATCAACGGCTGCGTGAGATCAAAGCCATCCGGCAGTTGCCGGGATAGCCGGTTAAAATCGATGAACTCCCCTTCGATGTCCTGCACCGATTTGCAGCGGGAGCAGACCGCGTGGTGATGAGGTTTGAGATTGCCGTCCACGCGCAAGGTGGAGGCATGTGGACTGACCTCTCGCAGCAAGCCACACTCGATAAAAAGCCGTAGATTGTTATAGACCGTGGCGAGAGAAATCGATGGGATGCGGCGCCGCACCGCAGCGTAAATATCTTCCGGAGAATAATGTCCGTGGGACGCGACGACTGCCTCATAAACCACCTGGCGCTGGTGCGTGACCGGCAAACCGTGCTTTGCGGCCAGCTCACGGAACTGCTCATGGGTAAGACGCATGATTATCGGATGAGAACTATTATAAAACGATAGAGAACAGTGTCAAGCGGAATTGTTCCTCCGGCCCCAGAAGACGGTAGCCGGGCGTGGGAGTACAGCCAGCGATGCAACTACAAGGACACTACCCTTTTCCACCCAATCGAGTAAGATTTTTAGGCGCGCCCGCACAACGCGGTGCGCCATGAAAATCCTCTCTTCCCACACGCCCAACTCCCGGAAGAGCAAGGATCAGACAACATTGCGCACCAGGTTTGAGCTTCGAGGTTAGAGCGATTGGAGAAAAGCAGCGACCAGCAAACCCGCACTGAATCCAAACCGCGGCTCATTGAGCAGATCAAGAGCTGCCTGCATTCGGGCGACTACTCTCAGGCTGTAGATTTGTTGCGAGGCACGGCCGCCGAATTCGCCAACGATGCGGAGCTGTCCGCATTGGAAAAGCTCGCCCAGGATGGCGTCAAGCGCAAAGCCGAGGCCGACCGTCTTATCACCGAAAGCCAGGAACTGTTCGCGCAGCAGAAATCCGCAGGAGCGATTCAGTTGTTGCGCCAAGCCTACGAGCTGGACAAAAACAATTCTCTCGCCCGCGCCATCCTGGCGAATGCTCTGGTCGAACACGCGCACTCCGTTGTAGAAACTGATTGGCTGCAAGCCGAGACACTGACCAATCAGGCGCTCAAGTTGAACCCTGCACATCCCACGGCGAAAACAATCCGCAGCCTAATTGAAGAGCAGAAAAAAACAAGCTCGGTGGAGGATTGGGTTGAGCGAGCGCGCCAACTTCAGTCCTCCGGCGATCTATTCGCAGCCTTGGCGTGGGTTGCCGAGGGATTGGCGGTTCATCCCGACAATTCCAAGTTGCTTCAGATTCACGATGCAATCCAGCGCGACCAGGGCGCTCGGCGGCGCCAGGCTCGCCGCGGCGACGTGCAAGACCTGCGGCGCATGGAGCTTAGAATTAGTGAAGCCACGGACGTTGCAGCAAAACAAGCATTAGCCGAGCGCATCCAGGGCTTGGCCGCCAAATATTGGACCGATGGAGAAATCCTAGCCATCGCCAATCGCCTTCTGAGCCAATTGGGATTTGTCCCCAAGGATGAGAAGAGTTCCACGGGCTCGCCGCAGGGCAAAGGCGCGACAGTCATTTTTCACGTTCCGCGGCCCAGCGCTCCGGCGGCTTCACGCGCCGATAGCAGCCAAGCTCCGCCGAACCCGGCTGTGGCAGGCCCTGTTCCGGAAAGGGCTGTTGTGGAAAGCCCGACCCAGACCGTTCGAACCGGCACTGTTTTGCCTACCAATGTTCCGCCCAGCAAAGTTCCGCCGAGTGACGTTCGTGCGCGCAAGGCTCCGCCCAGTATTGCCCCGGTGCAATTAGTCCTCACCGCTGCGCTACAACCCGCCGCCGAGGCTAGCGTAGCGGCGAGCAAAATCGCATCCCCATCATCCAAGACACAACAACCGACGAGGTCGAACTCCGCAACGCTGATTCTTGTTTCAGCCGCCGTCGCGATAATTCTGGTAGCAGCCACCTTCTTCTTCACGCGAAAACTTTACGCTCCGGCAGTTGCGAAGGTGCCCGCAGCCGCTCCCGCCGTCTCTGCGCCGTCGGTGCCCGCTCCGGTCCCAGTCCCATCCATATCCGCGCCGGCACAAACAACTCCCGAAACATCTTCGTCTGCCGTGAGCGCTTCTTCCGATACGGCCGCAAGAAAGATGACAGTCGATGAACAGTCTCCCGCCGAGTCCGGCCACAACCTAGGCGTGCTGCTTGTGGTCGCCGGTCAAGACGGCGCAAGGGTTTTTCTCAACGGAAAACTTCAACGGCAACTCACGCAATCCGGCCAGTTACGCCTGCCAAATCTCGAGCTCAAGGACTACGTTGTACAAGTCTCGAAGAGCGGCTTTCAGGATCCTCCCCAGCAAAAGATCCGCATTCGCAATGGCGAACAGGCCACGCTTATCTTCAAAATGCAACCGCCGAAACTGCAACCGGAGAACCTGCAACTGGCTTCGCTCAAAATCCAGGGCGGCACTCCTGGAACTACGGTTCTGGTGGATCAAAGTATGGTCGGCACTATTCAGCCCGATGGCACGCTCGATGTCTCCAGTGTCACTCCCGGAGACCATACTGTCGAACTGCGCAATGAGCGATTCAAACCCCGGCAGTTCAAGAAACACTTCGTTGTGGGTGGAACCATATCTCTTGCTGCTGCGGATGCCGCGATGGAAGCCGCTCCCGGAGAATTAAAAATTACCTTCGCGCCCGCCGACGCCAAAGTTGCAATCGCGAAAGGTGAGCTTCTGAAGATGGTAAGCAGTGGGGTCCCACTCAATCTCGCCCCCGGTACATACACTCTTACTGCACGAACCGCCGAAAGGTTCACGCGTTCGTCCACGTTCGAAGTGATAGCTGGTGAATCCAAGACTTTGGATTTGTCGCTCGCTCCGAACGGTATGTCGAAGTGGGAGGATCCAGGCGCATGGAAGCAGGAGAGAGATTCTTTTATTCGCAAAGGCGGGGACTTCGTCCTATATCGAGCCGTGCCGGCATCGGGCACATTTGTTTTTTCTGCGATGCTCATCAAAGGTCACCTCTTGCAGTGGGTGTTCAACTATAGCGACCCGAAGAATTACATCCTTTTCCAAATGGACGAGAATTACTTCTATCGCAGCGTCATTCGCAACGGTGAGAAAACGGACGAGATCAGAGTTTCCGGTAAAGGCGACAAGAAAAGTTTCCGCACGTTCCAAATCCGCGTCAGTCCCACGGAGATAGTCCACCAGATCAAGCAGGGTGACAGTTGGACGGTCCTCGATCGCTGGACGCAGCCCGGCGCAAATCTCAGTCTGGGCAAGTTTGGCTTCTACATCCCCGGCAACGACCAAGTAGCGCTCTCCAGCTTTGCTCACTACAGTGAGCTGAACATTCACTAGCGGGTCGCAGCCATCACTCGGCGAGAGGTTGACCGGCCACACTTATGCAGAAACGGGCTTCAAGGAAGTTGCCTGGAAAGGAAGTTGGCTGGATTGGCAAGTCCAATTTTCCAACGTTATTGCGCTGTCTTCTTTTCCTCCAGGGAATCCACCATCTGCTTTGCTTCGCCTAAGCTACCGCCGTAGAGTTTGCGGGCGACATATGTGGCTGCGATGGTCTGGCCGCGGGCAGCCAGTTCGCGGAGTTGCTTCTGTTGGTCTTCGCAGCTGAGGGATTTCAGGTGCGCGAAGTCCTGCCTCAGGGAAATCGGATCGGCAATGACCGTGTAAGGGCGCAGTGCTTCGAGGAATTTGCGCGTCCCTGGCACGACATCCCAATGGATACGGATGGAGGTCGGCGTGGTCAGTGTGACTGGATAATCCTGGTAAAGCGTAGAACTGCTGCCATACCAGTGTTTTTCTAATGGGGCTTGTTCGCCGTGTTCATCCTGCAACGCCTGCGCAAGGGTAGCGATGTCGCCGGATAACTCAAGCTCGATATAGCGTAGATATTGCGTTTGCGTGCGGTTTTGGTCTCCCGGATCGAGGGTCTCGACCCGCTCTTTGACCAGGCGGGCCGACGCGATCTCGCCGAGGGAAAGGAAAACGACCGAAGGGTCACCGGCGGGCAAGTCATAGTTCAGATAAGAACGATGTTGCACGTAAATTCCCATATCGTTCATGCGGACGAGCCAATTTGACGGGTGGAAGCGGGCAGTAACTATCCTGAAAAGCAAAAGCAGGAAAAGCAGTAGGAACGAACCGAAGAAGTAGCCGAATGACCATTTTTTTGTGTAGGCGTGAAAGAAAAAAGCCATGGTGACGCCGAATCCAGCAAGCCAGACGACCAAGGCTCGCACACGCGAGTGGCGGAATACGCGATCGTTGCTACTACTCTCGACGTCTTGGAGGCGCAGCACCCGCATAGGGCTCCGACGAACGAGAAAAGTTTACTTCTCCCAGACTTGCCAGGGAAAGTTACTGGCGATAGTGCACCAAAAGTAGGAATCAGCGGGAAAGACCCATAAAGGGAGTGTCACACCGAGATTTCTGATAGAGGATCCTTGGCCAGAATAGGTCTTCAAAAACTGGACCGTTCTCCCTTTCTCGTTTCATCGCTGAAATGGGAAGCGATGGTCTACTCAGCCAAGCGATTCTTCGTGAGGCTGCCGAGGGACGGCTCGCGAAGCGTACCGGGCATTCGCCCATACGCTTCGCTTCCGTCCATTTCGTCAGTCCTACTGCAGAGTCGGCGAGTACGGCTCCTGAAGGAATTTGCTTCCTCGAGTTCTCGCGCACTACATGACGCGTGGATAAACTTAGGTTTCGGTTGGGAGATACAAACCTTAGCAAACCTCTCCCGCAATTTACTCATTCCCGCAAGTCACATGGTTGTTCCAGTCCACGTATGCACCCTGTGGGTTGTCCCGCCAAGCCCAGACATGCAGTTCAAAAAAAGCAGGTATATTGAACCGATTAGGGCTGTCGACGTATTGGAAGACTTGCCCTTCCAGCACTGGTGGAGTGTTGTTGTTGCTGGTCAGCCAAGGTCCGGCGAACACGATGAACTCGACGCCGACCAACTGCATCTTTCCACCCTTCAACGGCTCGTAGATCAGGGCTTGCGGATGTGAGGCATCAATCTCGCCGGCGCTGAGCAGTGTGCCGTTCACGTAGTGCACACCCATTGCGCCGTGGTCTTGACCGGTGACGCAGCCGAGGAACGGTTGATATCCAGCGGCGACGGCATTGTTGACATCGACGTACTGTTTCGTGGCATTGCGAACCATCTCAACCAGTTTGCTCTGTTCTCCCTGACCCGCTGGCTGCAGTTTCTCCTGGGCTGAGGCAAGACAGGTAAGTGCCAGTAAGGCAACCAGCAGCATGGACCTATTGGAAGCGCCAAAAAGTGTGCTTTTCATGTTGTAATTCTCCTTAATGTTTTTTACGAGCAATTGCTCGATTCTGCTGAGGGTTCATAATCCCCCTACCTGTAAAGGCGAAAAAAAAAGGCGGACTTGATCATCCCGGGAGAAATAGGTCTTTGAATAACGCCGACTTCGGCCTTTGTCAGCGTTTGACACCCCCGGTGCGAAGGGATACGCTACCGTGCAAAGTGCTTCCGGGGCGAAGCGAATCCTGTGGTGCATCCGTACCCAAATGAGGTCACAAAGCTTTTGCAGCGCTGGCGGGATGGGAACCGCGAAGCCCTGGACGCGCTTGTGCCACTGGTCTATGAAGAATTGCGCCGTCTGGCTCACCGGCACTTGAGAAATGAGCGTCAGGACCACACTCTACAGAGCACCGCGCTGGTGAATGAGGCATATTTTCGGCTGGTTGGGCAGAACTTCCCCGAGTGGGAAGGGCGCGCGCATTTTTTCGCAATCGCAGCCCAACTGATGCGCCAAATCCTCGTCGATTACGCTCGTAGCCGTCGCGCCGCAAAACGTGGAAGCAGTGTCTGCACGGTCATGCTGGACGACATCGAAGCCCTCCCCCAGCGAAAAGACGTGGATGTCGTCGCGTTGAATGATGCCCTAAACACTCTTGCAGAACTCGATCCGCGACAGACCCGCGTGGTTGAGTTACGTTTCTTCGCCGGCCTCTCCTCGGAGGAAATCTCGGAGGTAATGGGGATTGGGACCGCCACGGTCCAACGCGATTGGACTGCGGCTCGTGCCTGGCTCCATAGGGAAATGTCCAGGAGATCCAGCGCATGAGGGGAGAACGCTGGGAACGTACCAAAGAAATCCTGGAGCAAGCGCTGCAGTTACATCCCGAGAAACGTCAGGCCTATCTTTATTCAGCCTGTGGGGGAGATGCCGATCTGCGCAGCGAAGTGGAGTCCTTGATCTCTTCTCACGAGGAGGCCGGAAGCCAGTTTTTGGCTGCAGCCGCGCCGGAGGTTCTGCAACTCCCCAGGGCGCGCGGACTCGCTTCCGGCACGAGACTCGGTCCCTACGAGATTTTGTCGCAACTCGGAGCTGGCGGCATGGGCGAGGTGTACCGCGCTCTGGACACTCGCCTGGGCCGCGAAGTAGCCATTAAGGTCTTACCCGACCGTTTCTCGCAGAATTCCGATCTGCGACAGCGTCTTCAGAATGAAGCGCGAGCCATCTCCAAGCTTTCTCATCCCAACGTCTGCACTCTACATGACATCGGCCACCAGGACGATATC
This sequence comes from uncultured Acidobacteriaceae bacterium, assembly GCA_963836305.1. GTDB lineage: Bacteria > Acidobacteriota > Terriglobia > Terriglobales > Acidobacteriaceae > Sulfotelmatobacter. Next base: position 143,593 of record CAWIJP010000021.1, on the reverse strand, counting down.
GACTTTCTTGTACTGGAGTTCGTCGAGGGAAAGACGCTGGGCCAATTGCTCGGTGGCGGCGTTCTCCCCATGCGGAAGCTGATTTCAATCGCGGTGCAAATTGCCGAAGGGCTGGCCAAGGCCCATGAACTCGGCATTGTTCACAGAGATTTAAAACCCGATAATCTCATGGTCTCCGACGAAATGGTGAAGATCCTTGATTTCGGGTTAGCCAAACTCACGATGAGTGGCGACGATTTTTCCAATAGTTGCATCACGGCTCCTCTGGAAACTGAGCCAGGCATGATTCTGGGAACCCTCGCGTATATGTCCCCGGAGCAGGCAAGCGGCGGTGGGGTCGACTTCCGGTCAGACCAGTTCTCTTTCGGAGTAGTTCTCTACGAAATGGCAACCGGCAGAAGCCCCTTCCGAAGAAAGGCCCAGACGCAGACTCTTTTGGCGATTGCTCAGGAGGAGCCCGAACCGATGGGCTTATTGAACCCTGAGGTTCCAGCCCCGCTCTGGTGGGTGGTTGAACGCTGTCTGGCCAAAGAACCCGCGAGCCGCTACTTCTCTACCCGCGATCTGGCGCGCGACCTCGCCGCAATACGGGACCGGCTGTTGGATCTTCAACATGTGCACTCGAAGACTCGTCCAAGCAATTTGCCGATCCCGGTGAGCGCGCTTGTCGGACGGGACAAGGAGTTGGCAGGCGGCAAAGAACTGTTGCTGCGACCTGATGTGCGCCTGGTAACGGTTACGGGCCCCGGCGGCATTGGCAAATCGCGTCTGGCATTGGAGATGGCACGGGACACGCTGGAACACTTCCCGTCAGGCATTTATTTTGTGCCACTCGCGGGGGTTAGCGATCCGGGGTCGATCGCCATCATAATTGCGCAAACGCTGGGGGTTCGTGAAGCGGGAGGTCAGCTGCAGCTCAAGACATTGAAGGAATACTTGCACAATTCTCTCAGCGCACCGATGCTTCTGCTGCTTGACAACTTCGAACATGTCCTCGTCGCGGCACCGATGCTGGCTGAACTGATGGCTGTGGCGCCCCAACTGAAGTTTCTAGTGACGAGTCGCGCCGCCCTTCACGTTTACGACGAACACGAGTTCCCCGTGCCGCCGCTCGCACTGCCGAATACGAAATCCTTACCAACTGTGGATCTACTGGCGCAGTATTCCGCGATAGCACTGTTCGTACAACGCGCCACAGCCGTTAAGCCGGATTTCACACTCCGGGAAGACAACGCGGCTGCTGTGGCAGAGATCTGCTCGCGCCTGGATGGGCTGCCGCTCGCCATCGAGCTTGCAGCAGCCCGCACCAAGCTTCTTTCGCCTTCTGCCATGCGCACGCGGCTGGCGAGCCGACTCCAGTTGTTGACGGGGGGCGCACGAGACCTGCCCGCCCGGCAGCAGACGCTTCGCCAGGCAATCGACTGGAGTTATGACCTGCTGAGCCCGCCCGAGCAGAAGCTATTCCGGAGGCTCTCAGTCTTCGTAGGCGGATGCACTTTGGAAGCGGTGGAATCGGTCTGCGACACGAAACAAGACCTGGAATTGGATGTGCTCGATGGAATGGCGTCGATGGTGGACAAGAGTTTGGCGCGGCAGATCGAACAACCAGACGGGGAACCCCGGTTTGTGATGCTGGAAACGATACGCGAATATGGCTTCGGGAAAATGGCGGAGAGCGCAGAAGAAGCGCGAACAAGAAGGGCCCATGCAGCCTACTGTCTGGTTCTGGCCGAAGAAGGCGCCGCCGAAGATACTGGCGGGAATCCCAAGGAATGGCTCGATCGGTTCGAGCTGGAACATGACAACTTCCGCGCGGCCGTGGAGTGGCTCACAGAAACAGGGGATGCAGATTGGGGCTTGCGTCTCGGTTCGGCACTCTTTCGCTTCTGGGAGATGCGGGAGTATCTCGCGGAAGGGCGGGACCAACTTGCGAAACTGCTGAAACTCGGGGCGGCCTCGGTGCCGAGCAGCGCACGCCAACGCGCGCTATTTGCGGCGGGAGTATTGGCCGGAGAGCAAGGCGACTATGTTGCTGCCGACATACTTTTTAAGGAGAACCTGGAGATCGGGAGATTATTAAAGGACAAGCAGGGCATCGCGGTCTCGCTCAATGCCCTGGCAGTTACTGCGCGCGACAGTGGCGATCTGGCTGCCTCGCGGGTGATCTTCGAAGAGAGTCTGGCGTTATGGAGAGAACTGCGCGACCCGCTAGCAGTTGCTCGCGCACTCAGTAATCTCGCGAATGTAGTCAAGATGGAGGAAGACTATGCACTCGCTCGTTCGCTGTACGAGGAGAGTCTATCCACCTTCCGGGGACTGGGCGATCGAACGGGAGTCGCCTGGGCGCTCAACCATCAAGGGGACGTGGCTCGTGACCAAGGACACTGCGAAGTGGCACGATCGCTGTACGAGCAGAGTTTGGCAGCTTTTCGAGAACTTAATGACCGGTGGGGAATCGCCGGCTCGCTCGCCGATCTGGGCAACCTCGCTCGAGAGCAAGGAGACTGTCGCGCGGCGGATTCGCTCTACCGGGAAAGCATAAGACTCTTCCAAACCCTGGAACACAAGCGCGGGGTCGCGCGTCTGCTGGAATCCTTCGCGTACTCTGCAGCTGCGCAATCGGAACCCGATCGGTCGTTACGTCTGGCAGGTGCATCGGCGGCGTTGCGCCAGAGCATCGGCGCCCCGCTCACACCGGCGGAACAGGCAAAACTTGAAAAGGGTCTGGACCCGGCACGACGGGCTCTGAGCACCACGATGGGGCGAACACTGTGGCTGGAGGGGTGGGTCATGCCGGTCGAAAAAGCCATTGAGGACGTCCTCAGAAACACTTCTGGTCAGAGTTAAGGTTGCAATTCACGCGACTGGGTACATTGAACGCGGTAAAGGAGGCGAGAGAAGGGGGGAATGTGGTTATTGATTCAGGTTTACTCCGCAGTGGTAGGATCGATCAACCGACGCACGGCGGAGATGCGATTTGCCGGTAAACCTACGCGGGTTGCGTGTTCTCGGATCATTGCCTCGTCGGGAGCAAGGTAGACACAATAGACCTTGTCGCCCGTCACATAGCTTTGCAACCACTGAATCTCAGGACCCATTCCCTTGAGAACCGCCACGGATTTTCGAGAAACCTCCTGCAATTCAGCATCGGATAGATTTCCGGCTCCAGGTATTTCTCTTTCGATCACGAACTTCGGCATGTGGTAACCTCCGTGAAACGCATGCTAGCAAGTCGGTAGATTTGGTACAAGAGGGCAATTCGCTGTGCTACACGAGCTGTCTAAGATTCGCCAGAATCAGTATTGGAGTTCGACATGGATATTAAGTCAGTTCAAAAACCTCTGAAGGAACAATATCGCAGCGATCCCGCTAGTTCGCGAATCACGCTGAAGGCGCGAGGTGGTCAAACCGAGACTCCTATTGCATGCTCGGTTGCCGTCGGACGCGCTATCTATGAAGCCCAGGCGCACGCGGGCGTCGGAGGCGCCGGCACGGCAGCTTGTTCAGGCGATATGCTGCTTGGAGCTCTCTCGGCCTGCGCGCAAATTACCTGCCAGATGGTTGCGGCAGCCATGGGAGTGCCGATCGAACGGATCGAGGTAACGGTTGAGGGAGACTTGGATCTTCGAGGCACGCTCGGCATATCGAAGGACGTGCCGGTTGGCTTTCAACGCATTTATACTCGATTTGAAATCGTGGCTCCTCACGCGACAACTGAGCAATTGCGCGCATTGCGCGAGAAAACGGAACAGTATTGCGTGGTCATGCAGACGTTGAACCAATCGCCGAAATTGCAAACTGAATGGGTCGGTGTGCAATAACAGGAGTTCCTCACGGTAGGGTCACTGGTTCGGAGGCGCTCAGTTTAGCTGTATTCGGCGATCAGGGAACTCGCACCGGATCCTAAACTAATACTTCCACATCCTGATCTCGTTTCCGGGTTGCTCGAAATGAACTTCGTCCATGAGCTGGCGGATCAGGTAAACTCCGCGTCCGTGGTCGGCATATAGCTTTTCGCCCTGTTTGGGATCGGACAGCACCTGGGGAGTGAAGCCCGGCCCGGGATCGGTCACGATGATTACAATGCGGCCCTGTGAATCGGTCTGGAGCCGGCACCGAACCTGCCTTGATGGATCATTTCCACACCCATGCACCACCGCATTGGCCAAGGCTTCCTGAACCGCCAATGCAACTTCAAATCGTTTCTGCTCCGGCACCTCCAGTCGAATCAGGGTCTCGGATATGGTATCGACAGCCGTAGCGATCGCTTCGGCGTCCGCAGGCAGATTGACGTCGAGCAGTTCAGACAAGGCGCCGGTTTCCGTGTCACCGCTAAACTCACCTGGCATAGAGGCTCATTTCGTTCCCGAATCCAACTATCAAGATGCGCGACTAGGCGAAAGACTCCACCGCCGCGTCATCAGTCTCGAAGATCTCGAACAGCTTGAGTACGCCTACCAGACGCAAAGTCTGTACCGCGAATTTGGAAGGTTGGGCGAGCTTGATATTTCCCCCCTGCTGCTTGATTAAGGCTAGAAAGCGTACCAGCAGACCGATGCCACTGGAATCAACCATGGGAACTTCCGACAAATTCACCACAATGCGAGTGTCTCCGCTATTGAGTGCTTCCTCCAAAGTCTGTCGGAAGCTGTCTACGGCAGGGCCCATGCGCAGAGCCCCCCGAAGCTGAATGACCTGCACTTGCGAACGCCTACGAACGTTTATGTCCAAACTATCCTCACCAAGACGATTCGCCGGGGATTTAGTTAAAAGCGGCTATTTGGAACGCGTTTCAACTTACGGGAAGCAGCAGGGTTTTGCAAGTCCGCTGGCATCGGGCCGCCCGCAGTTGAACAAAATTCCATCTTTTGGAAATGGCCAGTTTGAAACGAACGAGGCAACCGGCAACATTGCCTGCTCGCGCGGAACGGATCGCACCCGCATAAATATTTCATCCCGAAGAGTCTAAAATTTGACATAATCGGTGCCGGCCCGAAGGCTCATGCGCTCTCCCAATAGCCGTACCGAAACCGAAGCAGACCGTTTCACTATCGCCATCGTTACCACCGACGAACGGGTGGGGCCGGAAGCCACGACTTACCTCGCGGACGCCTACAACCTATGTCTGCTTGAAACCTGGGATGAACTGACGGCGTTGATTCACAAACGCCCGCCCGAAGCCGTCCTGCTCGACCTCGATACGGTAGGCGAACGCAGCGAGGATGGCATTACCGCACTGACCGAACTGCGAGCTTTGGCTCCTGATCTGGTTTTGGTCGGGTTGACCCGTTCCAACAGCCATAACCTTCGTTTGAAGGCGGTGGGCGCGACCGTCGATGAATATTTTGTGGCGCCCATCGACTTCGCGGAAGTGCGGGATGTACTGAACCGGGCATTGCAGAAACGGGCGCTGAAAATCGAGTGCCGGCAACGGGATGGCGAGCAGGCCGAGCGGGAATCATTTTTTGACTTGATCGGCGCGAGCGAACCGATGGGGCACGTCTACGATGCCGTCCGAAGAGTAGCCGCCAGCAGCAGTACGGTGTTGATCCGAGGAGAAAGCGGGACTGGCAAAGAGCTGGTGGCGAAGGCGATTGTGGCTCTGGGACCGCGCGCCAAAAAGCCTTTCGTCAGCCTCAACTGCGCGGCTTTGCCGGACAATCTTATCGAGACCGAATTGTTCGGCCACGAAAAGGGCGCCTTTACCGATGCCAAGACGACCCGAGCGGGTCACCTTGAACTGGCGCATACCGGCACGTTGCTGCTGGATGAAATTGCGACTCTGGGTCTCGCGCTTCAATCAAAGTTCCTGCGCGTGCTGGAAGATCGGGTGGTAACCCGGATTGGAGGCCACAGCGCTAAAAAGATCGACTTCCGCCTTATCGCTGCGACCAACGAGGATTTAGAGGAACTGGTGCGGGCCGGCCGCTTCCGCGAAGACCTCTATTACCGCATTAATGTCGTACCCATCGTGCTGCCGGCGCTGCGCGACCGGCCGGGAGATGTTCCCCTGCTCGTCGACCATTTCTTGCGCTCTTACTGTGCCGCCAACAACGTTCCCCTGAAACGCCTGGAGCCGGAAGTGATTCAGATCCTAGAAGAGGATAACTGGCCGGGAAATGTGCGCGAACTGCAAAATCTCGTGCAACGACTGGTACTGATGGTCGACGGACCGCTGATCAAGGTCCAGCATCTGCCGCAGCGGCTTCTCTACAACAGTGCAGCCAGCCAGGAGTCCATGCTGATTCCGGAAGGGGGGGTCGACTTTGATGAAGAAATCGCAAAGATCGAAGTCGCTTACCTAACTGCGGCGCTTCGTCGCTCAGAGGGCAGCAAGATCGGAGCGGCAAGGCTGCTGCGCGTCGATAAACAGAAATTGCACTACCTTTGCCGCAAATATCAGATTGGTAGGGATTGAAATATTTAACTCATCTCGCAGCATGGATTAAAAATTAATCTACAGAAGATAAATATTCAACCTGCTCTCAACGATTATCCGAGACAATTCGTGACCGCGGCCGCGACGAACCCGCCTAAGTGTCCGATTCTTATAAATCTTGCGGGCGCGAGAAGCACTGGCAGCGCTTTGGCATGGGAGTTGCTATCTACATAGCCGAACAGGACAGAAAAATTAAGAACAGGAGAAAGCAAAATGGCGATCCAGAAGAAATCTCTAATCGGCAACTTGACGGCGGCAAAGAAGGCCATCATCGCGACCAACGTCGCTTCCACAAGTCCGGTTGTGACCACTGCCAGCCTGGCCAAAGCAACGTTCGCTAAGGGCACTCTGGCGAAAGGTACTCTCGCAAAAGGTACTCTGGCCAAGGGCACACTCGCCAAGGGCACGTTGGCGAAAGGCACTCTTGCCAAGGGCACTCTGGCAAAAGGTACTTTGGCCAAGGGCACTTTGGCAAAGGGAACGCTGGCCAAAGGTACGCTGGCAAAGGGAACAGTCGCCAAGCGTTTCCTCTAAACCAGCCGGCAGGGTGAGGGAGGATTTCGGGCCATAGGTACGAACTTCGGGGGGAGGGCTGCCATTGGCGCAGTCCTCCCTCACTCTGTTTAAGCTCCCATCACCAGATCTTTCGCTGAACAAACTCACGGACAATTTCCCACCCGAACCCTGCGGCGCTCTTCTTTCCGACTTCGATCTTCGCGTCGCCTGACATTCCAGAGCGCAGCACCCCGCCAGGATTTCCAATCAAAACACTTGCCACGTAATAGTTCGGAGCAGCAATGCCTTTGTATTTCTCCTCCGTCTCAAGACCGGGCGCAAGCTCAGACGAAGCCGGCGCTATCGAACTCACCTCGGCTCGGATTGGCTGAAGCAGAGCCTCAAATTTTAGCGAGGCTGCGGCGCCCGGCCTGATTCGATGGACCTGAAATTCTGGAATGAAGACTCGCGCCTTGAGAATCTGGGTGTCCTCCACATTCGCCAATACATCGCCTTCCTGAACAAACGAACCTACACGGTCCTTAAGTCTTGGTGACGCGACGACCCCCGAAATCGGACTGGCGACCTGTAAGGCAGCGACCTGCTTGAAAACCGAGCGGGAACGGCCGGCCTCCGACGCACGCTCGGCTTGTGCCGCCGCCAGATTCCTATAATTCATTTGCGCCTCGCGCGCTTCAGCTTCGGCAGCGCCAAGGCTGGCCTTGGATTCGTCCGCGTCCGCCTCAAGGCGCATATTGCGCAGGACAAATAACGGCGTTCCCGCTTCCACTTCCGTCCCTTCATCCGCCAGAACCGCAGTGATTTGCCCTGGCACAGTAGCGCGGATGATTGCGTGTTTCTGGGGCTCGAGAACAAAGCGGCCGCTCACGGTTTCACGCCACACCGGCGCGAACACGGTCAAAGCTAATAGCGCTGCTGCAGCGGCCTTGTACGGTTTCCGCCACCAGGCACGAAAATTCTGACGTTTGTCCAGATAGAAATCCTTCATGAATCTCACCGAGGAGCGGAGTCGCGATCTCAAGATCAGCAATCCCAGCAGGAATGCGGGCAGGAATGCCCATTGCGGGCTAAAGCGTGAAGCGACGTTATAAAGGATGCGAACCACGGCAAATAGAACGACGTAGCTGTACAGCCCGGAGACCATGGCATAACCCACAAACAGCCAGCGCCGCCGAGGCCGCAAGTAGGGAACGTCCACCGGCAGCCTGAGCAGATTGCACTTCACCCAGCTCGAAAGATATTCAGTCGAACTCTCCTTGATGGTTGGGATACCGATGAGTTCGCCAAAGAGATAGTAACCGTCCAGTTTGATCAGCGGGTTCAGATTAATCAGAACCACGGCCGCGCCCGTGATCAACATGATTTTGTAAGCGAAATCGTGCACCGCACCGCCAGCCGGAGTTCCCCACCAGACAATGCTTGCCACCGAACAGAACATGAGTTCTACCCAGATTCCCGCGATGATGGCCGCGACCCTCGCCCACTTTCCTCCGTACACGTAAACTTCCCCGACGTCGCAAAAGAATGCCGGGGACAGATAGACGAGCATGAAGCCCATTTTGTGCACTGCACCGCCAAAATGCTTGCAGGTCAAGCCATGGGCGCACTCGTGAAAAAAACCAATTCCTGTGAACAGCAACCAGAACTCGGCCAGATCGGTGGCAGTCTTATCCGTAAACGTGTAATAGCGCACTGTGTCACGCCAGATCTCACTCCATCCGCTTATAAAAATAAGCGCCATGATTGAGAACATCCCCAAGGTCAGCCACGTGAACCACGCCGTATAAACGAAGCCCAGGCGGCTGTAGACCCGCGTCAGGTAGTCGTCGGGATCCCAGGTAGAAAAAGTCATCAGCGACAGGTCTATCTTTTTCTTAGCGCGGCGGCGGCGCTCGTCCGCCAGTTTCTCGGTGACCGTGCTGTTCAGTTCGAGCGAGGTCCGGTACCAGATTCCGCCCTCCTCGAGCGAGTCCACAAAATCCCGCAAGTCCTCTTCCGCGAACGTGACGCCACTCTCCTGGTGGTAAAGCTCGATAACTTCACCATAGGACCGTTGTCCGTTGAACAGTTGTATTAATTTCCATTGCTCCGGACTGAATCGCATCACGTAGCTGCCGCCTGAAACCATCGCGACCATGGTTGGCACGCCCCCTTCCACCTGTTCGCGGGCTATCAGGCTGGGATGGAGTCGCGGATAAGACGTTTTGATCCTGCGGGCCGGCAGCTCCGGAAGGGCGACGTTAAGGACTTCGGCAAGATTCATTGCGGATTCTTCAGGCGGATGTTGGCCGTCATTCCTGGTCGCAGGTTCGCAACCGATCCTTGCAGTTCGGCGGTAACGTCAATTGTGTCGCTGGAGGGGTCGACCACCGGGCCGACCAATATGACTTTGGCTCCATGCAGATCATCGGGAGCCGAGGACGCCACCACCACGAGTTCCGTGCCCTTTCGTACGTGGCCGAGGTAGGATTCGGGGAGGGCGAATTTCACTCGTAAGGGCGCGACGGCGGAAATCCAAAACAGGCGGTCATTCTTCGCCACTTCCTGCCCGGCGCGAATATAACGTCGCGCTACAACGCCATCAAACGGAGCCGTAATTCTGGTTTTCTCCAGTTCAAGCTCCAAAGACTTCTGCGTGTCTTGCGCGACTTTCAAGTCCTCGCGTTGACGCTCTACCTCAAACTCACTGGCGTCATATTGAAACTTCGCCTTCTCTTCCTCGGACTTGGCGATGATTTTGTTGGCCCACAACTGCTCGGCGCGGTCGCGCTGAGCCTTTGCCACGTTTGCGGTTGTCTCCCAATTCTTGAGGTCTGCCTCCGTGCTTCGCGCCTTGGCAGCCGCGGCGTCCGTGTCGGCGGTAAGCTGGCGGTCGTCAAGCCGAGCTAGAATCTGTCCCGCTTTTACGGTCGCGCCGGTCTCGACTAAGACCTGCGCCACAACTCCGTCGCGCTGGGCAGCCAGATCGATTTGATTCTCCACCACAATCGGCCCGGAAGCGATATAGTCTGCGGACAGCGGCTGCGCCTGGCTTGTGATCTCAGCGGCGGGCTTTGAAACAGAAAGCGCAGCCGCTCCCGCGGGGACAGGACTCGAACTGCATCCATACAGCCAAACCGTTAATCCTGAGATTGCCAATAGCGCCCACCGCCAGAGTACAGACTTCTGCATGACCCACACCCCGCAACACGATTTCCTGACTACCAACCGAACCACGCCCATAACTTGCCCCAAAGCCACATCGCGGTGCCGCGCAACAACACATAACCGGCCGGATGCCAGCCTACGAAAACCTTGCCCCGTCCCTGCATACCCGGACGGATCGCTCCGTCTCCATTCAACACCTTCACCCGTGCCATGAAGACCCGGCGCTCCGGCTCCACTTGGCTCTGCGGACTGACGAGGGTTACATCCCCCCGGAAAGTCTGCAGAGGAAAGCTCTCGAGTTTGATCGATGCCGCCTCACCACTCCGCAGCAAGGTCACGTCCTCCTCTGGAATCGCAACGTCGGCGGTAACCGGAGAAGTCTGAATAATTTCTGCGAAGGTGTCTCCGTGCATAAGACGGCGGCCCACGGAACTCATTACTTGCGCCGTGGCCACGATTCCATCAAAAGGAGCCGTTATCCTGGTTCGATCCAGTCGTTCGCGCGCACGTGCCAGTTCGGACTTGAAATAGTCGACTTTGGCGCGTTCCGTCCCCGCCAATGCTCCATCATTCTGCGCCAGAGCTCGATTCATGGTTGCCATGGCTTCTCCGTATTTGGCCTCGGCGTCAGCCAGGTCAGCGCGATAGTTCCAATCTTCCATCTCGGCAAGCACCGTGCCTTGCCGTACAAAATCACCTTCCCGGATGAACACATTCTTGACTACGCCATCCACGCCAGCCTGCACCTGGGCTGAGCGGACCGGCGCTATGGTTGCTTCGCCGGCAACACGCATGGGCAATGGACAGAATATGAGGAACAGTCCCGCGGCCGCCGCCAAGCCCGTCACCAGCCGGCGCCGGTGCTTTTCCATTGCCAGAAAGCGCTTCTTCCTTTGCAGCAAGGGCTCCAGAAGATTAATGAACGGGACCTCCCGGTAGAGCGAAGCATTGCGCAGCGCCACCGTGGCTTGACCGGCCAGCACCTTAATGATCTCGAGGTGCGCCACCGTAAGAAAATCCGGATCACTGCTTTCAAAAGACAGAATGCCGAGACGCCCCTGGTCATCGATGAGGGGAAGAGCATAAAAACCGCGCATTCCGGTTGCCGAGAAATAACCTGCAAACTTCGCTTGCGTCTCCGGGCGTGAATCATCAATCTTGTCGCCGTGTTGGCTAATGTTGATTTCCTTCGCGGAAATCGACGCCCATTCCAGCATGTCTTTCAGATCGGAAACGGCAGGGTCGGCGGGGTTGATCTGCGTCATGCCCGAGATTGCCTTCAGTTGCAACCCGCCCCGCTGTTCCAAAGCGATCGCAGCACGTTCGAAGGGGACAATGGCCTGAGTGTGGTTCACTACCGACTGCAGCACCCGGTCCAGGTTGAGCGTAGAAGTAATCTCGCCGCTCACCTGAACCAGGGTTTGCAGGATTTCAACCTTGCGCTCGGAAAGCAGCAAACTCGCATTGTGCAGAGCATTGCTGGCGGTTTCGCATATATTGGTCAGAAGGAATTGATCATCTTCATTGAACGGCTCGCCATCCAGCCGATTCACGGCCTCGATCACGCCCACCAGGCTCTCGTGCTCCATGAGCGCGGCGCCGACCAGAGAAAATACTGCTCCGTCTTCATGCCCGGCATTGCGTTTTTGCAGGCGTTCATCCCCAGGATCATCGATCAAGACCGGCTCACCATTGTCGGAGATGTCTCCTGCAATGCCTTCGCCTGGCTTCTGCACTTCACCCACAGAAACAGTGGGATCGAATCCTCCCGAACTCATCAATTCAAGCGTATTGTCCTTGACCATCCACAAGTTAATTCCCTGGACGCTCATCACTTCCTGCAATTTCTTGGCCACCGTGCCAAGCAACTCGTTCATCTCGAGCGTGGAGTTGAAAACCTTCTCCAGGTCATACATCTGAGTAACGCGGCTTATCGAATGAAGGCTGGTATTGCGCTCGCTTTCGTAGGACAAAGCGGTCGCCAGGGCGGGCGCCGCCAATTGCGCGACCTCACCCAGGGCTTCTTGCAGTTCCTCCGGAAATGTCTCCTGGTAGCTGATGAGCTCGATCGCCCCGAGCAGCTTTTCGCCGGCTACCAATGGCATGTAAGCAAGAGAGGTGATGGTGCGCCGGATATCGAGGTGCGCGTACTCCTCGCGCGCAAGATCGCTTCCCATGAACTGGGCGAATTCCCGGCTGTCCGCCACCGTGCCGAGCGTGCCGCTGGCGAATTCCATTCCCGCCGCGACATTGATTTCACCGGCGATAGCTTTCGCCGTCCAGGATGGGTTTTCCTGGTCCTCAATGACATACACCACGACCGCGGTGTCAGGTAGCAGTTGCGCCACCAACTTGGCGATCACCTGGCAGCGCGGGCCCACCTCCGATCGAGCCAGCAGGGCCGCAGCAAGTCCCGCCACCGGAACGGCGAATTCGGATCTTTGAGTCGCCATGAGCGGGGCTCCCAATTGTGCAGGTTCGTCGCGGTGCACTTCGCCCGCGTTTAGGGGAGTGTCGCATCTTAATCCGCTCGCTGTGACAGGTCAACCTTTGATTTCCCGGGATAGTGGCTCAGTTTCAAACTGAGCCACTACCTTTCCCGGCGGCTACTTGCTAGTGGGACGTGGCCCCGGCTGGGCAAGTCGTCGAGGTACGCGTGCAAACCGGTCCGTAAGAATCGGGGTACGGAGTCAGGCATCCATCGCTCATTGCCAGGTGCTTGCAACTTATTTTCGCGGCACCGCGAGTAATTTTGACAGTTCCGATTTTGGCTCCGAGGGTCGATAACCGCCGGAGTTATCGTGACTCTCGAAAACGGTTTTCGGGGTTCCCGTGAACCGGTGGGTTCGTTACGTATGGCTACCCCAAGTCGAAATCTGCAGCAGAAAGCCTATCGCCAGCTCAAGGAATTCATCGTGATCGCGCTGTATCTCTGGGCAGTTCTCGGTCTCTTAATACTCCACAAGTCGGTAGTTCTAGCGGAGCACCACATCGATTTTGCGTCCCATGGTTTGGCGCTCATTAATGCGCTGGCCCTCGCAAAAGTCATGCTAGTTGCCAAAGACCTCCATCTAGGTGAGCGACTCGACGAAGCGCCGCTCATCTACCCGACTCTGTTTAAGACCGCGATATTTACTGTGGTGCTGGCTTGTTTCAAAATTCTCGAAGACACCGCTGTCGGTCTCTATCGCGGGCAGAACTTTCGCCAGAGCATTGAGGAACTCGGCGGTGGAACTTGGAAGGGAATTCTTACTCTCACACTGCTCCTGTTCGTGATGCTCATCCCTTTCGTGGGATTAGGCGAACTGCAACGAATTCTTGGCCGGGGAAAATTGGAACAGATTTTTTTCGGTCGACACCGGTTGAAAAACGACTCGAAGTAATCACGGCTCGAGAAGAAAGAGAGGGCTCTCTGATTGATTAGTCTTTATCCCGTTCCAAACTCCTACTCTACGCTTTGACAGTTATGCGCTTGGAGCCGACATCCTATTCTCAGCAGAACCTTCACCGCCGATATCCCTAGCATCCTCGTTCCGGTCTCCTACTTAGACTAACGCGTGTGCAAGGACTGCGAGAGGCTTAGCAGATTGTCTGGAACGACCCGAATGGTGCCTCCGCGCGGGCTATCAATATCAGAAATCAAGAAGAATGCGATAGAGACTGCAACCGGCACGATCAGAAATATGCCCCGCTCCGTCTGACGTGCACCGTACCCGATCAGCAAGTTACAGCAGATAGCGATGGCCACCATTAGCGCCCACGCCGCGATTGGGATGCGGTTCCACCACGCGGCTTGCGTATATCCCTGGGAGTTCAGCACGTCATTCATGCCGGAAACCACGAGAGCGACCGGAGGGGTTGGGTACGCCGCGGCATCCACCAGGACTGCAGACCACAGCTGGTTCTGCACTTCGGCTGTATCCGCGTTGATCTTTACAAGCCTTTGCGGGTTCCGAGTTGTGTAGAACAAAACGCGGTGATCGACATACCTCTTCAGCAGTCCCTGCACTTTCGCGGCGTCTCCAGCGGGCAAAAGGTCGGCCCGCAGGTACTCGGTGCCGATCGCGTTGGCCTCAGCCTCTTCGTAGTTCTTGCGCTGATCGTAGCGGCTGATAGCCATTGAGAAGCTGAAGCCGATAAGAAGTCCCAGCAAAGTCAGGGTAGCGCCCAGCACGACCTCGAAGTCGCTCCGCACTTCTTCCTTCAACGGGAGCACTCGGTCGCGAAGGAGGTCGCCGATGTAAGCGGCAAGGAACAGAAACACGAACGACAGAACAAGCACACCCACAGGAGAGTTCATTAGGTTCATACCCCCGTAGAGTCCTCAGCTCCACCCAGAGCAACTCGCCCGCTGCAGGTTGACGCACAATGGGCAGCCCTTGCAAGCCCTCAGAGTCACTTCACTCAGTTGCTGGGGCCTTTGGACGCCGCCTCCGCCTCGGCCATCCTTTTCGCCATCTCCGCTTTGATTGCATCAAGATTGAAACTCGCACCCCGCTGCATTGGCGGGTAATCGAGGAAGGTTTGGATTTCCTTGGCCATCACCTGCTGAACGAACACGAAGCGCCAGAATTGGTACTTAAACCAATCGAAGTATTGCTGCGCTCCGTCTTTCGTCCCGTTGCTGGGCCAGCCAGTGCGCTCGAACGGGTCGAGGCGCAGGTTGGTGATATAAGGCACATCAGGATGGGTTTTCTCCCCGAGCCACCCCTGGGGCTGGTCGATGAAGCGGAACTTGTAGTCATCAATCCGCACCGCCCCTACCGTGCTTTCGCCGAGGTAGAAGATCTCATGACGCGCCGACGGTCCTTTGCCGGTGATTGCGGCCATCTGGTTGTAGCCATCCAGATGGTTCTTGTAGGTTCGGTCGCCGATCGGTTTGCCCTTCAACAACTCTTCGGTGACGTTCGGATTACCCGCTGCAGCGACGAAGGTCGGTAGCCAGTCCAGACCGGAGAAGATACCGTTCTGCACCGAGTCCGCTGGAACATGACCGGGCCAACGAAGGATCGCAGGCACGCGGAAGCCCCCTTCGAGGACTGTTCCCTTGGACTGCGCAAATGGCGTTTGCCCGCCATCGGGCCAAGTGAAGACTTCAGTACCGTTGTCGGTGGTGAACAGGACGATGGTGTTGTCGTCAACACCGATTTCCTTCAGCTTGTTCATCACGATGCCGACATCGTCGTCCAGTTGTGCCATGCCGGCTTCTTCTTCCGACCAGCCATTCTCGGCGTTGCGCATCGCTTCATATTTTGGGGAGAGGTGAGTCACGATGTGCATGCGTGTGGGGTTGAGCCACACGAAGAATGGCTTGCCGTCATTTTTTGCCTTATCGATGAACTTGATGGCGAAGTCGCGAATCTCATCATCCACCGTTTCCATGCGCTTCGGATAGAGCGGACCGGCATCCTCAATCTTCTGTTTGCCGATTTTGCCCCAGCGAGGCATCTCGGTCTGGTCATCCTTGTCTGTCGCCCAGGAATGAACCATGTTGCGCGGCCCAACGACATTCAAAAGGTTCTGCGGATAGTTAGGATGCGCTGGGTCTTCCATCGCATCGAGGTGATACAGATAGCCGAAAAATTCGTCGAAGCCATGTACGGTCGGCAAGAACTCATTCTTGTCGCCCAAATGGTTCTTGCCAAACTGACCCGTGGCGTAGCCCATGGACTTGAGGACCGTGGCGATCGTAACTGCCTCGGCAGGAATTCCGATCGCAGCTCCCGCCTGGCCGACCGTGGTCATGCCCGTACGGATCGGAAGCTCACCAGTGATGAAGGCCGCGCGGCCTGCAGTACAACTAGCTTCCGCGTAGTAGTCGGTGAACAACATGCCTTCCTTGGCAAGCTTATCGAGGTTCGGCGTCTTGCCGGCCATCAAACCGCGGTGGTACGCGCCGATGTTCCACATGCCGATGTCGTCGCCCATGATGACGACAATGTTGGGCATGGCAGACTGTGCCGCGCGGGGTTGTCGAGCGAACATTTGGCTTGCCGCTGCTAACACCCAGATCGAGACTAGCCACGGCATCAGTTTCCTGGTCGCCATACTTTCCTCCAACAAAGTTGATTCTTGAAGTCACGTCGCCAGGAAAAATGCCTTCATTGCGGTTCCTGGCTCTCTTCCCATTTAATCAACCCCATAATTCATTGCCTATCTACTGTTAGATGAGACAGCTTGCGATGAAAGCTATCTCGCCACGCGAGGCAAGCTAACCTGATGGCATCCTTTCGTGACATCTTGCCCATGCTGCGTACGAGTGGACTGCACAGCTCAGTGCGGAACTGTGACCTTTGACAGTGGTCGCCTAAGTCCTGAGTTCGTAACATTCGCGTGTCGTCAATCTCGAGCGCGTCAAGCGCGGGGCAAGAGCTCGCATGCAACTAAAGAAACGAACCACGGCACAGTGTGCACGGACGCATTTCAACATGAAGCGTCCAATGTGGATCACAATCGCGTTGGGCGCAGCGATTGGGGTTGCGGCGTTCGCTGCATTCCGCTCTTACTCTCTTTCGCCCGACGGCAAGCTGGAAGCAAGTCAGCCAGTCACCGAATCCGCTGAGGCGGTGGCTTTCGGTCCGACCATGCCCAGCACCATTCAAGCCCCCGCGCCGACGCCCGAAGGGATGGCGTGGATTTCCGGCGGTGAGTTTTCCATGGGAGCTGCAGATCCACCAGCCGCCGATGCAGTCGCTATGCATGGAGCGGCCGATGCACGCCCCGTCCACCGCGCATATGTGGATGGCTTCTGGATGGATGAAACCGACGTGACCAACGAGGAGTTTGCCCGCTTCGTCAAGGCTACTGGTTACGTGACCATAGCCGAGCGGAAGCCGGCGGCCGAGGACTTTCCGGGTGCGCCACCTGAGAATCTGGTCGCCGGCTCTGTGGTTTTTTCGCCACCCGATCATCCGGTGCCGCTGAACAACCATTTCCAATGGTGGTCTTATGTAAAAGGAGCGAACTGGCGCCATCCCGAGGGTCCTAAGAGCAACCTCAAAGGGCGGGAGAATTTTCCGGTCGTTCAGGTAGCCTACGAGGACTGCTTGGCCTACGCCAAATGGGCTGGCAAGCGTTTACCCACGGAAGCAGAGTGGGAGTTTGCCGCGCGCGGGGGTCTCGCCGGAAAACGCTACCCATGGGGTGACGAATTCCAGCCGGGTGGGAAGTGGATGGCGAACACCTACCAGGGACATTTCCCTATCAGCGATACAGCCGCAGACGGGTTCGCCGGGCTTGCTCCAGTCGCGCAGTTTCCTCCGAATGCCTATGGTCTGTATGACATGGCGGGCAACGTGTGGCAGTGGACCAGCGACTGGTATCGCCCCGACTATTACCAGCACTTAGCGGCAGCCGGTGGTGTGGCGAGAAATCCGCACGGACCAGATGCCCCTTACGATCCCTCGGAGCCGACCGAGAAAAAGAAAGTTCACCGCGGCGGTTCGTTTCTGTGTACCGATCAGTATTGCTCCCGCTACGTAGTGGGAACACGAGGCAAAGGCGAAGTCACTACGGCAACTAACCATCTTGGTTTTCGCTGTGTGAAGTCAGTAACCGGAACAATCGAGACCATCACGTCAACTAACGCGCCATATTCCGTCCCCTAACGGCCAGCCAACGAGAGGAAAGAGTGAACTTCAGAATCGTCCAAAAACTGGTTTTTTGTGTGTTGGTTTTGCACAAAACCGGAACAGAGCTGGGGGACCAGCAGAGAGGTACAAGAGGAAAACTTATGAGGAAGTTAATGCGAAAAACGAAGCGAGAGACTTGGATCAGAATTGGCACGACATTCGCTGCCGTCCTTATTGCGTGCAGTATGGGGCCAGCACAAGAGGTGCGATCTAACTACATGCCCGGAACAGATTTCTCGAGATATCACACCTACAAGTGGGTCAGCATCGCAGGTGGATCTCATCCCAACCAGATTATGGACGCCCAGATCAAACAGGCTATTGACGGGCAACTGGCGTCGAAAGGCATGAGCAAAGCCGATAACGACAAAGCGGATCTTCTTGTCGGATATCAGATTGCCGTCGATCAGGAAAAGCAGTGGAACGCATATGGGATGGGGGGTGTTCGCCTTGGCGGGATGGGGACTGCGACCAGCTCGACCATTAACGTCGGAACTCTTGTCCTCGATATGTATGACCCGGGAAACAAGCAACTTGTTTGGACAGGGCATGCGACCAAGACGATTGAACCCAGCGAAAGCCAGGAGAAGAACCAGAAGAATCTAGATAAGGCGATGCAGAAGTTGCTAAAGAATTATCCCCCTAAGCAGAAATAGAAATGCCAGAACATTTGTGGAGCGCCGGACAAAGGTCTGCTGCAGCAGGCCTTTGCGCAAGCAAACATCATGCTGGATACGAGTGCAGGCGGGGCGACTCAGCATCTCAGTTTTCGCTGGGTGCAGTAGGTTTCAGTGCTCAACCTCAACCTCGATCCGTCCCCTGCGAATTGCCTGCATAAATGCTGCGTGGTCCCGCTCCGCCTGATCGGCATAAAGCTCGCTGAAGCGAGCGACTGCACGGTCGAAGACGTCGCTCTTACCGAGGTACCCCGCGATCATTGCAGCATCGCTTGATTTCGCATGGGCTCGAGCCAGCGTCCATCCGCACAACGTTGCGTAGTCAATCATTGTCTCCGGATTAAAAACCTCGACCAACACCTTCATCTTCATGTCCCGCAGCTGGCGTAGATAGAAATGTCGCCCCCTCTTGCCATGGGTCCAGCCCAGGAAGATGTCACTCGACGCTTGCATGAGTCGTTGGCCAACCACGACGCGCTGCCCGTGGTTGGAGTACCTGCTCTTGCCGGCGTATGGCTCCAAGACCGACGGTCCTGCTTCCTTTATTTGTATGAAGATCGGATCGTCGTCCGCCGCCATGATGAGTGCGATAGCGCACATGGTCCCTACGCTGCCGACACCAACTACCTTTAAAGCGATGTCCATCAAGCGATAGCGGTCGAGTAGTACCTTGCGGTCATCCGGCAATGTTTCCCGGTAGAGAGAGAGTGCCTTCTGGATGTTGTCCCTGCTCTCGGCCATGTCGAGGAGCTGATGATGATAGATAAGCGGCGGATCGTCTTTGATGACATATTTTCCACCTCTTGCTTCCGCCAGCGTTGGGAAGTTGTGCTCGGTAGTCTCGCGTGTTTTCTCCTTTTGGATACGCTGTCGCAGACGAGCACGAGCCACTTTGTCACCAACCGAAGCCATGATTTTGCCGATGTCCAAGGCCGTGTACCAGACATCCAGCGCGCGAGCATCGGCGTACTCCGCCATATGCTCGCGATACGACCGGGCACATCTCTGAGCGGCGTCACGTTGATCAGATTTCGAAAAACCGTTCGATCGGCAAGCCATGGTAAAGCTCGCCGCAAGCCGTTTTACATCCCACTCCCAGGGGCCGGGGAGGGTCTCGTCGAAGTCGTTCATATCGAAGATCAGGCGGCGCTCGGGCGTGGCGAAACCGCCCAGATTGAGCAGGTGGCAGTCACCGCACAGCTGCGCCCGTATGCCCGTCGCCGGAGTCGACCGGAGGTCTGCGGCCATAATGTTCGCTGTGCCTCGATAAAAAGTAAACGGTGATACCGCCATGCGGCCGTACCGAATCGGGATGAGTTCCGGGACACGGCCCCGGCTCGATTCGACGACCATGTCGACCGGATTGTCGCGATTTCTGGACGGCGTCCATTCGGCATGTTGCCCGCGCGGAACGGCTTCACGCAACGCCTTGCCCGCCGCGCGACGGTCATCGCGGCTGGAGGTAAGAACAGACAATGGAGGCGGATGGTCTCCGCTGGGTCCCGAGCCAATCACGGTTACGGTTGCTGGCATTCCGTCCTTTCTTGTCCCGACGAATACGGCCACTGCGATGGGAAACAGCAGCCTTGCATGGTGTCCAACTCGGCTTGCTTCGCGAAGGGCCGCCCAACGAAATCAAGCAGCTTGCTTTTTCTGTGGCAGCCGCTCTCTTGCAAATGCATTAGCTTTCCCTCCCGACAGAAAGTGCTCTGCGTCGATTCTGCCGAAGATTTCGATCAGCTTGGCAACCAAACCGGTCCAGCCGGTTTGGTGGCTCGCACCCAATCCCGCCCCGTTATCGCCGTGGAAGTACTCGTAGAACAGTATGTAGTCTTTCCACTTGGGATCGGTCTGGAATTTCTCAGTGCCACCAAAGACCGGTCGCTTACCTTCCTTATCTCGCAGGAAGATTCTAGTCAGCCGGTTCGAGATCTCGTGGGCGACTTCAAACAGATTCATCGAATTGCCCGAGCCGGTCGGACATTCGACCTTGAAGCTGTCGCCATAGTAGTAATAGAACGAGAGCAGAGCGCGGATCAGTAAGGCGTTGACCGGCATCCATATTGGACCGCGCCAATTGGAATTCCCGCCGAACATCCCGGTGTCGGATTCAGCTGGAAGATAATTCACGCGATATTCCTGGCGGTTCACATAGAAAATGTAGGGATGGTCCGCATGGTAGCGGGAGAGCGCGCGTATGCCATATGGGCTCAGGAATTCTTTTTCGTCGAGCATGCGCGACAAGATACGGCGCAGTCGATCCGGATTGACGAGCGCCGCAATCCCCCTCTGGTCATAGCCAAGATGGCCGGGGCCGGTTGGATGAATACTCTTGAAAAGCTCCGGACGGCGACGCAGACGTTCGCCCAGCACTTCCAGCACGCGTGGCACACGTTCGCGCTGCCAAGGCTCGATGACGGTGGTGGCACAAAGTGGTAACAAACCGACCATGGAGCGGACCTTTAGTCGCGTCGCGCTACCATCAGGCAGGCGTAGAACGTCATAGTAGAAACCATCATCTTCGTCCCACATGCCGCCGGGCCCCGTCTGATTCATGGCATTCGCAATCAGGAGGAAGTGGTCGGCAAACTTAGTAGCCATGTCCTGGAAAGAGTCATCGTGAGCCGCTAGTTCAATGCTGATCTCGAACATATTCTGGCAAAACAACGCGATCCATGACGTGCCGTCGGCCTGCTCCAAGTGGCCACCTGTAGGAAGCGTGGCGCTGCGGTCAAAGACGCCAATGTTGTCCAATCCAAGAAAACCGCCTTCAAAGAGATTTCGTCCAAAACGGTCTTTGCGGTTGATCCACCAGCTGAAATTCAACGTCAGCTTTGCGAAAGATCGCCTGAGAAACTCAAGATCGCCCTTTCCCCGTAGCGCCTGTTCGGTTCGGTACAGGAAGATCGTTGCCCAGGCATGCACTGGCGGATTTACATCGCTAAAATTCCACTCGTAAGCCGGAATTTGACCGGAAGGATGCAGAAAGAACTCCTGCAACATCAGGTCGAGCTGTTCTTTGGCGAAATCGACATCGACGGTGGACAGGGCGATAGCGTGGAAGGCAAGATCCCAGGCCGCAAACCAGGGATACTCCCATTTGTCGGGCATCGAGATAACGTGCCCGTTCACCATGTGGGACCATTCGCTGTTACGCATTTTTCGGCTGCCCGGCTTCAAGGCATCGACGCCATGCTCTTCGAGCCACCTGTCCACATCGAAACCAAAATATTGCTTGCTCCACAACATTCCGGCCAACGCCTGGCGCATGACGCGGGCCTCATCCTTACTGATACCTTCGGGAGTAATCGATTCATAAAACGCGTCGGCCTCTTGCTGGCGACTCTCAAGAATGTCAGCGAACTTCTTGAACGGGTCGCCCATCGCGTTGGGAGCCAGATCACTCAGTCGCAGCCGGATCGTTGCCGTTTCACCTGCGCCCAGCTTCAGTGGGTAGTGAGCTGCGGCTTTCGTTCCCTGATTTCCTGGGTTGACGGTATCCTCTTTGCCGTCCACAATTAAGTCGTTAATGCCATCTTTGACATAAGGCCCCGCGTTCTCCGAGCCAAAAATCCGCTTGTTGTTCGTCTCATTCTCCGTAAACAACAGGGGAACATCTCCTTCGCAATACAGATAACGATCCCCCAATTGAGCGTGAGATGCGGCGATCAGGGGCGCTCCATATGTGTCCCTGATCTGCCTCAGCGAAGGCTTGGCTGTATCGGGCCACCAAGTCCAGGTATTGCGGAACCAGAGGGTTGGCAAAACGTGAACCATCGCTGCCTCAGGCCCTCGATTGGAAACACTGATCTGGATGAGGATTTCTTCTGGCGTCTGCTTCGCATATTCCACAAACACATCGAAATAGCGATCCTCGTTGAAGACGCCAGTGTCCAACAGTTCGTACTCCAACTCGCCGCGGTTGCGGCTCTGGCTGGTGGTCACAAGGTTGTTGTAAGGAAAAGCCGCCTGCGGGTATTTGTAGAGGTACTTCATGTAAGAATGGGTCGGTGTGCTGTCCAGATAGAAGTAATATTCTTTGACATCCTCCCCGTGATTGCTTTCGCTGTTAGTAAGCCCGAACAGGCGTTCTTTCAGAATTGGATCCTTTTCGTTCCATAGCGCAACGCCGAAGCACAGCTGTTGTTTTTCATCGCTGATACCGGCAAGACCATCCTCGCCCCAGTGATACGCGCGCGAGCGAGCCTGCTCGTGACTGAAATAGTTCCAAGCATTTCCATCCGGGCTGTAGTCTTCCCGAACCGTACCCCACTGCCGCTCGCTAAGATAAGGCCCCCATTTTCGCCATGGGACATTCGCGGCCCGAACTTCCTGGAGTCTGGCGGCTTCCGGATTGCTAGCCATATTTCACCTCAATCTTTGGTTGGGACCATCTAGGCGTGGTCCGGGTTGCGGAACGTTCCGTCTAAGGAAATGGAGGGGCTTTAGGACCGTGCGAGGCGTGACCGCGTTTCAGGCGGCGCGTAGTGCACTACGGTTGCCCGCGAAGTGCGCTTACACTCCGCCCTTTTCGAATAAGCAACTTTCGACTTCTGTATACCAAGCACACTTTGCTTTGAATCCTGGCGTCCGTCACCTGCCAAAAGCGACAGGTGATGGGAAATTACTCGGGCGCCCATAAGCTTATCGTTCCTGGTCCGAGAACCGATTCTTGTACTAACTCCTGAAATCACTGTTTCCTGAGTCATTTCAATTGAATGGCAAGACCAGTAATGAGGCCATTCATGTGGACGTCATAAACAAAACCGCCATTGGTGTAGTCCACGAAGAGGTAGCGGTAACCGAGTAAGGCAGAGAATCTCTTCTTGAACTCTTTGCCGATTCCCGCATAGATCTGCCAGGAAAGCGACGAGCCAGCGTCGAAGCCTCCGACGTCGCCTTTCAGGTTGACAAACGAAGTTTTCGGCAGGTTGAGACGGAAACGAGCACCGATGGTTGGATCGACCCAGTTTTGGGTTTGGCCGACCGTCACGGGTGCGGCCGAACCTTGCATAAGATCAAGGCTATTATCCAAGTGCCAGAAACGCGCCCCGGCTTCAGCGTCCACCGTACCCCTGTCCTTCTCGATCACGCGATAGTAGACCTCGGGCTGCACGATCAACTCCTTCGCATTTGCGGTGAATCCGGAGAAGGCGCCGACGGGTGTCGCCTTCTGGTCCGACGAGAGGCTCATGAACATGAGATCGGTGGCTACCCCGATGCGTTTTCGCCGGACATCAAGATTGGTCATCAATGCGATATTGAGTTGCTGGATGACGTCGGAGAAACTAGCACTCACCGGCACGACGCGCCCGGCCGCTCCCAAATTTCCGGAAAGGCCGGTGAACCAGAGATAGAGGGGAATCCAGTTCACGTGCCAGTCACTCGGCGCGGTGGACGAAGGCACCTTGGGCTTCGGAGCGGGAGTTTCGCCGAAGGAGTACTCCAGACCGGCGGTTGGGCCTTTCTGCGAGAGGCGGACCGCAATCTGGTCACTGGTGCCGTGAACATTGAGACGGCTTCCCAGTTCGTAACCGCCCCGAAATGCCAAACGCCGCGTCAAAAGGACGCCAAAATTGCCACGTGCCGAGAGGAAGTCTCCGTAGCCGAAGAAGTACATTCCCCTGAATGATCCCTCCAGAGAGAGCCGGTTGGAATTGGGCAGCGGGTACCAGCGGCCAATCGGACCAACCGCGGGCAGCGGAGCGAAGAACGACTTGGAAACCGAGACGCTCCCGGTCTGCTGGTTCACGTTGCCGACGAGTTTGAGACTGCCTTCGGTGTCGAGGAGGTTAAAATCCGCCTCCAATCCCAGGAAGCCGCGGTCGCGACGAATAACGTCGTACTGGTAACCGGGAGAGATGTTGAGAGACTTCACACTGGCGGAGACGGTCGCGCCAAGATCGAAGGTCTGACTCTGGAACTCAATCGTCCGGCCCAGAACGACCGTTCGCGAGTTATTAAAGGGGGTGACAGTAAACAGAAGATGGTGCTTGCGGCCGAAGTGATAGTCGACCTTGCCAGAGAATGTCGAATAGTCGCCAAAGCCAAAGTCCTTATTGACATTGAAATAGCTATTGCTGCCCTGCACACCGAAGTAGCCGGACGGATGGGGGAACCACCAGTTCCCCTCGATTCGCAACTTGTAGTTGTCGCGGTCGCCATCCTGCTCCTGCGCTGAGACTACCCCTATCCAAAAGAACATCACGACAGCGAGAAGCACAACTTTGGTTCGCGTGCCCATCTATCCACCTTTCCCGGCGCCAGGTTATCGACAGCTTGATCTCCTTCATGCTTATCCGCACGTCAGTTTGCGAGATCGATGCGTCGGTCCGCATGACACGACCAACCACAGCCTTACAGGTGCTGGTAGTCTGAGTTCTGGGTGGCAATATTCAACTGCTTCCTTACTCCATCAATCACCATGCTGGAGACGTGTTTAGTGCCGTCGGGAAGGCTCGCGAATTGAACCGTCAGATTCATCGCGTCCTTCGGATCGTCCATATAGGAGGCAATCCGGACCCGAACCAGTTCTTTCCGGGTTTTGTCAAAGACCAAGGTCATTGAGTCGTCGGGCTTCACATAGTTGCGAACGACGAGTTGCAGGTCATTGGGATCGCCAGCAACTGTGCCTAAAGTGATATTGCCCGCTTCGTATGCCCTCTGCAGTTGGTCCTTATCCGGGGGTACATACTGCTGTGACAAGGCTTTCATCTGCTCCGCGTAGTCCTTGTATTCTTCCTTCTTCTTTTCGACCACGTGTTGCTTCAGGCGACCTCCCTTTGGCGCCGACGCATCTGCAGGTGGGTCGAGCGAAGTCTTCTGCGGTTTGCCGTCTGCTCCGGTGCGAACCTGGAAGTGCTCTACCTTCTTCTGTTCACCTTTCACGCTGATGGTTACTTGTTCAGCATAGGTGTATTGCGTCAGAGCCTGCTTGTTCTTGGCGGCCGCTTCTTTCATTTCTGTGACGCGTTCACGCAGTTCGCCATTCTGCGCACCTGCAGCGGATTGAAAGAGAAGTGTCAGGGTTGCGAACAGAACGAGGAGCTCAACCCTCAATATGTGCTGTACGACGGTCTTCATAAGTACCCTCTTGTAACCTTCCTACTTCAACCTACTTCAGTACTCCGCTGGAGCTACTTAGGTGGGAAGTTCTTGAGTAACTTCTGAAAGGCCTTATCCAGCTTCTTCTTCTGGTTCTCGTCAGGATCAAGGGCCTTTTCCCCGGGCTTGCTATACGAGTTGCTTAGTGGATGGGTCATACATATTTGGAGCCATATCTGCGCGTCCACGGTCTGGTGTCGGCAAGCTTCTGCGCGTCTGCGACTGTAAGGAGAGAACGGGAGGCCGAACACTGTCTGATGTGACAGGGACGGGAGTCGGAACGCCTACATCGTGCCTGCAGGCGGCCAGGTGCACACTTACGATTCCAACTCTAGAAGTACAGTCCGAGAATCAGGCCTATCACGTTTACTCGCGGATTGGGAGCCTTTCCAGTGTTGTTCTCGTGTTCGTAGTACGAGTCGACCTGCACACTTCGGCCAAAGGGGATGCGGCAGCCAGCGTAAAGTGCGGTGCTGCTCCATTTCTGATACTTACTATCGTAGAAAAGCTCTACGCTGGCATAGGGGATGGGGTGATGGGAGTAAATGTCGAACGTCCGCTGCAGATTGAGGCGGTTGCGATAACGCCAATCGAAGCCATTCGACGAGGAATTGAGTTCTCCACGATTACGGTCGGAGAGCAGCAGACCGGCCATCAGCGGAAGGTTCGGGGTCGCCGCAAGAATGACCCGTTGCACAGTGGCGGTATCAGGTGAGGGCAGATAGCGGTATCCAAACGATAACGCGAGAGCGCGCTGTTTGGATTCGTCCGGGTCGTAACGAGAGGTTCTTTTGAGCTTGATCAGGGGCTTCGCCAGAAAATCGACGCTGGGACCGATCTCGGCTTGCGTCGGATCTCCATTCTCTCTGGTCTGCTTGGCTTGAAAGTCGAACCGGATGGTCGAATTCAGCTTATAAACCGCGTCGATCTCGGGCAGGAATTCCAAGGTCTGCGCAGTCGCAAGCCACGGGAGCAGAGCTAAGAACAGACACGGCCCCAGCAAGATGCTGAGTAACCTTCGCATGGGTTGGCAACCCGCCGGTACGTTGGTTTTCTTCCTGCTGTCCAGCGATCGTCACTTTAAAAAGTCTCGCGGACAACTTCACACTGAACACATGCAAACACCGCATTGGCCCTATGCTCCAGCGTAGTGAAACTCGGAGGGCATTCCTTCGTCTACTGTTGCTTGCGACAGGGACATGAGAAATATGAATGCATTGTCACCAACCCCTGCGGCGCGTGCAATCTCTTCTCGTACATTAGCCTGTTAGTTGGTGGAGTTAAACGCTCAAGGTGGGTATCTGCTTGGCTCACCATACCGCAACCCCTAAGTATGCAGGCTTGCCGGGAGTCTCTGTTGCAACTGCCCTGGAGGCTGTCAGTCATAAGCACATGGACTACTATCTGGATGAGTTCACGTTCCACCTCAATCGTCGGCGATCCATGAGTCGTGGCAAGCTTTTCTTTCGTCTGGCGCAGCCAGCCGCGACCGTCGATCCGGCCACCCGTTACCGGCTCTTCCATCCGAAGCTCAGCAAATCTGAGAGTGAGCCATAACCTGTAGGGGTTAAGTGAGTGAAGCGGATACCCATCACGCTCAAAACCCCGCGATAAACGCTACGGTATTGGCAATTCTCCGGTCCATCCCCACTGTGGACTTTGACAGTTCCGTGGGAGCCGCCAATGAGATTCACTTGATGGCCTCACAGCAACTGGTAGGAAGTTTATGTCTGAAACCCTTACAGTCGGCAGTATACGATTAGCCGTTCTCTGCCTCTTCACATCCGCCGTGCGCCCTTCACTGAGCCGGGCGCAGGCCAATCCTGTTTTCGTGATCACGCGGGAGGTCAGTACAATAACGTTTTATGTGAAGTCATCTGTATCTATCGCCGGCAATTTCGACAAGTGGGACGCTACTTTAACCTTTACCTCGCCTGACGTCAGTACGGGGGTGTTGGATGTCAAGATTCAAGCCGACAGCGTCAATACCGGAAGCGGCATGAAGGACGGCAAGCTTAAGAGCAAGGATTTCTTCGACGTCGAGCAGGATCCGCTGATCACATTTCTGTCAAAGAAGATTGTGCAGACTGGTCCTGGCACATTTGAGGTGCAAGGCGACTTTACGATACGCGGAGTCACGAAACCCGAGACGCTGACGCTAACGGTTTCCGGCGCGGGAACAGGCGCGGGCGAGATTAAAGGGACTATGGCTTTTGACCGGAAGGACTACGGGATGAATAAGGGTATTCCCTTCGTCAAGGTCGCAGATCGCGTTGAGGTGACTGTCGACCTCAACTGCAAGAGAGTGAGCGGGCCTCCTTTAGTCTTTGCGCAATAGGCGGCTCGAGCGCTTCAGCCTTTCATTTGGTTTTGAGCGCACGGTCTAAAGGATTGGCAGTTGATCAGGTTGAAAAAGTTCGGCACGGCGCCGAAGTCCTACTTGGGATCCTCCGCGATCAGACGCAGCAGACCAAATTTCTCTGGAACGTGGAACGTATGACTCATCGTGGGTTGCCAGACTATTTCGGTCCGATTCGGCGGCGGACCTTGGCTGCGAAAGAAATTGATTCGAAACTCGTCGCCAACAGACGGAGCGTGGCTCTGCAAAGCCGAGAATGGGATGCGCATGGCTCCGTACCAAATCTTCGCTACTGGATCGATGCGAGCGGCCACCGTGAACCCAGAGTTCCACTTCCAGCCGTCTTCGTGATGCGGATTGGACAGGTCAATGTCTAGATCGACCCACTCCCCTTGCGGCGAGATCTCGAACTCCTTATATCTGCGAATGTTTTGGAAATCGGAACCAACGAAGACTTCGGCCACATCCCAATCCCAAAGCTGATATGTTTCTCTTGAACTGTCGGGAGCAGGCTTGAGATTCAGCACTTCATAAGGACAAACGAATAAGAAATACAGATTCTTCTCTGTCCAGCGCGAGAGAATCTCGGTACGGTAGCGCGGTTGGCTCTGTCCGTAAGGAGCTTTATCGATATAGACGGCTTGAGCTCCGCGCCAAAATGGCACAGTTGGGTTCGTACTCGGCGCCACGTCTTCCCGAGCTTTTGTACTTTCCATTACAGCGGGTCCGGCTGCCATGAGTATCTGGGCTGCGACCAAAACGAGGATGCAAGCGATTATCCCATCGCACATCCGCGTTTTCCATGAAACTGAATCCGGGTGCAAACCCTTCTGCGTGCATCGGAACAAATCAGAGTTGCGGAGACGGCTTCGCCGGACGAAGCACATTATTGATTGACTCCGCTCGCCAGGATTCCGCCGTCGACTACGATCGCCTGTCCGGTGACAAAACTTGCCGCGTCAGAAGCAAGAAATACTGAAGCACCCACGAGCTCTTCGAGCTGACCGAACCGCGCCATTGGCGTCCGTAGCAAAAACTCCTTCCCGCGAGCTGTCCCATCGAGCAACGATGCATTCAACCCTGTGCGAAATACGCCTGGCACCAAGGCATTGACGCAGACTCCGTGTCGAGCCCATTCGACGGCCACCGATTTGGTAAGAGACAGTACGCCTGCCTTGCTGGCGCCGTACGCTGCAACCTCGTAGAGACCGAGAAAGCTGGAAAGCGAACCGATGTTGATAATGCGACCGTACCTCTGCTCGATCATGTGCCGGCCGAAGACCTGCATGGCGCGCAACGTGCCGGTGAGGTTCGCTTCTAAAATTGCATTCCATTCTGCCTCGGATAAGTCCAGAGTGGGAGTCCGCTTGGTTTGGCCGGCGCAGTTTACGAGGATCTGCACGCTGCCGAAGGTGCGGCAAACGGCATCGAGCAATGCCTTCAGATTTTCTTTGCTGGTTACATCGCAGGTGACCGGCAGCGACTTTCGACCGAGCGCCACAATTTCGTCGCTTGCCGTGCGGACCTGTTGGGCGCGGCGTCCGGTCGGAATCACATTTGCGCCGGCTGTTGCCAGCCCGCGCGCCAGGGTCAGTCCAATGCCGCTGGTTCCGCCAATTACGACCGCCGTTTTGTCAGTCAGGTCTAAGAGAGGATGGCCCATTTTTTCTCTGCGAGCTGCAATCGCGGCGTCCGATCAGAGAGAGACGCCCCTCTTCCAGGGAATAAAATCGTCCTGCCCGAGCAACTCTGCCTTAGTTCGAATCTGGCCACTCGCCACTTCAACCATCCGCTCCAGCAATGCGTCTCCCATCTCTTCGATTGTGCTCTCACCTGAGATGACAGCGCCCGTGTCGATATCAATGATGTCTTGCATCCGTTGAGCGAGCGACGAATTTGTTGAGACCTTGAGCACCGGCGCAATGGGATTTCCTGTCGGCGTCCCCAGCCCGGTGGTGAACAAAATAAGGTTGGCGCCCGCGCCCACCTGGGCGGTGACGCACTCCACGTCGTTGCCCGGTGTGCACTGGAGGTTTAATCCTGGCGCGGTGGAGTATTCAGGATAATCGAGCACCGCAGTCACGAGCGAAGCTCCTCCCTTCCTGGCCGCACCAGCGGATTTCATCGCGTCGGTCACTAATCCATCCCGGATGTTTCCCGGCGAAGGATTCATATCGAAGCCCGAGCCGACAGCTTTTGCCCGACTCGCATAATCTCGCATCAATTGAACGAACCGATCGGCGACGCCCTTCGCGACGCAGCGATCGACTAATTCCTGCTCGACGCCGCAGAGTTCGGGAAATTCCGAAAGCAGGCTCCTGCCCCCGAGAGCTGCCAGCATATCCGACACCCGGCCAACAGCGGGATTCGCAGATATACCGGAAAAACCATCCGAGCCGCCGCATTTCAAACCCACGCACAAGTGAGAAAGTGAAGCTGGGGCACGATTACTTTTGTTTGCCTCCGTGAGTCCGATGAAAGTCGACTGGATTGCCTCCGAAAGCATCTTGAATTCGGAGCCGCTCCTTTGCTGCTCAAATACGAACATAGGCTTGTTGAAATGCGGATCGCGCCGGGCGATCTGTTCCCGGAGAATAGCAACTTGTGAATTCTGGCACCCCAGACTGAGAACAGTCGCTCCCGCGACGTTCGGATGATGGATATACCCCGCAAGCAGCCCGCAAAGATTGTTGGCATCTTCACGCGTTCCGCCGCAACCGCCCTCATGCGTCAGAAATTTGATTCCATCAACATTCTCAAGAACCTTGGAACGGGAGGCGGGCGAGGAGGAGTTTAGTTCCAGCGCGAGTGTCTCAATGGGTTTAGTTTTGCCTTGAGCATGAAGCCTGACAAGTTCCGCTACCTGTTGCCGATAGATGTTCGGTTGAGCAAAACCCAGTTCTTCCTGGAACGCCTGCTTTAACACGGCAATATTTCTGTTCTCACAGAAAACCAGCGGCACCACTAGCCAATAGTTTCGCGTGCCGACCTGCCCATCGGGCCTGTGGTATCCGCGAAAGGTTCGCTGCCGCCAGCGAGACACATCGGGCGGAATCCACTCGTATCGCCGCGAACTCTCGGAGTAGGGCGAGGCCTCGTGCCGTACATTGCGCGGCGTCAGGATTTCCCCGGCTTGGATTGATTCTCTCGCTTTGCCGACGAGAATACCGTACATCACGACGTCGTCACTGGCGGATAGATCCCGCGTACAAAACTTATGTTTGGCTGGGACATCCGACTTCAGAATGTAGTCTTGGTCCGAGTATGTGATGTGCTCACCCTTGTGGAGATCGGTGAGTGCAATTAAGACATTGTCCTTGGGGTCGATCTTCAGAACGCTATTCTGCATCGCAGTCCGTACTGTGTGAGGCCGAGTCACCCGGCCGCACCGGGCACTCATCCGACTCATCAGTGTAATCTGTCCAGACGCTAGCGAGTACCGGGACCTTAGCTTTCAGGGATGCGAGAGCAATCGTGCTTCTATCCTGTTCCGTTCTCCGGCCGCACGAGCGCGGCTGGTGGACGTTCGAGTTCTTGTATAATTCGCCGACATTCACTGCGGAACGTGGTCCGGGTAATTGGAGAAAGAAGCCAAGAAATGGTCTTCAAGGTTTTCAACGACAAGAATTCGTTGGCAAAGGCGGCCGCTCAGACGGCGGCAGCTGCGATCCGCAGCGCCATTCAGGAGAGTGGCCACGCACGCGTCATAGCCGCCACAGGCACGTCTCAGTTCGAGTTCCTCGCTGCGCTCACCGGGTCCGCGGATATCGATTGGGGACGAGTCGAACTGTTTCACCTCGATGAATATATCGGCCTGCCTGCGACCCATCCTGCGAGCTTTCGCAGGATACTTCTCAATCGGTTGGTGAACAAAACCGGAATCGTGAAGTTTCATCCGCTCGACGGCGACGCGCGCGATGTTTCCGATGTCATCCGCCAGGTGGGCAAGGCACTCGCATCTGCAGCGGTGGATATCGCCTTTGTGGGCGTCGGGGAGAATGGCCATCTTGCCTTCAACGATCCGCCGGCAGACTTCAATACCGAAGAGCCATATCTGATCGTTAACCTTGACGAAGCTTGCCGCCGCCAACAAGTCGGCGAAGGCTGGTTCGGCGATATATCACAGGTGCCCAGGCAGGCAATCTCGATGTCGATCCGGCAGATCCTGAAGGCGAAGGAAATTCTGGCGGTCGTGCCCGACTCGCGAAAGGCACAGGCCGTTAAGGCGTGCTTCGAGGGCGAGGTCAGTCCGATGGCGCCTGCCTCGATCCTGCGTACGCATGACAACGCCGACGTGTATCTCGACAAGGAGTCCGCCAGTTTACTCAGTTCGGCATTGGAGACCTCCGCGTAGGGTCGCGGGAGAAGACCCTGACTAGACTCACCCACAATTAATTCAGCACCGACATGGATACCGCCGGACAACCCCCGTCACGCAGCGCACGCTCCATCCCCGGCCTGCGCTGGTGGATCGGTGGCCTGTTGTTTGCCTCCACCGTCATCAACTACATCGACCGTCAAACTCTCTCGTGGCTGGCTCCCTATCTCCAATCCCAGTACCACTGGACCAATACCGACTATGCCAATCTGGCGATCGCTTTCCGCGTCGCTTACGCCATCGGGCAGACAGTTTTCGGCAAGCTGATGGATCGAATCGGCACGCGCCGAGGCCTTACATGGAGCGTCCTCGGGTATTCGATCGTCTCGATGCTGACTTCGCTGGCGCGTGGGTTTTATAGCCTCGCTTGCTTCCGCTTCCTGCTGGGTGCTGGCGAATCTGCCAACTGGCCGGCCGCCACGAAAGCCGTCTCGGAATGGTTTCCGAAGCGTGAACGCGGACTGGCAACGGCGCTCTTTGACAGCGGTTCCTCGATTGGAGCGGCGATTACACCCTTCCTCACGTATTCGATTTACTCGCGATGGGGGTGGCGTCCCGCGTTTATGGTTCCCGGTGCCCTAGGTTTCCTCTGGCTCATCGTCTGGCGATGGCTTTACTATCCGCCGGAGAGCCATCCTCGCATCAGCGATGCCGAACTCCGCATGATCGTCGCTGACAAGAGCGATGCGGATGCAGAGCAAGAAGGCAACGCGCGTCCGCGTTGGCGGGACCTGCTCAAACTCCCGCAGACCTGGGGAACGATTATCGCCAGAAGCTTTACCGACCCGGTTTTCTTTTTCGTCGCCGAGTGGTTCCCCATCTATCTGGTGGCGAAAGGAATTGAACTAAAAACCAGCCTGATCGCGGTGTGGATACCATTCGTCGCCGCTGACGTTGGCAGTTTTTTCGGCGGAGCAGTGTCGGGTTACCTCATCAAGCGAGGATGGTCGGTAGGTGCGGCTCGCAAGGCCGTGATGATTTACGGCGGGATCGGAGTGACGCTGCTCATCCCTACCATCTTCACCACTAATCTCTTTCTGATTTCCCTCCTGTTCGCAATTGCGACTTTTTCTTACGCCGGATTCACGATCATGGCAAACGTGTTGCCCTCCGATCTTTATCACAGCGAATCCGTGGCATCGGTGAGCGGCCTCAGTGGAACGGGCGCCGGAATTGGCACCATCGTGGCCTTCAAGTTAATTGGTCACTTTTCCGATGCGCGCCTGGCCACCGGAACTCATTCCTTCGATCCGATCATCATTGTCGCGGGCCTGCTTCCGTTGGTTGGAATGTTTCTCGTCTTGTTGCTGGTCCGCAATACGCAGGCCACCGACCAGGGTCTGGTGCGCCGAATTTGACTCGTTCGAGTTTCTCTGGACAGTGCCGTCTGCGAAATTGCTTGGCCAATCATTTGGGAGATGCACGGCTATCCGGTCGCTTCATCTCAAAGACGCGGCATCCTGTCGGCGATCCGGCAGTAATCTGGCCTTGTCATGACGAGATAAGTACTCGGAAGTTGGCTTCTCGCGACGCATCCGAACAGGCAGCGCATCAGGAATGAGCGACCATCTTCAAACCAGGCGCGGCCCTGCCGTAAACTTGATCTGGAGTTTAGATGTCGGCCGACAATGAAGTTCAAAGCGGGAGACCCTGGATCGAAAGATGCTACGGTGATAAGTGTTGCAAATGCAGAATCCGCTCTTCATAGAATGGAAGCGCTTTGAACATCTCCAGTTCCTTGCGAAAGCCACCTCGGTCCCGAAGCTACAGAGCATTGCGTGAGCTCCTCACCTTCGTGTTGTTTTTTCCTTTCGTGTTCCTCGTTAATTCGGCTTTCGCGATCGGAGCCCCAAACCAGATCGGGAAGGACCTTTATGCGTGTATCGCGGACAATGATGCAAGCGCAAATTCTACGTTCCTGGTCGGCAAGTCGGGAATTCTCGTGGTTGACTCCGGGCTCAATGAAATTGAGGCGGGAAAGTGCGTGGCGGAGATACGCAGCGTTTCGAGGTTGCCGATTCGGTACCTCATCAACACTCACTATCATCTCGACCATCAGGGCGGGAATAAGATCTTCAAGCCCGAAGCAAGCATCATCAGTACCGGCTGGACTCGCATGCGCACCATGGAGCTGCGCAATGACTCGCCACCGAGGCTACCAATTACCGTTGTGCCGGCAGACATCACTTTTGAGTCCGCTCTTACGATTCATCTTGAGCCTTACACGGTTGAAGTTATCTCGGGTGCTCCTGGGCACACTCTGGGTGACGCGTACGTCTACTTCCCGGAGCAGAAGGCGATCGCGACCGGCGACCTCTTTATGGGCCATTCGTGCCCAGCCATGGACGAAGGCAGCGTTTCTCACTGGATCTCCACGCTGAATGCCTTCCTGGCAACAACCAGCGAAGTATTCGTGCCGGGGCATTTCGAAGTGGGTGATCGCAAGGACCTGGCTTTTTTTCGCGATTATCTCTCCGATCTGGAGGCTCAGGTGGTTGCTCTTTCGGCACAGGGAATGACACTGGAGCAGGTGAAGCGAAAGATCAAGCCCGGACGCTTCGCCGGATTGAGGCAGTTTCCCCAGTATGAAGCGACCTTCGCCGATAATGCTGCATCGATTTATCTACAGCTTCATTCGACAAATCGTTAGCCGACAAATGAATAGCCGCCGCAAGGAATCTTGGGAGTTGCACGTATCGAGGTCTCAGATCTGTAAGCACTGCGTTTCTTTGGCTGTGCGGGGTGGAAGTATTCTCTTAGACTTTCCTGTTGGCAATTAGCTCCTCCTTCCTTGTTACGAAACGGCGGCAAGCTGACACTGCCTCGAACAATCGATTAACATCTTTCTGGAGAATCTACAGTCATGACCGAAGCAGAGATGATTGCCCAATGGGAAAAACACATCGGCTATGAATTTTCGAGTCGCGACGTCTCTTCGACGATTGCCACAATGGTGCATGATGCCTACGTCAACCACATTCCGGTTATGACCGGCGGCTACGGCCACGAAGCCCTGCGCAGGTTTTATCAGGAAGACTTCATCTCGCCCATGCCGGCGGACACCTCGATCCAACTGGTTGCCCGTACCCTGGGTCAGGATCGACTGGTGGACGAGATCATCTTCTCCTTCACCCACACGGCAGAGATGCCGTGGATGCTCCCGGGAGTTCCACCAACCGGCCGCTGCGTCAAGGTTCCGCTTGTCGTGGTCGTCGGATTTCGCGACGGCAAGCTCGCACACGAACGCATCTACTGGGATCAGGCGTCTGTGCTGAAGCAAATCGGTCTGCTTACGGACCCATCGCTCCCTGTATTTGGAGCCGAGACTGCACACAAGGTGCTCAATCCAGACATGCCCTGACTTCGAGCTGCAGTTATTTGGAATCGAGTTCCTTTGTATACTGGTTCGTCGCATCCACTGCAAGACTAAGGTCAGGGTAGAGGACAATCTCAGTTCTGGGTCGCAGAATTACGAATCGCCAGGAGCCAAGTGGTCAATCAGCAGCTGGACCCATTCCAAACCGTCGCCTCTCTCTCCGATCGCGTCCGGTCGCAGTTTCCCGCGCTCAATCAGAAGCCCCCCTTCATCTTTTTCGATAACGCCGCCGGCGCGCAGATTCCGCAAGTCGTCTTCGACGCGATCCACCACCATCTTCTGCACCACAACGTGCAACGAGGCGGGCGCTACACCAAAAGCATCGAGGTGGACGACGCCATCGCTCGCGCTCGTGACAGCGTGGGCGTCCTCATCAACGCGAGACACCCTAACGAGATTGCCTTTGGCATGAATGCCACCTCGTTCCTACGCTTACTTAGCCTCGCGATCGGCCGCACTCTCCAAGCCCGCAGCGAGATCGTGGTTACCGAACTTGACCACGAAGCGAACATCGCCACCTGGCTGCAATTGCAGCGCGAGGGAGCAAAGATCGTATGGTGGAAGATGCGGGAAGACAACAATCTTCATGTGGAGGACCTGGCGCTGCTGCTCACCTCGAAGACTCGTTTGGTTGCCTGCACCGTGGCTTCGAACGCCCTTGGTTCCATTGTCGATGTCGCCGCTGTTTCCAAACTGGCGCACGCCGCGGGCGCAGAGGTCGTTCTCGACTGTGTGCACTATGCGCCGCATGCAATTATCGACGTACAGGCATTCGACTGCGACTATCTGATTTGCTCCGGCTACAAGGTTTTCGGTCCCCACATGGGCTTTCTGTGGGGACGTCTAGAGCTGCTCACCGAACTCCCCACCTTCCGCGAAGAGTTTATTCCTGACGCGCCTCCCGGCAAGATTGAGGCGGGAACTTTCGTTTACGAGAATGTTGCCGGGATGGACGCCGCTGTCAGCTACCTTGAAACGCTCGGGGTCAGCCTCGCCCGCGAAGAGGAAAACACGACGCTCGTATCCCGGCGGGACTTCCTTGTCCGCGCCATGACCGCCATACGCGGGTATGAAGCAATACTGTCTCGAGAGATGCTCAAGGTTCTACAGGCTGCCGGGGCCACTGTGTATGGCATCCACGACTCCAATCGTCTCACCGAGCGCGTCCCCACACTTTGCTTCAACCTTCCGCGCGTCACACCGTCGCTTGTCACCAATACTATGTCGGACCGTGGAATCGGCATTCGCGACGGCCACATGTACACTCCGCGACTGATGAAGCACCTCGGTATAAACCTTGACAGTGGCGTCACCCGCGCCTCACTTCTCCACTACAATACTGTCGAAGAAGTTCACGAGTTCGGGAACGTACTCGGTAACATTCTTCGGAGTCAGTAATCCCGCCACCCCCGCGTCAATGCCTTCCCCATCCGGCACAACTAACCCGATCGAGAGCTCTCGCGAACTCGAACGCCGGCTCACGCAACGTCAACTAACTATGATGACTATCGGCGGTGCGATCGGAGTCGGACTCTTCCTCGGTAGTTCTGTCACCATCCGGCTTGCCGGTCCCGGCGTCATCCTCTCGTATATCTTCAGCGCCATCGTTGCTGTGATCGTCGCTTACTCTATCGCGGAGATGGCCGTCATCCACCCGGTGGCTGGGTCCTTCGGGATCTATGCGCAGACTTACCTCAACGAATGGTCAGGTTTCGCGGTCCGGATTACCTATGCTTTCGTTCAAATCATTGCCATCGGCGCGGAGGTTACAGCGGTTGCCATCTACTGTTCCGTCTGGTTTCCTGCAATGACCCAGTGGGTCTGGGTGGTCGGAGTTTCGGCGGCCCTTATCGTCATCAATACCCTGCGGGTCGGAAACTTTGCGGAATTCGAATACTGGTTCGCGATCATCAAGGTCATCGCGATCGTGGCATTCATCTTAGTTGGGCTGGGACTTGTCTTCGGCCTTGGGCCCATTCATGCGGTCGGCTTCTCCAATCTCACGAAGCACGGTGGCTTTCTTCCGCACGGTATGAAGGGAGTCTGGCTTGCCATGAGCCTTACGCTCACCAGTTACATGGGCTTGGAGATCATCGGGGTCACTGCCGGCGAGGCATCACAGCCGGGAAAAACCATTCCTCGCGCCATGCGCGCTGTCTCTCTCCGGCTCATCCTGTTCTATGTGCTCTCAATCACCATAATGCTCGCGATGACGCCATGGGACAAGCTCGGCAGCGGGATTACCGGCAGTCCGTTTGTGCTGGCCTTCGCGACCGTGGGTATTCCCTACGCCGCCGGAATCATGAATTTGGTTGTCATCACCGCTGCTTTATCGAGCGCGAACACCAATCTCTACCTCACCAGCCGCACTCTCTTTTCGTTGTCCCGCGACGGCTTTGTGCCCGAGTCGCTCGGCTGGGTTGGCGAGAATGGCGTGCCCTACATTGCCCTGATCGCATCGACTTCCGGCATGGCCGCTGCCATCATGCTGGCTATATTCGCCCCCAGCCGATCTTTTTTGTCGCTCTACGGTGTTGCGGTCGTCGGTATGTTCTTCGTCTGGATCGTTATCTTGCTGGCCCATATTGGTTTTCGCCGCTCGTTGGGCCGAGCGCGCGTCGCTCTGTTACCGATTCGCCTGCGTTGGTCGCCATGCTCTCAGAGCCTCGCCCTAATTATTCTGGCCGCCGTCGCGATGAGCACTTTCTTCGTAGAGGGCTTGCAATACACAGTCCCGGGTTTCGCGGTGTTTCTCCTGGCGATCACAGTGGTCTATCGGATGTTGAAACGAAGAAACCACAATGCTTGATTACTGCGAACTTGTCTCAATCCTCGTCGCTCGACCATCAGAAATACGGCAGTAACCTTTCCCGATTACGATGCGAGAGCCAAACGACCCTGTCGAAGATCGCATCTTCCACTCACAAGATGGTTAGTCTGATGTGAAGAGAACCAACCCCCTCTAGGTGCTGCATGAGTTTCAAAAACTCAAACCGACGTCGATAAGGTGCGGTGCAGTGCATGGCGATCTGCGCCCTAAAAACATCCTGTTGTTGGATCGGTTATCTCCGCACTTGATTGATTTTGGATGGGGAGGCTGAAAATACGAACGCTCTTGCCGACAGCAGTTTTCACTTCTGCGCAGCCGTATTGGAAGACCTTCCCAGTATGCGTCACGTGGAACGCCGGCAAACACTAGGCTCTTTGACTTCCACTCGCGGCGTTAGGAATAGGTAGTTTTCTAATCCGGCAGAATTGCTTGGACCCGTGTGAAACCGCTGGCCAAGGATCAATGAGTGAATTCGCGATTTCTCGCCAGTCATCGCTGGATTGAGGCGTACGACACCTCGGCGCAACCATTAGGGTCGCTCAACCGGGATCGACAGACACCAAGAGTACCCGCTTATCTTTTGCAAGATACGCGTATCAACTGGCTCTCACTTCGTAAAAATATCGTGATCTTGGTCATATTGTTTCTCGACCTTCTGTGCCTCACCCGCCATTTCATCTGCGTCTTTCTCCAACCGCTCGGAGATGGCGGCCTCGTTAGAGTGACGTTCGTTTGATGGCTGCAGCGACGACCTTGTTGAATCCTTCTCGATATCCGGCATAGTGCACCTCTCGCTTGATTATAAACAATTGACCGCTGGCCAATGAGTGTAATCGCGATTTTTCGCCAATCATTTCCGTGCCAGCGGTTCAACGGACGGCAAGAGCTGGTTCCACCGACGACACCCTCCGAAACTCCACACACAGTGAAGCCGCAAATCGAACGCAGCGCGGACGATTTCCTCGGGGGTATCGGGAGTCAGAGCAATTCCGATGCTCTGTGACGGCCCGCCCCGAGCCGGTGTGAACAGGTACGGTGGATGCGGTTCGGCTGTCGAACTCCGATTACGGACATTGATCATCCTTTGAGAGCTCAGCCCAATCACGACGGCGCCAAGTTTCCCATCCGGAGGAGGAGGGGGCATTGATGCTGGCACGCCCGGCGCCGACACCATTAAATGATAGCCGAAATATGAAACTTTTCCAGACGTGAAGTTGACGTAAACATAGAGACCTTCGGCACGAAAACCACACCAACGCAAGACATCGGAGAGAGCAGCGTTTCCAGTCCTCCACAACAGTCGGCCCGGCAGACCGTTTCCTACGCCACCGCCGAAACACTCGTCGGCGTTGCAGTGAGGCGCGCCGTAAGGCCCCGCATCAGAGGATTGTAACGAGGGTATTCGTCGCAGCGTCTCGGCCTTAGATGTTTCGCCAAGCCGCAAAGTGGAGAGTGCGGTAACCATGGAAACAATTCGACTTGCGAAGACCGCAGCCTCAACGCGCAATGCGACGGCAGCGGTGAAAACGACGGCAAAGAACCAGAGGTATATGCGCTTGGCCCTGCGCGAGACCAACTTATTTTTTACAGTACTCACAGCGTTTTCCTTTGCCCGCACTCCATTAGACACCGCTGTGTGCTGACTCTCAGCTTACGTCCGTAACTGTTGAAATCTGTAACTGTTGAAACCAGGCGATTGCACAAGCTTGCGCCGTCTGTTCGCCTCCGAGCCGGGTCAATGAGTGAAATCGGGGATTTATCAACAATCCGCTCTTGAAGCGCTCGGGAACTTTTAGGCTCTCATTGACCTGGCACTTTCCTGGCCGGGCATATATAGAGCTATATAGTGGATGGAGGCAGGTAGGAAATCGCCGACTTATGATATTTCGCCGATTGCTGAAATCATCTGTGCTCTTCTCAGTAACGGCACTCTTGGGCCACGCGCAACTCTGTCGGGCGCAGAATACCTCTGGAAGCCAAGTCTGGAACGCAAACAGCCAGCAGGAGGACCCGAGCGGAAGGGCGAATCCCACTCGTACCAGCGAATCTCATACGGTAGTTGACGGTCGAATCGTCGATAAGACATTGGTCGAAACTTTGGGTCCTGAGGGGCAGTACGTACTGTACTCAGAGACCGAAAAGGAGTCTGTGCGCGTCAACGATACAACCGTGCGCAACATCGAACGGTCGTTCGCCCGAGGCTCGAATGGTGAGCGGACCCTGATTCAGGAGAGGCAAGAAGAGTCGCGCAGCCTTTCTGGTGGCGAAGAGAAAGTGGTTCGCACCGTTTCCAATCCTGACGCGAACGGTGCACTGCAAGTGGTGCAGCGCGAATTAGAGGATTCGAAGCAGCTGAGTCCTGGGGCACGGGAGACGACCACCACCGTGCTCACTCCTGACGTGAACGGAGGTCTTACGCCGGCGGTGCACATCGTAGAGCGAGAGGCGCAAAGCGGCGATGGCACGATCGATTTTAAGAAAACTACTCAACTCTCCGATGGAACTGGACACTGGCAGCTCGGCGAGGTTAGAGAAGGAACCAGCAAACAAGAAAACGGCCAGATTCGCAGCAAAGATGAGCGTGTACTCCGGCCAGATTCGAACGGCAATCTCGCGGTCGTCGAGCGCACGGTTAGCAAACAGATGGACGCCAGACCGGGAGAGAAACGCGACACAACCGACAAGTATTCGACGAACGTTCCGGGCCAAGCCGGCAACGACAGTCTGCAGCTTGTGCAACGCGAGATCACGGTGCAGCAGAATACCGCCGCGGGCGGGCATAGCACCACTCGGCAAATCGAGCAGGCGAATCCTGGCGATCCCAGCGACGGTCTCCGTGTCACGGAGGAAACAATCAATATCGTGAAATCAGGGAGCGGAGTCGCCGACGAGAAGCGCACAATCCTCACCCCTGATTCCGATGGTCGGCTGGGTGAAGTTTGGGTTGACGTAGGCAAAACCAGCAACCCTTCGGTCATTCAGGTCGACACCCGCCCTCCCGCAAAGCCTCAGTAGGTTGAGCACCATGTTATTGGGTCATATCGTTGGGTCATAGACCGATATTCTGACGCTTGTCGCGTGCAAAACTCGAGCCCCCGACGCAATGAGCGATATTGGGTTGCGTCAACAATCGATGCCCCACTCTTTACGTGACTCGCTACCCCTGTAAGAACTGACAGGTTACAGTTCCTCTGAACAAGTTAAGGTAACTGCCGAGCGGACTTGGGGGAGACTGCTCAGACCTACGTCCCAGCACTCTTTGAGGCTGGGACGTTTGTTTTGCTCCTAATCACGGGTCAATGGTCAATGTCTACGCCGATCGATCCAATTATGTAATGGCTGTTGATGACAGGGCGTTTACACTCGTTGACCCCTCGCACCGCCGCTCTCCCCAGACCCGCGCCTAAATCGGGCTCAGTTCCCAGAGGAGCCGTTTGAGCTATTCAAAGCGGCTACTTGCGGGCCGGCGAAACGCACCCATGAAATCGTCCAGTTCGAGGAGAGAAAACGGCTTTTTCAGAACCGGCGATGCAGTCATAAACGCGAACTTTTGTTTGGGATTCTTCTCACGCAGAGCATCAATAAATTTGGCACCTCCGGCGCGTGAACTGCGGAGGAATTTCAGAGCGATGACAACAACGTCATGAGGTCCGTTGTCGCAGTAAATGCGGAACGCTTCATTGCAGTTTAGCGCCAGGCTAACCTCATAACCGAGCTTGTTGAGCATAACGCCGGTAACTTTCAATACCGCATCTTCCGCTTCGACCACCAGAACCTTCATCGGTTCCTCCCGTGTTTCATCCTCGAATCTTAGGCAGAAAATAAGGATGATGAAAGAGACCACTCTGGTGCTGGGAAACGCACGCACGCGCCCGCCATCCCCCTCGGCCCACGCGCTCCAAGTTCGCTGATCCTCGCATTTGACGCGAGTGAAATACATGCCATCACGCTGAATAGGTATGGGTACAGGGGATTCCACAACGAGGAAAACGAGGGTGCGTACATCGTTTGAGCAGGCACACAGGATCCCGTGACACCGCGGTGATCAACGTCTGTGAGTGAAATCGGGATTTTTCGCCAACAATTCCTTCGTTCAGGGTGTACGATTCTGCTGTCTTCCTTGCAAGCTACCGAGTAATCGGCCTTTTCTTTAGCGAAAACTATCTCCGAGAACCGACGAACGTGTTTTCCGGGGCGGTACGAAGCAGAGAGGCACCTCGCCGCCACATTCGGTCCTCGGTCAGCAACGGGGGGGAGTCATGTCAGTCGGTCTACAGCGTCCCATCTTGCAACATAAGAGCATCAAGATGTCTTCCCGGATCGCGTTGTCCTTACTTCTATGGGTTACGCCAGGACTCTCACAAAAGACACAACCAGAAGACAGTACATTACCCAAGTACGACGTTCACGCGGAGGTGAGAACCAATGGGGAAATCGATGAAGTGAATCTGCGGTCGGTCGGGACCAGGAAAGATTTCACGGAACTGATCATCAAGAACGGAGACGAAAAGATCCACATTTATGTCTGCCCCAAACCGTTTGAAGAGGAGATGGGCATCGGTTTCAACAAGGGTGATCAGATTGCCGTTACAGGTTCGAAAGTGAAGCACGAAGGCACGGAGGTGATCCTCGCGCGAGAGCTGGTGAAAGGCGAAGACACGCTTTTGTTCCGCGACCCCAAGGGCACCCCGGTGTGGGATGCGCGAACCGGCAAATGAATGCCGAAAAGTCGGCCCGATGAAGCTTACCGAATCCCGCGATAAGTGCGATGGCGGTTTATCGCCAAGATTAGCGGGCTTCCGGAGTCAGGCCTCTGCGAGTACTGGGGTTTCGAATAGCACGAAGCGACCACGGAACGCTAACCTTGATCTTACGTGGGATTGATCCACCCCTCAGGTGGCGATAACGCGTTCGCCTCGACTGGTCCCCAGGTTCCCGGAATATACTCGCAAACTGGAGTTGCATTATCCAGCACAGGGTCTACGATCCGCCATGCCTCTACCACGTAATCCTGGCGCGCGAAACGTGACGAGTTTCCCGCCAGCGCATCTCCCAGCAGTTCTTCATAAGCTTGCACCTCATGTGGATCCGAGCTACTAGAAACGACAAGCTCGACCTGCTGCCCTAGCAACCCGTCGCCCGGTACTTTGACGTGAGAGCCGATGGCAATCGCAAGATTAGGAGTCACTCGAAATCGCACGTAATTGGCGGGAAGCGGATTCTCGAGAAAAATGTCCGGTGGCGGCCGTAGCGTGACGATTACCTCGGTGGCGGTTACTGGCAGGGACTTGCCGGCTCGAATGTAGAACGGCACGCCCTTCCATCGCCAGGAATTGATATACAACCGTAGGGCGACGTATGTCTCCACCTGCGAATCCGTCTTCACCCCAGCTTCACTACGGTAGCCCTTGAACTGGCCGCGAACGACGTCCGTTGACTGCAGTGGCCGAATTCCCCTAAGGACCTGCACGCGCTCGTCTCGAACGGTTTCGACCGATAGGCCGGGTGGCGGTTCCATCGCGATGTTGCTCAGAAGCTGCAAAAGGTGATTCTGCACTACGTCCCTGATCGCGCCTGTGTGGTCGTAAAACCCGCCGCGACCCTGCACCCCGAAATCTTCCGCCATTGTGATTTGCACACTCTGCACAA
This sequence comes from uncultured Acidobacteriaceae bacterium, assembly GCA_963836305.1. Taxonomy (GTDB): domain Bacteria; phylum Acidobacteriota; class Terriglobia; order Terriglobales; family Acidobacteriaceae; genus Sulfotelmatobacter. The sequence goes on along the minus strand of CAWIJP010000021.1, from coordinate 99,487 downwards.
AATGGCGGTTCCAAATTGGTTCGAGAAAGGAATTCGCAAAGCGAAAATAGAGGACATTCTGAACAGCATTCTTGCCGAGGAAGTGATCGATACGATATACGTTTTCTTCGGCGAAGGTGGTGTGGACCACCTCGGTCAAGGCGCGAGCTGAGGCTAAGTCATGGCCAAATGGTTTCTCGATGACGACGCGGCCGCCGACCGCGCATCCCGACGCTTTTAGCTGCTTCAGAACCTCCGCAAACAAGAACGGCGGAATCGCCAGATAATGCAAAGGGTCCTGAGAGGCCCCGAGTTCCTGACGCAACTTGGAGAAAGTCGCAGGATCGCTGTAGTCGCCATCGATGTATTTCAGTTTTGAAATCAGTTTAGGAAAACCTTCGGCGTCTAATCCGCCATAGTTTTCGACGCTGTTCTTCGCGCGCTCCTGGAGTTGCTGCAGATTCCATCCGGATTTGGCGACACCGATGACCGGGATCTCCAATTTCCCGCGTTTGGCCAGCTTCTGCAGCGCGGGAAAAATCTTCTTGTGTGCCAGGTCGCCAGTGGCTCCGAAGAATACCAACGCATCGGATGCAATCTGCATCACTTGTTCGGTCCTGGGCATATGGCCCTCCGAGGGTGTTCCACCCAAGATAGAGACATATGCGAGACGAGTCCAGCCAAGCAACAACCTAATTTACGTTAAGGGGCCCGAACATTGATGTTCTAGCGCGTCATTCCCTTTCGAGGAATTGCGAACGGTATGGCCCTGCGTCGGAATCAGAGTTTCAACTTCCAACTGGCGACAATTCGGGAGTTGATGGCAATAAGCCCGTTTGAACTAAGCCGCTAGCGCGGCGGACGCTGCCGCGTGCTCGAAGTAGGGGTCATTGGAGGTTCCAGACTGTCCAGACTCGCGAGGCTTGAGGAAGGATCGGTCTTGCGTTACGATGAGGCAATCCTGAGGTTAAGTATTTATGTTTAGATTGATGAGCATCAATAACTGCCCTTTTGGTAAAACCCGCTTCTGGCAAGGCTTTCCAAGCGAAAATCGATTGAAATCCCATAAGGAATCCCGCATCCGCCGCAAACGCTAGCGGCTCACTTCAAACGACCCTATCGAAACTGCCCCGACCACACCAACCTGGGCATCCCGCATTTCTGCTTCGGGGCAGTCCCGATAGGGATCTAATGTTTCAGGGGACCTATGCATCCTCCGCTTCAAAAAGCTTCCGCCATTCCGGCATGACCCTGGTCTTCAAAACCACGTTTGAGGTATTCACCGGGGTTGGCCCCGACAACTCGCTTGAACGCCTTACTGAACGCAGCGTCGGACTCGTAACCGACCGACCGAGCGACGTCTATCAGCTTTTTGTCACGCTGTTGTAGTAAGTGCATCGCCTTCTGCATCCGCCACTCGGTTACATATTCCAGTGGTGTTTGTCCGAGTAGCTCTTTAAAACGTGCAGCGAATGCGGAGCGAGACATGCCCGCCGCTTCGGCGAGGGATTCGACCGTCCAGGGTGTATTCACTCTGTCGTGAATGGCACCCAGGGCAGTGCCCATTTGAGGATCGAAAATCGCACGAAGCCATCCTTTGTTGCGTTCCGGTCCCGACGCGATATGCGCCCGGAGTACCTGGATAAATAGGACCTCGGCTAGCCGAGTCGCGACTACTTCAGATCCCGGCACCTGTTCTGCCATTTCTGACGCCAGCGCTTGCATTGTGATGTGAAGAGCAAGCGTGCGTGCCTGATCGGCCTTAATCAGAATGAGGCTCGGCAATAACTGAGTGATCGGCTTCGGGCTGGCGCGGTCGAAACTCAAGGACCCACAGACGATTGTCGTCGGTGCGCCACCACCTCCATAATGAGCGACATTGCGGTTGGCCCTGGCCCCGATCTCGCGGAAACTCCACCTCGGACGTGTTCGCGGGCTGTCGCGCAAAACAATCGAAGTCCCCCGGGCCAGCAAAAAGCAGTCACCACCGGTGAGGGGAATCGGCTCCGGAATCCCTTCCACACTCAGCCAGCAGTTGCCGCGCGAAAGCATGGCGAAGTGCGCCAAATCTGTGGGTGAAATCTTTTTGTCGGAAGGCGTGACTTTTTCTTCGGTCTGCTTTTCCTGTTCTACGCCCCACGGGGCTGTGGCTTCGAGCCTGTGCAGACCGAAAGCGGTTACGTGCATCGTTCTGAAGATGTCTGTTATCGGGTCCAACTTAGCCTCCCTCTTTTGGACGAATAGACAAAAGATTAGGACTCCCGAGCAGTTCTCGTCCACCGCCAGAGAAATCTACCCTTCTGTACGGAATTCTACACATCTACCGAAGGGAGTAATTATGGGAAAGCTTGAAGGAAAAGTTGCAGTCATCACGGGCGGATCAAGCGGCATGGCGCTGGCGAGCGCCAAGCTGTTTGTTGAAGAAGGCGCCTTCGTTTTCATCACTGGTAGGAGGCAGGAGCAGCTCGATGAGGCCGCCAAGCTGATTGGCCGCAACGTGACCGGCGTGCGCGGCGACGCGTCCAATCTCGACGACCTCGACCGGCTGTTCGATACAGTCAAGCGGGAAAAGGGCAAGATCGACGTCCTGTACGCGAGCGCCGGCACGGGCGAAGCCGTACCACTGGGCGAAATTACCGAACAGCACTTCGATGCGGCCTTCGGCCTGAATGTGCGCGGCACGTTGTTTACGGTTCAGAAGGCGTTGCCGCTGTTCAACGATGGCGGATCGATCTTCATGACCGGGTCAAATGCTTCGGTGAAAGGTTTTCCTGGTTTCAGCGTCTATGCGGCGAGCAAGGCGGCGTTGCGCTCATTCGCACGCACGTGGCTCAATGAACTGAAGGGCAGGAATATCCGGGTGAACGTGCTGGTCCCGGGGCAGGTGGCCACACCGATTCTGGAGCAAGTTCTCACCAAGGAGGCGAAGGAGATGTTCGAATCCCTGATCCCGCGGGGAAAGATGGGTCGTCCTGAGGAAATTGCCACGGTCGCGCTGTTTCTCGCTTCAGACGACTCCAGTTACGTAAATGGGGTGGAGTTGTTTGTTGACGGCGGCGCCTCGGCAATCTGAATCGGCGGATCTCGGTGAGTCCATAATGCACTCACCGACACGTATGGATACCGATCCGACTCAAAAAATCTGTGGGGAAATCTCTTGCCGGAAGGTGTGACTTTTTCTTCGGTCTCCCTCTCCTGTATCAATCCGCATGGAGCTGTGGCTTCGAGCCTGTGCAGACGAAAGCGGTTACGTTGCATCGTTCTGAAGATGTCTGTTATCGGGTCCAACTTAGCCTTCCCTTTTGGACGAATAGACAAAAGATTAGGACTCCCGGGCAGTTCTCGTCCACCGCCATGGAAATCTACCCTTCTGTACGGAATCTACGAAAGGGAGTCATTATGGGAAAGCTTGAGGGTAAGGTTGCAGTCATCACAGGTGGATCGAGCGGCCTAGCGCTCGAGAGCGCTAAGCGGTTCGTTGAAGAAGGTGCTTACGTTTTCATCACGGGCAGGAGGCAGGAGGCGCTCGACGAGGCCGTCAAGCTGATTGGCCGCAACGTGACCGGCGTGCGCGGCGACGCGTCCAATCTCGACGACCTCGACCGGCTGTTCGATACAGTCAAGCGGGAAAAGGGCAAGATCGACGTCCTGTACGCGAGCGCCGGCACGGGCGAAGCCGTACCACTGGGCGAAATTACCGAACAGCACTTCGATGCGGCCTTCGGCCTGAATGTGCGCGGCACGTTGTTTACGGTTCAGAAGGCGTTGCCGCTGTTCAACGATGGCGGATCGATCTTCATGACCGGGTCAAATGCTTCGGTGAAAGGTTTTCCTGGCTTCGGCGTGTATGCGGCGAGCAAGGCGGCATTGCGCTCATTCGCACGCACGTGGCTCAACGAACTGAAGGGCAGGAATATCCGGGTGAACGTGCTGAGCCCGGGGCAGGTCGACACACCGGATTCCCAGCGACTCGACAAGGCGACGAGGGAGATGTTCGAATCCCTGATCCCCCGGGGAAAGATGGGTCGTCCTGAGGAAATTGCGGCGGCCGCGCTGTTTCTTGCATCAGACGATTCGAGCTACGTGAACGGGGTGGATTTGTCTGTCGACGGCGGCTTCTCGGCCATCTGAAATCGGCGGATCTCGGTGAGTGCATGATCGCCAAGGCACTCACCGAGATCCGATAGCTAACCAAAAGTCGGCAAAGCGCCACAATTCCAGGATCAGATGGGCGGGAAAATGCATGGCTCCATGCCCGTGTCCCGATACCTATCGTCCATTCGATGCGGAAGATATTCTGGGTAATGGGTTTGCCCTGTTTTTGCCTGTGACGCTCGCAGTTAACAGTTCCTATTGCTCCCGTTTATCTCTCGTCGGAGTCAGTTGGAAACATTCACGCCACACAGTTCCTGCGCCGGTGACGCCTGTGCCCTTACGCGGTCTCGATCATTAGGCTGCTTTCGCGGCACGAATTGGCATTGCAGGTACGACCACCTCGACAAGTCCGGTCGCAACGTCATAAACGAGGCCTGAGATGAGCCACTCGTCCGGCAATGCCGGATTCGCCCGGAGTGCAGCAACGTCCACTGCGACTGACTTGCGTGGATCGCGGACCGACTTGGCCTCAACTTCCCTTTCCGGTATCTGAAAATAGTGCGCAAGCATGGCTGGATCTCCCACGAGACGCGTACTGCCGCAATCCGTATGATGAAGTACGGTCAGGTGAAACTCCCCACCGCCCCCCGGAATCGTTCCGGCAACCTCTCCGATTCGTCCGAGAAGACCGAATTCCTCGAGCAGTCCTGGCGTGACTCGACCGCCAATATTTCTCATTACGACGGCCTCACCGGGCTTGATTCCAAGCACGTGAGCAGGATCAACTCGCATATCGGCGCAGCCGATGATTACTGCTTTCAAAGTCTGCAAAGATTGTTGAAGCGATGGCACAGCGGTAGCGGACTCTTTGTTGCGTTTCAACATGAGGTCAAGGTTATTCATTCTGATTCTCCTGAAGAGATGTTCGTAGCGGCAACGCCAGGATAGTCATTGGATGCAGGCATCGATTTGTTGGGACCAAGCGATTAAAGAAAAAAACATATTCTGTCTATCGGAGGCGAGACGTTTACGCACGCGAGCGCGGCATAAGAGAAGCCCTGTATCGGCGGGGCGTAGCATCGGAGCGACGACAACGTGGGCTCAGTAACCGAGATGGTGAAGGGCCATCTGGGCGGTCCGCTTGAGTTCCGCCTTCGTTGAACCGTTCGCTGCCTGGATGGATAGACCGGCGAGGATCGATGAGAGATACCCTGGATTCGACAATGGGGTGAGTTCGATCCCCATGTCGAACCGCTTGCAATCACCGAGGAAGACGGCGGCAGGACCCGCGTCAGAGTGCATCAGCTCGTCAAAAGTCTTAGAGGCGATGTTCTTTCAGACAGCGAGGTTCTCCACGTATTCACTGTGAGGAGAGGACTCATCGCAGCCATGGACCTCGGGGATGCGATCGATACAACGGGTCCGACTGCCGCATTCGCACATCGATCCTGACTGGCCACCCACGGGAACTCGATGTTTGGGTATGGACCAACTCGATAAGGCCATGATCGCGGGTCACCCACTGAGCGCTATCAGTACCGAGTCGACCTGTGTGGATCGATTCGAAGGCACTCTGGATACCGAGCAACCCGGAAGTTTGTGAAGCCGGCCATTGCCTGTAAGGCGTAAGTAATAGCAGTTCACCTGACGGCGCGTGAACTGAAACGCCGCTCGCTTGGCGTGGAAGTGGCGCGTTGTCGGCCGGACCCTGCAAGCCATGACTCGCAATCTGCGCGACTGCTCGGTGTAGCTTTTTAGCTTTAACGGCACGTAACTGCGCCTTGCAAAGCTGCATGTCACTCATTCCAAAGATGAAATGAGGCCCTGAGAGTGGGCCGGAGATTATACGCAACTTGTTTATCTTGAATAACTTGGCGGAGATAGTGGGATTCAATTTTCTCGCCTTACGCAAGTCTCCAAATTTTCCAACGTCGTTGGGAAATCTTCAACCTAACTCCAAGGACAGCCGAGGCTTAAAAGCCAAGTCTCCTCCGGAATGGGTAGATTCCTAACAAGAGAAATTCCTGTTGCTTTCTGTAACGGAATTCACCCAAGTGCGATCATAAAGCTTAAGAGACATTGTCAAAAAAATGAAGTGGCTTATGACTATTGGTCATGTGCCTGCGTTGGTCATGTGCCTGCGTTGGCAATTCGGGGCTAGCCAAGACTGGCAGAACTGGGTCGAAACACAAACCACGGCCTTCCGATATCGTCACGTTTCTCATCCTGTGGAAATGATCCGACCGTATTGAATTTCCGACTTGATTCCCCCCCGAGTCTTGTGGCATTGTTCCGGGCAACTTTTGGGAGGGTGAATTGTGAACGAAAACCATCGACTGTTAAGGCTGTCGTATTTAATCGTTTCAGTACTCACCTTTGCCTCAATCGTGGCGCGCGCGGATGTGACTGGTTCGGTCACGGGAGTCGTCCATGATCGTGCACAAGCGGTCGTAGTTGGCGCTAAGGTCAGTATCATTAATGTACAGACCAATCTCAGCCAGCAAGTCACATCGGCTGCCGATGGCTCCTTCCACTTCCTGGCCTTGCCAGCCGGGAGCTACAAGGTCATAGCAACGGCTCCTGGTTTCCGACCCTACACAGGGACGGACATCACGGTGCAGGTGAACGATCAACTCCACCTTGACATTAGGCTGGATGTCGGCGCGGTATCGGAGCATGTTGACGTTGCTGCGGACGTTGCACGCGTAGAAACCCAGAGCACGCAATTGGGCGACGTCATCGATTCAAAGAAGATGCTCGCTCTGCCGCTGAATGGCCGCAGCTATCTTGACCTGCTGGGCTTGCAGGCGGGGGTGGCGCCCAGCGGCTCTGTGACTATCGGCGGCAACGGGCAGCAGGGCACCTCCGGAACCGGCGGGCGGCCGGTATCCGGTTACATCGATAATGCCGGCAATGTTTCAGTGAATGGTCAGCGCGAGACAGCCAACGCGTTTCTGGTGAACGGGGGCGATGTCAGCGAGGGACGCAACCTGGGCGCCGGCCTGGTTCCCAACCTTGATTCCGTTGAGGAGTTTCGCCTGATCACCAACAGCTTTGACGCGGAATACGGAAAATTCAGTGGCGCTGTAATGAACGCCATCACCAAGTCGGGTACCAACGGCTTCCATGGTGACGTGTTCGAATTCCTTCGCAACGACAAGATGGACGCCGCGAATTTCTTCACCCCCGTCAAGTCCGAACTGCGGCGCAATCAATTCGGTGGCGTGGCGGGAGGACCCTTCTGGAAGGACAAGCTATTCTGGTTCACGGATTACCAAGGAACGAGACAGGTGCAGGGCGCAGAAACCGGCATCGTTAACCTGCCGCCGGCTGCGCAGTTTCAGGGCAACTTTGATCCCTCACTTTTGACCGGCACCGTCGATTTTCCCACCACTCCCTGTGCTGGTTGTGTCGACTGGCCCTCGAGGCTTTCACAACGGCTGGGTTACACGGTGTCGGGTGGCGAGCCGTACAGTTTCCCTGGATGCACCAGCACAAATTACACTTCCACGAGTACCAAGGCTTGCGTGTTTCCTGGCGGCGTGATTCCACAAAGAGCGTGGTCGCCAGCAGCGATTGGAACTATCAAATACATTCCTCACCCCAACATCGATCCCGGCGCAGGTACGTATTCCGACAATAGCCAAAGAAATACTGTCACGGATAACAAGATCGGAGAGCGGGTCGACTTCAACAATCGCAAGACGGGCAACTGGTCGTTCTATTACCACTTCGACGATTCGACCGTTCTCAGCGCCTTGCCGAGCGGCGGCGCAACCGTGCCGGGCTTCCCCGCGCAAACCCCGACTCGCGCCCAAGAGTTTGTCATAAGTAACACCAAGGTTCTCGGACCTACGGCTGTGAATGAGGCGCGCTTGACCTTCTTCCGCACGTCTACCCACTTGGACAACCCGACGGGTGGACAAGCTTCGCTTTCCTCTCTGGGTTTCGTGACCGGTCTCGGTACGCAGGGGATTATCCCCGATGCCTACCCCGGATATCCGGAGTATGTGCCCCAGCTCTACTTCAACAACTTCACCATCGGCGCGCCTTCTTTGATCACTTTCCAGCCCAACAACACCTACACCGTATCGGACGGATTTTCCAAGGTACTGGGTAGGCATACGCTTAAGTTCGGGGGAGAATTCCGCTACCTGCAGGTGAACGAACGCAACTTAGCCAGCCAGGACGGGGCTTTTGTCTTCGATGGCACCGTGACAGGCGTCGATTTCGCCGATTACCTTCTTGGAGCGCCCACCGGAGCAGGGGGTGGCTACAGCCAGGCGGCGTTACAACTTTTGGATTCTCGCACGCGCTATGGCGGCGCATACGCCCAAGACACCTGGAGAGTAACGCCCGACCTTACGCTGAACCTCGGCCTGCGCTGGGAAGTCAGCATGCCCTGGTATGACACGCAGGGCAAGATCCAGACTTGGGTTCCGGGAGAGCAGTCGGTGGTCTTTCCGGGTTCCCCCAAGGGTCTCGTATTTCCCGGCGATCCAGGCGTCCCCAAGACGCTCGCCCCCACTCGATACGACAATTTCGGGCCGCGCCTCGGGCTTGCCTACTCACCTGATTTCAGCGACGGCGTGTTGGGGAAGGTCTTTGGCGGGCCGGGAAAGAGCAGTATTCGCGCAGCCTTCGGGATCTACTATACGTCCGTCGAAGACCTGAACCTGTTTTACGAGGTGGCCGATGCTCCCTTTGGCTTGTACTGGAGCAGTCCCGGCGCTGTTCTGTTTGAGGAACCTTTCCGAAATCGGGTGGACGGAGGCACCGACGGGGAGGGACAGCGCTTCCCGTTCACCGTCCCAATTCCGGGCAGTCCCGCAAATAAGACGCTCAGTTTCGCGGTATACGAGCCGATGTCCTATTTCCCCGGATATGACATTCATAACCGGTTGCCGTACGCCGAACACTTCAATTTCTCGATCCAGCGTGAGCTGACCAAATCCACCGTATTGACTCTGGCTTATGTCGGCACGGAGGGTCACCGGCTCATCTCGCAGAGCGAAGCGAACCCCGGCGATGCTGCATTATGTATCCAGCTCGCAGCGGAAGGATGTGGACCGAACGCTGAACAGAACACGTTTACTGTGGGCTCAAATACAATTTACGGCACCAGGGATAAGCTTTTAAATCCGAACTACTGCCCTGAGGCGCAGACGCTCTGCTTCGGCTTTGGCAACACCTTCACCAAGCTGGTTGCGAATTCGATCTACAACGCCGGTCAGATCACGGTGGAACGCAAGGCCGGCGATGTAACCTTGCTGGCTGCTTATACGATAGCCAAAGGTCTGGATGATTCCTCAGGGTTTAACGATCTGGTCAATTTTGCCAACCCAAAGCTGAGTCGTGGGCTATCGTCGACTGACGTTCGCAACAATTTCGTGGTCAGTTACGTCTGGGCCATACCCTTTGATCGGGCCTTCCACGGTTTGCCGAAAAGGCTGACGAAAGGCTGGCAAATCCAGGGCATTACGCGTTTTGCCTCGGGCTTTCCCATCCAGATGGGTCAGTCGAATCCCGTGACCAACCCTCAACTGTGTCCGGGGTTGTTGCTGGCCACACCGCAGCCGTGCGAGTCAGATAGCTCCCTTGCCGGCAGTCCCTCCACCGATATGCCAAATCTCGTGGGACCGATTCACATCCGCAACCCTCGCGATACCCCTGGCACGTTCACATATTTTGACCAGAGCGCATTTGTCGCGACCAACTGCTATTTCATTGGGACCACCCCAAGCCCGGACTGTGGCACCTTCGGCACCGCGAATCGCCGATTCTTCCATGGCCCGGGCTTCAACAACACCGATTTCGGCTTTCAGAAGACGATCCCGGTCACCGAAGCCAAGATGTTCGAGATTCGGGGTGAATTCTTCAATATTTTCAACCACGCGCAATTCGTGAATCCGAGCGGGGATATCAGCAGCGGAAGCTTCGGAAATATCACCAACGCCCGTGACCCGCGCATCGGGCAGGTCAGTGCGAAGTTCATCTGGTGATGCGCTCACGTAATGATGCGGGCGGGGCTCGACGCCTCGTCCGCAATGTTTGCCTGTTGCGATCACTCCAGGAGGAAGAACTCCCGCCGGATTAGCCGTGCTAGGCTGTGGTCATGAAGGTTTTCCTGTTTTTGGCGCTCATGTTGGCAGGCTCTGGTTTTGCGCAAACGGCGGCGACCTACCGCCGCGACGCAACCGAGTTTGCCCGCCAAAAATCGTGGGATCAAGCAATCGCCGCCTATCGCAAGGCGCTGGAGGTTGAGCCCAGCGATGCCCTCACTCACTACGACTTAGCTCTTGCTCTTAAATACAAAGGTGAAGCGAAGCAGGCAGCTGACGAATTCGAGGCGGCGCTGCGCCTCAAACCGAAATGGGCCGATGCCGAATACGGATTGGGCGCCGCCTTGTACGATCTTCATGACCAACCTGCCGCCGCAAAGGAACTGCAGACTGCCATACGGCTCGCCCCCGCGAACGCCGCGGCACATCGGATGCTGGCGCGCATCTATCTGGAGCAGAGCAATCCTTCGTCCGCCAAGACTGAACTTCAGCGAGCAATTGCATCGAAGCCCTCAGCAGAGCTTTACACTGAATTGGGACTGACCGAAGGACAACTTGCCGATCTTACCGGTGCAGCGGCGGCGTTTCGCCGCGCCCTTCAGTTGAATCCGCGGTTTACGACGGCATACATGCTTCTGGGTGTGACGCTGCGCCGCCAAGGCGATCACGCTGGTGCTTTAGCGGAATTCCGCAAAGCGGTGGCTGCCGATCCTGGTGATCCTAGAGCACAATTCAATCTTGGAAAGGAACTGAAGGCTGGCGGCGACTTGGTAGACGCCATCGCGGCCTTCCAGCGCGCCATCGAGCTGAAACCTGACTATGAAGACGCGCATTACAACCTCGGCATCGCTTTGCGTGATCAGGGACAGAGGGAAGCGGCACAAAAGGAATTGAACGAGATCGCCGGACTACGGCGGTTCCGTGCGCGCCTGGCAGAGGCGAAATTGCTTACCCTCCAGGGAGTAGGTGCACTACAGGATGAAAAACTCAACGACGCTCTTGGTTTCTTTCAAAAGGCCATTGAGAGGGGCCCCGAGTTGCCGACCGGCTACTACTACCTAGGCCTCACGTGGGAGCGCGAGGGAGACGCCGGCCAGGCTCTGACAGCGTTCGAGAAAGCACTGGAGCTGAAGCCGGACTATGCACAGGCCCACTCGAGCCTTGGCCTGCTGTACTGGCGTCAGGACGATCACGCGCACGCGCTCGAGGAATTCCGGCAGGCAACCATGTGCGATCCCGACCTGGCGGAGGCGCACTATAACCTCGGTTTGGCCCTGGCGCAATCGGGCAAATTGGACGGAGGCATCAGCGAATTGAAAGAAGCCATCAGTCTCAATCCGCAGTACACCGACGCGCGGGTTCAACTGGGATTGGCGCTTAGCCAGCAAAATGACAATACCAGCGCTGCAAATGTATTCCGTGAGCTCGTGCGGCGCGATCCGAACTTCGCGGAGGGTCACAACAATCTCGGGTTAGTGCTGTTGCAGGCTGGCAATGTTCGGAGCGCGCAGAAGGAGTTTGTCGATGCGGTGCGCCTTAAGCCGAAGTACGCGGAAGCACACTACAATCTTGCATTGGCGCTACAACAGGAAGGAAATGAAGCAGAATCGCGCGCAGAATTCAATAAAGCCTTTGAGATTGCGCCGGAGTTGAAAGACGCGCCGCACCCATAACCGTTGCTCGTGTTTCCGAACCCATTGTCTCGGCCGATTAGAAATGTATGGGCGAATGGGAGCAGGGAGAGTTATCCATCCGTCGGTTGCGACAACGCCACACTGTAGGCTTGGTATGTTTTTTTCTTCCGGGTCGCCTTGATCTCGGCGAGGTATTTGTCGGCTATCCTCTGTAGTGTGGGCGTGACCTTGCGCTCGACTGGGAGGGCATTCAACTCCACTTCCTTCTTCCCTCGCGCTTCGAGCGCTGCCGTCAAGCCCCGCTCGTCTAGCGTCACTCGTACACGCTTGCCGCCCAGCTGTGATCACGGTAGCGCAGGTTGAACTTGCCGTACGTGACTGCTGCGGATCTACGTCCCGGTCCGAGCTTTATGGCGTGGTAGCGCCTTTTGAAATGGTGTTCCAGTGTGACTCTGATGTGTTCAGCCAAAAGGTGTTCTTCTTAGGGTCAATACTGAACTTCGGAGGAAACCTTGCTGAATTGCCGTGTGGAATTCGAGAAAACCTGGTTTCAGCGGGTCGACAGGCTTAAGAAAACCGCAATTTTGGCTGCCGAAATGAGGTATGGCGGAGAGAGTGGGATTCGGTTCCGCCCGATTTCAGAAATCACAGCAACAATGGAAAAATCGTTCTATCCCTTTGCAATCGCAGATACTTTTGAGATCGCTGCCATGAAGCTCGACATCGGTTAACGAAGCCCACAGCAGCCGAAACACGCGGAATTATACGCGAAAAAAGTAACAAAATAGTAACAAGAACTTCGAAAACTCAGCCGTTCACCCGCACGCCCGACCATTCCCCGACCTGCGTGATCAGCAACGCTCCCGTCCCGGCAGCCCGCGCACCCAGACCTTGTCCAGCCGCGCAGCCGCTCTCAGAAGTCGATTCGGGGGGCTTTCGCTCTTGGACAGAGTTCGGGTCGGGTGAGGTGTTCCTACCCTTGTTTTGACCTTTGTGACCAACTAGAAGGGGCGTCTGCCTAATCCGCTCGATGAACTTCGAGAGGGTCTTCGCAGTGTAAGTGGCAAGCATAGGCGAATTGTACGCTCTGGTTTCCTGTGCAGACCGAGCATTGGGCAGCATGGCGCTGGCTGCCATTGGTATCCACGTTCTCTCGCCGGGAGATGAAAACGATGCCAAGATTGTCGAACTCGTCCATGACGTGGAGGAAGTGCTTAACGCTTCTCGCGACTCGGTCGAACGCAGACACGAGTACCACAGAGAACTTCTTCTGCCGTGCATCCGCGATGAGGGCATCCAGGCCCGGACGTCTCGCTCTTTTCCCTGAGACTCCGCTGTCTCGATACTCCTGAACGACATCCAAGCCACGCTGCGCGGCAAGCTCACGCAGATCGTAAAGCTGTGACTCGACGTGCTGGTCGGCGGTGCTAACGCGGACATAAATGGCTGCTTTTGAGCTACCCGATTGCATTCTGTCCATAGGACATATTATCTAGGTACTTGCCCTCAGATGTCAACAGTATTATGTCCTTTGGGCAGAATACGATATAATGGCTGCATGGGCTGGAGGAAAATGCGAGTCGCCGTATGCGACGTCTGCGGGCATCGGTGGATACCCGAAACAGAGAACCCGCCGAACTGCCCGTCGAAGAAGTGCCGCTCGACCTTGTGGAACAGGGGAGGAATTGACGGCAGGACACGAGAGGCGCGAGTCAAGGCAGGGCGAAGCCGCAAGCTGGCGAGCAAAGACCGATAAAACCGAAGGTCAGAGGAGCGGCTTCAGTGCTGACTCGACATTGTCCGTGTACTCGAAGCCTATGATCTTCCAGCGAAGGACACCGTTCCGGTCGTACAGCATCGTGGTTGGCAGCCCTTCGATTCCGCCAAATTTCTGCGTCAGGTCATCTCTCGCCACCGCCAGCGGATAGCGAACCCCGATCTTACTCGCAAACTGAAGAGGGTCTTCCATGTCCCTCATCGTGTCGAACTTGAACCCAATGACTGCGAATCCGCGAATGCCATAACGGTCTGCGAGCTTCTGGTAACCCGGCATCTCTTTCTTGCAGGGCTGGCACCATGTCGCCCAAAAATCAACCAGCACAACCTTTCCGCGAAGGTCAGCCGAGGACAGCGAGTGTCCTTGCAAATCCTTCACTGAGAAATCAGGCAAACGTGAACCAATTTCACCTGCCGCGATTACAGGCTCCTTCGGCTGAACAGGACTCGCCGGATGCTGATCGCATCCGACGAATCCCACCGCAGAGAGGATCAGAAACAGCAAACATTGTCTCAGCATCTATTCCTTCTTCTGCACTTCGAGAATAAGCAGCTTCAGTGGAGCCGCAGAGTCTGCTTTCTTCTTCCCTGCGGGCTTCTTGTACAACTGCCCACGAACAGTGACCAGCGTCGGCGAATCCACAAGCGGTTCAAGCCCTTTCGACAATTCATTAGGGGCAATCGAGAATGACCGATTCGGTGCAACCTGAATGTCAAAATTGCCCGAAGAGTCCTTCACTATTTTCCCGCGTGCGATCATGTCCAATTCGGCTACGCTGACACCGCTGTCGTATGTCGCTTTTAGGAGTTGAGCAGGGTCAATCTGCCCATCCTCCTTGGGTGTGACATCGACTTTCCCATCCAGCAAGCTAACTTCCACTTTTTGAACGCCAGACTGGCGTCCGAGGCTTTGTTTCACCCCGTATGCTCAAAAGTTTCATGTCATGCCTTCAACACGCATTTCGATGTGCTTGATTTGCGCTTGAGCCACAGGCACAACGACCATCGAACCAAGCAGGACAAGTAGTGCGACTCTTTTCGTATTCATCGTTCCTCCTTTCTCAAAAATGCAGCCGAAACTGCTGAGTGACCCCAAAGCTGATGTGACGCCTCACAGGCATGAACTGTGCGCCTGTGGTATGCGCCACGTCCCAATCCATTCCAACCCAAGCGTGCATTCCGGGGCGCACGCCAATGTATGTTGTGATCCCCGCCAGTAAAACATCTCCACCACTCCCGTTCTGCGTGACCTCCGCGATTCGGTCATCCTGAGAGTGCAGCCAAGTCAGGGCGGGGCCGATGAACCATTCGCGAGCCACGTTCTTCGACTCGTAAGGGCGGTACGACAACCAGAAACGTGATTCGATGTCACTGCCAAGCCGGGTCTGCTGCGTTCCCTGCGAGCGTAAGAGCGAATGGAAGTCCTCATCGGCGACGAGCCGCCTCAGGTTGAAGAGTCCTGTATACGTCCAATTCGCTGCTACGAAGAGATCGGTTGAACCGGAACCGGGCTGTAAAGTAGCAGGGAGAAGATTTCCCGTTGTATCTTTCAGGGCTGTTCGACCTGTGGGGAGTGTGGGGCCGAACGTGACGGATGCTTGCGTTGTCCCTCGTTGTGAATCTCGCCGATAGAAACGGTACTTCACGAGCAGCATGGCATCGCCTAGACCTGTTCCTCCAACGTTCGGTGTGCCGATCATTTGAAAGTGATTCGTGACTATCGGAACGAGAATCGTCAAATCGAAATTGCGACGAAAACCCCACGTGAAGATGAAGTCACCCTCGTGGGCAAATGCAGGGCGGGCTGTCGTGGGGATGTTCGCGGTCAATTCCGGCGTAAT
Organism: uncultured Acidobacteriaceae bacterium; assembly: GCA_963836305.1. Taxonomy (GTDB): domain Bacteria; phylum Acidobacteriota; class Terriglobia; order Terriglobales; family Acidobacteriaceae; genus Sulfotelmatobacter. The sequence continues at coordinate 84,100 of CAWIJP010000021.1, read as the reverse complement.
GCCCCGTGTGGTGAAGATGGAGTTGTAGGAAATCAGTCCCCCACCCGGAAACAAAGGCGGTGCCGTTTCGGGCGCTGCTCCTTGCGCTCTCGCTGTCGAAGTACAAAGCAGAATGACGAACGACAGCAATGCGCGGTTTCCGTAACGAGCGCGGAATACCCTTTGTAATTTCACTGACTTTCCTCCAGCGAAAATGAGAATCTCCCCGAACACACTTATCCGTGAAGCTGGGGAGCCGACTGGAGGTCAGACTAGATACGCAGAGGTAGAGTAGCTGGTGGGCACGAGGAAGGCGGGGCGTGGGAATGCTCTAAAATCATGCGGGCGGAATGCTCTGTGCCATGAGATTCATTGAACGCCCGCGCTACTCCAAAGGTGACGGGTGAAAACGAGACGCCTTGCACAGACGATGGCTGACCCAATGCGGCGTGCATTGTTGGCATGGTCTTGCAACATTCCTGACCATGATGATGGTGTGAAGAGCACCGCATCGAATTGCAGCACTGCATCGCCTGTTCGGGCGTGGTCATGCCGCCGCAGTCGGGCGCATACGCCGCGACAGAAAGGGCGAGCACAGCCAAGAGAATTTGTCTCGCAAAACCCATCGTCAATAGCGTAGAAGGGTTCGATGTGTCCAGTCAAGCTAGGTGCCGAGTGTGGCGAAACTAGGAACAGTCGCAGGCTTTGCCGCGTAGAGCCTCGCGACCCTCCCAAACGATGAGAGGCAGAACCGCTAGAGCCGCAACTGGGTCTGCCCACTTTACGTGCCAGATCGCATTGACCCCAATGCCGACCAGAGCAATCAGCGAGAGGTAAGCACACAATGCCGACTGAGCAGCGTCCGCCCTCAACGCAGCACTGCCCGTAGTTCCTGATAGCCGCCGCTTTTCTTTCGCGAGCCACGGCATGACGACGGCGGCTGCGACCAAAACTGCGATCCCCAAAAGTGTAGGTTTGGGTTCGCTATATCCCAGTAGACTCGCGACCGAAGTAGTGCCGACACACGCAGCCAGCATGAACAACAAGGCTCCCGCGAGACGGGCAGCCCGCGTTTCCACGTCCTCGTGTGTATTACTTGCACGAAATCTCCACAGCACCACCAGCGCCGAGAGGAGTTCGATGGCGCTGTCTCCACCGAAAGCGAGCAGTGCGGGACTCCGCGCCTGCCAAGCCGCGAAGAGTGACACCGCAGCTTCTACGCTCATCCAAGCGATTGTGACAGTCTGCACCTTGCGTACTCGCCGAAGGGTATCTTGAGACGCAATTTGCAGCACCGAAGCCATTCGCGACATTATGGCCCCACACTAGCATTGTTGTGTTCAAAGACCACTTGCACTCCACCGTTGGGGTGAGCTTTATGCAGCAGAAATGCCGCGACCTGATTCGCCATTCTCGGAATCAATGGCTGTCCTCTCGACGGGAATGCTAATGACAACCGTCGTCCCTGCTCGATCAGATCGGATTTCGAGCGACCCACCTAACTCGCGCATGCGTTCCCGCATGCCAGCTAGACCGACTCCAGCTTCGGCAGCACTTTCGATGAGAGTCCTCAGTCGTTTCTGGGGTATACCCCGACCGTTATCCTTGATTTCCAATCGAAGCTGCTTCGTGTCCACTCTGAGATAAATATCCACCACTGAACCTCCAGAGTGTCGATGGATATTTGTGAGACCCTCTTGTACCGCTCGGAAAAGGGCGACTTCTACGTCCCTGTGCATACGACCAAGTTTTGGCGGGAAGCTCAGATTCACCTTGATGCCGCTTCGCCGGGAGAAGCCGTCTACGTACCAACGAGCCGCAGAGTCAAATCCTGCCTCATCCAGCATCGGCGGATGTAAGAGATAGGAGATCGTGCGCGTCTCGGTCAGGCACTTATCAGCAATTCCCGCACTTTCGGAAGCTAGTGCGGCGTTGCCATTGTCTGATGCTGAAAGACGGTCGAGGTTTATTTTTAGAGCGGTCAAATATTGCCCCAGACTGTCATGCAGACCTCTCGCGATCCTCCGGTGCTCGTCATCCTGCAAGGTAAGGATTCGACCGCTTAGACTCCGCGCAGCCTCCTCAGCCCGTTTGCGAGCGGTTAGATCAGTGTTACTTTCCAGCCAACCCACGGACTTGCCGTTGCGATCTCGCAATGTCGTCCAGCGGCTCGCGACCGTAATCTGGTTGCCGCCCTTCGTTGTGTGGCGAAGCTCGCCCTCCCAGCGGTCAGCCTGCATGATTTCCGACAAAGGAACGGGAAACTCAGTGTGAAGAATTTCGTGGACTGTCCTGCCGAGCACTTCTTCGCTTGTCCAGCCGTAGAGCCGTTCGGCTCCCTCATTCCAGTAAGAGATTTTGTCGTCGGCGTTTCGAATAAATATCCCGTCATTGGCTAGATCAAGCAGCTTGGCTTGATATGCCAGTTGTGCTGCGTTCTGCTCAAGCTCCTGTGTGCGCTCCCTGACTCGCTCTTCCAGTCTCTCTTTTGCAGCTTCGCTTTCGCTCAGAAGTCTCTTCTCACTTTCAAACTCCTCGCCAATGTGTTCTCGTTCGTTAATAACCGCAGCCAGAATTAACCCGGTCAGCGAGGTCACCGCAACAAAAACCTGAAGCAGCATCGCATTGTGGAGTGGAGAATGGTTCACAAAGGGGCCGTGTCCATGTGACGTTCCCCAAACAGCGACACTGGCGGTAAGAAAACCTGCCATAGCTGCCCCCGCAACACGGAATCGAAGAGCAGCCCAGATGACGAACGGAAACACGACGAACGCCAACACATCATCGCGGACTGCTGCCCCACCGAAAATCGCAGCAGAACTGACGAGTATCGCGATTAATAGGAAGCAAGCTTCCAGTAGACGCCAGCCCCGGTAAACGGAAACCAAATCCCGACCAGTGAGTAATAATGGCGCGACGACTAGCACACCCATCGCATCGCCGAGCCACCAGATTCGCCATGCTGAACCGTACCCGTACCATGCCTTTGTGTGTGCAAAGGTCAAAGCGGTGACTCCTACGGTAGCTGCGAGTGTCGTCGTCAACACCGCTGCTACCGTGACCAGTTTCAGCACGTCTCTTAGCCGAGGAAGCGAAGTCTGGAAATCAGAAGAACGCCTCAACAAGTAGCCCGCAGCGACGGCGCTGGACGCATTCCCCAGTCCAATAGCGACGGATGCGGAAGTAGGAATTGGCGTAAAGAAGTTGACGAGAAAAGCAGCGAACGCGATAGCCGGAGCTATCTGAATGCCCCAGATCAGCACTGCTGCGACTGCTATCCCTGCCGAAAGCCAAATGGGAGAAACGTTGGAACTAGTGAAGGGAATGGCGAGACCGAGTCTGCCCGCTCCGAAATAGAGGGCAAACACAATCGCCAGTTGCAAAACATACCGATAGCCTAGTCGCGATTGATCCTGCGGTCTCCACCAATCGAGGAAGACAACTCGTGAGGACGCCATGCCGACACGCTCAATAGATTAGGTCAATGCTCTCTCGGTTTGAGGAAAGAAGCCGAACCGAGACCAACCCCAGACGCTCATTTTAAGCGAACTCAGGTCTACTTGCGCCAATTACCTTGTATCGCAGTCAGCAAGTGTTCGGTTTCGACGGGGCGCTATTTGTAGCCGAGACGGGGTTGTTGGCGGTCAAGTAAATACAGGGAATCCCGTATCGCAAAATTGCAAAATCAAACGATAAGTTTTCATGCTGCGTTTCAAGAAACCGTAGTGGTTAGAACGACTTAAGGTCATGGCACCAAACATGCTTCCTGAAGCGGTAGCATTTGCGAGCATTTCCACCAATATCGGAGGTGAATATGGCTGACGGCATGCAGAAAGACTGGCGCGAACTGTGTGTTGCGGTCACAAATGAAAGCGACCCCACGAAGCTTAGTTCACTCGTTCAAGAACTGATCGAGGCGTTGGATCACGGCGAACGAAGCTGGCGTCACATCCCTTGTTCACCTGAAGCAATGGCGACGAATCAAGAAGCCGCTTGAGAGCGATTTTCTGCGTCCCCGATCCGGGCACGTCACTCGCTATACCCGCTTTCGAATCCCCCAAATCAACACGGAAACTGCCAGCCAAGCCAGACTTGCACCTGTGAGCACGATCCATGATCTATGGTCAGGCAGCAGCCGCCATACCAGCAGGGCAAAGACAAACAGTCCCACGCTTCCCATCGCGGAACCTGCTGCATCAATGCTGGCGGCTTCTCGTCCGCGCTGGGTTCCTTGTAACCCCTTCTCCTCTTTCTTCTGCTTCTCATGCTTCTCAATCAGGGTTGCGCTGGCAGGAAAGATTGCCGGGAACGCAAGGAACAGCCCGCCAACAACGGCTCCGCACTCCTTCGCGATGATTCCTGCGATGGCAGTGATCAGCCCGCCGAAGAAGAATCGAATCGCATATTCGTGCCACTGCGTTTGCTGAAGCCCAGAGAGATCGACTTTGATTTGCATCGCTATTTTAGCCAGATGTACCAAAGTCCGAATGCTATGCCCAGCCAGAGGGGAACTGCGCCGACAGTGACCCAGAGAGCTTTCAGCTTGTAGCGCATCATGACCCAACTGACACAAGAAGCATAAACCGTGAAGGCGATTGCACCCGCCATCATGGAGCGGGCTTCAGTGGCGGCAAAGGATGTACCTTCGGTCGCTACCGTCAACCCCAAAGTGGCAAGCGCGACTGACGGCGCAGCACCGAATAGCCCTGCGAAGCTCTTCGGTTTTAACAAATCGCCTATGATTGCGAACGCGGAGACCACTGCACCGCCGACAAGTAACCGGATGAGAATCTGGCTCATCGCTTTCGCTCCCTCATCGCATTCCTGATTTCACCAGTTTTCGAGCTTGATTCTGTCCCTTCACTCCGAGCACGCGGTACTTTTCGCCGGAAAGCCTGTGATAGTTCACGAAGAACTCTTCCAGTTCTCGACAGAATTCTTTCCCCAGATCATCAATCTTTTTTATGTCTGCCCAACTGTGGGCGTCCCGCTCAACTGCCACTATCCGGTCATTCCGCACCTTGTCTTTCTTGTCGCCCTGCTCACCCTCGATCACGCCAATGGGTCGGCACGTCAGGATACAGCCGGGGAATGCTGGCTCGTCCATGAGCACCAACACGTCCACGGGGTCGCCATCATCGGCTTTGGTTGAGGGAACAAACCCGAAGTCATACGGAAATGTCATCCCAGCGGGCAAGACTTTCTTCAATTCGAAGATTTGCTCATCGGGGTCGAAAGCAAATTTATTGCGGCTGCCTTTTGGAGTCTCAATAACGACACGGAGCATTTGCTTATCGTCCGAATCGAAGGGCTTGAGACGGGTTGGATTGGCAAGCCCGTTTTTCTTGCTCATTTTTTCTCCAATCTGGTCTGCAACGTGGATGCCTTGCGGGAGCGGAAGGTTTGTTCCCTTCCCAGAACATTCAGACCAGCCCCGGAGGTAGACTATCGGGGTATGCGCAAGCGCCTCATCACGACGACTTCGCAGGATTCACCGCACTTTGACGAAGGCCGGCTTGACCTCGACAGTTCGGCAATGGTCGAGGTTACGTCGGTGGAGAAGGGCTATCCCGTCGAGTTTGCTCTTGTCTCAGGAGAGGAGCCAGGGTGGCGTGCCGCCGTTTCTGGCGTTCAAACTATCCGGCTAATTTTCGATAAGCCGCAAAAACTCACACACATCTCGCTCGTCTTCGAAGAGGGCGAGACAGAGCGTACCCAAGAGTTCGTGTTGCGATGGTCTCCAGATGGCGGGCGCTCGTTTCGAGAAATCGTGCGTCAGCAGTGGAATTTCAGCCCACCCAACACCACACGCGAGATCGAGGAATATAACGTTCAACTCTCAGATGTCACCGTTGCGGAATCGGGATGCGACGGATATGCCAATGCTTGGGGTGCCACTTGAGGTGCGGCTTGTCCACGATGTTTAAGAATCCACCCTTCACGTCGCCGTATTCCGCGTGTGCGGCTTCGCCGTCACGAACACCGCTCTTTAGGAAGTAGTCGAGCGTGAACCGCTCTTCATCGTTTTTTGCCGCCGCGTAAAGTGCCTTCACCTGCTCCGCCTCGTAATAAACCACGGGTTTTTCGGCGAACTTGGGATATTCGCTTTTCTTCAGGAGACGATTGATGCCGTGTGCGCTGAGGAAAATCACAACGTTGTTCACTTTGTTAAAGTATGTCCGATTGGGATCGCCAGACCTACGCGGCTTACGGGGCGTGCCGTCTTTCCTCAATTTCGGCGGCTGCTTTCGAAGCCATCCCATGAAGTCGATCAAGTCCTGCGGGCCGATTTCGCTCAAGAGTTTTTTCGTGCAAGACTTCCGAAATTCCTCGACCGCAACCTTGTAGGCTCGGATGGTCTTCGGGTCTTTCCCCTGAGAGTGAAGGTTCTTGTAGTACTGCTCGACCGCATCGTCCATGCTGAGCCGACTGCCTTCAGTCTTGGCATTGGCAGGCGTTTGAGGAACGACGCGCCGTTCCCGATCCCGTAGCCATCGTTTCTTTTCCTCCAGCTTGTCCAACGCAACGTAGGGGTCTTTGCCGACCAGCACGAACGGTTGCTTGCCGCCGTTTGTACCGAAGCGGATGTAATAGACGCCTTCTTTGTGGTATTCAGGTTCGCCATCGACCATTGCGTATTGAGGCTTGAGGCGACCCTTGGACTGGTAGACGGGCTGGCGGAACGAGTCTCTGCCGTTCTTGGTGATGCGGATGTACAGCGTGGCGGTGCGGTTTGCCATGAGATTCCCTTGAATCCAATACTGCGAAAACAAGGAAGTCTCACGATTTTTAGTAACGGGAACCGCTCAAAAATAGTAACAGGCTCGCGGAACCCGCATGTTTGGCTGTGATTTGAAAACTGGCGGAGAGAGTGGGATTCGAATCCAGCTAATAACGTAGTTTCAATGACATAGAGAACACGGCGGGCACCGTAAAGTAGGTGGAGGACGATGGAGAGCAGCGCTAACGGATCACAAACGGATCACGGCTCAGTGATCACTTGAAAAATGCCAACGAAGTGACCGGAATATTGATGTTCTACCGTGTCATGCCCTGTCGAGGAAGGTCCAATCTGTGTGGCCAGCGTCAAAGTCAGAGTTCCGACTTCCGAGTGGTCGATAATGCGCCTCAGAATCAATGCGAGCGGCGCTATTAAGGTCGCGACTATCCTTCCCCAGCCTTTCACCAACAACAACTTCGCAACAGAGAGCGGTCCTGTAGTGTGATCCATTCGGCATATACTTCCCACAAATGTCCCGTACACGCCATTTCTGCTCGGAGCTCTTTGGTCTCACAACAGCTATTATTCTCGGAAACTGTGCACTCGCGACCGGCGCTCTCGGCCAGACCACGTCCGTCGCGCTTCCCGCGGACTGCTCCGCATACTCATCTATTCCGCTACCCGCAGAAGCAGAGAAAGCTCCTGTCCCCAAGACACCCCCAGCTTGTGCTTCTTACCGCTCTTATCGCGGCATCGGGCGCCCAGCAAATTACTCCGCAGCCCGTGCATGTGCATGGCAGGAGCGACTTGCGCAGAAGGCTGACCTCGGACAAAACCGGGAGGAACCCATTGCATGGGTCGTCGGCGGCTCGCTCATCCTCGCCGATATTTATTTCAACGGTACTGGAGTTAAGCGGAACATCCCGCTAGCCATGCGCTTCGCCTGCGAGTCCGAGGAAGGCATGGCAAGACTAGCACTGCCGAACCTCACGAAACTCAGCAGGTCACCTCGCGCTCATAGACCCTTTGAATTCTGCGATTATGCCGCGACGACCTTCACGATGAACTTCTGTAGTGGATACGCATCCCAAGCCGAGAATGATCGCAGAAGCCGTTACTACGACTCACTGAAATCGTCTATGCCTCCAGAGCAAGGAGCAGCTTTCGAAAAGCTCCTTGCCGCTCAGAACGCATACGTCGAGGCGCATGTATCCGAGGTGGATCAGGGCGGCACCATCCGCGTTATACGAACAAGCGGCTCACAGGGCATTCTAAAAGACATTTTTCACACCGAGATAGTTCACTTCGAACGCAAGAAATGGCCCCCGCTTTCTGACAATCAAATCACAATGGCCGATGCCTTGCTGCTGCGCGAGTATGAGAAGACGCTCCACCAACTACGAACGCAGACAAAGGAAGAGGTCGAGCTGGGGGCCGTCACGGCCGACCATCTTTCCAGCGTGGAAGAAGCTTGGCAGGCCTACCGAGATGCCTGGGTCGCATTTGCGCGTCTTCGCTATCCAGCTGCCGTCGCTGTTATCCGCGCGGAAATCACCTTCGACCGCTACCGTCTGCTGAAGACGATCCGGTAACTGCCCGTAGTCCTAGGATTCGTTTTGCAAAACGCCTTCGGCAAGCACCTTGATATCATCGACTAGGTCTCGTCCAATAATCAGGGTTCCGACGTTCCGACCCAACATTCGTGTCCTGACCAGTAGGTGATTGAATCGCATGGACATCGTAAATGAAGCGCTCAACAAGCTCGAAGCTGAAATAACGCGGCTCGAAACCTTATATTTCGTAAGCATAGTGACCTATAGACGCGAAGCTAAGCATCGGTACCGAAAATCACGCGGCAGTGATCGTCCTGTTGAGTTCGAAACACCTGAATGGAAGCGTGAAATAGCACATAACGCCGGCCACTTTAAAGCAATGGTCGACGGCGTTCTACCCCAAACACTTCGCGAGACGATCTTCGTACGCCTCGTTTCAGCGCTCGAAGTATTTCACGTCGACGTGGTGCGGTCCATTTATGCGCTCCGGCGAGATCTCTTGCAGCGCGAATCCACCATCGAATTGCCGTATGCGTATCTTGCTTCGTTAAGCACGATCCCGGAATTGATCACAAAACTAGTCGATCGCGATTGCCGTGCGATCACGAGTGGTGGTTTCGAGGTCGCGACGAAGTTTTATAAACAAAGATTCAACATTGAATTGAAGATCATCCCTGGCTACAAGAACCTCAAAGAGATCCACGATCGGCGTCACATACTCGTTCACCGATTGGGACATACGGACGATCAATATCGCCATTCATACAGCTATGGGCCCCGCAGAGTCTCGGTGGATCAACCCTACTTGCTCAATTCGATTCAGTACATTAGGTCATTTGCTCACGAGGTCGTAAAACAAGGCAGCTCCCTCGTCGCTAACGCGATCCCTGCTTCATTTAGTCGAGGCTTGAACGACATGGCTGTGCATGTGAAACTCCAGTCGCTTGAAGCTGAGGCTATGACTTCGCCGGAGTTTTTCTTTCTTTACAACGAGCGGTACTACTGCCTTCGGGATCTCATTCGGGAGCGGACAGTGTCTGGTCAAGAAGTGAGGCTGTCGCTCAGAGGTCAAAGTAACGTCTTACGCGTTTACCTGCGAAAGATAAAGGCTCTAGCGAAGCTAGATAAGCTACTGATAGTGACGCCCTCCAAGACGAGGAACGTAAAAGTACTGTCTGCGGAAATACTCGAAAAGATACATCAGCGCCTTCCAGCCACACCTGGGGCGACCGCAGACGAAAAGGTAATCGCAAAGGAACTCGGTCTGAAAACGGAAATCGTAAAGCATGCAATCCGCCACCTTTCGCTGCGCAACGATGGCAAAGAAAAAACGTGATCTACCGAGATTCAACTGGGCGTGATCCACAACGGCGGACAACAGAAGTGGATCGATACCGTAAAGCGGCCAGTGTTCAGCTGATCTTGGCTATCGCCGCTGGATTGCGCGCAAACCAGTGGTGCATGCTAACAGGCGCACCATAGGTCAATTCCCCGTTATCGCATCTCATACGAGCCCTATTCCGAGACTATGACCTTGCTCCTCTTCGGCGGGCCGTCCCCCTCGCGTGTTGATGGATTCGGCCTTCGCGGCAGCCGGCTGTTGCTCCACCTCCGTTGCTGTGCGTTGGGAACTTTCGCGACTGAGGCTACGGGAGAGCTTGCTTCCATCATTCGTGTAAATGTGCGCGTCATGTTGAGCCCGCGAAACGGATACGTACGCGAAGCGATTGTTCACCAACAGCTCGCTTTTCTCGGTGTCTACGTGGATCAGCACTCGATTCGCGGTTTGCCCCTGGCTGCTGTGGCTGGTCACTGCGTAACCATAGTCGAGGTGCGGGTGCTCGCGGACATTGAATCGGACTTCCTGTCCTGAGTCCATCCGGATTCTAAGATCGCCGTTAGAGTTGACGTGTTCGACAATGCCGAGATCACGATTAGCAACGTGCAGTTCGCGTGACGGCGCGGTGAACTGAACGCGGTCTCCATTTGAAAATTCGCGTTCGGCTTCGCGGTGTACAGACACGCCCGAGAGGCGTCGCGGATCGTAGGTTTGCAGAGCACCTGCCTCACGTTCGATTGTTAGCCGGTTCTCATTCGCGTCCACGCCGGTGACCCGTGCGTATTCACCCGGCTTGATACCCTCAGTTTTGCTGCCACGTGAGTATCGAAGCACGTCTCCAGGCTCGTACTGTCCGGCCCACTGCCGGTCTGCTCCAGTCATCTCCTGACGCGATTCCAGCACCCGGAGTTTGTGCTCGTCTTTGCTTACGTCCCCACGATTCTGCAGCTCGCGATGAATCAGCGAATTCAATTCGCGTCGCGATTCATTATCGGGCGAAATAACTAGCGTTCCCTCTCGATTTCGTGAATACTCGCGAGCTATCGAGTTGAATCGTTCTTGGGAATTAACGATCTCGTGCACGCGGCCTTGCTGTTCGAGACTTGCAATCGCTCCGGGAACGTCTCCGCGCGCAAGCTGTTCTACCGCCTCCTTCAGAGCCGGGTCCTTCTGCCGCAAAATCTCACCCAACTTGGCCGTATCCATCCCCGCTTCCTGTAGCTGTTTGTATGGCCGGCCAGATTCCACCGCCTCATGTTGGCGCGTATCGCCAACCAAAAGAACCCGGTCTGATGTGTGCAGACGGTGAAAAAACTCGTTCATTTGTTTCGTGCTTGCAAGGCTCGATTCATCGATGATGAACACCTGTTTCTGTCCATCATTGGGTGCTTCACTTCGAATGAGCTGGCGTTGCAATGTGTGCGACTCAATTCCTGATTCACCCAGTTTGTGAGCAGCGCGCGAAGTGGGCGCGAGTCCGACCACCTGGTACCCTTCGCGTTCTGCGGCCTCGCGGACAGCGGTCAACGAGGTAGTCTTGCCGGCGCCTGCTACCCCCTCAAGACCGATAATTTTGTCCTGGGTCGTCAGAATCTGCTCTACGGCTGCTCGTTGGCTTGTGCTCAGGTGCGTATGGCCCTGCTGGACAGACTGCCATGCTTCAGGACTCACCAAAGGACCGCATTGGCCTTGGCCCTTTCTCATTTCAGTCACGTTGTCGCGTTCATACTCGATCATCTTTTCGGTGGTGAACGCGCGGGCGGGTGACTTGCTTTCGACTTCGATCAAGTGGCCTGATTCTATTCGCTTTTCGAATCGCTCTCGGACCTCTCCGAAGCCAGCTTCTCCCATTGAGCGCTTCAGCGCGTCACGCATTAACTCGCGCTCGTCAGTCACAGCGTGTCTTTCGAGATTCTTGTCCTGGGCATACGTAAGCGCCGCTTCGAGATGCTGACGAGCTGGAACATTTCTCCCGACTTCGTGCGAATGAGCCGCGCGGATTATCTGCTCTGGTTGATTTCCAAATCGCTCGGCCATGTCCTTGTGCATTCTCTGCATTTCGCCGTGCGTAATCGTCGGCAACTTGTCGTCGCGGGTCTGGTGCGCTGCGATCTGGGCTGCACCAGCGCCTTTCACGCCTAGCTGTTCAAGGTAGGCCTGGATCTGCCGACTTCTGGGGCTGGAGGCATCAAGGTACTCGCGCGTGTAGCCGGCGATTTCCGGCTGGCCACTTTTGCCCCGTTCGATCTCGTAGCCCTGACCTTTGAGGCGGATCGCCAACTCTGAACGATATATGGCCGTTGCGTACTGTTGAGATCGGTAGAGTTCATGAGGTTGCAACGCTCGCGCTTCGCCATTCTTCGTTTCAGTGAGATTGAAGAGCACAACGTGAGTGTGCAATTGCGGTGCCGCATATCCATTCACTGGGCGAGCGCTGTCATGTTCGAAGCTGGTTGCGATCCATTTACCAGTCGTTTCCGGGAGGCGATTGCCTCCCATGCGCGCTTGGACGAACCTTTCCATTTCGTTCAATGCAACTTTGACACTGTCTCGATGAGCTTGACGCACGGCTTCGTCTCCACCCACGAGCGCAGTCAAAGAGACACTCTTGGGAGCCGAGAACGTCGCGTCCCACGCGGCACGGTGCTCCATCGTGCTCACCGTCTCGCCTCGGGCATTGACGTATTCACGCGCGGTTTGATGCCGAACGAGTTGTTCAGCGGTTAGAGGATGCTGCCCATTGGCGAGACGCTGAAAGTGCTCCTCCTGCACCTCGCCCCGAAGACCCCATTCCTCTGCGAGTTTGCCATTCCATTCGCCGCGTATGCGCTCACCCTCGGAGTAGTAGTTCTCCTGGGCATTGGCGAACTCTTCCTTGTGATATGTCTGGGCCTGGCCGGCGCTCAGCGGTTTGGAAATGGTGAGCATAATTCACTCACTCGAAGTACGGTTCCTGGCCGGCTGCAATCCCCTTCGGGCTTTCTTCCAATCCATTCGGACTGGTCTCTTCGCTGGCCGGGACTACAGTTGGCTCAGATGACCTCTTTCCGATTTCGATCACCCGAGATGAGCTTGCTCTGGGGATGAATCCCTGTTGAGACTTCAGCGGCGCTGTGTAGGGAAAACCAAACGGCACGACCATATTGTCGACTTTGAGAAACGCCTGAAGACGTTCGAGGCCGCTGATTTCGGACGGCAGCACGAGCGGCTCCGTTCGTCTTTCAGTGTGATAGCTCCTGGATTTGGTCAGTTTAAGAGGATGCGTGTTCACTGTCTCCTTCACGCGTTCCATCTCAACTTCCCCAATCGTGTCCGAGATCCACTTCGCAGCACGGGGCTCGCTCGTATGCAAGAAGATCTTGGTGGCCGGCTGCGACAGCATTGATTCGGATTCATGACCGTAGCGCACTTCGAGTTGGCTACGGCCTTGGAAACCGATCACAACGGGATTTCCTGATTTCCGGTTTTCGGTCAGGGCAGTGTGCAATTGTGGCAATCGCTGCAGGCTCGCAAGCTCATCCAGCACAAACCATGCGTGACGCACAGCAGGATCACCTTGGTTCATCAAGCGAAGTACTAGCGTGTCGAGCCAAAGGCTGGTGAGCGGCAATAAACGCTCGCGAAATCTCGGAGTGGAAGTTAAGAACAGCCAACCGGTCTTTTTTCGCGCCCATTCCTCAGTAGTCCAGCGTTGCTTCGCGTCGCTCTCTCGCGGTAGGAGCTTCAGACTCCCCGCAACCATGTTGAGCGCACCGAGAACACCTCCACGCTGTGGACCGGCTCCGCGATACACAAATGCTTCCAACTCGGTGCCCCTTAAGTGCCGGTCCAACTCCTCTTCATGACTCATCCACCGGACCAGTTCGTCAGGTGTTGGCTTCAACGTAAGCAAGTGGGCGAAAATCTTTCGTGGCCCCTCGACGAAGAACGTATTCTCGTGTGGCTTCTCTGGGAAGAGTGACGTTGCCAGCGTGAGAGCTTCAGCATCGTGGAGCACTTCATCCGAGGGCGACCAGTACGGACACCTTGCATCGAGAGGATTAAGAATGACGTCGCCGCGATCTGCATTGAAGAACTGAGGTGTGTACTCGAGCGCTGGATCGTACACGATTGCCGTCTCCCCACGCTCCGCAACCTGCGTGAGGATGCGTCTCTGCAAAACACTCTTCCCGGCCCCCGTGTCACCCATGATCATTATGTGACTGCTCTCCAGGGAGCGAGGGATGTATAGCGCCTTCTTCTTAGTAGTCAGGAAGTTGAGGCCGTCCGCACCGGTCCGTCGGTTGAAATCTTTAACCGTGACCATTTCTGGTCCTTTTAGCCTTGTTCCTTCATCTTTGTGGCGGCGCCGATGGACACGGCCCCGGAGGATGACGAACAGCAGACCTACTACGAAGAACCCCAGCGCACCGACCGAACTTGGACGTAGTAAATCATTGGTCGATTGGCCAGCGAAAATCTGTTCACGGAGAATCTGCTCCATCTGAGCACTGGTGTAGTGAACTGTTTCAAGATTCAGCTGAACGGCACCTTGCTGCCGTGCCTGTTGGGACAGCTCAAACGGGAATAAATTATGCCGTCCTCGGAAGTCGGGAACCACGTCGCTGTTGCTGGCAACACTGTGGTGCCCCGCCCGGTCAGTTTTCGTTAGCAACCAGTAGTTTCCGTGTTGGGTTGGGAAATTATGCGTCAACGAATACTCATTGAAGTACCACCGTTGCAGCGGAGTCCAGATTTGATACTCCTGATACGTGAAGACTGCAATTCCCAGCACCCCAGCCATCAGTGCCACCCCGACGCTCAATAGTGGCCATCGGATTCCCCCGTAACCGGCGCGATGCGTTCTTGTCACGGCTCACCCCACTCCAAACCGAACCCGCTTCCCTTAGCTTTGTTTCGGATGCGTTGTCTGCTCCAGGCGCTCGCGCGCCTTCTTGAACTTGTCCGAATCTGCCCGGTTGATCAGTTTCTGCATTTCCTCGGTCGTCAGCCGTTCCCCGTTCGCTTGCTTGAAAAGGACGTTTAGGAGGATGGCCCGGAGAGCAACAACCTCAGCCATGACCGCTTCGGCTCCAGCCTCTCCTCGGCTCCCGTTCGCCGGCTGGCCGTTCGCGCTGCCTAGCATCACCTCGCGGCACCATTCCCCTAATGTCTTCGAGCCTTTCTGGGCGGCTTGCTCCAGCCGGGTGAATTCCTCTTCGGTAACCTTTGTTCCTATGGACTTGGTACGCAGATTCGGCTTGACCATGAACTCGCCTTCCTAAACGTCACCACGACGCAATCGCTGTCTTTTCAAATAGTTCGCGTACGGTAACCGAAAGTTAGCCTGCAGCTCCCATTCTGGGGTGACGTGTCATTCTTCAGCCGCTGCGAAGCAGCGTTTTCGAACCTTAGCGGAAACCCTCTCTGTATTGAACCCCAGTAAGCCTGACTCAGGCGCCGTCGGAAGCCTGAACTCGGCTATCCATAGACCGGCGAAACTCATCAAGAAGCCCTTGGGGCGGTGCCACCTTATAGCCCTCACTACCTGGGCTCATCAGCATTCCATCGACGAACACGTTATGGGCGTCACCGTCGTCCGGCTCCATGAGCGCAAGCAGGATCATTGCCTGGTCCCGTTCAGAAACGTATGCCCGGCGATCTCGCCTATCCAGCAGCAGACAGTGGCAGGTCGGCAACTCAGCCCCGCGTGTCATGATCTGTTCAAGCGGGAGCCGTTCGCTTCCGGAGGGGAACTTCCCATACAGGGTGGGATATCGGCTTTCGGGCAGGTACGGGGCTACCGCTGGGTGGTGGAGAAACCAAGACCACAGGCTCCCATCGGAAGGCAAATCGTCACCCCCGTCGCTGCACCCAAATTGAGGGGAACCGGCTGCGTACCCGAACTGTACGAACCGTAGATTTCCCTTGTAACGGAAAGCAGCCTCGAACGAGTCGGGTACCGGAAAAGGGAGTGGGATAGCACCGACCAGCGTTGGCGAAATGCCATCCTCAGGAACCTGCGAGCCCAGTTTTTGGACGGCGCGCCTCGCTTCCTTCACAAGATGCCTGTGGACTTTCGACGCCGCCAACCGGGTCCGATGTATTCCGCCCACAGATTTCATTGCGCCATCCTCTGCCGGCAGGGCCGCTGAGATGTCGATTGCACATCGGCAAAGACATCCCTGAGCTCCTCGGGTTTCCCGGCCCGTACGTAGGCATCGTAGGCGTCATTCATACTGGACAGGGCTTCCTCCTCCCTGCCTGCCGATTTCAGCGCGAAGCTGTACAAAAGCCAAAGTTTCGGATCAGATCTATCGGATTCGAGAGCCTGGGCACAGCACTCAAGCTCCTTCTCGTACATGGCAAGCATATGGTAGGCGAATGACATTCCTGTCCATGCCCTGATGTTCTTGCCGTTGTTGTCCGGGTCGAGTTGTAGCGCACGATCGAAAGCCTGCACTGCCGATTGCAGACGCGCTTTGTTCATTTCCTCTGGGTCATTGGCTAGGTAAAGGGCTACGCGCCGTAGCGCGAAACCGAGATTGAGCCACGCTCCAGCACTCAGAGGACTGGTCCGATGTTGCACGAGGGTGAGCGCTAGTACCTCAGGAGCAGACGCGGAGAGGTTCGTAGGAACAACCGCTCCGTCCTCGCACATTCCTCCCAAGAATTGCCCAGCAAACCCGGTCATGCTTTCGCTGGCTGGGACCCTGGATGGTCCATCTGCATACCAATGGAGCACTTCCTTGATCTCGCCGGGCATATTCTCAAGAAATTGGTTTTCAGCGTCTGTCGTGGTCGTCACGTACCCTCCCAAATCAAGCCGGCGATCGCTGGTTCTCGATCTGCACCAACTCTGCCTTCCCATTTTTCCCTGCGCCCAAATCGACCTCTTTTCCTTTGGCGTAGATAGGCTGCCGGCCATGCATCCGTTTCCACTCGGCCAAGCTCGCGGTTTGATGCAAGTGCTCCACGATCTTTCGCCAACGACCTCCGTTATATGCGCAGAAGGTGATTTCGCCTTCCTGGGTTGCCACGGGAGTCTTTGAATCGGACATCGTTGCAAGGTCGTAGTTGTAGAGATCCTGAAAGCTCATCGGGGTAATCATCACGAGTTTCCAAGAACCTGCGTAGGAATAGGCTCGCTCCGACCAGCTTTGACCGCTGCCGGCAACTCGATAAAAACAGTCCGAGAGCAATCTGCGAAGCTGGTCAAGTCCAAAATCCGCGGGAGCCTTGGTCCGATTAAAGTTGCGTACGGCTGAGAGCGCAACCATTGCTTTAGTGATCGCGGGTCTTCTCCCGAGATCTGTGATGTCCACAACGTCACGTAAGAATTGCTGCACGTCGAAGAACTTTGCTACAGGGACAATTTCTCGCGTGCCGGAGTTGATAAGTATCGGGGAGAACATTCCTTGATTGGGATGGATATCGCAAAAGAGGCTCCCTAATACTGCCTCAGGATGAAGCACATCGCAGAGATTGGCAAAGACCGCGTAGGCAGAGACGGGAAACCAGTCGCGCATCGGTTCCCACCCGAACGAAGTTTGAGCCTGCAAATCGTAGGCGATTTGTGAAACCGGATACCGCCTTGCGTAACGCTCGTCAGCGGAAATGTCTTCATCTCGACCGCAAAACATGATCGGTTGAAAGATGATTCCGTGGATCTTCTCGACATGATCTGCAACAAACCGGATGATGTCGCCAACGCCGTCGTTGTTCAGACCGTTCTCGACAGTCACCTGCAGCGTGGTTTTCATTCCCGCGGCCGCGATATTGTCGAGGGCACGTCGCTTCATGTCCATGTAGTTGCCGATCCCGCGATGACTGTTCTTCTCCTCGGTAACGCCGTCGAACTGGAGATATGCGGCATGGAGTCCAGCCATCTTTGCCTTGACCGCAAAATCCTTCTCTTGGGCAAAGCGAATTCCATTCGTGGCGACATGTAGGCGATGGAAGCCCTTGCTCTTCGCATGTCGGACTGCATCCAGGAATATCGGCGACAGCGTTGCTTCTCCTCCAGAGAACAGAACGTTAATCTCTCGCTGAGGTTTGAAGGACGTTGCTCTTTCAAACAGAGCCGTCACATCCTGCATATCCAATTCGTGCACGTAGCTGCCGGCATTCGCGTTCATGTAGCAGGGCGAGCAGAACATGTTGCAGCGGTTGGTGAGGTCGACGATCAAATAGGTGCCGCGCCCTGTCTTGATGCTGTTTGCGCCGTGATTGTGAACCATCTCGTCGCCGGCACAATTAAAGTCCTTGCCAAATCCGAGACTCTCCATGCGTTTGAAAAATGCCGGATGATTCGAAAGCACGTCTTCAAACGGACCATGCTTCACGCACGCCTTGCGCATGAGAATGCGCCCTGCTTCTTCAACGATCTCCGCCTCGATAATTCCAGGCCGATCCCTGAAATCGGCGAGACTCGCCTCACCTCCGGTTACAGCCTCCTGCGCCTCACGATTGCAATCCGGGCAAAGCGACAGAGTTCGTCTCGGAACGCCGGTCGCCATTGGATCTCTCTCCCAGCATCTGGGAAGCGGACCGGGCGCCCAAGGCGGCTGCGGAAGCTTGCCGTGCGGCAAGATCGAATTGATGTTTCTAGCAAAGGAGAATGCGGCGTTCGATAAGGTTCTGGTGAAACTCGCTGGCTGGGCAGACATAGGACGGAACCTCCTGTGCGGATTCGCTCAAAGGCGGGTTTACAGAAAACTGCGACAGCATGGGGGGAACCCTGCAGAGAAGTGGTTGGGCTATTCTACCCCGAAGTCAGAAATATTGGGAAAAAGATGTTACCGGTCGATGAGTGAAACTCGAATTCTTACAAAAAGAGACGGGTGCGGAGAGGAACAATGAGGAACACGGCAGCGCGGCGAAATGGACTAGCCCAATTTGGCTTCCTTCATTCACTCCAACTTCACATTGATCCCGGTAGTAGCTAACACATATTCGAACTCTTTAAACAGTTCTTTGCCACATATAGGCTCACCGTTTGGGTCGCACGAAAGAACATTCCCCGTGCGCGGGTCTAACGCTGCATGACAGTTCTTAGGACCGAAACACTTCGCCTCCCCGTAGGTGCTCGTGACCGAAACAGAATTGTTGCGTTCCTCGCAAGACATTTGGATGATTAATACCGTGTCCATTTTGCCATTGTCGCTCAGATCTCGAATCAGCTCATGTCGCTGCGAGGTTGAGATTGCCTCTTTGAAAGAGGAAACCAAAACAGACGCGAGTTTTCCATCACAGGTCGCTGGTTTGGGAAATGCGATAAATACGGGCCTGATACCCAATGCTACAAGATGTACCGACGTTTGGGCTTGTGGCTGGGCTTGATGTTGATCCTGCGGAACGCTTGGTAAGGAATTTAATGAAGCTGTCTGCGTGGCCGGATGTGCCTCTTCCCACTTGCGAATGCTTTCCTGCACATCAGCAAGCTGAGCTGGTGTGAGCACGGCTTCGACTTTGTCGCGATAGTCTTTCACAAATCCTTGTTCGAGGGTTGACGCAGCAATGGCGATCCAGAAATAAGCTTGTACATTGTCCTTTTCTACACCTGCACCCGCGCGATAAGCCAACCCGAGGTTGTATTGAGCCTTTGCAAGGCCCTGTTCCGCAGCCTTCTGCCACCAACGAGCGGCCTCGGCGGTATCTTTTTCGACGCCGTTCCCTAAGTTGTAAGCCTGTCCGAGGTTGTATTGAGCGGCTGCGTTGCCGTGGTCGCCTGCCTTACGATACCAACGCAAAGCTTCGGCGGTGTCCTTTCCGACGCCTGTGCCAGAGTTATACGCAGCTCCAAGCCAGAACTCACCGGCAGCGTTGCCCTGTTCGGCGGACTTGCGCAGCCACTTGACTCCCTCTGCCTCGTCCTTCGGGACTCCACTGCCCTGGAGATAGAACATTCCTAGGCTGAACTGGGAAGCTGCGTTGCCATTTTCGGCAGCCTTGGTGTGCCATCGCAGACTTTCAGCATTATCTCTCGGAACACCCGTCCCTAAGCCATACGCCGTTCCGAGATTGCCCTGGGCTGTTACATCGCCTTGATCGGCGGCTTTCTTCCACCAGCGCACAGCTGCGGCGTCGTCTTGCGGAACGCCCTGTCCACCCAAGTGATAGAGTGCTGCAAGATCCGACTGGGCCTGTACATTGCCCTGATCGGCGGCTTTGGTGTACCAGCGCACGGCTACGGCGTCGTCTTTTGGAACACCTTGCCCCAAGTGATAAAGGAGTGCAAGGCCCCGCTGCCCCTCTGCGTTGCCCTGATCGGCAGCTTTGGTGTACCAGCGCACGGCTGCGGCGTAGTTCTTCGGAACCCCTGCTCCCTGCGAATAAGCAACTCCAAGGTTGATCTGCGCCGCCACATCACCATGCTCCGCGGCCTTCTCCCACCACAGCACGGCTTGTGCCTCATCCTTCTCGATTCCTTCACCTAGGTGATACGCCTTGGCAAGAGCCAATTGTGCTTGTACATCACCGTCCTCAGCCTTGCTCTTGAGTTCGGCAATGCTTTGCGCTGACGCGACGCGCGGAATCGCGAGCAAACAGCAAACGGCGCACAACAAGATATGCGACCGAGCAGTGTGCGTGAGAGGCCCTGTTTTCATGAAGAGCAGCTTACTCCTGAATTAGCAACACTTCCAGATCGCGACGCCCAGCGCAAACTTCGTCTAGTTCGCGCTGGAATAGCACTTGATCGTGAGCAATGAGTGAAACCGCAAGTTCTTGCTAGCTCGTTTTGCTTTTTAATCCGTTGCTGAAATAGAGGTATATCGCCCGACACCAATCGCCAGCAGCCTTTATGATCTCGCGGCGTTTCCAGTGAGCCATGGCGAGGGTATGATGGAGCCAGGGCACTTCTGGACGTAGTTGGATTGCCCATTGAAGCTCTCGGACGGCAGCGTCAATCTTCTTGCAACGGAGATAAGTTTCGCCGAGGTTGGCATGTGCCTCCATGAAGCTGGGATTGATTTCAATAGCTCGTTTGAAGGCCTCTACAGCGCCGTCGAGTGCACCGGATTCTCTACGCGTCATGCCGATGATCACATGGGGTTCGTCATAATCGGGGTCGACGGCCAATGCTCTTTCGGACGCGAACACCGCATCACTGTAATGACGCTGATGAAAATGAAACAGACCGATGTTGTACCACCCAACGGCGAACTCAGGTTTTAGCTGCACAGCACGTGAATACGCTTCGACAGCTTCGGAATATCTGCGCAACCGACCGCAGTTGTACCCAATGCTTACAAACAATGTCATGTCTTCGGGATTCAGTTCCGTGGCGTGTCTGAGAGCGTCAACGGCCTTCCCGTATTTTCGCGAGTTCACGTAATCGACCCCGAGATTGCAGTACGCTTGCCAATCTTTCGGGTTGAGGTGAATCGCCCTCTTGTAGGCCTTTATTGCTGCTTTCCATTGCCCGAGTTCCCCATAGGCGACGCCGAGGTTGTAGAAAGTCTCGGAAAAGTTAGGGTTCAAGCGAGCGGCCTCAAGGTACTCCTTTATAGCTTCACCGAATCTGCGTTGCGACGCAAAGTCAATCCCCGCTTGATGGTGCTCAGAAGCTGAACTGCTCGGTTCGGCGCTTTTGATCACGATGGGAAGATTCTATCGCGTAGAGCACATTCGGTGAGCCATGGTCTCCTGCTGTCGAGTTTCAAAGATCGAACTGGACCATAGCAGGGGAACCTGGCATCCTGTCTTGCAATGCCCGCCTACTATCGAGCGCCACTCGGAACCTTCGTCACCGACACGGCGAGTTCGATCATAGGAGTCCTCGCCGTCGCAAATCGTAAGGCCCGGTTCCCCCTCGAACCGGAGGCGGTAGAAGCTTGCGAACTGCAACTTCCGCCATTGGTCCAGGGATGTCGGCAACTAATTTCAGAACTACCCGAGGCGGCTCGGTTCGAAATTCTGCTGGAGTACCCGATCCCGCGTGTCGGCAAGCGTATCGACGCAGTGATTTTGATGCACGACGTAATCGTTGCAATCGAGACGAAGACTGGGCTCTCGGCGACTACAGCCGAGCGCCAAGTTGATGACTACGCCATCAATCTGGCTTGCTTTCATGAACCGAGTGCTCATCGAACTGTTGTTCCCATGGTCATCTCCGATGGGCACGTTGCATCCGCAGGCGCCAGGCCGTTTGCTGACAATGTTGTACGCCCATGTCGACGGGCCACTACTAACGACGTTGGCGATGTACTGATCAGAATCGCTCGCGAGGAACGCCACTCTGGCTCGCTACCCGTTGACCCAGCAGCGTGGGATGCCGGGATATTCCATCCGATTCCGCCGATCATTGACGCGGCAGTCAGACTTTATTCTGAGAACGAGGTTTTCGAAATTGGGCACGCCTGCGCGGCTAGAGAGGATCTCGACAAAGCAATTTCATCTCTCACGACCATAGTGCGCCGGTCTCGCGAGAGAGACGAAAAGTCAATTTGCTTCATAACCGGGGTCCCCGGTTCCGGCAAGACCCTTGTCGGACTGAACGCCGTCCATCACCCGGATATACGAGAGACCGCGTCGTTCTTATCGGGAAATGGACCACTGGTAAAGATCTTGAGAGAGGCATTGATCCGCGACGATGTTCGCCGCGCTCAAATTGCTGGGAATCGAAGGACTCGCAGAGCAGCCGAAACAGCGGTGCACGCATTTATCCAAAGCGTCCATCGTTTCGCGGATGATCACTACAAAGACCAGGCCCCAACGCCCGCACAAAGGGTCATTATCTTCGACGAGGCTCAGCGGGCATGGGATTCCAAGCAGAACGAGCGTGCTGGCCGGCCCACAGTATCCGAAGCTCACATGATGATGGATGTCATGAATCGCCATGCCGGGTGGTGCGTGCTGGTTTGCCTAGTCGGCGGGGGGCAAGAAATAAATCGTGGTGAAGCCGGCCTGCCGGAATGGGGCGTCGCTCTTCGGGGTTTTGACGGCTGGAAGATATATGCATCGCCCGAAGTTCTGAACGACACGTCTGGTGGTTCGTTTTCTCTGTTCTCGGAAAACACCCGACGGCAGGATCGGATTGCGACGATTGAACACTTTCACTTGAAAGTCAGCAACCGCTCTATAAGGGCAACGCAGATGTCCGAGTGGGTGGACGCCGTTCTCCGCGGAGATCACTCGGCAGCAAAGGGCATTGCCGAAAACATGTCCAGTCCGCCCGTAGTGTCGAGAGACATCTCGACTGTCCGCCAGTGGCTAAGAGAGAGGCGTAGAGGTCTGACTAGGGCTGGCCTGGTCGCGAGTTCTGGAGCTGCTAGGTTACGGGCAGACGGACTTGAAACCTCGTTCGATTTTCACCAGCGCTTCGAGTGGGAGAGATGGTTTCTCGATCGCGACTCGTGCGAAGAGGCAGGCTGCGACCACAAATATTGTAACGATGTGCGAGCATCCTCCAAACTTGAGGTGGCGGCCACTCAGTTCGAGATTCAGGGGTTGGAACTCGACTGGATTGGCATCTGCTGGGGCGAGGATCTTCTCTGGAGCGGAACGGAGTGGTTCAGTCGTAACTTCAACGGAAAGACATGGAAGGCAAACAAAGACCTCCAGAAACACAAATATCGGGTGAATGGGTACCGAGTGTTGCTTACCCGTGCACGGCAAGGAATGATCGTCTACGTTCCCAGGCCAGACAACTCCGACTCGTCGCGACTCCACAATCAACTCGATGCGACCGCACAGTTTCTTATCCGATGCGGCACGGAAGAACTGACTAGCTCACTGGGGCATCTAAACCACCTGGATTCCGCGGCCGGCGATACATCAACGCAACCCTCCCCCGTTTCGATCGCACTCCCGTAAGATTCGGCCACATCCTTAGAAAGGTGGACGAATCACGTGATCGAAACCATATCGCCCTGGCCAAGTGTTCGACTGCGCCATGAATCGGCTCCCTTGCTGAAAGAGCGGGAGCAATACCTCAAACATCTTTTGCAGCAGGGATACAGTCGAGTCTCTATAAGGAACACCGCGGCCTACCTAGTCCATGTAGTGCGCCTGCTGAACATGGATTCGATGCGTATCATTCCTCAACAAGAGATCGAAATGGCCGGGCAATCATGGGCAACCTACGAAGGGCCGCTTCGAAAAAAGGTGAGCCCCAGAGGGTCACCAAGGGTTTTCGTTCAAGTAGCGCACAAGTGGCTGCGCTTTCACGGGCAGTTGGAGACCCCGCCACCGAACCGCTTTCATCGAATGATCGCGGAGTTTATCGACGCGATGCGTTCTGTACATGGACTTGCTCCGGATACGGTGCGTGGTTACAGCTCCAGAGCGTTTAACTTTCTGAAATGGTTCGGTGAACGGCACGAGAGTCTTGAAACGGTCTCGTTGCTGGACGTAGATGAGTTCCTGGCCAGTAAGCGTCAGGACGGCTGGTCGGTTCGATCTATCGCGTCGCAATGCCAGGCCCTGCGGTCCTTCTTTAGATATGCAGAGATCCGAGGTTGGTGTGCTCCCCGGCTGGCGTTGGGAATTCGTAGTCCGAGAATTCCGAAATACGATGGTCGGCCCAAAGCTCCAACGTGGGCGGAGGTTCAGAGATTACTCGACTCGGCGAGTGGATCGTCACCTAGCGACCTTCGCGCCAAAGCCATTCTTCTGCTGTTTGCGATTTACGGGCTCCGGAGTAGTGAGGTGGCCGGACTTCAATTGAGCGATTTCGATTGGCGCAATGAGACCTTCAGCGTGCGGCGCGCCAAGCGAGGCGGAGTCCAGCAATATCCGATTCAATATGAAGTTGGCGAAGCGATCATTCAGTACCTCCAGAAAGGCCGGAAACGCTGTTCAAGCCGTCACGTTTTTCTGTCCAAGTATCCACCGCACGGACGGATTGGTCCTGGCCCAATGTGGCAGATCGTCGGCAAGAGAATGCAGAAGTTGGGAATCGAGTTGGAACATGTGGGCCCTCACTCCCTTCGACATGCCTGTGCCACTCGCCTCCTCCAGAAAGGCGCATCCCTTCGCGAGATAGCGGATTTCCTCGGTCACCGCAACATCAAGTCAATCGGCATCTATGCGAGGTACGACACTCGCTCACTACGTAAGGTCGCCGCTTTCAGCCTGGCGGGTGTGCGATGAGACTACTCGATGGAGTTCAGACATACGTAGATGGAAAACGCATCGGCGGAGCGATCTATGCCGAGGGCATCAAGAGCCTTTCGTCATTCTGCCGATATGCCGGCGACGTGGAGCTGAGCAGTATACGTGAACGTCAAGTAGCATCGTTTCTCGATGGGCCCCACACATCGCCCGTCACGTGGCGTCAAAAGTACAACGCGTTGAGGCACTTTTTTCTGTTCTGGGTAGCGCGCAATGCCATGCATGCACTGCCCATGCCGTCACCGCGACCACCGGTTGCAACGACTTTTGTTCCCTACATCTACTCGCGGACTGAGATTCGCCTTCTCCTGTCCACCGTTCGATCCTCTCAGGAGAAGAGCGGCTGCAAAATCGACGCACGCACTCTTCGAACATTCTTGCTGTTCCTCTACGGGACGGGAGCCTTGGTCGGTGAGGCTCGCGGCCTCCTTCGTGAGGAAGTAGACTTCAAACGGAGAACAATTATCCTTCGCAGCAACCGGTTCAATCGTTCGAGGAAGATTCCGATGGGCCCCGACCTGTACAAGGTGCTGCGGAGATATCACGCCACGAATCACCGAAAGGGCGAGATGAATGCTCCGCAATTCTTCCTCACTAAACAAGGAAATCCTCTCAAAGAACGTGCCGCGTGTCAGACATTTCAGAGGCTTCGTCGAATCGCCGGTGTTGCTCGCGATGATGGCGCACGCTATCAGCCTCGGCTGCATGATTTGAGACATACGTTTGCAGTACATCGACTAACCGCATGGATCAAGCATGGGGCAGACCTGAACCGGATGATTCCCGCCTTGTCGGCCTATATAGGCCAAGTTGGCCTCGGCTCAACGGATCGCTATCTATCGCTGACCTCGGAGCGTTTCCGTACTCAGCTCGATAAATTGAGTCCGCGCCGCGGCAAGAGGCGATGGCGCGACAATCCGACTCTGATGAGGTTCCTGGCAGAACTATGAGGCCAACTGGCCGTTTATAATGCTGCCTTGCTCAACAGACTCGTTTTTGAAAACCTTCGCCAGAGACCGGTCCGGACGTTTTTGAGCGTGCTTGCCATCGGTGTCGAGGTCACCATGATCCTGACACTCGTTGGCATCAGTTATGGGACGCTAGACGAGACTGCGCGTCGCGCTCGCGGTGTCGGGGCGGACATTGTGGTTCGTCCACCTGGAACCTCGGTGATCAGCCTCAGTTCTTCTCCCATGAGTCAGGATCTGCTGCCGTTCTTCATGAAGCAACCACATGTCACATTCGCGACAGGCACTATGATTCAGTCTTTGGGGGGCTTTGACACCCTTACGGGGATCGATCTCGCTCAGTTCAATCAGTTGAGCAATGGGTTCCGATTCGTCAAAGGAGGCGCCTTCCAGAGTGACGATGACGTTATCGTTGACGAATACTACGCTCGCGAAAAACATCTGAGCATCGGAAGCACAATCAAATTGATGAACCACACATGGCGAGTGTCGGGAATTTTTGAATCGGGCAAGCTCGCGCGCATCTGTGCAAGGCTTAATGTCCTCCAGAGCCTCACTAGTAGTTCGAGGAAGCTCAGCCAGATTTATCTGAAGGTGGACAGTCCGAATCACGCGCAGTCGGTGGTCAACGATTTGCGGGAACAAATGCCAGGATACTTCATCTACACGATGGAGGAATTTAGTTCGCTCTTGACCATCAATAGCGTCGGTCTTTTGCGAAATTTCATTGGTGTGGTGATCGGTATCGCCGTGATAGTGGGTTTCATCGTTGTATCGATGGCTATGTACACAGCAGTATTGGAGAGAACACGGGAGATCGGAATACTTAAGGCACTTGGCGCCTCATCCGGCTATATTCTTAACCTGCTGTTTCGGGAAACCCTCCTGATCGCGATCATCGGCACCGTTGTAGGCATCATCATGACGTATGGAACTCAGTGGCTCATGATGCACGCCGTTCCGGCTAGCCTGACCCAAGAGACTGTATACAAATGGTGGCCCATAGCCGGAGCGATTTCCGTGGTAGGCGCTTTGCTCGGAGCAATCTTCCCCGGATGGAAGGCAGTGAAGCAAGATGTCATCCAAGCTTTGGCATATGAATAACGGTCAACTTTCCAAAAAAAGCCGAAACGCAATAAGGAGCCTTTTCGTCCGGCTCGTTTCTGCGGTTTGCGGCATCGCGCTATGTGGGGTTGCCCCACAAATGGGTTGGGCGCAAAGTGTAGGCGAGATTTTTTCCCGCTTGGATCAAGCGGCCCAATCGTTCTCCGGGGTAACGGCGAATATTCGAGCCATTACACACACAGGAATAATCAACGAAGATGAGACCCAGATTGGTACGCTGGTAGTGAAACGACATCCACCGAATGAACTTCGTTTCCTGATCAACTTTACCGGACCAGATGCTCAAGGAATTGCTCTCACGGGCCAGACGATTCAGATTTATTATCCCAAGCTCAATACGGTGCGTGAATATAACATCGGCAAATACAAGGATCTCGCCCAGAAGTTGATTCTTCTCGGATTTGGCATGCCTGGACGTGAACTCGCAGCTAACTACGACATTAGCAACCTTGGAAGTGAGCGTGTTGAATCGCAAGACTCAGTGCATTTGCAGCTCACGCCAAAATCGTCGGACGTCGTGAAGCAGTTGAGCAGAGTCGACTTGTGGATTTCGCTGAAGACGAACTGCCCAGTGCAACAGAAATTCTACATGCCCAGCGGTGACTACCGTCTCGTGACTTACTCGGATGTCAAAGTCAACCCTCCTCATCTTCCACCCTCCGCGCTAGACCTTCCCAGAGGTGCTAAAAGGGAGCGCATGAATTGAGTTTCTCGGTCTAGTCATGGGCGGCTTGCGGCCATTCAGCACGTCAGACTTGCTCCAAACCATTGATATAGCGATAATGTATTAGGGACTCAGACGTTCAAGCGCCTGTGATTCCGAGACTCGACGTAGCACCGGAGAAAATTATGTCGCCGATTGCACATAGCCCGATGACGTTGAGCCCGCTCGCCGCCGTCTAATCCAGCCGGTCGGCTGGGTTGGCTCCATCTTTCAACTCATTAGTTGAAGCCGCATACGCATTCGTGCGCCTGCCGGCTCTGCGCGCGTGCGCGCAAAAGGGAGCTTTGTGAAACGAAGAAAACGTCGCGGTAAAGGAGCGGAGTTCGTGGACGCGGATTTCGCTGAAATTCTCTATGGAGAAGGTAGCGGCAGTCGGTCGGACAGCCGCCAAGTGCAACGGAAGACACAACAGTTCTGCTGTCAAGTGCAGCGGGCGCTGAACCTCGCGCTCGCGGATTCAGACATTGCTGGCATTGGATGCGAACTGTTTGTAGATGAGGTTTCGCCAGCACCTGGTTGCGGCCATCTACTGGTCCATATCGTTGTGCAAGATGGCTACTCCGTCGTCGATGCGATGAGCGCGCTCCGACGCGATGCATCGCGTTTGCGGTCGGAAGTCGCAATGGCGATCGCCAGAAAGCGTGCGCCAGAGCTGTCGTTTGTGCCGGTCTCGGTGCAAGGAGGCGACGATGAGTGATTCGTCGATGGCTCCGCTCCGAAGCTGGCTATCTGCTCCACTCGATCGAGACGTATCGGAGGCGGTTCAGCGTCTCCGGCGCGCCCCGGATGTTCAACAAATCGCGGTGATGCCCGATGTACACCTTGCCGCTGAGGTGTGCATCGGTGTCGTTGTCGCAACTTCTCACCTGATCTATCCCCAGGCAGTGGGAGGCGACATCGGATGCGGCATGCTGGCCGTCGCGGTTGACGTGGAGGCCTCCACGCTGACGAATCCGAAGACTGCCGCCCAGTTGCTGAAGGAGATCGGGCGTGCGGTACCCTCGCGCAGGCGCAACCGGAACACGGTCATTCCTCAACCTGCGGAGATACCAAGCGATCCGCTCAGTCATGCCCGCCTAGAGGCAATTCGCCAAAAGGAGGGCGAGATCGAGTTCGCGACTCTCGGTAGCGGAAATCACTTCCTAGAAATGCAGGCGGACGAAGAGGACCGGCTCTGGTTGATGGTGCATAGTGGATCGCGCGCGCTCGGGCAGGTGATCCGCGACCATCATCTGGCGCGCGCGCAACCGCTCGAAGGACGACTGCGTGCGCTCGATGCGGAATCGGATGCTGGCAAAGAGTACCTTCACGATGTCTTGTGGGCCCGGCAATTCGCCGCGGCTTCTCGCAAGGCTATGGCAGAGGAAACGGGCAAGGTGCTGACGCGAACGTTGAAGTGCAGCATCAGTTGGGAGACGATGATCGCCATCGATCACAATCATGTCGCGCTTGAGCATCATGGCGAGCGCGAATTGTGGGTGCATCGCAAGGGTGCAATGTCCGCCCAACAAGGACAGACTGGAGTCCTGCCTGGGTCGATGGGCAGTCCGAGCTTTCATGTGGAGGGACGCGGGTGTGAAGATGCGCTTTGTTCGAGCGCTCACGGCGCCGGCAGAGCTTTGAGCCGGGGCGCGGCGCGGAGCAAGTTCGGCGACCGTGAACTCCGGCGACAAATGGAAGGCGTCTGGTACGACTACCGGTTGGCAGGCAAACTCAGGGACGAGGCCCCCGCTGCGTACAAGGACATTCGTGCCGTCCTCAAGGCGCAGCGAGAACTGGTGAAGGTTATCCGCACGCTACGACCGGTGCTCAACTACAAAGGCACCTGAAAAATGTAGGCGGTTAGCCTCTCCTGCATTCATTGGCTGTCCACTTTGGCCCGATAATTGATCGGAGAAATGAATCAAGCCGCGCAGGTCTCTGGGACCTGCGCGGCGGCTTTCTGGTTGAGGTAATCGGCTGCACGCTGAGCATGAGCGGCTGCCGCAAAGATGGCACGGTTGTCATTCTTGAGAACTTCCAGCCAAGTGGCGATATAGGCGGCATTATCTTCCCGTGGCTCCTGGTGCAGTTCTAGATCGGCACACAGGAAAGCAGAACCCAATTCGGCAACGAGCTCTTCGCGGCTGTAACCTTCATCGCCCCAGCTCTTTCGGCCAAAGTCACGGTTAAGGCGCTGCGCGTGTTTCGTCCAGTGGGTCAGTTCATGGGCGAGGGTGGCGTAGTAGGTCTCGGCGTCGCGGAAGGCCTCGAACGGCGGCATCTGAACGTAATCCAGTTCCTGAGCATAGTACGCGCGGTTTCCGCCATGTCGAATTGTTGCGCCCAGGCTGTCGAAAAACTTCTCTGCATGATCTATGCGTGTTATGGGGTCGCGCGTCGAAATCGCCTTTGCATAATAGATTTCCGGGAGGCTTTCAATCTGCTCGACATTGAAAACCGCGTAGCCGTTCATGTATGGGATTTCGCGCTCAGTGTCTTCACCAGTCTTCTCATCATGCTCAGTGCGGGTGATGGCGTTGGCGTATACGACGAGCGAGCCCTTTTCGCCTTTGCGGATGTGAGCCTTCATTTCCGTGGCCTGGCGGTATGTCATCCAGATCGGCGCTGCAAAGTTCTGGCTGAGAGCAGACATCCAGAGCGACAGGACATTGATTCCGGAATAGGGCTGACCGTTGTGACGCAATGGGCGCGTGATTCGACCGGCAGCATGTTCAGTATTCCAAGGACGAATCCAGGGGCGGACACCCTTCTCCAGGTGCTCCACGATCTGTGCTGTGATGCGGCTGTAAACGTCTTTTCTTTCGGTGGTGTTTTGCATTCTCTTGTTCTCCTTCAAAACAGATTTTTTCTTCGCGCAAACCCGCGACGGTTTCGAAGGCGTTCAGCGGCGCGGACCTGTCAAGGGCGCGGTTTGTCCGCGTTCATCGAAGACCCTTGACAGGGAGCACCGCTGGAATAACGCCGGTTTTAGTAGGCGCGGGTTGAGTGGAGAAAAAAGACGAGAAGAACGTCTTCGGCTAAGAACACCGAATGGAAGCGGACAGCGAGTGCATTCAGACCAGTATGCGGTGCGAATCAGAGCAAGGTTCGCCTTGGTTCAAACTAGACCTGAAGGCACGTTCGAATGACACAAGGTATAACGCCTGCCGCAGCTTCTTCCGACCTGGGTCAGGTAGTGCCCACATGGTATCCGGACGAGGGTTTCTGTTTTAGGCTTGAGGTAGGAGAATAGGGTGGGATTGATGTATCGAATGTTCGAGATCACCGCTGACGACGTTGCACGGCTCGATGACGCGAAACTCCGTGCTGTTATTGCGCGCTTATGCGAGGCAGAACTTCAACAACGCGGACTGAGCCCGTCGTGCGTCACATGGGGTGGCAATCAGGATGCAGCCGATGGCGGGATTGATGTCCGCGTCGCGCTCCCGCCCGGCTCCAAAATAGACGGCTTCATCCCGCGGCCAGCAACCGGCTTTCAAGTCAAACAACAAGACATGCCTCGCCGCGAGATTCTCGATGAGATGCACCCCGACGGCGCGATACGGCCCTCAATACAATCCCTCGCTGAACAGTTCGGCGGGTACATCATTGTCAGCTCACAGGGATCAACTACTGATGCTGCACTGACGAGCCGTCGCGACGCCATGAGGGAGGCGATGCAGCATTATCTGAACGCAAATCAGATACTGCTGGACTTTTACGATCGCACACGCATCGCAACCTGGATCCGATCCCACCATGGACTAATTCCGTGGGTGCGAGAGCAAGTCGGCCGACCTATTGCCGGATGGCATTCTTACGGTTCGTGGGCGTATGCGCCCGAGCCGGTCACTTCTGAGTACTTGTTCGATGACAAACTCCGGATTCACCCAAGCAAACGCGACACCGACACTGGAGTGTCAGCAGTCGAAGGTGTTCGGCAGATGCGCGACCGGTTGCGGGAACCACAAAGCATCGTTCGACTGGTCGGCCTGTCGGGTGTTGGAAAGACACGGCTCGTCCAAGCCCTTTTCGATGACCGCGTCGGCGTTCAGAGCCTTAACCCGTCGTTTGCCATCTACACGAACATGGCGGACAGCCCCGATCCGCAACCCATAGGGCTGGCCTCGGAGTTGGTTGCCGCAGGGACACCGGCGATTCTCGTGGTCGATAACTGCGCACCTGAACTGCACCAGCGTCTTTCGGAGGTGTGTCGACAAGAGCATAGCAAGTTGAGCGTGATTACGGTGGAGTACGACATTCGAGAGGATGAGCCCGAAGGGACGGAAATCTTCATTCTGGATACATCCTCACCGGAATTGATCGAAAAGCTCGTCCGGCGACGCTTCGAAGCTATCTCACAAATCGACGCGCGTACCATTGCCGAATTCTCCGGGGGCAACGCTCGCATCGCACTCGGCCTCGCAGCAACAATCGAGCGAAATGGAACTGTAGCTGGCTTGACCGACGAACAGTTGTTCCACCGACTTTTTCTCCAACGACATGTGCATGACGAGTCACTGTATCTGGTCGCGCAAGCATGCTCACTGGTGTACTCCTTCCATGGAGTAGACGTCTCAGCAGGGGACGACGCTGAACTTATACACCTCGGAGCGATGATTGGAAGAACACCGCAGGACATCTATCTTCACGTTGCCGAGCTGCAGCGACGCGATCTCGTGCAGCAGCGTAGTGTCTGGCGAGCGGTACTGCCGCACGCAATCGCGAATCGCCTCGCTGCCAGAGCACTCCAAAACATCCCTTATGCAGCCATCCGCGAGCACCTGATGAGAGCAGCGTCAGGTCGTCTGATGACCTCCTTTTCGCGTCGATTGGGGTTTCTACATGTGAGCAAGGAAGCAAGGGCGATCGTCAAGGAGTGGCTTGCAGCGGGCGGACTGCTGGAGGATGTCGCAAACTTCAATGATCTGGGGAAGGCGATGTTCAGGAACGTCGCGCCGGCCGTGCCAGAGGACGTACTCTCGGCACTGGAACGCACGTCTGCACAACAACCAACAGCGGTTGAACAGTACCTCGACCTCCTGCGATCCCTCGCATACGAGTCTGCGAACTATGAGCGATGCGCTACATTAATGGCATCTGTCTTGGTGGCTAGCAGTAACGGCGAACAGTCACACGCACGGCGAATTTTTACCTCCCTATTTCAACTCTGCTTGTCTGGGACCCATGCATCAATCGAGCAGCGACTCGGAGTGCTCAAAGGGCTACTAGGTTCTTCAGATACGAAGCGGCGCGCGCTCGGCATTGCAGGACTGAGAGCTGCATTGGAGGCCTGGCGGTTCGAATCCGTCAGCAACTTTGATTTTGGTGCCCGTCCGCGGGACTTCGGCTACTGGCCACGCACCGACCATGACGTGCAGCACTGGTTCAAGGAAGTTCTCGAACTCATTGAATGGCTGCAGCGGGATGATTGTCCCGCTGGGCCGGACGCCCGTGTTGCGCTCGCGGAGAGCTTCCGTGGTCTCTGGCATAGAGGGGGCGTCCACAACGAACTTGGAACTTTATCTCGCAAGATCACCAAGTTGCGCTTCTGGCCGGAGGGTTGGCTCGCTGTACGGCAGATACTCGACTTCGATGGCAAGGGAATGGAAACGGAGCGCCTCGCAAAGCTCGTTGGGATCGAACAGGATTTACGCCCGGCGGACATCTCTCAAAAAGTGCGATCCATCGTATTGTCGACACGACTTCAGGGTGTCGACTTTGAGGATTTTGACGAGCACGCGGGCGAGGATATTTCGACAAGAATGGAGCGAGCCGAAGCGCTTGCCAAACAACTTGGGAAGGCAGTCGCGACCGAAGAAGCAACGCTCGCATCATTGCTTCCCACGCTGGTCAGTAGTGATGGAAGGCTCTGGTCATTCGGCGAGGGTCTCCTCGAGGGCACGGCGAATATCGTAGCGCTATGGGACCGCGTTGTCGCTGCACTCGATGCAACGGAAGAACGCCAGCGCAAGCCGCAAGTACTTCGAGGCTTTCTCCGCGCTCTGCACGCGAAGGACCCGGCACTGGCCGCTGCTCTATTAGATAGTAGTGTGGAGCATCAGACTCTGGGCTACTGGTATCCGTTTCTCCAAGTCGCCATCGCGTTTGATAAGCAGGGTGTTGCTCGACTGAAGCGCTCGCTTGCGCTCGGCAAGGCACCATCGGACATGTTCAGACATCTTGCGTATGGTCGAGCCACTGACCCTATTTCTCCCGCTGATTTCAAAGAGATCGTGTTGATGATTGCCGGACTGAAAGGAGGGCACGATACCGCCATCGACATACTGCACATGCGCTTGGACTCAGGGAAGGACCACGAAGAGCGGGTCACGCAAGAACTTGCGGATGCTGGATGCGAGCTACTGCGCCAGATCAGTTTCGCATCCAAAAATGATCGAGAGGATTATCGGATCGGAGAAATCGCGAAGTGCTGCCTTGCTGGTGATCAGGGCGTATCAGTAGCAACAGAGCTCTGCGCCAAGCTCAAAGCCGCTGTTGCCTCGCACAAAGCCCACGCATTTTACCATGACGACCTTTTGGATGGATTATTTAACGCCCAACCGATTGCAACGCTTGACGCGCTTTGTGGTGGCGAAGCTGAGCAACTCAACCTTGGCATCAAGGTGTTGCACGATGTCAGAAGTCGCAAATTCCCACTGGCGGCTGTACCGGAGACGGAATTGCTGGAGTGGTGCGATCGAGAGCCACGGAGCAGGTATATCGGACTTGCGCGTGTCATCCCTGTCATCGAGCAAACTAAGGACAACCTTCCGAAATGGACGAACGTGGCGCTACGATTCTTAGAGCGAGCGCCAGACCCGGCTGCTGTGCTCCAACAGTTCGTCCGCCAATTCATGCCGTCGGGAGGATGGAGGGGCTCACTCGCCGCAATTCTGGAATGTAACGCTACACTCCTTGACCAACTCGATGAATATCCGGCTCTCTTCGACGCCGTCGCAAATGAAAAGGAACGACTTCGCGAATGGATAGACGGCGAACGAGCGCAAGAAAGCAAATCGGACCGGGAGCGCGATGAACGTTTCGAGTAATTCGCTGTGATGAGATGCTTTGGCTCCTGGTGTTTAAGCGAGACCTGCCGCACAGGGGGTTGGTTTGGAGCGATCAGCACGGGGCACAAAATGCCCGCCCGAGCTGCGGTCAGGCGTCCCGTAAAACAGCTGGAGTGGAGGATAGCGCGTAACCATCTATGACGAAGACCGGCGAGCCTCTGTAGACTATTGATTCTGCGAACAAATCGGTTGTCGACGAAATATCCTAGAATTGGGATAATTAGATGGCCAGACCAACGAGCGTTCCCGGTGAAAAACCGCTGTTTTGGGTCGGATCGGCAAAGAGCGACTTACTGGCATTTCCAGAAGCCGTGAAGGATGAGATGGGTGTTGCTTTAAGCGTCGCACAGTTTGGTGGAAAACATCCGAAGGCGAAGCCATGGAAAGGTGAAGGCTCGGGGGTTCTGGAGATTGTGGGGGACCATCGAGGCGACACTTATCGGGTGGTGTACACAATAAGGTTCGAGAAAGTTGTTTATGTATTGCATGCGTTTCAGAAGAAGTCAACGAAAGGCATAAAGACCTCCCAAACCGACGTGGAAATGATATCTCGTCGGCTGAATGCAGCATTCGACGATTATGAGGCGCGATATGGCAAGAGAAAGAAATAGTGAAGTTGTGGTACAAAGCTCAGGCAACGTATTCGCCGATCTCGGTCTACGGGATGCTGGCGAGAAGCAAACGCGAGTACGTTTGGCGGTTGCGATCAATGAGATCATTGGGTCACGTCGCCTATCGCAAACCGCAGCAGCGCGACTGCTCGACATCAACCAACCTAAGATTTCTGCCTTAGTGAATTATCAGTTGGAAGGGTTTTCGGTAGAGCGACTGATGCATTTTCTCAATGCACTGGACCGTGACGTTGAGATCGTGATTAGAAAGAAGCCTAGGTCAAAGAGGCCAGCGAGAATCGTCGTAACGGGTACGCAGTTGTCCCATGTTGTGTGACCTCTCGGCCTACGGTCGAAGTGAAGGTGCCGGATCACATCAGTGAGTGTCAGGTTCAGTGTCGCAGAACTCGCGGACGTCGTGGCAATGACGCTGTCAAGCATCGACGTGCGAACCGCATCTGTCTTGGTTGAGGGTAGATGGCAAAATGTCATGACAGTTGTTCGTCTTTCGGGCGAATCTACAGTCACGACTTCAGCTAGAGTGAAAGAGGTGTGGGGCAAGCACGCGCCCGTTGATACGCCTGAGTTCAGGATCGACTACAAGGTTCTTGCTTTCACGGAGTGGGCCGTTCTGTTGACCGAGTTTAGCGAGGGACGAATACGGTTCGCCGAAACGGAAGTGGCACTCGGGCGTACGGTCGACGTTGGGGGGGCCCTCGGATACGTTCAGAGCGACCACAAATCTCTATGGCCCGAGTCCGAGTGGCCAATGCTCGAGGCGTCCGTTAATACGATCTCAGTACAGGATGGATCAAAAAATCCCCAGTACAGGATGAACGCTGAACATATCCAGCGAGCAGTTAGCAAGTCTGGGTACTCGGGTACGCTGGACGCAATCGTGGGATTGCTCGGGATCAAGATTGGACACGGCACTCCCGGTTTCGACGTTTTCATCGCCTCACCCGTCATGGCCAAGTTCTCGGAAGCAAGTATTTGTCCTCGGGACGGCCTTGTGGAGGCAACGGGTGTTTGCCACCCTTCTATAGGCTCATTCCGTGTGTTCGGATCGTCTTACGGAAGCACAGGAGAGCCGAAAGAGCGGATCGCGTTTCAAGTCGAAGAGTCGCAATCTGGCGATACGTCGCGAAGATTCACAAGCAGAGGTCGCATCGCGACTTCGAAGATAAACGACTTTCTGGAAGTCAAGTTCGTCCACGATGAGCTGGGGGAAGTTTATTCACACACATGGCGGGCGCGCGATCTAATACCAGCGCAGTATGTGAACCCACTCTACTTCTTGCTAACTAAGTTTTGCCCTCCCGACAAACTTCATTCACTTGTGGTGCGTCCCCATTCGGTGCCGCCACAAAGAACAAAACCTCAGAAGGAGTTTGAGCAGCATGTTGCATGGGTGCTGGGGTGTTACGGGTTCGCGACGATTGTGCTTGGAGCGCACGAGGACTTGCTTGCTGAGAAGACAAAACTCAAAAGGGCGAGTCTCGACTTAATTGCATATCATCCTGTTCGGAAGCTTGCACTTTTGGGGGGCTGCACGCTCAATGTGCCCAAAGAGGAAGACTATTCTCAGCTAGTTAGTGTGCGAACAATGTTGCTTGAGGATTGGAAGGGCGACCTGCCGTTTTCGTGCGAAGTGGTGATGTTCACGGCGGCACCGAACTGCCCCGTGCGGTCGAATCCGACGATCTTGGATTCATTCATATCTCTACCGGGAGATCACGATGTTAGGGTCATCGATGGAAATGCGCTTTCAGAAGCCCTCACGTTCCTTCAGGAGCGGAAGGAGGAGGAATTTTTTAAGCGCTTTACGTCGATGGATTTGAATTGGAGTTAGGCCTGGACACGGGTAGCGTGTGGGCCGTTCGTATCGAACCGGATTCATTACTCTTCAAAACCGGGTTCTTGACGCACGGCGGCAAATCATCCCAGGCTAAAACTGCATATCTAAAATTTTGGCTCGATGGTCTTCGCGAACAGCAGACCCATCGTATTGATCGGCCAATGCGCGGAACACGGATGCTAGTCTCGGCCATGCGGAGGCCATGAAGGAGGAACGCTCCCGATATCCGGCCGAAAGGCCTCGTTCCTGTTCGCCCCCTGCGAACGGGTCCCTCGCGCAAACGCCCCGCTGGTTGAAAATGGCGACCTGTAGGCCCAGGTCTAGTTCCGAACTGCCGACCTCCTCGATGACTTCGCGGACTGCCCGATGAGGCCAGACTTGGTCACTCGGGTCCGCAGGGGCGGACGCAAATACTCTGCCGATGAACTCATCTCCAATTTCCGTGTGGTCGGATGCTGCACAGAGTCTTCTTGCTTCCCCGACCCAGGCTCGAAGCGCCGACTCGTCTATTGAACGATCCGCCTGAGATCCCGGGATGACATGCCAGCTCTGCAATAGGTCGACGGACTTGTGCGCGCGGGCGTAAGCACTTTCGCTTTCCTGTTCTGACGTTTCAGCAGCCACACCATGCTTTGGACGGTATGCTGTGCGGATCACCTCGGCAAAAAATGCCGGGTCCTGAGACATGCCTGAGTGTAGCGTGGGAACATTGGCCGAAAAGCCCATGCTCAGAATAGGCAGGAACGTCCATTCAAGGCGGATCAACTCCGCATTTGGAGCCTCCCGAACTCGAAGGACATGAAGAAGCTGTTCAACCTCGTATGCGATGTTGTTTACGGGCCCGTCTGCGCTGGCGTTCAGCTCCAGCACTGACGCATCAAGAACCTTGATGATGTCTTCGTTCGAGATCCGTGTTCGAGCGTAAAGGCACCCGCTGAGCGCGCTCAGCGCCCGTTTTCCGGCCACCAGCTTAGCGAGTGCATAATGGATGTCGTTGTCTTCGTACTCTTCGCGCGGGAAAAACTGAACCTTAGACCAGTAGGCTGTTGCGACCGCTTCCCCCGCATCCTCGGCAAGGTTCCAGGTATCGTGGTTTGGTGGTAGCGCGAGGAGAAAATTCGCACGTGCATCTTCGCGCAGCGTTTGACAGAGAGAGCGAAACAGCAAGTCAATCTCAGGTCGAGAACGTATATCGAGAGCTCGCGCCACAAACCCAATGCCGCAAAGCTGTAACCCATATTTCTCATCATTCAGACTCTTCTCAAGGAATGCCGGCCAATCTCCCCTCGGAAGTGAGTCTGGCGCCCAGTACCCGACAAGGTAGGGGCAGGAGGTTTCGGAGGCAAATCCCAGAACTTCATTGACACCAGATTCCGACAAGATAGCGGCTATCGATTCTTTTCGCCTCTCACCCAGACGTTGCTCATAGGCAAAGTGCTCGGTCTTAAGCGCATCCGGAAGGTCGGGGAACTGCACATTGAAGAGCCATGCATAGCGAATCCGAGGATTCTTAGGCTCCAAAGATGTCCCGATCTCCTCCAAATCCTTCACTTCCGATACTGGAATTGCCCACTCGGCATCGGGATACGCACGGTGAAGACGACTCAGTTCAGACACTGCCTGCCACAGTCGCGTTCTTGCCTGTCGGTCCTGGTTCGAAGAGACGAAGTCGCGTAACTTGCTTCGCATCTCGACGCGAAAATTAGGCGGAAAATCGGAGTGATGTTTAGTGAGCTGAGCGAGTCTTTCAGTGTCGGGCTGCGCCAGTGTGAACGCATGATTGATGATGTCGGAAGTCGCTCCAAACCGTTCCTGAGGACTGGGAGACACGAAATTTGGTGCTTCACGCCATCGCGGTCTATACGAGTTCTGACTGGAATCCATGATCCTAGGAAGCAAAGCAAGCAGCAATTCCCACCCGACCGCCGGGTGGTTCTTCAGCAGTCTGCCCATTGCCTGACTACGTTGCTCGCGTGTGGCGCCTGTTTGCGGATACCACGGAAGGTAGATGGCGCGAAGGGATGCCATGGGATTGTTTCCGGATTTCGTCTCGGGAGGGAATAGCTCAGCGAGTCGGCCCAAGAGTTTCGTCACCCGTCCAATCCACTCTGGGTACCAAGCGAGTTCCTCTAGCGCCCAGAGGAGACCCACATGCACTTGGCCGCCACCAAGAAATCCTCTCTCAACAAAGAGGTTTCGAATGTCTGTGGAATTCCCCTGGAGCTCGACTTCCAGCGCCCCGAGAAAAGTATCCGGAGCCGCTTCGGCTAAGACAGGAAGCAAGCCGGCGAGTGAATACCAGCGCTTCCAGCCTGAGTCGGATCCGAGCAACCGAAAGACTGTTCTCGACGCTATGTCCTGTGCGCGAATCGACAGTTGGAGGCGCGCACCATCGCCGTGTACAGCCAGGAGTACTAGTGACTCCGCCAGCCCATGGCGCAATGCTTTAGAGTGGTTCCAGTCTTTGCCATAGATACTCGCCTTCCAGCGATCTTCGGGCGGCAGAGACAGAGAGGGGTCTTCCTCCGTTAGCACATCCTCGACGACGGCAAGGAAAGACTCCAACGCTGATTGGTTGACCATCTGACCGAGGAGGTACCACGCGTCCAGAGGCGACACCAGACTCCACAGATCACCGACACGACGGACAGGAGGTGCATCTGGTTGGGATGCCAGCCTAGTAAGAGAGGACTCTAAGGTTCCATAGCTGACGCCTGCGAGACCAGACGCGGCATTCTGGTCACCCTGGATCGACTGGTTCCACGAACCCAGAAGCAGGGTGGTGACGAGAACTCGGCTATCAACGGCCGTGGACCACCGGGGAGTTGACGGTGTTCCCGCGACAGCCCAAAGGCGCCGCAGTATCGGGATACTGCGAGCAGTGTTTTGTGCTAGCCTACGGGCTTCCTCCTCCGCGAGACCAATCCGCATCAGACCTTGTACGAAACTCTCCCTAGCGGGAGTTGGCAGTTCCAGGTTGTCTTTTGACTCGGGACTCCTAAGTCCCGACCGCCCGACAGAAACAGCGACATGGTGACCGTTTGCGACAGCCTTTCCGACAGCAGCCGTATCTTGGATGTCGTGAATTATGAGATGCCCCACCCGTGCCGTGGCAACTTCACGCAGAGCCTCCAGATCCCAACAACGGACCGCCCGACTGAGCCGCAGCGTTCGGTCATCTGCGGGACGACAAAGAGCTGCGGCCACAAAGGCGCTCGCTTCGAGTTCTGAATCAGCTACTACAGTGAGGGCAGACGGCGCTTGCGACAACCATTCGAGAAGACGAGCCAACTGCGCATCTCGACCTGCTAGCAGCAAGTCAGGGGGAATCGAGATGCTTGTCCCAGAAGAAAACTCGTGCCAAAAGTCGTCCACACTTTGAATTCCAGCTGGGTACTTCCCCATAGTCCTAGCGAGCCACGCTCCTACTGCCGGCGCGAGTTCAATCCATTGTTCGAGGTCATCGGCGTCATAGGCCCGAACATCCCTCCAAAAGCCATCGGCCTTCTGATTCTTTTCCCATTTCTTCTTGCCCGGCCAGCGGCGTGGAGAGGCAAAAACGAAGGTGGTCTCCAGCGGAACCGCACCATGAGGATCTAGTTTGCGCGTCTCATAGATTCTGTCCGCCTTCGACTTGGGGTTCTTTTCGGAGCTAAATTCCCAGGCAGAGATTCCTCGTGGCACGAACGGATGGACCGCATCAGTTTCGGCGAGACCATCCCAGCCACCGATATAGACGCTCTCCTCCGAGGGAAAAGCTGTCCTGGTGAGCGCGTCGGTCGTCCCGTGGATCAACCGTCGCACGACTTCAGGCATTAGGCCATGACTGTCATTACGGTCTGCCCAGGAGTTCAAGTCCGTCGCCGTGATCCACTTCATAAGAGTGAGCTTAGATTAGATCAGACGACATCGGGCCACAAGCGGTGGCTCCGGACTCGAATGCGTTTGCATTGACGGGGCGCAGAAAGCAGTGAGTGAGGTGACGCGAGGCGAGCTGAATGAAGCACTCGTCAAGGTTGGAAACCGCTCATAAGAAGTGCAGCAACAGACGAATTTGCGTGTTCACAAGGTCCCGGACGTACGTCGCGAGCCATGATCCAGCTTCGCTCGCGAAATGCGATTGACTGAACTGGTTTCGCGCTTTATCCACTGCGTGCGCCGCTTGCGTTATTCCATTGAGAACCTCATCTGGGTAATCTCTGATCGAATTCTTCAGATACACTTTAACCTCTTTCGAAAGAGTGATGATTTCGTGAGAGTATGTCTCCTGCTTGTACTTGGCCCGTACGAACGCCCCGTAAAACCCCTCAAGACACGTATACGACAGTGTCACCGAGTGCTCGTATTCCCCCGCCGCAATTTCCGCATCAATTTTGCTCAGGTATTCGTTCAATCGGTCAGCGTTCCAAGCATCAGCCGGTATCGTTGCATTAGGTGCCAGCGTCCCGCCCCCCAGCAGTTTTCGGATCTCCGAAACTGGAACTCCACTGCCATCGACGGTTTCGAGCTCACCAAGGATCGCGCAAACGGCGCGCACCCGAACACCTTCCTCAAGGTCCATAAGAATGTCCTTGTAGTAGTACATGCGAGTCGTACTCTTTCCAGCTCTCGATCGCTGTTCAATGAACTCGGTGTAGTTGGGAAGGTCGTCATTGAATGGTTGAACCGCCCGGATGAAACGAGAGCCGCTGAAATAGCATGGACCCTGCTGATCCATCAAAACCATCAATCGTTTGAAGACCGCATTCCACTTAATCATTGGGCACTTTTGTTCGCCGGAATTGGGTGTATTGAGGATAGTGCCTTCCCGACGAATAAGAAAAGCGGCTAGTTAGTGCTAGTCGGAAAAGCTCCTAGGACCATGTCCGTCCAGGAATTCTCGACACCGGTAACATTGACTGCCCGGAGTTCTCCTCCAATTTGGTGTTCTTAGCCGAAGACGTTTTTCTTTCCATTTTTTTCCCCACTCAACCCGCGCCTTTCAAAACCGGCGTTATTCCAGCGGTGCTCCCTGTCAAGGGTCTTCGATGAACGCGTGAAAAACCGCGCCCTTGACAGGTCCGCGCCGCTGAACGCCCGCAAACCGTCGCGGGTTTCGCGAAGAAAAAAATTGTTTTTGAAGGGGAAGTAGAACATGCAGAACACAATCGAAAAAAGAGACGGTTACGGCGTGGCCAGTGAATGGCTGACGAGCGCAGAAGCAGCAATATACCTAAAAATCGAACGCCGCACCTTGTTGCAGTGGGTACGGCAAGGAAAGGTCCGCGCCTACATACTCTCTGGCACACAACGCCACGTCTGGAGATTCAAAACCTCAGACTTGGATGCTATGCTGAGCGTGCCCGCCGTGCTCTCGAGTGACGGGAGGATCAAATGAGGAGAGTACGGCACACCACTGGAAGTGTTCTATTCGACAATGGACGTGGTACGTGGCGATTTCTACAATGGGTGGGCGGCAAGCGACGATCACAAACACTCGGCACGAAGCAGGAATTGCCGACCAAAGCAGCAGCGTGGAAGGCCGCAAGCACGCTGATGCCGAAGAAACCAAAGCAAACAACCGGAATCACGGTCAGCAGCCTGGTTGAGGTCTATCGGGCAGAACGAATGCCGCAACGGTTCAGCACGCGCTACAGCTACGATCAGTGGTTGACGAACCACATACTTCCTCACTGGGGAGATGGCTCGATCACTGACGTACAACCGCGTCCCGTTGAATTGTGGCTACATTCTCTCACGCTGTCTCCCAAAAGCAGAGTTCACATTCGAGGCGTTCTGCATCAACTTTGGGAGTTCGCTATGTGGCGCGGTGATGTGCCGGCAGAGCGCAATCCGATGACTCTGGTCACTGTGCGCGGTGCAACCAAAAGGACGAAGGCTCCGCGTAGTCTTACGTTCGAGGAGTTCCAGAAGTTCGTTTCTGAACTCCCGGAACCATTCCGCACGATGGCTCTGCTGTGTCTGTGTTTGGGACTCAGGATCAGCGAATGCCTAGCACTCAAGTGGGCAGACATTGACTGGCTTGCAAGCAAGATCAGCGTAGAACGTGCGATTGTTCGGCAACGAGTGGATGACGTAAAGACCGCAGGTTCCAGAAAGCACTTGAGCATAGATGGCAGTCTGCTGGAAGTGCTCAAGACATGGAAGCAGACAACGCAGTTTTCCGCACCCGAAGACTGGGTTTTCGCTTCCCCGACTCGGCTAGGCCGCCTTCCGTGGTCCTATCCGCGAGTCTGGGGAGTATTCCAGGAAGCAGCAGAAGTAGCGAAAGTCGGCAAGCTGGCTACTCACACGATGCGCCACAGCTACAGATCGTGGCTTGACGCTGTGGGAACGCCAGTAGCCGTGCAACAGAAGCTAATGCGACACGCGGACATCCGCACGACGATGAATATCTACGGCGATGTGGTGACGAACCAAGAGTCAGAGGCACACAGCAAGATCGTGGGTTTGGCTCTGCCACGCGCTTAATGGATCACGCTACGGATCACAGCTCAGCCAAGTGGTTGAAAACATGGCGGAGAGAGTGGGATTCGAAACCATCGTTCAACGTAGTTTTATGTAGTTAGCTTGCGGCAGATGGCGTCTAACGCGGCTAGTTCCATGCAATGCAGCGCTAACGGCACGGAGACGGCACGGGCAGCGGAAGGTTCTCTTGGTTGTGCCAACCGATTAATTGTTGGTGACATCGTGATTTGATCGGCATTGTGGCGGCGCTTTCCCGCCGACCCCTGCCATACCACCGTGGGTACGGGTCCGTACACGGCGGTTCGAGTCAGTTACGCTAACACCCAGGAAGTTTCCGTCATGACCTCCTAACCAACATTCTCCCGGTGTTGATCAGATTTGGCGTCCCCGACGGGATTTGAACCCGTGTTACCGCCGTGAAAGGGCGCTGACAGACTGGATCACGTTGTAATTACAAGGCAGCGGTCGCTCTGCAACGCCCTGTAAGGAACAGCTAGAAACCCGAAGCCACAGGCTTTGGTTGTACCGTCCTTGTACCGCGAGTTTTTAGCACACAGAATCTGAAAAACGGGAGATCTTGCGATCTTGAGAAGGAACCCCAAGGATGATTTGGAGCCATACTGGCGAGACGAAAAGGACTGGCTATGCACGGTCGAATTCCTGCCCACCGATAACCCAGAGGCTCGTCTTTTTGCTGCGGACATCATTGGCTACCTATGCGGCTACGCCCATCTGACCAACACACGTTCGCTAGCGCTCCTCGGCGATCCTGACGCTAGCGCGTACGAACTCCTTTTCTCCTTTGCATCGACTAGTGAAAAAGACCAGTTCCTGGACTTGGTCCGTTCAAACGAGGATCTGGGCAACGACTACATCGAGAATGATTTCATGTACCCCTCAACTGAGGAGATCCGTAACGCCCGTCCGCTCGCTGCGGTCCTGCCCCAAGATGTCCTGACTCATGCCACCCTAGTAGCGATAACCGTCTTCGCCGGGGCTGGGGATGATCGTGCTGTATCGTGACGTCCCGCGACAAGATCTGCCGGAAAAGTATTCGAGTGCGAATGATCTCAGTCGGAGCGCAGCTTTTTCAGTGCTACGTTATGCTGTGTTTTAAACAACTTACATGACTTCAGGTGGCCGCCTAAGTACTTGAGAAGACGTGAGAGACACGAGAATCGTGGGTGGCAATCGTGGGTTCACAACCGCTCTTGCCTGGTCA
This sequence comes from uncultured Acidobacteriaceae bacterium, assembly GCA_963836305.1. GTDB lineage: Bacteria > Acidobacteriota > Terriglobia > Terriglobales > Acidobacteriaceae > Sulfotelmatobacter. Next base: position 39,381 of record CAWIJP010000021.1, on the reverse strand, counting down.
ACAACAGCGCGGGGCGAAGTTCGTTGCCGGTTCCAGTCCTCCCTGCGACGCCTCGGTTCAGGAGCGCGCCACTCCCGGAACAGGCCGACGACCGAAGTGAGGAAAGACGGAACTAGGCTTCGGTCCTCTTGGTGCCGGTCCCCATGTCTTGCAAGCAAGGTTGACAGCCAATTGAATCCGAATAGTCTTCCTACACAGGCCCTTCGGCACTCTGCCCCTCTCACTGCCCCGATTCCTTCTGAAGTGCCGCATCTACGCTACGCCCAATGCGATTTGCTTCCAGGAACTCTTGCATGGCGGACGCAACTTCTACGACGTGTGTCTCTATCGCAAAATGTCCGGTATCGAGGAATTGAACCTGTGCGTTCGGCAAGTCTTTTCGAAACGCCTCTGCTCCCGCGGGAATGAAAAAGGGATCATTCTTGCCCCAGATCGCAAGCAAAGGGGGTTTCGATCGACGAAAATATTCCTGAAATTTGGGATAGAGCCGCACATTCGACGCGTAATCCAGAAACAGATCCAGTTGAATGTCCTTGTTGCCCGGACGCTCCATCAGCGCTGCATCCAGGGTATATGACTCGGGCGGAACACTGTCGGGATTGGCTACGCCGTGCGTGTACTGCCACCGTGTTGCTTCCAGCGTCAAAACATTTTTTCGGAGTACCTCCCGGTTTTCTGCTGCGGGCTCGGCCCAGTATTTCCGAATCGGACCCCAGGCATCGCCAAGGCCCTCCTCATAAGCATTTCCGTTTTGCGAAACGATGGCGGTCACTCGGTCAGGGTGGGCCATCGCCAAACGGAAGCCGGTTGGGGCGCCATAATCGAACACATACAATGCATAGCGATCGATCTTGAGTGCTTCCATGAACGCCTCGATTGTCGTGGCCAATCCGTCGAATGAGTAAACATACTTTCGTTCGGCCAGAACCTCCGTAAATCCAAAGCCAGGGAGATCCGGCGCGATGACTCGGTACCGGTTGGCCAGACGTGGAATCAGTTCGCGGAACATGAACGATGAGGCCGGGAATCCATACAGCAAGAGAATTACGGGTGCCGAAGGATCGCCTGCAGCCCGATAAAACACTCGGACGCCATCGGCGTCGACTTTGTGGATGGAAGTAGTAGGCACGCTAAACTGGGCTTCGGCTGCACGGTACGATACATCGAGTGGCTCCGCCTCCAGCGTGAGGCTTTTTGTCGCTTGTGATGATATTGCTTTATTCATAAAGATTGGTCCTCATTCCTCAGGGTTGATTTGCTGTTCAGAGATTTGCCGGTAGGCACCCTGACAGGTCTGTCGTGCCGCTTTTGCTGTCGCACATCGGTCTCCATATAGTGCTCAAGATGCGCTTGAGCCGCTTGCAGAGCTCTGGGGTCTCGTTCAAGGCGACTGAGCACGAGCGCCCCTTCGAGAGAAGAAATGATCAACGTCGCCAACGCCGCCGGATCGACACCAGGCCTGATCTCCTTGCGCTTTTTCCCCGCGGTAATGATTGACACGAGGTGCGCACGCCATACTCCGAGGGCTTTGAGAGCGCTTGCCCGAAGAACGGGGTTGCCGTCGTCGGCATCGATTGCAGTGTTCAGCAACGGACAACCACCGGGCACCGATGATCGACGGCTAACAAAGTTCGCGATGAGCCGCTTCAGTTTGTCGACGCTGTTCGCGATCGAACCGAGATCGCGCATGCGTGCCTCCCAGGCCACTTTCCACGCATAGTCGAACGCCTCCGCCGCCAGCTCTTCTTTGCTGGAAAAGTGGCGATAGATACCACCCTTTTCCAGCCCCGTGGCCTTCATCAACTCCGAAAGTGAGCTCCCGTCGAAGCCGTGTTGGTTGAATATGGCGGCCGCCTGGGCCACAATTCGTTGCCGCGTCTCTTCACCCTTTGACATTCGCACTCCTCTGGAACCGAGAGACCAACCGGTCTCTTTCATTAGAACATGGGAACTTAACGCACTTTGACCTCAGGCTCAACCGACATGCCAGGCCGCAGCAGGTGTTGCGGATCCTGATCTGGATTAAAACGAATCCTCACAGGCAGTCTCTGTACAACTTTCACAAAGTTGCCACTTGCATTTTCCGGCGGCAGAAGGCTGAACAACGTGCCGGCGGCTCCGGGAAGGTTCTCCACCGTTCCTTTGTAATCTCGTCCGAACGTATCCACGTGGATGCTCACCGGCTCTCCGGCACGCATGTACTTGAGCTGCGTTTCTTTGAAGTCCGCCGTCACCCAGATGTCGTCAACGGGAACGATGGCAAGCAGGCTCTGTCCTGGCTGAATTCTCTGGCCGAGCTCGACCGTTTTGCGGCCAATGACTCCGCTGACGGGAGCATAGATTTTCGTATAGCCGAGATTGAGCTCCGCCGTGCGAACGTCCGCCTTGGCTTGGCTCACCTGGCCTGTGCTCGCCTCAGATTTTGCTTGGGCTTCGCTCACTTGTTGTGGGGCAGTGCGGGCAGCTTGGACTTGGGCCTCTCGCTGAGCAATCAGGCTGCGCAGTTGCCCGATCTTGTGTTGCTCGGAAGTAACCACGGCGCGATCGGCTTCGAGCGCCTGCGCATCTGCGAGTGCCTCTGCTTCGTGGGCATCGTACTCCAACCGGGAGACTACTCCGCCCTCAACCAGCCCTTTGTACCGGATGCGGTCCCGTTCGGCGCGAACAGAAACGGCCTCATCCTGTTTCACTTTGTGTTGTGCGGCGGCTAGATTGGCCTCTTCGGAATCAACCGCGGCAATTGCCTCATCGCGCGCCGCCTCCGCTAGACGGAGTTGACTGAAGGCGCTCGCGTTGGTGATCGGCACGTTGACCCCAGCGGAGCGAGCCTCTCCTTCCTTTGTAATAAGGTCTGACTCGGCATGCTCTAAGGCTGCTTGGTAGTCATTGGGGTCGAGCTCAACTAGAAGGGTTCCTGCCTGGACGTACTGATTGTTTTCAACTTGTGGATTCAGGTATCGCACGGTGCCGCTGATCCGGCTGGAAACAACATCGATGTGGCCGTCGATTTGAGCATCATCCGTCGACTCGAAGTGCCGTGCATGAAGCCACCAGGAGATGCCGGCAACCGCGGCCAGAGCGGCGGCAAGAAGAATGAGTATCCGGCGAGGAACGGGCTTCCTCTTCGGTTCCGCGGGGCGAGATTTCAGTACCCGAGTCTTGAATATTTGAGCGGCGTCGCCCTCCAAGGTTGAGGAGGTCTGCGGATCATCCTGAATAGTCTCGATTACATCTGCCATAAATCTTCCTCCGTTGAAAACTTAGTGTGCCGCATCCCCACCCTGGTTGAACTTATGAATGAAAATGGCGAGTACCGGTCCTACAAAAGCAACGAGGCCGAGCAACCAGAAGCAATCAAGGAACGCCTGAATGCTGGCTTGCTGCTGCACCAGGGCATGAACCTGAGCCACAGCGCGCATGGCTGCGTCAGCTGCCGAATAACCGTGATCGATGAAGCGATTTGCAATGCTCTGTACATTCTCCGAAAACGTTCGATCGAAACCCGTGACGTGCGTGACCAGCACCGATTGGTGGTATTGAGCGCGCCGTGCGAGCACCGTTGTCACGAACGCAATGCCGAAGCTCCCACCCTGATTGCGGAAAAGGTTGGTGAGGCTCGACGCTTTGTTGTTTTTGTTCTTGGGCAAGTAGGAGTAGGCGAGCTGGCTGGTCGGGACAAACAAGAAGGCGATCCCGAAGCCCTGAACCGCGCGTGCCCAGGCTTCTTTTTCGTAGTTGGTTGCCAGATTGAAACTCGCGAAGTACCACATGGCGCACCCGAGGACAGCGAAACCAAACCCAATCATCCAGGACACCGGAATCTTCTTTACCAGTCGCACGATAAGGGGTGCCATCACGACGATCACCATCGCGCCCGGACCTAAAACTAAGCCAGCATCCGTCGCTGTGTAGCCATAGAGTGACTGCAGCATCTGCGGAATCAGCACGGTCGAACCGAACAGAACAAATCCAAAGAGGAAGTAGAAAGCGTTGGAAAGTGCGAAGTTGCGCTCTTTCAGCAGGGCCAACTCAACGACAGGATCCTGCTGTCGCAATTCCCAGATCACTGCGGCGATCAACGCAACGATGGCAATCACGAAGAACGCCACAATGAAGTCGCTCTCAAACCAGTCGAGCCTCTCGCCGCGATCGAGCACAACTTCAAGGCAGGAGAAACCGACAGCTATCAACAGGATTCCAAGGTAGTCAACCTTCATCCGTCCGGCCCGGCGTGCAGCTTCTACTTCCCGCTTGAATTCCGGGGGATCGGACAACAAGCGGCTCGTCAGAACCAGCGAAATGATCCCGATCGGAACATTAATAAAGAAGACCCAGCGCCATGAAAAGCTGTCGGTGATCCAACCGCCAAGGGGCGGTCCAATAGCAGGGGCAGTCACGATCGCCATGCTGTAGAGCGCAAAAGCCGCGGCGCGCTTCGAAGCCGGAAAAGTATCCACCAGGATCGCTTGCTCGACTGGGGCCAATCCTCCTCCGGCGATGCCTTGGAGCACACGGAAAAAGATCAGTAGGCCCAGGCTTGGCGCCAAGCCGCACATGAGCGAACTTACGCTAAACAGTGCAACACAGGCCATGTAGTAGTTCTTGCGGCCGAATACACGGCTGAGCCAAGCGCTCAGGGGCAAAACTACGGCATTCGCAACCAGATAACTCGTCAGCACCCAGGTGGCTTCGTCGTAGCTCGTAGCGAGACCGCCTGCAATGTGAGGGAGGGAAACGTTCGCAATGGCTGTATCGAGCAACTCCATGAACGTCGCGAGCGTTACTGTGATCGCAATCAGCCATGGATTAACCGCTTTTGTCTGGTCAATCGCCGCCGGGAGTACTAGGGTCGCCGCCGCCATATTTCCTCCGTTGCAATACTCAGATGGTGGAAGAGACCGATCGGTCGCAAATAATCTTATGGTAGGGATTCAAATTCCGTCATAGCGTGAATACCCGTGCTTTGCCCAATAGTCCGCTGGCTCGTCCCCTGTATAGGTAATCCGCGTAATCGCTTTGATGTTCTTCAGGCCGAGTTTCACAGGCGCAACCAAGCGAAGCGGAGCTCCGTGCTCCACTGTGAGAGGCTTTCCGTTCAGGTGAGTCGCAAGCAGGGTCTGCGAGTGACGAGCCGTCGACAGATCGAGGGACACGAAGTATGGGTCGGGATTTCCCCAGGGCCCAAGATTGACCGATGATTCTATTCGGACCCATTTCGCCTGGGACATTGGCGGGTAAGCACGCAGCAAATCATCAAACCTAAGCCCGGCCCACCACGCAATAGCGCTCCAGCCTTCAACACACACCAGCCGGGTGATCTGCTCATGCAGCCCGAAGGAGGCGAGCAGGGTCCGAATGTTCAAAGAAACGCTTAAGCCGGAAGCCAGCCCGTCGAGAGTCAAACGCCATTCTGGAATATAGCTGGCGTCGGGGGTGGCTCCGTTGTAATTGTTCCTGAGCGGGGTAATCTGCGATTTCGTGTAGGTGGGCACCAGGCGATTTCTTGAATACAGAGCCTCTGCAACATCGTCATCGATGCGCAGGGATCTATTCAGAAGCCATTCCTTTTTCGGCCAGTTCTTGTTTTCGTGGATGATGCCCAGGCGCTTGAGTGTCGCCTGAGGCAAGAGAAAGCCACCACCTGCGACTGCGGCTATCGCGCCCGCTCCAAAGAGCAGCAAATCGCGGCGACTCCAATGTCGCAAAAGCTGGGGCGCCACTTCAGTCACCTGCGGAGGCCGCTCCTGGAAGAAGCTTGCGGGCCTTCCTGTGGGCCCGGATTCAGTCGAGGATGTGTTGTCTGCCTCTGGCGCAGAGTGTTCGTCTTCAAGATTCATTGTGAAACACCCTCCGATCTTTCCGCCCTCGTCGACCAGCCTACGATCATGCTGCGAAGCGTGTCCCACCCATCAGCGAGAACCAGAATCACATGGGGCACGACAAAGAGAATAAAAACCCACATCAGCCAGAAGTGCCAGATGCGCGCTTTGTCATAACCACCGAAGATCGCAGTCAACCAATGGAGCTGCATGGGTTTGTGAATCGCCCAGCCCGTCAAGACCGAGAGGATCCCGGCGACCGGAACGGAAAAATAAGCGAGGCGTTGAAGTGCGTTGTATTTTGTGGTGAAGCGCGGATGAGGCCAACTGCGACGCGTTAGTTTGGCGACAGGGACGCCTATGTAGTACCAAAACATCCTGGTTGCATCGCGCAGGTCGGTCCGGCGGGGCAACAGAGAGCGCCAGCCACCTCCCGTGACCGAGCCGATAACGAAGACAAGGCCGTTCAGCATGAATAGATAAGCACAGAGCCAATGAAGGCGCAGAGCCACGGCGAGCATGCCGGGACCGAGGCTTATGTGGTTGTAGACCCAGTCAGGCGGACTGCTGTATTGGTGCAATCCCGGTACATGCGCACATATCCATGTACCGACATCCGCCAGAGGATCGGCATTCCCGGTCAGTGGATTTGGTTTGTGCTGATAGACGGGAGATGCCCAATAAATGGACAGGCCACTCAGGATCAGGCCCAAAAGGATTGGCACGTTGAGCCAGTGGCTGCACCGCACCAGCAGGTGGTGCCTGCGAACTACGAGCACGCCGGCTTCAGACTCCGGCGTGCTTGTAGTGGTTCGTTCCTTATCGAGTTGCGTGGAATGTGGCACAAGTATTCTCCACGTTAGTTGTGAGCGGCCATGTGATCGGCCATGCCATGATCGGTCATGCCATTAGGCGGCGCGGGTGCGAAATGCGCGCGCCCATCCTCGATCAGCCATTGACCACCGTGGCGCACGGCCACGTAGAAAAAGTTGACCGGGATCACAGGAATAACCGCACCGTCCGGACCGTTGACATTGTGCAAGGTAAGGAGCGCGTCGGCGACCGCGACATCGGGATTGATGAAGCGGATCCGATAGTTGGAGAACGCCGCTTGCGTGTTGCCGCTGACGGCTTGCGCCTCTTGACCGAAGTCGTTCACCATTGCGACCCGCCCTTGCAGAAAGGCACCCTGCGGCGTCACGAAGGTTCCATTTTCGATGAATAGCGATGCTCGGAGTTCGGCATTCTTCTGAAGAAAAGCCTTAGCGAAGTTATCTCCAAGCGCGCGAACCGCTGCTTCGTCTTGAGGCCCGCTGGCACTCGCAGAACCGGTCACACCGATGACGAGCGCACACGCGAGAAGGGTTAATCCGAGATGTTGCATCATGGCTCGGAGCGCCGACTTGCGCGCCTGGGGCGCGGAATCAGCTCGATATATTTGTGAGATTTTCATTTCTTTTTCCTTAATGGTCATTTTTTCTCCTTGATTGTTGTTTCTTCCTCCTTACTGCTTACTTGTGGTTTCTGGTAACCAGAAACCACAATCTCTAGTGCCTACAAGCACACAGCCGTTCACATCGGCAGCTCGGTCCCTGCCTGCTCCGCCGCCATGTAGGCTGCGTACCAGTCTGGCCAGTTCGCGTCGTGCTGTCCGGTGCGCTTCTCGTGCTTGTCGTGGGCGACTGCCGCGCGCCGCATCGCGCTTGCCAGATCGTTTGCTGATGCAAAGGTCATCGTCGCGAGGTCGATGCAACCGGGCAACCGACGCGTGACCTCCTGAACGATCCACACATTGCCGTGGGGATCAGGTGGTTAGCAATTCCTTCCCAATTGCGGACACAGCGCGGCGATGTATTGTCGACTTTTCACCACAGAGTCACAGAGGAAATCACAAAATAAATCTCTAATGTTTTTTGGATTCTCTGTGTCTTTATGGTGAGCTCACGCGATTTTCAGCACGACCTTACCAAAGTTTTTTCTCTCGGCCAGCAGCCGGTACGCTTCGGGAACCTGTTCAGCTGGAAACACGTGTCCGACCACAGGATGTAGCTTGCCGTCCGCGATCCACCGCGAAAGCTGCTTCCACGCCTCATTCATCAGCTCACGTTTTCCGGAAAGATATGTCAGCCATAGTCCTTGCACGCTGGCCGCCTTGGCATAGAGCGCGGGCAAATCGAGCTGAGGCTGTTTGCCCGTGGCGGTTCCGTACTGGATTACTTTTCCGAAATCGCGCAGGCAACGGATGCTCTTCGCGGTGTGCTCCCCGCCGAGCATTTCGAAAACTGCATCGACGCCTTCGGCATGCGTCAAGTCTTTGATTGCTTCTTCGTAATCCCGCTCCTTGTAGTTAATGGCTTGTTGCAAACCGAGTTCTCTTACGCGCGCCAACTTGTCTTCCGACGAAGAAGTTCCGTACATCTCCGCGCCGAGAATCTTTCCAATCTGGACGGCCGCGGTGCCCACCCCACCGGCGACCGCATGGATCAAGACGCGCTTTCCTGAATTATTGCCACCCAGAAATCCCGCTTCCCAATACGCGAAGTATGCCGTGAAATAGTTCACCGGAAATGCAGCAGCTTGCTCAGCATCCCACTGGTCCGGCACTGTCCAGAGCAGTTCGGGTCTTACCGCGGTCTTTTCGGCGAACGCCGCCCATTGGGTGTATCCCATTACCCGGCGCCCGGTCGCTTCCTCAACGCCTGCGAACTCGCGTCCCGCTATGAAGGGAGGCTTGGGAGTGCCGGGGTACCCGCCCTGCGCAGTCATCAGATCGGCGAAATTGACTCCTCCAGCCTGAACCCGGACGAGCACCTTTCCCGATTCGGCCGCCGGCGGTGGAACATCGCGTGCTTCCAGAACTTCGGGACCACCTAAGCGTGTGACGACGATGCCCTTCATGCGGACGAGTTTGCCTCGGAGCGCTGACTTGGGCGCCTGGGGCGCGGAATCAGCTCGATATATTTGTGAGGTTTTCATTTTTTTCTCCTTAATGGTCATTGTTTTCTCCCTGATTGTTTGTTTCTTCCTCCTTAACTCCTTACTTGTGGTTTCTGGTAACCAGAAACCACAATTTCTAGCGCGTACAAGCACAGAGCCGCCCACATCGGCATCTCGGTCCCTGCCTGTTCCGCCGCCCAGAATTCGGCCGGCTTCGTGGAACGCCCGCTACCATCAAAATTGTTCAAGTCTGGCGACGCCGAATACCGCATGAAATCGCTCGCAGTAGATAACGGCCGCGTTGTATTTCTGCAAATCGACAGATGCAGGGAGATCGTAATTCTGATCTCCTTGGTTGCCTTTCAGGGGCCCGAGCTCAACGCTATCAAGTTGACCTTTCACAATCTCTTGTGTGAGATTCACATCCTCACTCATTGCTAGGACAACGTGCACATCCGGCCCATTCGAGGTCATGAAATCCGTCAGCCGGAGATACTCTTTGCCATCGAAGCTCTTATAGATGGTTCCGCGACCGCTCGTTTGGTGAGCCTTGCCTTCCAGCCGGCCGGTATAAAGCGGCTGAGGATCGGCGCTCGAAGCGAACGGCGCCGGCTCATTGACCTTCTGATTGATCCAGAGTTTCTCAGGGCGGAAGGCCCACCAAGCCGCAACGAGAACCGGAAGAACAACTGCAGCCAAGATCCATTTCCTATGCCAAGACCAGGAACCTACTCGTGTATTCATGACTTTTCCTTCGAATGATGAATCGGGCAGGTTCACCTGCCCGATTCCATTGTGAGAACGTGAGTCTTAGAACTTCTCAAGAGGTGCGGCACCGAAGTTGGCGTTGAACCGCTCGCAATAGATCGATACTGTTTGGAACTTGCTCAGGTCAGTGTCGCCGGGTATTTCGTAGTTCTGGTCGCCCTCATTTCCTTTCAGATTCCCCAGTTCCACTCGCTCGGTGCTGCTGTTGAGAAAATTGGCGTCGTCGTCCGCGTCCTTGGCTGCAATGAGAATCACGTGTACATCGGGCCCGTTGGACGTCTTGAAGTTTGTCAGGCGGAGCACGAGCTTTCCGTCCGCTTCCTGGTAGATGGTCGCGCGGCCAGACGTTTTGTGCACTTTGCCGTGAAAGGCGCCAGTTTCCAGAGTTTTGGTTTTGTCTTCATGCTTCATGCTGTCCTGGGCGTATACCGAGGACTGCAATCCGAATGCGAATGTCAGTGCAACGAGTCCGAGAAGGGTTAATCCGAGATGTTGCATCATGCCTCGGAGCGCTGACTTGCGCGCCTGAGGCGCGCAATCAGCTCGGTATATTTGTGACGTTTTCATTTCTTTCTCCTTAATGGTCATTTTTTCTCCTTCATTGTTGTTTCTTGCAACCAACAAAACTCTCCGGGTAGCGAGAACCTCGCACTCAGCCTTTCAAGGGTGTGCTTGCAAGGATCTCCACTTTTTCAATCTGCGGGGCAACCGCCAGCAATTCGCTGGCTCGCGCCCCCAATGCCTTCGCGATCTCGCCACTCAAGTGGGCATTGCGGCTCCCTTCACTTGCAAAGGTGTCGAAGTTGCCGAACTTCCCCGGCCCGAGCTTGATCGCATACCATTTCAGGGTGCCTTTTTCATCCAGCGCGAGGGGCTGAGCTGACTTTAGAAATGCCTCGGTATCGGCTTCTTTGCCTGCACGCGCTTCGAGCGTGACTAACAATCCAATCGCTTCCATTGAGTTACCCTCCTGTGTTGAATTAGTTCCGACCGTCTTATTCCCCAAATTCTGCTCGATGCTTTTGGACAAACTGTTCAACCGTCATCGGAGGACGACCGCCAATCTCTTGGACATAGTTATTCATCCCACTAAAAATCCCATTTTGGTGGTCGATAGCGATCTCTTTTAAATGTTGGAGAATGAAATCCGAGCCTGCGCCTGCAGCTTTGTCTGCTTCGGCGTACGCGGTAGCGGCGGTATTTCGAGCCGGGCCACGCGGCCGGCTGCTTAGGATCTCGCCATACTTCTCAATTGGAATCTGCTCGAAATAGATTTTCTTTCCGAGCACGCTTCCAATGATCTGAGAAATTTCTTTATGGTTATGTTCCACCGGTCCAACAAGAGGATACGTTTTCCCCGCATGGGCTTTCGGATTTTCCAAGATTCCGACAATCACTCTGGCTTGATCTTCTCCCGCGATGGGAGCGTGGCGGCCAGTGCCGAATGGTACGAGCCAGGTCCCCTGACGGATCATGGCGGCCGCATAGAGCATCCACTCCGAAAAGAGTGTCGGTCTGATGTGGCTGACGGGCACCCCGGACCAGTCAAACACACGCTCCGCTAGCCAGTGTGCTAGCGCGGCATGGCTTTGAGAGTCTTTGCGTGCTGACTTTTGTGACATGTTGACGATGATGTTGACGCCAGCCTCCTTTGCCGCCTGAGCAAATCGAACACTTGCATCCACGATTCCCGGTCGAATGGGATAAACGAAATACGCTCCGTAGATTCCATGAAGGGCGGAACGTACCGATTCCATGTCGAGAAGGTCGCCAAAAACGACCTCTGCGCCCAATTCGCTGAGTCGTTCCGATCTTTCATCCTGTCGGTGAGCCAGCGCTCGAACGGCGTGTCCCTTTTTCAGTAGCTGCTCAACCGTTTCACCACCGGTTGCGCCGGTCGGTCCGGTTACAAGAAATTTCTTTTCTGATTTCATCTGACCCTCCCTTCGGGCTGGAAGCAACTATGATTACCGTCATACTTGCTATATGATGACCATCATAGATGGAGGATGCAGAAAGTATGCGCTATCCCGTTCTGCAAGCCCCCCGGAGTTCTCCTCTTGAGTTCACGCGACATTTTTGTCGCGCACAAAAGGACGATTGTGGCTGTCGTGCGTCACTTGAATTTCGATAGTGTCTTTGTTTTTGTAAAGAAGCCAAGTGCGCGGATACCTCTCTTCACGAATTGGCCGATCGTTGCTGACGATGATTGCGAGGCTTGCCATCGTTTTGCCTCCTTTCCGTTGAGTTACCTGCGACTAGTGTTGTCTTTCCACTACAGTGAATCTCCGTTGCTCCTCGAGAACGTCAGCAGAACGCTCTTGACTTGCCGTCGTTCCTCACGACCAAGCCCTCGATACGCCGCGCGTAGCTGTTCCAGCAAACTACCTCCTTCCGGCGTCGTGCAGATGCGAACTTCGTCATGAAGATCGCCGGGTGCGCTGCTAACAATTGATGTTTCCCTCATGATTCTGTTTTCCTTCCTACTTTTGCGCCATGCCTTAACTCTGTGCAGTCAGGCGCGAAGAATGGGAGCTCCCCATGGCGCACCCGTGGCTCCGCCATCCACCATCAGCTCAACTGCATTGACGTACGAGGAATCGTCCGAGGCAAGGAAGAGCACGGCTTTGGCAAGTTCTTCCGGCTCGCCCCAACGGCCCAACGGAATGACGGACGAGATGAACTTCGCCAACTTGGCGGACTGATCTGCAGACATAGAGGCGCGCGGCCCGCGCTTCCAAATGGGAGTCTTGGTCGCGCCCGGTGCGACGACATTCACACGAATGTTGCGCGGGGCAAGGTCGGCGGCGATGGAACGTGCCATCGAGACGAGGCCGCCCTTGGTGGCTGCATATGCGGCGCCGCCGGGTTGGCCGAGATAGTTAAGTACCGACCCATTAAAGATGATGCTGCCATTGTCGTTCAGCAGAGGCGTCGCTGAATTCACCGTAAAGAAAGTGCCATTCAGGTTGGTGTGGATCACGTTCTCAAACGTGGCCTCGTCAGTCGAGCCGGTAGGAGTCCGGCCGGAGATGCCGGCATTGGCGAAGACAATGTCGAGCTTCCCGAAATCTTTGGCTAGGGCTGCGAAGAGCCGCTTGCGGTCTTCCGCGACAGTAATGTCTGCGCGGTAGCCACGCGCGTTGGGTCCGAGTTCTGCAACCGCCTCATCCAGCGTTTTCTGGTCGCGACCGGTAATGGCAACCTGTGCGCCCTCCGCAATGAAAAGTCGGGCTGTGGCTAGACCGATGCCACTGTTGCCGCCGGTAATAAGAGCCTTCTTGCCTGTGAGCTTCATAGTGCCTCCTTTTGTTTTACAATCGGCCAATCAACTATGATGACCGTCATACATGTTATATGATGACCATCATAGATTGAGGATGCAGAAAAAGTTTATGCGCTATCCGTCGAAGAGACCCCCGCAAAATGGTTCGGTTTTCATACGCGCTCATGTAACGAATCTCCTCGCTAACGTGTCAATGTTGTCTCGAGTGAAAAAATGGTGTAAAGAGTTGTAGCCGTTAGACATCGGCCGGTTCTCGACTCCGTATCCAATCCCTCACTCAGAACTGCCTTTGCTTTTTGGCGCAACGGGCTGCTTATCCGTGTCGTGGTCGTCCGCCCGCCCGAACGATGGGAGGTACTGGCCGAAGTTCAATTCGAAATCGCTCCGAACGCCGTAACCGATATTGCGAATCTTCGCGCGGCGCGTCTGCGCACCTGGCAAGGCCAGCATTGGGAAGAACAGGTCGATGCTCGACTGAAGCTCGGCCGCTGTCGGCGTCCCGAACCGATTGACCTGGGCCTTCGCCGCGGCCAAGGTTTCACGGTCGAACGAGGCCAGACGCCCGGCGAGAGTATCGACAAACGAGTCGAGGTCGCCATCGTCCAGCGTGCGGTTCACCCAGCCATAGCGCTCGGCGATATCCGCATCGAAATCGTCGCCGCTGAGCACGATCTCAAGTGCCCGCGAGCGGCCGACCAGACGCGGGAGCCATTCGAGCGCTCCGCCGCCCGGGACCAGTCCAACGCCGACCTCGGGGTTGCCGAACAGGGCGTTTTGCCGGCTGGCGAAGCGCATATCGCAGGCCAGCACGAACTCGTTCCCGATGCCGCGCGTGCGGCCGCGAATCTTCGCGATGCTCACGACTGGCGTGGACGAAAGGCGCAACACAAAGTCGCGCCAAAGGCCCAGCGCCTCTGGCCGTTCCGCTGCCTTGGCTACGTCGAGATGGGCGATGAAAAAATCGGGATTCGCCGACTGGAACACTACGACCTTCACGGACGGGTCCGCCTCGAGGTCGGTCATTAGAGCTCCCAATTCGACGATCGTTGTGGGAACAAACATGTTAATCGGCGGGTTGGTGAAGGTGATCGTCCACCGGCCCGGATAAGTGCGGTCGATCTTGAACTGCGAAGCCTGGACTTCATACGTCGCCTTTGCCATGTTCCTTTCTCCTTTGCGTTCATACTGAATCGCGTAGTCGTGCACACTCCGTGTCTTCCACGAGTTCCTTTACAAGAAATGACATCGACTCGGGGACACGCTGTTGCCTCCGGCAATAAGAGTCTCCTTCCCTGTGAGCCGCCCGCAGAATGGTCCCTTTTTCATCCAGCGCGCGAGTGGCTGAGCTGACTTTAGAAATGCCTCGGCATCGGCTTCTTTGCCTCGGCGTGCTGTGCTTACGCAAATCCTGTAGGTGATGTCCTCTAGCTGTGCGATCACTCCAACCCGTGGGCGCTTACGACGTTCAAGGAAATTCGTTTGGCTTTTCATTGCCTCACCGCTTTGTTCCGGCCAACGATAATCAATTGATCTTGTTGCCGCTTTGTTTGACGTTTCGTTCTGGCCTTGATTCCGACGCTTCTTCCTCCCGTAATGTTTCCCTAAATCGATCTAGATCCCTCGATGGTTGAGAATGCTCTTTACCCATTTAGAGCATCCTCCTCCCTCAAGTCCGATCGATAACAAAGCGCTTTCGCCCGCAAGGTAATTCGAAATCTCACGCCAGACCTCTTCGCAACTGATTTCCACTACCATGGTCTAACCTGTTCGTATTCAGTCCGGCCGGTGCTCCAACTCCCATCGATACCCGGTGCAAGCGCGTCGCGCATCTGAAGGCGGGCGCGCAAGAGGCGTGTTTTCACCGCGCTTTTCCTGAGACCGAGCATCTGGGCAGTTTCCGCGATGGAGAAGTGCTGCACATCTCTCAGAACAAACACCTCCCGGTGCTTGGGCGTCAATGAGGCCAGGGCCCGGAATAGTGCTTGCCTCAACTCCTTTTTCTGCAACGCCTCGAAGGGAATCTCGCGCCAGTCAGCGAAGTCCCGGGGAATGTAGTCGCCTTCCTCGCCCTCAAGCCGTTCGTCCAACGAATCGTGGAGCTTCTGTTGGCGTTGCTTTCGCAACTTCATCAGAGCTTCATTGGTGGCGATGCGGACCAGCCAAGTGCTGAATTTCGAGTCACCGCGGAACTTGGCAAGATTGGTAAATGCTTTTAGGACAGCCTCCTGGACCGCATCTTCTGCATCGGCTTGATTCTTCAAGATACCTTGAGTCGCCATGAACACTGCATGTTCACAGGGGCGCACAAGTTCGCGAAAGGCTTTCTCGTCTCCCCCAAGCACGCGTTCGATCAGTTCCGCCTCCGACGCCTCACCCTGTCGTTTGGTAAGAACGACGCTGGTCGTGGCCAGAGACATAGGTGGGGCTCCCACTTCCTTAGTCACGTGGCTGTAGGTGATGTCCTCTAGCTGTGCCATCACTCCAACCCGTAGGCGCTTGCGACCTTCAACGAAATTCGTTTGGCTTTTCATTGCCTCACCGCTTCCTAGCCTCTGCACTACCGAACGCCGTCAGTCTTGCTTTCTGTCCGTGATTCTCGCGCTTCTCCGTCCGGTAATGCCTCCCTAAATCGGTCTAGATCAGGTCCCTCGATGGTTGAGGATGCTCTTCCCCATTTAGGGGAGCGTTCTCCTCCCCCTAGTCCGATCGATATCAAAGCGCTTTCTGCCGAACAGACGTGCATCAATCGACCATGCCCCAGGGCCCAGCATCGCCACACTAACGGCTAGGACCGCGAGAAAGATGTGAATCAGCGCAGACTGGCTCGGTGGACGATGGAGGGACAGCACTTTCCACGCCTCGTCCAGAGCAACCAACCCTCCCATGACAGGCGTCCACAGGCCCGCAAGCAGAAAGATGCCGCACGCAGCCGCAAGCAAGTTTTGTGCGAAGGTGACTGGTTCGGAAGGTTCCGCTGCAAGACCGGCGATCCCGAAGGAGATCAGAGCGATGCCGAGGCAACTCCGGAGTAGAAGCAGGCCAACGCCGGGCCAGCTGTTCGGAAAAGTTGAGAATAGACGTTGCAGAGCTTACCCCAACTCAATCGTATGGAGGTCGCGCTGGCGCGCGATTCCCTCAATAGAGCGCTTCGGCATCCCTTATTCGAGGGATGTTCTGTTGCTAAAGCTCGATGATCCCGCGCTTTAGGCCTATCGCGACGGCGTGGGTCCGGTCGTTAGCTCCAAGTTTGGAAAGAATGTTCCTGATGTGGCTCTTCACGGTTTCTTCGGTGAGCGAAAGCTCTGCAGCGATTATTTTGTTCGCATTGCCCCTCGCAATCAACCGCAGTACATCAATTTCTCGTGGTGTTAATGCGTCGTCTGTCGCGTGCTCGGCGATTTCGCTCGCGAGCTCAGGGGAGATGCGTTTCTGGCCGACATGGACCGCGCGAATTGTCTCCAGCAGTTCTTTTCGTAACAGCCCCTTCAACAGATAGGCCCGTGCGCCAGCTTTGAAAGCGCGAGCGACCAGGACATCGCCGGCATGAGTTGTCAAAACGATGATACGGGCATCTGGAGACTCCCCGCGAATCGCGTTCATTGCATCGATGCCGCTCATGTCCGGCATTTCCAAGTCCATCAACGTGATGTCGGGAGAATGCCTTCGAAACTGTTCGAGTGCCTCGCGTCCATTCGAGGCTTCAGCGATCAGTACCATATCTGTCTGGTTGCCAATTAACGCGGCGACGCCCTCGCGAAGGAGAGGATGGTCGTCTACGGACAGAACTCGAATCATAGGTCACCCTGCTTTCTTCCCGAACCGAGGAAAAAGAGGGCGGGCCACCGCCGTGCGATATGCAATCGAGCCTGGGATGCTTAGTTCAATTTCTGTACCAGCTCCAGCTCTGCTCCAGAAATCCAGCTTGCCGCCGATTTGCTTGGCACGCTCACGCATTCCTGAGAGACCATAGTGGCCGGGACAGCCTCCTTCTAAGATTTGGGTCGGGATACCTTCGCCGTCGTCCCGAATGCGCAGCTGGAATGCCTGTTCTCCATAGGTAATTTCAGCTTCAATATGGTGGGCGCGAGCGTGGCTGAAAGCGTTCCGTAGTGCTTCGCGCGTGATGAGGTAAAGCTCGTCGCGGATAATCGGGTTCAGGTCTCGCGCTGCGCCTTCTACCACCAGATGGAACGCCGCCGAATTCTCGGTTGCGAATTCCTCCCCCAGCGACCTGACCGTTTGGGCCAAGTCGGTCGGAGCTGCGGTGGAAGATCGTAAGTCATACACCGCCCTTCGCCCCTCCGCAATCGCCTGATCGGCACGTCGAAGAGTCTGTTCTAGTTGATTCTTTGCCTTTCCTTCGGGCAGCAGGTCCTCCACCAGTTGGAGCCGGAGCATCAGTCCCTGAAAACTCTGAAGCAGAGTGTCGTGAAGGTCTCGTGCGATGCGCGTGCGTTCATTCACGCGCGCTTCCAACCCGACCGCCAACCTCCGCTTCAATTGCTGAACACGAAGCTGATAGGCTGCCCACAACAAGAGCAGAACTGCGGCCGCACATGCGAGGTGGAACCACGCCGTCTGGTAGTACGCAGGTAGAATCGTGAACTCCGCGGCGGCCACCTTGTCCGACCACACGCCGTTGGTATCCGTGGCGGCGACGCTGAAGTGGTACAAGCCCGGCGCAAGATTGCGATAGCTTACGGGACTGGCTGAGCTGACTTCGTGCCAGTCCGCATCCGATTCCCGCAGCTTGTATCGAAAGCGGATGGCTTCCGGATCGGACAGGCTGACCGCGGCATAGCTGATCTGCACGCTGGAGGTGCGTGCGGGAAATTTCAGCGGAGAAATCGCCGCATAGAACTTGTCATCGGCGGAAACCGATTGAATGCTGATCGGAGGTGGGGGAATCTTGTTTTCAGACCGAGTCGGGTCCAGCCACGCTACACCGTCGCTCCCGGTAAACCATAGCCGCCCATCGGTGCCCTCGATGGCGGTGTTTAGCGGGCGCAACTGCCGTGCCAGCCCAGGCAGCCCCTCGCGTCTGCCAAAGCGCTCGCCTTTGACCTGATAAGCAGGATTCTTCAGCGCCTCCGAGATCTCTGAGCGACGGACGTGAAGGATCCCGCCCAGGCCGTTGAGCCACAAATCCCCATTTGGCGTTTCCACGATTCCAGAGACTCCACGCAGCCACTCCTCATCCACCGCATTGATGTTGTGGAATCGTCCATGGTCAAACTGCTGCAGTCCGAATTCACCGCCGATCCAGATTTCCGATCCGCGCCCGTAGATTGCCGTGATGTTCCCCACCCGAAGACCATCGCTTGCGCCGAATACCTGGAGTCGGTCGCCATCCAGCACAGCCAAGGTGTTCCTGGTGTAGCCAAACCATACGCGGCGCAGGCTATCGGTGAATTCAATTACCACGCCGGTCTTGGGAAGGTCCTCGCGTCCACCGTAAGGTGTCCAAACGCCATCTGCGAATCGATACAATCCGTGGCGTCCGAACGAAACCCACACTCCTCCGAACCGATCCTGGGTAATGGTCTGCAGGAAAGGAGCCTGATTTGCCAGTTCGCGAGGGAGGTCCACCTGAATCAGGTTGCCGTCGGCAAGACGCCAGAGACCGCCCTCCCCACCGAACCAAACCGTCTTATCCGGTGCGCGGTAAGCAAATCCCACCGTCCCGGGCGTCGATCTCCGCAATTCGGCCGTACCGCTCGAGACACGATAAACAGATGAGGAGCCGACGAATCCCCCGGCGGCGATCCATATCGCCCCGTAGTCATCGGGGGCCAGAGCAAAATAGTCGAAGCCCGGCGTAATCTTCGGAAGCTCCTGTTTAATGAACGGGCTGTAAAAAAATCGATGGATGCCCTTCGCCCCGCCAAACCAGACGTTGCCTTCCCGATCGACCAGCTTCGCATAAGGATTCGGAGCAATATCGTAGGTTTCAGAATCACCTCCAGATGCCTTCTCCAAGCCAATGTAAGACAATTCGGAAGGCAACAAGCGAGTCAAGGGGGGCTTTTCAGCACTAATCCAGACGCTGTTGGTTCGGTCTACAATTCCAATGGAGCGTTTCCTGAATACGGGGTAGGCAAGCAGCCTATCCTCGGAGTTTCCACTCGAATCGTGAACCCATGGTTTGCTTGCCGGGCTGGTTACGACGTTGCTCTCAGGGTCCAACGTAAAGCCCTGAGCAGTCAGATTAGTCTCGGCCACCTGGAACTTCCTGGTTCTCGGCGAAAGGTAAAATAGCTTTTTCGTAGCAGAGGGTGAGATGTCTGTCAAAATCCAGAGCATCCCCTGTCTATCGCACCTCACTTCACTGACAGCTCCGAGCGGAACGTTCCACCCCGCTCCGATGCGCTGCCAACTCGAATGGTCGAATCGCCAGAGGCCGCTAGTTGCGGCGGCCCATACGATCTCATCCCGGTCCTGGGCAAAATTCCAAACTGTCCCCATCGAGGAGGCGATCTCGCCACCGTAATTGGTCACTCTCCCATTGTTCAGGAAGCTGAAACCTCCGAAAGTGTAGCCTATCCAAAGACCGCCCGAAGTTGGCGCGAACAGGCTGCAGATGTTCGTCGAGAGGAGTTTGTCGCCGAACGGCGACCGGAACGGCTCGAATCGAGTACCATCAAAACGAAACAACCCGGTCGGAGTTCCAAGCCAGAGGAAACCGTCACCGGTCTGCGCCATGGCAGTGACATCTTCCGGCGCCCCCTGCTTAAAGGTCCATACATCGTGGCCAACCTGCAGGTTCGCTGCGGATGATGCCTGCCCAAACAGCTGTGGCCCCTGAAGCGCGGTCAGGAACAGGACCAGCAGAAGTCTACTTAGCCGGTCACAGAGCTGGCTGAAAGAATGGGTTGCAAACAGACAATACCTTGGGCAGGACCAACTGAACCGTCGGGCAGTCCGTGCTCGGCCAGTCCATGGGTGACTCAAAAATCCTACCCTGTTTTGTCCCCGCATTGATCGCCACCTGTGTAGGCAAAGGATATCTGTCGGCGATTACGACTTGACCCCCAAAAAGACTGATAGAAGTATACCTTCTCGGTATGCCCCATCGTCGACAGCATCTCCGCATCACGGCCGGAGCAAGCTGCCAACTGCCCAATAACGCTTCCAGCCTTCTTGGCCTGTGAGCTTCATAATGCCTCTTTTTTTGCGCGATCGGCATCAAACATGACGACTGTCATACACATGATATGATGACTATCATAGATGATAGAGGGAGGATGCAAAACGGATTATGCGCTATCCCGTCGAAGAGACCGCAGCAAAACATGAACGAATTGTGAAGGAGGCTTCCCGCCTGTTCCGTGAACGGGGATTTGAGAACATAAGCGTGGCCGAAGTGATGAAGGCGGCCGGCCTGACGCATGGGGCGTTCTATGCCCATTTCGGTTCGAAGGAAGAACTGCAGGCGGCTGCCGTTGCCTACGGCCAAAAGGTTTCGCTGGGGCGCGCGCAGCGCAGCAAGAGTAAGAAAGGCAAAGGATCGTTTGCTGACCGCTACCTGAGCCGGCGGCACCGGGATGATCCCGGCGACGGCTGCACCATGGCCGCGCTGGCCCAGGAGGTGGCTCGCTCGACGCCTGAAATCAAGAGCGCGTTGGAGCAGGGACTTGAGGAAATTCTCTCCGCCAGAGGTGGGGATCGGAAAGAAGCCATCTTTCAGGCAGCGGCGATGATGGGTGGCGTAGTACTGGCTCGCGCCGTGCAGGATCCGCGACTTTCTGACGAAATCCTCAGGAGCGTCCGACAAAAGCTCGGCTGATCATGCCCTCGCGAATGCGAATGTCGCTCTTGTGATCTGGAAGCAATCAAGTTCGTGTTTGGTCGGCCAACCTGAAGTTGTACGTCCCTGCGGTTCAACTTGTTACCGACTTCACTGTATGTACAGCATTCAGTTGGCGGAGTATGTTTGGGGATTGAGCACGACAGCCGCTGTGAATTGGTCTGAGGGATGGCTCCCCGCACGCAATCCGGTTCTACTCCGCTTCCGCCTTTCTCCTCGATGATCTTGCCCGATTTGTCTCGTAGAACAATTCGGGGATTTTGTTTGGTGAAATCCCAGCGTAAAATTGCTTTCGGGTTCCGCTTATGGCTGTGAAGCGTGTGATCAAAGGTGTGCACCTCGTTCCGATGGGGTTCGCAAACTCCTTCCTGATCGAGGGCGACGACGGTTTAACGCTGATCGACGCCGGCTATCCAGATAAAGAAGCAGCCGTCTTTGCGGCGATCCGAGGGCTTGGCCGTTCGCCAGACCAGCTCAAGCACCTGATTCTTACTCACGGCCACCCTGATCACATCGGCAGTGCCGCCGCCATCGTGCGGGAAACCGGTGCGAGAACCTACATGCACCCGCTCGATATCCCTATCGCCGAGAGGGGAGGTCCTTTTCGGCCACTAAGCCCGGCACCTGGTCTGTTGCGGCGGGTGCTGTGCAAGGTGTTCTTCGATCCGAACGAGCGAGTCGCGCCGATTGCCATCGACCAGCCTTTGACTGCCGGGGAAATGCTGCCCATCGCTGGCGGCATCGAAGTCATTCATACTCCTGGGCATTGCGCGGGACATGTCGCGCTACTGTGGCGTCGGGGACGAATGCTGTTCGCAGGCGATGTGTGCATGAACGTTATGGGCCTCGGTGATCCGGTCGGCTTTGAGAGTTTGAAAGAAGGCCGTGCGAGCCAGCGCAAAGTTGCTAGTCTTTCATTCGACCATGCCGGGTTCGGTCATGGCGAGCCTATCGCCCACAATGCATCGACTCGTTTTCTCAATACGTACGGCAAACACCCAGAGGACGTGCATCAACAGCGATCCGCAGCTTAAGTGCCCCGATCCAGAGGCCGGTTGGTCGGCGACTTTTGTCTAAGATCGCCGCGAGCGTGAAATGCGTCGCCTAGCGGGATAGTTTGTGAAAAATGAAAGGAGCAAAATGTCGAATCCAGTCTATGTGTCCAAGGTTCGGATTGAACGCCGGTCGGGGCCGCTTCGCATTGCGTACCTACCGGGGGAGTCGCAGGCAGTCGTCTTCAGCGTTCATGGAGCCATTGCCGAGCATTATGGCTTGGACCCGGCAAAGCTGTCCGAATCGCACGCGGCGACGCTCGATTATGTCGTAGCCGCCCTGGGTGGTTGAATGCTTGGAACCTTCGGGGGCGCGCTGGATGCGCGCAAAATCGACGCGAGCGACGGCCGGCTGCATGCCGAAGTGCGTGGGGAGATCGAATCCGATCAGGGGGTTCTCGTAATTCGCAGAGTTCACGTTCATTTCTTACTGGACGGAGCCGAGGAGGTCAGAGAAACGGTGGAACGCGTCCACCGGGTTTATGCGGACAAATGTCCCGTATACAGGACACTGCGCCCAGCTTTCGAAATCAGCTCGGATTTTGAGCTTTTAGGGACAACCGAAGCGAAAGCGACCGGATGATTTTTGTCACGGTTTCTTGGCAATTTCCAGTTGAAAGGACTCTTCGTCAATCTCGCTTTTATCGGTATAACGCTTCAGAGCCTCTTCCGCAGCCTCTCGAAATGACGGTTTGTCACCCTTGTGTTCGGCTGCCAAGTATCCGGCGCCAAAGTAGAGCTTCCCGTCGGGTGTAATGAAGGATGTGAGCGGCAACCCCGCCGGCAGGTTCAGCACCGCTTGGGCGCGTTGCAATTGCGCCACCAGCTCCGGAGCAGAATCGAAGTCAACCTTTACGGCGACAAAGTGTTGATTGATGTAGTCCGCCGTCGCGATGTTTGTGTACGTATCGCGATCCATCAGGCTGCACCACGGGCACCACACCGCCCCGACATCCAGCAGAATCGGGCGATTTAGCTCGCTGGCGCGCTTGAACGACTCTGGACCCCAAGGGTACCAGTCGACGGGTTGGGAAACCGCCCGTTTTAGATAGGGCGATGTTTGCCCACTGAGATGGTTTGGTTTTGTCTGTGCTCGACCGGCAGCGATCATGCAGGCCAAAGCGAGCGCCAGCAGAAAGATATTCCTACGCATGTGAGTCAGATTCAGCCCGGCGGAATAAGTTACAGATCCCCCAGTAGCGACGCGCTCATTCGTTCCGAAAGCTGCGTTTCGACAAACCTATTTCGCTGTCGTGTCGAATGTGAACACGTCGGGCCGGGAGTAGTGCCCGGATACATCGAGAGTCAGGAATTCCTGGTCAATTTCACTCAGGTTCAGATCGGCGACGATTAGCTCTTCGCGATCGTATACAGGTTCTACGATGTAGCGGGTGCCGGGCGCAATAATCGCGCTGCCACCGCGCTCCAGCCATTCCCCTTTTTGGTTCTGAATGTCGGCGCCAGCTTGCAGCTCGGAAGGAAGGTCGCGAATGGGCATCATCAAACCAACTGCCAAAACGAAGCAGCGCCCTTCAAAGGCATAGTGCCGGCTGCACAATTGGTGCAGCTCGTGTGCCGTGGGCCAGACCGCAACGTGGATATGCTCGCCGGAGTTGTGCATGGCCATGCGGGCCAGCGGCATCCAGTGCTCCCAGCAGATCAGTCCCCCGATGCGGCCGTTCTTCGTGGTCACCGAACTCAGGCCCCGACCGTCGCCCTGACCCCATACCAACCGCTCGGTGTGCGTCGGCACGAGCTTGCGGTGATGATTCGCCAACTTTGCCCCGGACGTAACGGTCAGCAGACTGTTGTAGAGGGTTCCGTTTCCCGGGCCCGCCTCGATGCGTTCGTTCACTCCGATCACAACGTTGATTTTCAGATCACCGGCTGCTTCACACAAAGCATTGATTTCGGGACCGGGAATCGTAACGCTGTTCTGCCTCAAGCGGGCGAACACCTGCTTTGTGGGGAGATGCTCCCAGAGAGCGGCGTTGGGACACACGTCGAGCCAAGCGGGATAACCTGGCAACCAGGTCTCTCCGAAGGCCACCAGTTCTGCGCCTTGCTTGTTCGCATCCTGAACAATTTGCAACGCCAAGGACAGACTGGCGGCCTTGTCCAGGTAAACCGGAGCGAACTGCGCGATTGCCACCCGGAGAGTTTGTGACTCAGGCCGGCCGCGCTCGCGTCCTTTTTCTGAGTTAAGCTTGCGGGTTTTCGTCATCCCTCGATTCTCCGACTAATTCGAGCGCAAGCGTGTTGATTCACCCTGTGCCCCGTCTAAGCTACCACCTCCAAGACATCAAGGAAGGGCTTCTTTGTGATTCCAGGCACAGTCGCTCCCTCGGGGGGTGTAGCCGACCGGAATCAGGAGATAAGGTTTCTCATTTTTCGGCCGGTTCAGAATCTTGCTGAGAAATCCCATCGGGCTGGGCGTGTGGGTTAACGTCGCCAGACCAGCCAGGTGCAGCGCGGTAAGCAATAAGCCCGCCGCAATTCCGACGGACTCCATGACGTAATAGTG
This sequence comes from uncultured Acidobacteriaceae bacterium, assembly GCA_963836305.1. Classification (GTDB taxonomy): domain Bacteria; phylum Acidobacteriota; class Terriglobia; order Terriglobales; family Acidobacteriaceae; genus Sulfotelmatobacter. The sequence goes on along the minus strand of CAWIJP010000021.1, from coordinate 15,188 downwards.
CTTGATTTTCCTCTCGTGCCCCACCGCGTCGCGGCTCAAACCATAGTCAAGGCGAAAAATAACAATCAGGTAAGGCGCGATCTCCAGAAATGGCTTCTGCCAGTCTGTACCTAATGGCTGCAGCGCAGCAAGCCACTCGTTAGGAGCGCGGTGGTGATAAAATTCTCTCTCTTCGATCTCTGCTGCTTCCCGGATCTGGCGTTTCACTTCTGGATTTGAAACCACCACAAATCGCCACGGCTGCTGATTGGCGCCAGAGGGCGCTGTGACCGCCGCCTTAATCGCCGTCTCAATCAACTCGAACGGCACGGGCTCCGGGGAGAACGACCTTATGGTGCGCCTAGTGCTTATGGTTTGGAAGAAGGAAGAGACCCGCCGCAATTGTTCTTCTGCAGGAAGACGCTGAAAGCGGAACGGTTGCATTTGGGGAAGGTCATTTGTGTTTTCTTGTGCTTTCATCATAGTGAGCCGGGGCTTTCTAAAACCAGAAAGTGGGCTTCGCGTCCCTGCTTTTTGGCTACGCGGTTATCCCGCCTCCCGCAAACTTCCGGCGCGCGGCCTATACTCTAAACGAGAAAAGGGCGGCCCTTACCCCGCCCCTAACTTTCCTGTCCACCGCTCGCGCCGTTCAGATTTGTCCCAGCCCGCCGTCTACGTTGATTTCGACGCCCGTAATGTACGATGCATCTTGAGACGCTAGGAACGCTACGGCACCTGCGACTTCCTCGGGCTGTCCAAACCGCTTCATCGGGACCTTCGCAACGATCTCCTTAGCGAATTCATCGATGGCTTCCTTTGGCAGCCCAGTTCTCCCGAAGATCGGCGTAACAATTGGCCCTGGAGCAACCGTGTTCACGCGAACGCCGCGCCCCGCCAGTTCCGCCGCTGCTGTCCGCGCCAAGGAACGTAGCGCTGCCTTGGTTGCTGAATACGCGCTCGCGCCAACGGTACCTTGGCTGTCTGCCACACTGGTATTCAGAATGATTGACGCACCATCATTCAGCAGGGGTAGCGCCTTTTGGACCGTGAAGTATGCTCCCTTGACATTGATGTCAAATTGCTCGTCATATATGCTTTCCGATGTGTCGGCGAGGGGTGCGAACTTCGCAACTCCCGCGTTCACAAACAACACATCAATCTTACCCAGCTTTTGTGAGACCTCTGCATAGAGCTTGTCTAAGTCCGCGAGCTTGGCCACGTCCGCCTGCACCGCCAGCACGCCGTTGCCGATTGTTCGTACCGCTTCATCCAGGGTTTTCTTGCTTCGACCCGCGATGGCCACTCGCGCGCCCTCTTCCTGCAGGCGCTTCGCCGTTGCTAAACCGATGCCGCTGTTTCCGCCGGTCACTACCGCCACTTTTCCTTCGAGTCTTGCCATGTCAATCTCCCAATCCTTATCGAATTTCCTCGCCTAAACGTTCCCGGAGCGCCGATTCTGCAATCAGCGGCAATGTTCAACAGATGCAAATAACCGACCGAAAGTTACGAGAGACCGGCCCCGAAAACCGGACTGCATCTAGAGCGACGAGACGGGTGTCTGATGAATCGTGAGACAAAACGTCACGCAGCGCCGGCTGCGTTCTCGTTCCGCTCTCTCGGCGTGTGAGGTGGGCAAATCTCGGGCATAGGGAGTTCTGTGTCCGGCATCCTGGGAGCCACGTCCATGTTGTCAATGTAGAGATCGATCTTCCAGTGTCCGCTGGAGTTTCTCCGCCAACTGCCGAGTGGTAATCGGCTCGCCACCGTCCCTCGGCACCAGATTCACGGCATGCCAGCCATAGTCAAAAGCTGTATGGCCAGAGATTCGAATGGCGATGATGGTGACAACAAGATTCATTTCATATTGCTCAAAAATGTTGTAGACGCTGTTCATCGAGAACACTCATTCTTTCTTCCGCGACCCGCGTCGTTCCGAAAGTTTACGGTCAAGCTTCTGATATAAGCGATCGCTCAGGCCGGCAGGTAATTCGAAAGCCCTTGCGTCGCCCACTAACTGCACCACGTTGCGAGTCCCGTCTAGTATTGCCGTGCAATGTTTGCATCCCTTGAAGTGTTCTTTCATTCTGGCGCGCAATTCCCCGCTGGTCTCGCCCTCAAGGTAATTTGAGATCTCGCGCCAGACCTCTTCGCAACTGATTTCCACTACCATGTTCTCACCTGTTTGTATTCACTGTGGCCGGTGCTCCAACTCCCATCGATACCCGGTGCAAGGGCGTCGCGCATCTGAAGGCGGGCGCGCAAGAGGCGCGTTTTCACCGCACTTTGGCTGAGGCCGAGCATCCGGGCGGTTTCCGCGATAGAGAAGTGCTGCACATCTCTCAGAACAAACACCTCCCGGTGCTTGGGCGTCAATGAGGCCAATGCACGGGATAGTGCTTGCCTCAACTCCTTTGTCTGCAGCGCCTCGGAGGGAATCTCGCGCCAGTCAGCGAAGTCCCGGGGAATATAGTCGCCTTTCTCGTCATTGCGCTGCTCGTCCAACGAATCGTCAAGTCGGTGGCGCCGCTCCTTCCTCAATTTCATGAGAGCTTCGTTAGTGGCGATTCGGATGAGCCAAGTGCTGAATTTCGAGTCACCGCGGAACTTGGCTAGGTTGGCAAATGCCTTGAGAACGGCCTCCTGGGCCGCATCCTCCGCATCGGCTTCATTCTTCAAGATACCTTGAGTAGCCATGAACACCGCATGTTCGTAGGGACGCACAAGCTCGCGAAACGCTTCGCCCTCTCCCCCGAGCACGCGTTGGATCAGCTGCGCCTCGAGATCGAACTGCGCTTCGGTACCAGCTGCCATTTCTTCTCTGATTCGAGGAGTGTCTAAGAGGAGCGTTGGCCGCATGGATTCGGCAGACATTATGCGATCGCCTCGGCCGTCACGATACCCTCCAGACATCCTGCACCGTCGGTTCTCCTCGGCTAGATGCTAGTGGTCCACAGAAAGTCACATCCGCCTTGTCCGAGGTCTTCTGTGATCCCATTCGTGGAGATGTCTCCGCGCCAGCCGGTCTCATAAGTGAGACCTCTCTCGAATCTTGCGAGCGAAACCGGCCCTTGTTCGCTGAGATCATGTCACGCTTCTCCAATCGACGGTCTCATGAGAGGTCGGAACGACGAGAACGCGTTTCTTGCCCCTGTCCTCTTCTTTCATCGAGATTGTTGGAGAGCGGAAGGTCTGAAACTGAACAAGATCTTTGGAGAAGAGCAAGTCCAACGTCCAATCCAAGGCAACCCGCAATTTCTTTTCAAAGCTAGGGAGTTTGCTCAGGTAAATAGTTCGCCACAGCCACCACGCAAAAAAGCCGGAAAAGTTAATGCCGAAGATGCTGGCCACGCCGGTGCGCCTGCCGATCGCGGCTAACTGGCCAATTGTCGAAAAGGAGAACCGCTTCATCGTGCCGCCGCGCACGGATGCAATCAGATTGTGAGCCAGCACCTTACCCTGCCGCAACGCGTGCTGCGCGGTTGGTGGGTGGAAATTACCGGTGTTGCGGTCAGGAACCAGGGCACAGTCGCCGACCGCCCAAACGCCGGGCCAGTCGGGCACCTGCAACATCTCATTCACCTTCAGGCGCCCGACTCCACTCTGGCAAGGCAGAGCGTCGAGCACGGGGTTGGGAGAAGTCCCTGCCGTCCAGATAAGAGCCCTGGTTTCGATCATCTCCCCGCTGCTCAGCTGGACGCCGCGTTCTGATAGGCCTGACACCCGAGTCTTAAGTTGGACCTCCACCCCGCGTTCGGGAAGTTTTTTCTGCGCGTATCGGCCGAGTTTCTCGTCGAGTTCGGGTAGGATCACCGGTCCGGGATGAACCAGTATCACGCGCAGCATGTCTTCCCGCAGGTTCGAGTAGTAGCGGATAGCCTGACGTGCGAAGTCGTTGAGGGCGGCGACGGTCTCTACTCCGGCGAAACCGCCGCCGGCGACGACAAAGGTCAGCAGCGGACCACGTATGTCTGCACAGCATTCGGTATCAGCCTCTTCCAGGAGGGCGATCACCCGATTACGGAGGTGGATGGCATCCCCCAGCGATTTCATGGTGAGGGCGCGCTCTTCCAGACCGGGAAGGTTAAAGAAATTGGTTATGGAGCCGACCCCGATCACCAGGTGGTCATAGGACAGATCATGCTGATGACGGTCGAACCCGTGAGACACCTTGACCTGTTTGCGCTCCAGGTCGATCGAATCGACCTCGCCTGCGAAGAAATTCACCCGCTTCAGAAGCTGCCGCACGGGACTAACGATGTTGGTGAGATCCAGGTCGCTGGCTGCCACCTCGTGCAACATCGGCGTAAACAGGAAGAAGTTATCGCGGTTGATCAGCGTAATCTCGATGTCAGGATCGCGAGCCAAAGTAGAATCCAAGCGCATTGCCGCATGTAGACCGGCGAACCCGCCGCCCAGAATCAGTATTCGAGTTTTCTGGTTCGTACTCAAAGAATCACCATTCCTGCTTGATTGCGCGAGCAAGGTTCAGAGACCGCCAAGCTTCGGGACGTTCCGAGGGAACCTGGGTGAGTCGCCCCCTTCCAGACTCATCGCTTTCCCCGGAACTTCCGATGCTCAAGCGGGTTTGTCCATGAATTGCCGGGTCCATGTTTTGTCCATTCGATGACCCAGGCTCCGTGAGAATCTCGCCACTCACTCGGCGAGAGATTTCTTGAAGACGTCCTCAATATGTTGCGCATCCACTTCACCGGACTCGTTGTAGAGGGGTTCTCCGCGTTCGTCCAATACGACGACATGAGGGATGTAGCCCTTGTAATACTGCTTGACCAGCTTTTGCTGTTCGGGCGAGCGCTGAACGTCGAGATCAACGACCACAAAGTGCACCTGCTCGTGGTACTTGTTGTAGAGGTCAACGGTCCGGCGCGCCTGTCTTTTTGAGTTGAAGCATCCTTCGCCGTAGATGATGACGTAATTGGGCTTGCCCGCCACAAATCCCGACTGAGCATCCGACCCGGTGATAAGCGGGCCGTCGATGCTGTCACTCGTATAGTCGAGTTTTGAGTTAAGTTGCAGGTTTTCGATCGCGAAAACGGCTGGACCGGTCAGGATCAACAACACAAACAAATGCAACACTGTCTTCTTCATCACCACTTCTCTACCTCCATTTGTTCCGCGCCAGCGTGAATGCCGTTGGCTGCTCATGTGATGACGACTGCACACAAAAGTTACGTTTGCGGCAGACCAGAATGAGAGGCACTACCTCGCACGAATTTGGGCCAACGTGAAAAACCAAACATAGGGCCACGGAAGGATCCGTGTAACTTTTGTTCGTCGTTTAGTGTCTGACTGGAGGAAACGGTTCCCGACGTTTTTCGGGAAAGAAAAGGAAACACCTGTATGAAGCTATCAATGATCTCCAAGAGTCTGCTGCCTGGGCTGGCCCTGCTGTTGGCCACCAGTGCATTCGCAGCAAACAAAGGAAACAAGGGCTCATTAGAACTATTTGCGCCCGCAACCGTCAGCGGACATCAGCTGGTCCCAGGGCAATACAAGCTTACTTGGGACGGAACAGGGTCTAGCGTTGAGCTGATGATCTTGTCACACGGGAAACTCGTGGCGACCGTCCCCGCTCGCTTGATAGAACTGAGTCAATCCGAACGTAACAACGCGACCGAGTTGCGCACGAACGGTGACGGCAGCCAGTCTCTGACCAAGATCGATTTCGCCGGCAAGAAGTACGCGCTGGCCCTCGGCGATGAGTCGGCGATGACTCAGTCAGCATCGCAAGATAGCAGCCAGTAAGAACCATACGGCACTCAACCCTTCACGGTCCAGCTACACCCCGCGCAAACAATGGCCACCGCCGTTGTTTGCGCTTTGGTGCCGCTGGAATTCATCACTAGCCGGCGGCACAGTGTTTGAGGAGTTGCGATGTACGAAGAGCTAGAAAAGCCTCATGCTTTGGTTTGCAACGAGGTCTGGGGCGGCAATCGAAGGGTTATTCGCACGGTAAAGCTACCGAGCTTGCTGGCATGGGTAGCCTCTGTTCCTATCAACGAGGGAGAAGGAGGAGGCGACCTACACTATATGTCGGTCTGCGACCACGACCTGATCTCCCGCGTGGCCCTGGCCGACGTGAGTGGGCATGGCCGTGAGGTGAATGCCGTGACCCAGACGCTGCACAAGCTAATGCGTAAGAACGTCGACGCCTGGGACCAGTCAGATTTCATGCGAGGGCTCAATGACGCGTTTGGCCAAGGCGGCAATGATAAATATGCCACGGCAATTGTCTTGAGTTTCCATCGAGTCAGGGGTCGTCTGGCGTTCAGCAACGCCGGGCACCTCCCTCCGCTTTGGTATCACGCTTCTCAACGAGTCTGGGGCTGGCTTGAGGAGGGAACTGACGCACAAACCAAAAAGGTCTCAGGCTTACCTGTCGGATTGATTCCTGGGACCGATTATCGTCAGACGGTTGTGACTTTGAGGCCACTAGATATTCTCGTGCTTTACACAGACGGCATTACCGAAGTCGAAAACGGAACCGGTCAGGATCTGGGACGAGAACAACTTCTGGAATGGGCGCGCCAGGCTCCAGTCGATTCTCCGACAGCGTTGGGGGAGGCGTTGCTTCGGCGACTGGAGTTGTTTCGGGGCGCATTTCGCAACGACGATGAAACGCTGCTGGTGTTGCAACGCGAAGAAGAATCTTTTCCTTTCATGTTGGGCGAACTTGCAAGCAGCAATACATTCGGACGGCTGCGGAGGAGTCCTGAGAAGAGCCAGTCCGAACCTTCCCGCAGTTTTGGGTGCATCCCAAGGAGCTTGGCGACTCGGACGCTGTTCCCATTTCGACCGGCGGCCCACCGATTTTCCTCGTCGCGGAAGAAGTAACGTTCGCGTTCTAACTCCGAGTTCCTGGTTAGAGGAAGCGCTCAAAAATCTGAGCGCTGCAGCGAATCATGATTCAGACACTTTCCCTGGCCGGTGAGGAGGCGCCAGCCTCAGTCAGTCTCGTACGAATCTGGACTTCGGAAACCAGCGTGCGATGGACCGGACATTTGTTAGCGATTTCCAGCAGTCTATGCCGTTGGGCTTCGGATAGATCGCCAATGAACGAGATCTCTGTTTCGATTCGGTCGATCATCCCGTTCTTGGTCTCGCACTCGGCGCAGTCCTCAGCGTGGATTCTCGAATGCGTTAGCCGCACTTGCACGCCATGAAGAGGCCACTGTTTCTGCGCGGCGTACATGCGAACCGTTATGCTGGTACACGCTCCGAGCGCGGCTAAAAGCAGCTCGTACGGATTCGGACCGGCATCATGGCCGCCATAATCGCTCGGTTCGTCTGCTTACAGCAGATGAGGACCTATGGACATGTTCTGGACGTATCCTGAAATTCCGGCGTTCACCACTACACTTCTCGGCACAATTCTCTCCTCGCAGTCAGGTCCGCCAGAACGCCAATAAGCCCATCCAGCGTGCCCACCGTGACATCTGGCCTCACACCCAGTTCATCCTCAGGAAGGTTGCTGCGGTTCACCCAGCAAGTCCAGAACCCAAAGTTCTTGGCGCCCGCGATGTCCCAGAAATTCGACGACACGAACACGATCGCGTTGCCGGGTACGGCTAGACGCTGCGAAGCCAGGGCGTACACGCGCGGACTTGATTTGTAGATCTTCACTTCGTCAACGCTGATCACGTCGGCGATGGGATTTCAATCGATTTTCGCTTGGAAAGCCTTGCCAGAAGCGGGTTTTACCAAAAGGGCAGTTATTGATGCTCATCAATCTAAACATAAATACTTAACCTCAGGATTGCCTCATCGTAACGCAAGACCGATCCTTCCTCAAGCCTCGCGAGTCTGGACAGTCTGGAACCTCCAATGACCCCTACTTCGAGCACGCGGCAGCGTCCGCCGCGCTAGCGGCTTAGTTCAAACGCACTTGTCGTCAGTTGTGCGATCGATGACGAGAATCCGACTTCCCGTTACCTATCTTTGATCGCCGCATTGCCTGCTGGCATAAGACGCTGAGAGAGGAACTCGACCATGCGTGTGACGACAAACGTGTTGTCAACGTTGCGACGCGTTCTAATTGAAATTTGTCACAACTCAACGGCGCGAACTGGCAGCGATTGGTCGATAACGAATCTGGCGAACTTCAGAATATCGGCTTTGGACTCGAAGGGGAGACGTTTGGCGGTCGCCAGCTTGGCAATTCCGTGGACCATCGACCACGCGAGAAGCGCGAACTGATGGGCATCACCGGCGGGCAGCTTTCCCTCATCCTGGCAGTGCTTGACGAAATCCAGCAACGTCCCGAATGCCTGCTCCGCGGCGTCGGCATCGCAAGGATCGTCGCGCTTGGAAGCGGGGGGCACATCAAACATGACGGTGAAGTGCTCTGGTCTGTCCAGGGCAAATTCCACGTAGGCCAGTCCGGCGCGCTTGAGGCGGCCGACGCGGTCGCGATGGTGCTTGACGGCGTCCAGCATGGCTTGGTTCAGTTCCCGGAATCCCTGGGCAGCGACCGCCGCCAGGAGATCTTGCTGCTCCGGAAAGTGCCGGTAGGGAGCGTTGTGGGAAACGCCTGCGCGCCGAGCCACTTCCCGCAAAGTAAAGCCAGACGGCCCCACCTCGGCGATCAACTGAATTGCCGCTTGTAACAAGGCGTCGCGTAAATGCCCATGATGGTAAGGTTTGGATCTTCGCATTCTGTCCGACGATTATACATCCCGTGTTGACACGAGCAACATTAACCTAGCGCGCCAGCTTGCCGCCAAGTTTTCCTGCAACCATGTTGACACGCGCAACATCTTAGCATTAGAATGTTGGCACACGCAACATATCGATTTAGATCGAGACGGGGAGAAGTTGTTACGGACTTCGTGGATCAAGACACTGAGCCGTCGGCGGCCCGGCAAAACGTGGACCGACTCTCTTGAGGAAAACCTATGAGCATGTTTTTCAGAGTAAGCAACCTACTGGTCCTACCGTTCTGGGCCTTGATGATCCTGCTGCCGCGCTGGCGATGGACAACGCGCATCATGATGTCTCCATTGATCAGCGCCGCGCCAGCGGCCCTGTATGCAGCGCTCGTGCTCCCGCGCCTGAGCGAGATCTGGCCCGCGGTCGCACAGCCGACGCTCGGCGGTGTGGCGACGCTCCTGGGCTCTCCCGCGGGCGCCACGATCGCGTGGGCGCACTTTCTAGCCTTTGACCTGTTCGTCGGGCGTTGGATGTATCTCGACAGCCAGGAACGGCGGGTCAACGGGTGGCTCATGGCTCCAGTGTTGTTCCTCACGCTGATGCTGGGGCCAGCCGGGTTCCTCCTCTACCTCATTCTGCGCTTCATCCTCGCGCTGTCACCGGCGCAAGAGAAGGCGCCTCCTCTAAAGCGCGGTGGTGACGGAGGAGAAAAGATGAAATCATTCGCGGGCACAACGCAAACCGGAAACCTTAGAGCAGAATCGCGGCACGTACTGCGGCGCGCAGGCGCGGTCAGCCGGGCCCTGACGCTCATGGGCGGGGCGATGGTATTTCTATTTCTCTCCACGCTCGCGGGCATATTCGTGGATCACCGCGTCATCACGGGCGCGCCCGCGTGGCTCAAGCCCGCCAAGTTCGCCATCTCGATCAGCATCTATTGCCTTACCTTCGTCTGGCTGCTCAGGTTTGTCGAGAATCGCCCCCGCCTGGTCCGGCTCGTGGCGAACGTCACGGTTGTCGGTTTCATTGTGGAGATGATTGCCATCATCACCCAGGCGACGCGCGGGACAACCAGCCATTTCAACATGACGACCCCGTTCAATTCCTTTCTCTGGGCCACGATGGGGGCATTCATCCTTCTCGTGTGGACGATGAATCTGGTGCTCGCAATCGCACTTATTGTTCAGGAGATGCCTGATCGCGCTTTCGCCTGGTCGCTGCGGCTCGGAGTGCTGATCTCCGCGCTCGGGATGGCGGCGGCGTTCTTCATGGTTGCGCCCACGCCGGGGCAAGTTGCCGCTATCGCCAGCAGTCGGGGTCCGCGTATCGTCGGCGCGCACAGCGTTGGAGTCGCGGATGGAGGTCCCGGCCTGCCTGTTGTCGGGTGGAGCACGGTGGGCGGGGACTTGAGAGTCGCGCATTTCTTTGGATTGCATGGGCTGCAGGTCCTGCCCTTTCTGGGTTGGGTGTTGACCCGGAGGAAAGGCGTTCTGGCCCGCCTGGCTGCGAATGACCGGCTGGTTCTGGTGTGGACTGGCGGCCTGGGCTATCTGGGTCTGCTCTTGCTGTTTCTCTGGCAAGCTCTGCGGGGCCAATCCGTAGTCAGTCCGGACGCCAAAACGATAGCGGTCGCGGGTGCGCTGGCGGCGGTCGTCGCAACCTCGATATTCATCATCGTCGCACGCGTCTTAAGCAGGAACCGGAGAACGCGGGTGCTGGCGTCTGCAATCCAGATCTTGTCCCACCAGGAGGATGTATGAAAAACACGATTTCCGTTGCACTTCTCGTTCTGCTGACCTTGCCCGCCGTCGCGTTGGGGCAGGACGCCGCGAAACCATCCGGCGGCACAGCCGACATCGGCGAGCGGGCAGGGGGGCTGGCGCAATCCTCCCGGACAACCGATCCCGCTCCCACGCAGCCGAAAAAGGCCAGAGTTGGCCTCGACGACAAATTCAGCTACTACTTGACCGAGACCTACCTGAATCCCAGCGCCTTGACTGCGCCCACCTTCCGGGCGGGCCTGCGCATGGCGAACCCTCCCGGCAAAGGCGCGACGCAATATCCTCCGGAGTGGAGACAGGGTGCCGAGGCCTTCGGAAGAAACTATGGAGACGCCTTCGCGGAACGCACCAGCTTTCAAACCGTGAGATTCGTAACAGGGATCGTTACGCGGGAAGATCCACGGTACGTCCCCTCCAGCAGTCACAACGTTCTTGCCAGGAGCCTTCACGCCCTCAGTTTCACCTTTGTGGATCGCTCGGACTCCGGACATCCCATGCCCGCGCTGTCGAACTTTTTGGGTGCGGCAGCGGGCGGATTCGTCGGCAACACTTATCTTCCGGCTGGCTTCAACGATGTCACCCACGCGGGCCAACGCGCCACGATCCGGTTCGGATTTGCCGCGGGCGGGAATCTGTTTCGCGAGTTCGCGCCCCAGATGCCTGGGCCGCTGCGTAACTTCATTATGCTGATTGCCCGCTGACCCGATGAAAGTTGAAGTCGTAATTTGCAAACCCCACTAAACAGGAGAATTCAAATGACCCAGAGAGACCTCTTCATCAGGCGCTTTCGCAGTATCGCGGCGCTCTCGGCCGCGTTATTAACCGTGATGATCGGATTTTGGCCCTCGGTTGAAGCGCGGTCGGCTGGCGCCGCGACCCTGACGGTTCATGTCACGGGGGCGCGCAACGCCAAAGGTCAGATTCGGGCCTCTCTTTTCCAGAGCGCCAAGGGTTTCCCCGGCGACGCGTCGCAGGCCATCCAGACCCAGGCGGCCGACATTGACCCTCAATCCCTGAGCGCGCAGATTGTGTTCACTGGCCTTCTCGAAGGTGTCTACGCGGTATCGGTATTCCACGACGAAAACATGAACAGGAAACTCGACAAGAATTTCCTGGGAATACCCAAAGAAGGCTACGGCGCTTCCAATAACCCAAAGAAAAAGATGGGCCCACCCGACTTTGAAGAAGCAAAGTTCCAGTTGAGCGGGGCGGCGGGGCAGTCGTTGGAAATTAAATTGATGTATTGATGCTACTGATAACCACAGACTATCGCGTTGCCATTTCCAACAGCAGGTTGGTTGCTCTCTCCGAGGACAACGTAACCTTTCGCTGGCGCGACTCCGCTCACGGCAACAAGAAACGGCTCATGACCCTGCCGGTCGAAGAGTTCCTGCGCCGCTTCCTCCTGCACCTGCTGCCGCGCGGTTTTATGCGCATCCGCAACTTCGGCTTCCTCGCTAACCGGCGGCGAGCAGAACTCCTTCCGCTTTGTTTGCGGTTGCTCCAGCCATCCGGTCAGCCAGTAGCAGGCGCCACCTCGTCCGCGCTACCCATTCACCCGCTGTGGCAATGTCCGCTTTGCGGCGGAACCATGCAGGTTGTCGAGCGCCTCTCCCCCGCCCAACTTCTCCTCCGATCTCCGCCTCATCTCAGCCGGTGCGCCGCATGAATCCACATCTCCAGCCTCGAATCTCGCTCGTGCTTCGGCGCGCACACTGGTCCTTTGTCTCGCATTCCTCAGAATGCAGTGTGGTTGTGCGCTCGGGACTCTTCGATGCGCCGCCCCATGACCATTCTCTCTGCGACCCGCTACTGAAACCCCAGCGCTCTGGCCGCAACGGCAAACTCGCAAACGATCAAGGCCGGCTCATCCAGATACAAATCCCATAGTCCCCCGGGGCGGCTTCCTTCAAGTCGCTGTATCTGAAGCGCCCCCCGACACAGCGTCTCAACTCCCAGCTCTTCGCTCGGGGCGCTTCAGATACAGCACTAAGACTTCGCGGAAATTGGCCAGATCGGTAATGATAAGTCGGCTAGTATGAATCGATTTACCAGTCGGTTTAACCTTAACGGCACGGAGCCGGGCCTTGCAAAACTGCATGTGACTCATTCCAAAGACGAAAGAGAGTCCTGAGAGTGGGTTCGATATATCAGCTAACATGTTTATTTTCAATAAGATGGCGGAGAGAGTGGGATTCGCTTTACGCCATTTCTAGCAACTCGTGGTGAATCTTACTGTTATCGATAATACACAGTGTTTATGCTGGTTTCAAGCATATTCCGAATGCGACGTCAGTTGGACGCGACGACCTCCAACGACCTCCATTGCGCGTGAAAACAATATCATGATATCAGCGCCGTATGGCCCATCCTTGCGCTTTTACACACCTTCCCCCCCGCCGCCACAGGTCCCAACACGTTCACCAGCAGCACGCACACTCCTACGATCTCGGCCAGCGCCGGATCGTGCCTCGCTGCATCGCTGGCCGACCCTCCCCGCAGGATCGCCTCGCGGCACCATTCCCCGAGCGTCCGTCCGCTCGCCTGCGCCGCCGTTTCCAGCACGGCGTACTCTTCCTCGCTGACTTTGAAACCGATGGATTTCGTGCGCAGCGGCGGCTTCACCATGTCCCGGCTTCCTCTCTCGCCATCACAGCCGAGACTAGCAGCCGCGCTTAAGAATCAACAAGTTCGCCTGCGCTAACTTCCGGTTGCTCTACAGCACCCTGACGGCGGGATTTTTTCCTTAGCTGCCCTCGTTTCAACAAGTTCGCGCACGGTAGCCGAAAGTTACCGTGCAGCACCCTTTCAGGGGTGGAGTGTCAAAATTCTTCCGGTGCGAAGCACCGTTCTTGCTCCACCACGAAATTGAATGCAGGATCACGCCTTCACTGCCCGCACAGAAGGCGTTGACTCGACCTCGGCTACAAGCTTCTTTGCAGGCTCCTGCGCTGCACCATTACTCGGACCTTTACGAACGCGCAATGTGGAGGCAACCTGTTTGGCCTGTGGCGTCTTCAGAAAGTCCTGGAAATCACGGTCCTTCGAGAAGACATAGTTGAGCGCCTTGCCCACAACATCATCTGCGGATGCGTGGACGAAAGCGGCGTACTGATCGACCTGCTCGGCGGTGGACTCATCCAGCCGAACGGAAGCACTGATGTAGCGGGTCTGGTTGATTTCAAGTAGTGGCATATTTGTCTCCTTATAGTGGAATCAAGCAATCTTTCTCCGGGCAATCATTCTCTGCGCCGTCTGTGCAATCTCCCGCGCACGAGCGCGGCAGAGTGCGATGGGAATCTCGAATCGGCGACGAACTTCAAGCAGCGTCACAACGTCGTCTATCGGAATGCCTTCGATGAGCCAAAGCCTGGCCGATGCAACGTCAACTGTCCGCTGAGCGTAATAAAGAGGATTGGGCTTATCGGAGCGGCGCGAAGCCAGCTTGCGCGTGAGCCTCACGGCATCTTTGCCACGGGCAAGCTCATGCAGAACCCATGTCCAATCGTGTTCGGAATTGGAGTGGTCAGAAGAATGCTTTCGCGCTTTGATTGCACCGTATGAATGGATAGCATCCGCGGCTAGAATGTCCAGCCGGAAGTCATCGGAATTCCAGGTGGAATCGCCGGGGTATTCGACCGTCACGGGATACGCCGGATCGTACTTGCAATTCAGGAATCCGGGCAGTCGGAGGACGCGGTTGCAGTCAGTACAAGCGGGATCGCCGCCAAAGGTGATGGCAAGCAGTTTCAGGGCGCTTTCCTGCTGTTCGAGAGTGAAGCCGTCCACCCGCCAGAGGATCTGGTACTTATCGAGAGATGTCGAGAGGACCGCATTCGGCGGGGGAACCGCATCTGAGACCCGGAGCGAAATGAGGCGCGCCTCTCCATCGGTGTCTAAATCCAGATAGAGATGGCGTACTGCAACGATGCACTCTTTGGTGCGTTTGCGGCTGTCCGAGCGAAGCGGATTGGCAGCTACGTAGACATTCGCGCCAGCAGCGTTCTCATGGGCGAGCCAGGCGAGGTAACGAGGCGCAAGGGCAGTCTCCAATTGGACGATTCTCTGAATTGTCGCGCTGGGAACTTCACGCCGTAGAAGGAGAGCGATGGTCTCACCCGGAGAAAAGCAACGGGTGAGGAATGCAGCAGCAGCGGCGGTTGCATTCTGAGCATTAGGCTGTGGCATGTTTCACCTCGAAGATCGGCTCGATCAGGAAGCGCTTGGCGTCCCGGTCGTATCCGCGAACCGCCAGCACTTCCCGGAGGATGCGGCGGCCAGGCTGCCGCTCAACATGAACGACAAAATCAACGGCTTCCCCGATCTCGGCTTCGGTGTCGGAGAAGGTGGTTTGCGCGTGGTTGCGCATGACTAAATTGGCGAAACGGCGGAGTGCTTTCTCCGCGGAATTGGCATGAATTGTCGCTAGCGAACCGGCATGGCCGGTGTTGAAGGAATCGAGCAAGGTTCGTGCCTCGATTCCACGCACTTCGCCGAGAATGATCCGGTCTGGTCTCCAGCGCAGAGCGGACTTCAAAAGGTCATCGAAAGAGATGTTGGCCTTGAACGTATCAGTCTGGCATTCGGTCGGCACAATGTTCGGCTTCTGGATGTGAAGCTCGGAGGTGTCCTCAATGACCACGATGCGATCGTGGTCCGGAATGAAGTCAGCCAATATCCGCAAGAGCGTGGTTTTGCCACTCCCGGTCATCCCGAGAATCAGAGTGTGTGCAACGTCGCTGGTATGCAGGTTGAGGAAGT
>CAWIJP010000020.1:0-337761 GCA_963836305.1 uncultured Acidobacteriaceae bacterium | reverse complement strand
CGGATATCGCAATGCAACCGGCCCACTCGTAGTGAGATAGACCTCGCGCCACAGACCCATGTTCTTATCGGGAGGCGCGGGATTCCAGTCGACGAAGGTGATGGCGAGATCGTTTTCAGTAGGAGCGAATACCTGCACCGCGAGGACGTTTTCCGCGCCGGGCTTCAGCGCATCGGTAACGTTGAGTTCGTAGGTGCGCCAGGCTCCGGCGACGTCATTGGAGTTGGCAATCTGCTTTCCGTTGAGCCACACGTTGGCGCGATAGTTGATTCCTTTGAAATTCAGCCAGACAGTTTTTCCTTTGTAATCCGCCGGCGCGGCGAATTGTTTGCGATACCACCAAGAGACCGCATACGGACTATCTGGCTGCATCGCGATATTGGAAAAATTTCCTCCGACCGGATAAGTCACGCCCGCAAAGTCTCGCAGGTTCATGGCGAAGAACGGATCGGGCAGCGTTTTGTCCTTCACCAGGGCAGCGACCACCGTCGTGGGAACCGAAACGTTATGCCAACCTTCGGGCACAAAACCGGGGCTCGATATAACTTCGCCTTTAGCGTCAACCTTCGCAGAGGATTGCAGCGCCCAATGCTCGCGCAGGATGAGCTTTCCGGCGGCCCCATCTTGCTCCGGCGATTTGGAGGCGTTGGGATCTGCGGCCAAAACGAAATGCGAAACCAGAAATAGAATTGCCAGCAACCGCACTGGTGTGCGGCTCTGAATCTGTCTCTTGAAGATCATGCTGCTCCTTGGGCGCTTTTTAGGCGATAAGCCGGGCACAAGATGGATAACACGTCTATTGATACGTTTCAATAGGACAGTTTGAGCTGTTATGCGGGGAGATTGGAAAGCTCCGCCGTTCCTGTCCTGAGCAGTCGCAGCGTAGTTTATAATCAGTAATTCCGCTGAAACTTCCGGAGTGACAAGAAGATGATTCGATTTCTGCAAACTGAAGGACCGTTCAAGAAAATTGTGCTTAGCGGACTGCTGCTGCTGATTTGCGCCGCCATGGTAATTGCTTTCGTTCCCGGCATCGGCAGCAACGATTCCTTGAGCAAGCCCGGTGTTGTGGCCAAAGTGGATGGCGAAGATATTACTTCTGAAGAAGTGCGCGAGACCGCGCGCGGCATGCTGCAACAGCAGGGTGCTCAATTGGGCGCCAATGCCGCCATCTTGCTGCCTTTCTTCGCGCAACGTGCCGCTGATCAATTGGTGGACCGCCAGGCGTTGGTCGCCGAGGCGCAGCATCTTGGGTTTAAAGCTACCCCCGACGAAATCAGAGACGAACTGCAACATGGCCACTATTCCGAGATTTTCTTTCCCGGTGGTAATTTCATTGGCCAAGCCGAATACGAGACCTTGCTGCAGCAGCACAACCTGACTCCTACCATCTTCGAAGATTCCGTCGGCAAGGAAATTCTGATCAGCAAATTGCAGGCGCTGATCACCGGGAGCGCGTCGGTGAGCGATGCCGCCGTCCGCCAGGAGTTCAACAAGCAAAATACCAAGGTAAAGTTCGAATACGCCGTCTTGAAGCAGGATGACATCAAGAAGGGACTTCATCCCACTACCGAAGAGTTAAAGGCGTTTTACGACAGCCACCTGAAGAGTTACGCCAATTCAATTCCTGAGCAGCGTAAGGTTAAATACGCCATAATCGACATGGCGAAAATCGCCAGCGGAGTGCAGGTTACTCAGGACGACTTGCAGTCTTATTACAACCAGCATCGCGATCAGTATCGTGTGCCGGAGCAGGCTAAGGTAAGCCACATTTTAATCAAGACACCATTGCCAGGCCCCGACGGCAAGGTTGACGAAAAGGGCGTGGCCGAAGCCCAGAAGCGGGCGGAAGATATACTCAAGCAACTCAAGGCGGGAGCCAACTTCGAGGAACTGGCAAAGAAATACTCCGAAGACCCGGGCAGCGCCAAAGAGGGTGGATCGTTAGGTTGGATTGGAAAAGGCCGCACCGTTCCGGAGTTTGAAAAGGCTGCATTTTCGCAACCGATCGGTAAAGTGGGCGATCTGGTGAAGAGCAGTTACGGTTTTCATATTATCCGCGTTGATGCTCGCCAGGACGCGCACATGAAAACGCTCGATGAAGTGAAAGACCAGATCGAACCCATCCTGAAGCAGCAGAAGGCACAGGAAATCGCGCAGAAGCAAGCCGACGACTTGCTGCAGCAGGCGAAAACAAAAGGATTGGACGCCGCAGCCACCGCGAAAGGCCTGCCGGTCGTGACCTCTGATTTCTTCAGCCGTAAAGACGTGGTCCCTGGGCTCGGGCCTTCCCCACAGTTCATGGATGCAGTATTCACGACAGCGGAAAAGTCTCCGCCGCAGATGGCTCCGACCACCCAAGGTTTTGCGGTGTTCGACCTGTTAGCGGTAAAGCCGCAGTCGACTCCAACCTTCGACCAGATCCGTTCTCGCGTGGAAGAGGAATTCAAGAACGAGCGCTCGAGCATTCTGTTGTCGCAAAAGACTCAGGAACTCTCCGACCGAGCCAAGGCCGAACATGATCTGAAGAAGGCGGCCAAGGAACTTGGCGCCACAATAAAGACAAGTGAGTTTGTCGCTCCCGATGGCCAGGTTCCGGATATTGGATCGATGACCGGCCAAGCTGCTGTCGCTTTCAACATGAAGCCGGGCGAGTTCAGCGGCCCAATCACCAGCGGATCGAACGGCGTGGTGATTGACCTGACCGATGTTCAGGCTCCCTCGGAAGCCGACTTTGCCGCAAAGCGCGATCAGATCCGCGATACCCTCCTGCAGAGCAAGGAGCAGGAGCTTTTCGGATTGTTCGTCACCAACCTGCGCGAGCAGATGGAGAAATCAGGCAAAATCAAGATTAATCAGGACGAATTGAAAACGTTGACCCGTTCGGAAAGCGAATCCGGACTCTAACCAATCTGGACTATAACAATCTGAGCTCAAGCGAACCTGACTCTGACTGAGTGATCGAGTTGCATGTCATTTCCGCGCGCCGCAGGCATCCTGTTGCATCCCACGTCGTTGCCTTCGCGCGGCGGAATCGGTGACTTCGGACCTGCGGCTTATCAGTTCGTAGACTGGCTCGCGGCTTCACGCCAGGGGCTGTGGCAGGTGTTGCCGCTTGGTCCGCTCGGTTATGGGAATTCGCCCTACTCCTCCATCTCCGCATTTGCCGGCAACCCTCTGCTGATTAGCCTGGAACGCCTTGCCAGCCATGGCTGGATTGATCCGATAAAAATCTCTCACATTGCAGCGGAAGCGGGTCCGGTTGCCTATGACCGGATTTTCGCCGCCAAGATGCCATTGCTTTTTGAAGCCGGGCGTGGCTTTATCGCCTCTGCATCGCCAGGCGCCGGCGAACGCTTTGAACGCTTCTGCTCGGACAATTCCTGGTGGCTGGACGATTTCGTCTTGTTCGATGCGCTACGTGCGAAACATAAACTGGCGAGCTGGAATGAGTGGCCGGCGGAATTGGCGCGCCGTGAGAGTGGCGCTCTGGAGCGGGCGCGCAAGGAACTGGCGGACGATCTGAAAATACGCAGCGCACTGCAGTTCGCCTTCTTCGAGCAATGGCGCGCCTTACGGCGTTATTGTTCGGAGCGCAAGATTCGCGTGGTGGGTGACGTCGCTATTTTTGTTAACTACGATAGCGCTGACGTCTGGATTCACCGCGATCTTTTTCGGCTGAATGAGAACCTTGAGTCCGAGGTGGTCTCTGGCGTTCCTCCTGATTTTTTCAGCAAGACAGGCCAACGCTGGGGCAATCCTCTTTATCGCTGGGACGTAATGAAGGAACGGGGATATCCGTGGTGGATTCAGCGTCTGCGTTGGGCGACGCAGAATTCGGATTACATCCGGCTCGATCACTTCCGCGGCTTTGACCAGTTCTGGGAGATTCCCGCAAGTGATCCAACCGCGGTCAACGGCCGCTGGGTGGATGGTCCGCGAGACGATTTATTTCACAAACTCCGCGAAGTTCTGGGAGGGTTACCATTTTTTGCGGAAGATCTCGGGTATATCACGCCGGAAGTGCATGCCTTACGTGAGCGCCTGCAAATTCCGGGAATGGCCGTGCTGCAATTTGGTTTTGGTGATGAGGGCGCACACATGTATCTGCCGCATCGCGCCGCGGGCAAAGTGATCTATACCGGAACGCACGACAACGACACGACCGTTGGCTGGTTCCAATCCGGGGCGGCCGATCACGAACGCCGCAATGCGCAATGCTATCTCGGCCGCTGTGAAGATGGAATTCACTGGGCATTTATCCGCGCCGCGCTGAGTTCGGTTGCCGACCTCGCACTCATCCCGCTGCAAGATGTGCTTGGTCTGGGAAGTGAAGCGCGCATGAACACTCCCAGTCTCGATGGCGGAAACTGGAAGTGGCGCTTTACGCCCGAACAACTCACGCCGGAATTGATCGAAAAACTTGCTCACCTCGCTGAAGTAACGGATCGGCTGCCCCAGCCATTTCCAGTTCCTCCAGAGGAAGATTTCTCGGCCTAAGCCGCAGCTTAAACTCGAGTTCTCAACCATCGGTTGTTAATAAACTGTTACAACGCTCTCCCAGCTTTGCGCCGTGCCACATATCGTGTATAGAAGTTACGGAGAGTTTTCTTTGGCGAGCGAACCCATTATCGATGCGCGTGCGATTGAGAAGTCCTATCCGCAACCGGATGGGACGCGCATTCAGGTCGTTGGACTGACCGACTTTGCTATCGAGCCGGGGAAAATTGTCGCCCTGCTGGGTGCGTCTGGCTGCGGCAAGTCGACTTTGCTGCGGATCTTGAGCGGCCTGGCCCAGCCCACGTCCGGATCGCTTTTCTGGCATGGCAAGCCGCTGAATGGTCAAGCGCCGAATGTGGCCATTGTTTTTCAGAGCTTTGCCCTGTTTCCCTGGCTTACGGTTCTGGAAAATGTGGAGGCTCCGCTGGAAGCGCGCGGCATCCCTGCAGTCGAGCGCCGCAAGCGTGCGCTGCGCATGCTGGATACGGTGGGACTCGACGGCTTCGAGACGGCGTACCCCAAGGAGCTTTCCGGCGGCATGAAGCAGCGAGTTGGATTCGCGCGCGCTCTCGTAGTCGAACCGGAGGTCCTCTTCATGGATGAACCATTTTCTGCGCTCGACGTGCTCACGGCGGAGAATCTGCGCGGTGAATTGTTGGAGTTGTGGCTGAACAAAAAAATGCCCACCAGCGCCATTTTCATCGTGACTCACAATATTGAGGAAGCAGTGATGCTGGCGGATCGCATCGTGGTGCTGGGCAGAAATCCGGCTCGCATTCGCTCGGACTTTAACGTGCGACTCTCTCACCCCCGCGATCGCAAGTCGGGACGTTTTGTCGAGTTGGTCGACTACATTTACAAAATCATGACCGAACCGGATGTGGAACATGCTCCGCCCGATCCCGAAAGCACGGGAGAAATTGTCGTCCCGGCGGGGGGCTTGAAGCGGGCGCAAACACCGGTTCGAATCTCGAAGTACCAAATTTTGCCCCACGCCCGCGTAGGCGGAATCGCCGGGCTGCTCGAGCTGCTGCATGATCGCGGCGGACGCGAGGATCTTTTTCGCCTCAGCGAAGAATTAGTCATGGACGTGGAAGACCTGCTCCCGATTCTCGAAGCGTGCGTTTTACTGGGTTTCGCCTGGTTGAAGGAGGGCGACGTTCAGCTCTCTCCACAGGGCGCGGAATTTGCGGACGCCGATATTCAGACGCGCAAGGTGTTGTTCCGCCACGCCGCATTACAGCACGTTACCATCCTCAAGCAGATTGAAAGCATTCTGAAGCGGAAGTCGGATCATTCGATTGCCGACGAATTTTTTCACGATATTCTCGACGAACATTTCTCCGAAGATGAAGTGCTGCGCCAGTTGGATACAGCCACGAACTGGGGCCGGTATGCGGAGATTTTCGATTACGACCGCGAAAGTGGAAAGTTGACCTTAACCGAAGTGGCGCCGGGTGAAGCCGCGGAACACGTTGATAACGAGAATCCAGCTCCCACACCAAAAGTCTGAGCAAATTCCTACTGAAAGACGTAGAAGCGCTGCATGAAAAAAGGCATCAGCCTGCGAGGATTCTCGGCTTACCGCTTGTGGTCGCAACTGCCCAGCATTGAAGCCTCGCACCTGCCGGACGTAGTTATGTTCGCGGCAGCAATCGCCTTGTTCTATGGAGTGGCCACCGTCGGACGCGACTGGTTCGGCCCATTTACTCCATCGGTGGAAATTTCGCGCAGCCCGTGGGCGTTGCCTGCCTATGCGGGATATTCGCTCCTGCGGATCACTATTGCTTACGGATTGAGCCTCGGATTCGCGCTAGCTTATGGCTATGCGGCCGCGTACAACCAGCGGGCCGAGCGCTTCATGATTCCGCTGTTGGACGTCCTGCAATCCATTCCCGTGCTCGCTTTTCTTCCTCCCGTGATGATCGCCATGGTGGCTCTTTTTCCCGGCAGGCAAATCGGCGTAGAGTTCGGAGCCATCCTGCTCATTTTCACCGGACAAGTCTGGAATATGGCCTTCAGTTTTTACGCCTCGTTGAAGAGCATTCCCAAAGAGATGCGAGAGACGGCGACGATCTACCGCTTCAGCCGCTGGCAGCGCTTTACCCAGATGGAATTACCATTCTCGGCCATCGGTTTGGTGTGGAATTCCATGATGTCGGTAGCCGGCGGATGGTTCGCTCTGATGGTGTGCGAAATGTTCGTATTAGGCCCGCGCGATTTTCGCCTCCCAGGATTAGGTTCGTATCTGCAAACCGCCGCCAGCGCCGGTGATACCGCTTCAATCATCTGGGGTGTTGCCACAATGGTTGCGCTGATCGTGTTGCTAGATCAATTGGTATGGAGGCCGGTGATTGCCTGGGCGGAGAAATTCAAAGTGGAGCAGGTGGAGAGCACGGACGCCCCGCGATCATGGGTGCTTAACTTCTTGCAACATTCCACAGGGCTTTCCAGAATCAGACAGATGACTTTGCGGCCGTTAAGCGAGCGGCTGCTTCTACATTTTGCGCGGAAGCACTCGGAGGAACGTCCACAAGAACCGGTGAGCCCGTGGCGAGAATGGCTGCTCCGCGCATTCGCTTTGCTGGCACTGGTTGCAATTGGCTACGCTGTGGTGCGCGTTGCGATCATTCTCACCGGCCTGCAGGCAGCTGAAATTCACCAGACCGCGTTAGGACTGGGCGTAACTTTCCTGCGCGTGAATCTGGCTCTATTACTTGCCGCGCTATGGACGATTCCAGCCGGAGTGGCAATCGGATTAAATCCTCGGCTCGCCCGCATTGCGCAACCACTGGCGCAGATTGCCGCGTCGGTTCCGGCTACCGCGCTGCTGCCAGTAATCCTGCTGGTATTGATTCGCCTGGGAGGCGGACTCGGGATCGCATCCATTGTCGTTCTATTGCTCGGAACGCAATGGTATGTGCTGTTCAATGTGATCGCCGGAGCTATGGCAATTCCGACCGATCTGAAGGAATGTTGCTCCGTGTTTCAGGTTCGAGGGATCGAGCGCTGGAAGAAGCTTATCCTTCCCGGAATTTTTCCTTACCTCGTAACCGGAATGGTGACGGCCTCTGGCGGGGCCTGGAATGCGACCATCGTCGCCGAATATTTTCACTTTAAGGGACACATCTATACCACAACCGGCCTTGGCGCGACCATAAGCCAAGCCACGGACGCCGGCGACTTCAAGATGCTGATCGCCGCCACCATCTTGATGGCAGCCACAGTAGTGACAGTGAACCGGCTGGTTTGGCGCAAGCTATTTGTGCTGGCCGAAACGCGCTTCCGGCTGGAGACTTAAGATCCCGGGAGCGCCTCGCTACTGCGCAGGCTTCAATTTGGTGACTTCATTTGGCAGGATGCAGGATTGTGTGGAATCTTTGAGCGCAGTTTCCAGTTGCATCCCGAGAGCTGCCAGCTCTTCAACATTCATCAACTGCTGCATGTGCTCGAAAAGCTGACGCTCTTCTTTGCGAATATGCGCGGAAAGCTGTTGTCCAAGCGCCAACAAGCTTTGCGCCGCCAGACCGCGCGCCTCCGCCTGACGAAACAATTCGCGCAGTGAGTCGTGTTCCGCAATCAATTCTTCTACCAGCGGGACTAATTCGGAAGACCTTCGAGCAGCCGGGAAAATGACACTTTCCTCCGCAGCAAAATGAATCTCGATTTCTTGCTCGAAGAGCTGCCCGACCTCAACCTGCCACGCCTGCAAATCCTTCGCGGGGATGGGCTGCGCGCGATCAATCCGCACGCATAGCGCGAGTGCCCGCTGATGCTGGTGGGATAGCGGAATGAGACTCTTGTCGCGAAGCATGAGCTAATAAGATGTCGGGTTGCAGCCGGGAAATCTTCACACCAATGGTACCGGTTCCACAGTCTCTGCAACGACTGGGCGTAGCGTGAGCCAGTCGGTGCGAACCCGCTCCCACTCTTGAATCAACATGCCGTTAGCTTCGAAAAAGCTGCGAATGCGGGCTCTCTCCCACCCCACGATCTCTTCAAGAATGGGGGCCAGCACTGCCAATGCGCTGGTACTGAGCACCGTCCGTTTCGCGATTTGCGAAACATGCGGAGATTCCGATACCGCGATGGTGAGCCCGTCGCGCGCATTCAGCTGCAACATCACGTGAATATCGGAGCTGCCATCTCCCGAATAGATCACGTGGTCAGGTCCGGTGACGTGCTGCGCTAGCAACTGGTTCAGCACGGCAACCTTGCCGTAGCCTGCGGTTGCGCGGATGATAGTGTCGATCTCCCCCGAAGCCTTGTAGTGAAACTGCGTGCCGAAGATATGATCGTGAGGGACAATGCCTTCGAGCGCAGAATAGATCACCTCGACTGGCGCCGCTGACAAAATATAAAAATCGAAAAAGTGGCCATCCACGCCAGTTTCAAGAATCTGGTAAAGCAGCTTGATATCGCCCTTCAGGCGAATGCGTTTGCCGACCTCATGGAGATGTTCTTTCCGAACCTTAGCTTTAAACTCCGGATCATGCAGCAAAAGATAGGCGAGCTCCGCACCCTGCTGCACCAGATTGATCTTCGCCATGCCTTTGGCTTTGCGTTCGAAATCCGCAATGGGGATGCCGACCAGCTCCGCCAGCACATATCCGGAGTCATTGAAGGTTAGCGTCTGATCGAAGTCGCTCGCAAAAATGTAACGTTTCAAGGGCTTGTCTGCCATATGGTCCTTAGATTCGCGGTGAGATCAGAGGGCCCATTTAAAGAATCGATAGGAATTATAAGCTGCATCGGTTGACTCGTTGTTAACAAATGGAACGTTAGCTGTCGGAGTGAACTCGACTCCAGTACGGAAGCAACCTTTACTAAATTCGCCGACACGTCCAGAATAGAAGTTCCGCTCGCGTTATAGAGAGTGTGCGGGACGGGCAGAACTATTGCCGACTGAAACCATAAACTACAGGAGCCCTCATGCTTGCATCCGGTGAACTTATTCGTTCGATGAATTATGTAGAAGATATTACAACTACGCTGCGCCGCATCTGCATTGCAATTCCCGCGATGAATGCCGAAGAGCGTAAGCGTCTGGCGGACAGTTTGCGCACCGCGGGCAGCGCATTAAATGATGCCATCAAAGACCTGGAAAAAGAGAAGGTGCTAGCGCAGTAGTGACTCAAGTAAACACCATCGCGGTGATTGGTGCTGGCATTATGGGCCGGGGCATCGCGCATGCCGGCGCCATCGGCGGCTATCGCACTATTCTCGAAGACTTGTTGCCGGGGGCGCTGCGGCGCGCAGAAATTGAAATCCGGGAAAATCTCGATAAGGCTGTTGAGTTAGGAAGGGTATCGCCGCCCGATGCCGATGCGGCTTTCCGGCGTGTGGAATACGCCGGCTCGGTGGAAGAAGCTGCCCGCGAAGCCGATCTGGTAATCGAAGCCGTCCCGGAAGAGATGGAGTCGAAGATCGAGATTTTCACTCTGCTCGACAAAATCTGCCGCCCGACAACGATGCTCGCCTCGAACACTTCTTCTCTCAGCATCACGGAAATCGCCAGTGTCACTTACCGTGCCAGGAAGTGCGTAGGCATGCACTTCTTCAATCCCGTGCACAAAATGAAATTGCTGGAAGTGGTGCGCGCGCTCGAAACCGATGACGACACGTTGGCCGCTGCCGTTGACGTAGGCAAGCGCATGGGCAAGGAAGTTGTGGTGATTAAGGAATCGCCGGGCTTCATTACCAGCCGCATCAACGCTATGATCGGCAATGAGGCGTTTTATATGCTGCAGGAGGGCATTGCCTCAGCGGTCGATATTGATAAAGCGCTAAAGCTGGGATTGAATCATCCCATGGGACCATTCGAGCTTGTCGATCTCGTAGGCCTCGATACGCGACTGAATATTCTCGAGTATCTGCACAAGTCGCTGGGAGAGAAATATCATCCCGCGCCGCTGCTGGTGCAGTATGTGAAGGCGGGGCGACTGGGACGCAAATCAGGACGCGGAGTTTACGAATATCCTGAAGTTGCGGCTGCCGATACGAAAGCCACCGCACCGATGCCTGATAAGTCCACAACGCTCGTCGGCGTTAAGCCATAGAAAGTTCATTCGGTGCGGATTGTGCCCCGGCCAAAACTCAAACCAGATAAAGATTCGATTGCCTCTTGCTTTACTCCTTTGCCTGCCACCAGAACCTGAAAACTTTCGCCCATGCCTGCGGGCGTGACCAGATGTTTGAGTTGCAATGCGACTTTCGCTCGCTCCTGCGGCAAGCGGCATTCTTCAAAAGCGTCGGCAAACTGGTTGGCTTCGCCGATTCCCATCAGGAATTGTGATTGTGTCACCAGCTTGTGCGTTTGCATACCACGCTTTTCCGCGGCGGCGGCGAGCGCCGTGAAGTTAACGTCGGCAGTAAGATCTTGCTCGCCCGGAGCTTCATACGGATTTGCACTCACCGAGTGCTGACGAATTGCTTTCAGCGTGCCGCGATGCCGTCCAGCGAGCTGTTCCTCGCGCGTGTAGCCGTAATCGACCGCGACGATGAATCCGCGCTCCATGCCCGCTGCCAGCCGATCCATGCATTGTTGGGTAGCCAGGGACAATTCGAGGCGTTCGTCAGGCTCGGGATGGACGGCGTAACGATCCAGAAATTCCAGTTCTTCCGGCGAAGATGGAACCCAGCTCTCAATAAAGTGGCCATCGCGTGCGTCGATGCGCAACGAACCTTTGGCACTGATAATGTCGACGGGAAGCGCGTCGAAGAATTCGTTGGCAAAGACAATGGTTGGCGTGGCGCGTGGGGACTTGTCGTCTGAAGGAAAAAGAGGCGTGAGTTCAGCTTTTCCAGAATCGAAGTGGTCCTTTAGAATTTTACCGATTCGTTCTCGCAACGCCGGCGAGCTTTCGACCAGAACATACCGCAGAGCGTGAAAGAAATCGGGAAACTTCTTCTCCGACCAACCCAGCACATCCTGCGCGAACAAGCCCCGCCCAGGCCCCAGTTCGATAAGTTCGATGCTCCCCGGTGAGCCCAGCGCGCGCCACATCTCGTCGAACTGCCGCGCCAGAAGACGGCCGAAAACCGCATGTATATCGCTTGACGTATAGAAATCACCGGCCTTGCCCAACCGCTCCACATTTCGCGAATAGTAGCCGAGTTCGGGATCGTATAAGCAGATTTCCATGTAGCGGGAGAAGGGAATTGGACCGCGTGCGCGAATCTCCTCCTCGATCTTCCGGCGCAATCGATTCACGATTCCCTCTGTCGCCGTTCCACCCGGTCCTGCGGCGTTCGAATAAACATTTCGACAAAGTAATCATGCAGAGCATCGTAAAGCTGGCGCTGGAAGCTCCATTCGAACTGCGGATGGTCGAGGTCGCGGGGATGCAGTTCAAAGTAATAGGTGTGCACGGGAACGGATGCGTCTTTGAACTGAATGACGACTTCTACGCCCTCACCTTTGGATCGTGCGGAGAAATTCAGCAGGGGATGTTCGTAGAGACTGAGTTGGGCGAGCACGCGATCGAGGCGGGCGCTGGTGGTTTCAGGCACAGGAGGATTGTAAAACACAGAAACGGCTGCTTCGCGTTCGAGGTCCCCCCACGCCGCCTGGGATGAACGGCCTCCAGGCCCGTGTTACAGATTCTAAATAGTGGGCTTTGGCGCCTGCCGAAAATCCTCTCGCAACCAAACCCCTCGAAACCCCATCCAAATTTTGAAGCGGCTTCGCCTGAATCTATACCCCCGCTCTCGTCATCAGTACAATAAGAATCCTGGAGGAGAAAATCATGGCCTTTGAACTACCGCCTTTACCCTATGACTACGCGGCGCTTGAACCCACTATCGACAAGCAAACGATGACACTGCACCACGATATGCACCACGGTGCTTACGTCAAAAATCTCAACGCAGCAATCGAAAAACATCCCGAGCTCGGCAAGAAAACTGCGGAAGAATTAATCCGCGATCTGAACTCCATTCCCGAAGACGTCCGCGCCGCAGTGCGCAACAACGGCGGCGGCCACGTGAACCACTCCATGTTCTGGAAAATCATGAAGCCCAAGGGCAGCGGCGATCCCAGCGGTCCCATCGCCCAGGTTATCACCAAGGCATTTGGCAACTTCAAGGATTTCCAAACCAAATTCAACGATGCCGGCGTCAAGCAGTTCGGCTCGGGATGGGTGTGGCTCGCCGGCAAGCAAGGCGGCGAAGTCCACATCATGACCACTCCCAATCAGGACAATCCGATTTCCCAAGGCCATTTTCCCATCTTCGGCAACGATGTCTGGGAGCACGCCTACTATCTGAAATACAACAACCGCCGTCCGGAATATCTCGCCGCCTGGTGGAACGTCGTCAACTGGGACGAAGTCAATGCTCGTTACGAAGCCTTCAAGAGCGGGAAGCACATGCAAGAGCCGGCCATGGCCCGGTAACTCATCTGGAGAAGGCGATAAGCGAGCGGAAAACAGAGAATCGAGACAGCAGCAGAAAGGCTCCGCCACTAGGCGGGGCCTTTTTTATCGTTTCGAAACTTTTTGAGTCGGGCGGTGTTTTCGCCCCGTTTCCTACACTAAAATTTTCCGCCTTTTGTTCTGTTCAATCGTTTCCTCCAGATTTGACTCGTCCCTTCATTCCTATTTCGGGAATTGAATCTGCGGAATCGGCCTTGCAGTGGGCCGGATTCGTTGATTATCCGGTTTCCCGGGACTAAAATCCGCACGTCTTCTCGAATGCGGTTTCCGTTGTCGTTGCATTCCGACGCGAAGTTGCGATGGATTTACGGCTGCGCGGTTGAAATCTCCCGTTCTATTTGGAGGCCTATGAAAACTTCTCCCGGCAGGAAAGTCAGGGCTACACGTCCGGCAGCGGCGAGAAATGGTCCGCAACGGATGCCGGAGTTATTTCCTATCGTTGGGATCGGAGCATCGGCGGGGGGACTGGAGGCGTTCGCCGAACTGCTACACAATCTGCCGGAGAAAACCGGAATGGCATTCGTGCTGGTGCAGCATCTTGATCCCAAGCACGAAAGTGCACTGCCGGAGATTTTGGGGCGGACTACCAAGCTTCCGGTCAACGAAGTAACCGATGGAACGGTAGTGCAGCCGAACCATGTGTATGTGATCCCGGCCAATACCAGCATGATGATCGACGAGGGGGCGCTGCAGTTGAGGGCGCGAACGACAGTGCGCGGCCAACACATGCCAATCGACAATTTTTTCGTTCGCTGGCGGAAAAGGTTGGACAGCGGGCGATCGGGGTGGTGTTGTCGGGCACAGCTTCCGATGGCACCGAGGGATGTCGCGCCATCAAGGATGCGGGCGGGCTGACTTTTGCGCAAGATGAAGAGTCGGCGAAATATGACAGCATGCCGCGCAGCGCGGTGCACGCGGGGTGTATTGATTTCATCCTTACGCCGAAGGATATTGCACGGGAGTTAGGTGGAATTGGGCAGCACCCTTACGTGACGCATGTGCTATCGCGCCCCAAGGATGAATTTCGCGGGATGGAAGGAGGCGAAGTGGACACACTGTTCGGCTTGCTGCGTGAATGTACTGGAGTGGATTTTACGAACTACAAGCACAGCACACTGCAGCGCCGGATCCGGCGGCGGATGGACCTGCACAAGATTCCAAATCTGAAGGACTACTTGCTTTACATCGCGAAGAAGCCGGAGGAAGTGGACGAGCTGTATCGTGATCTGTTGATTAATGTGACGGGATTTTTTCGCGAGCCGGAATCGTTTCTGGCATTGCGCAAGCACGTTTATCCCGGGTTATTTGAGGGGCGCAAGCCGGACTCGCCGGTGCGGGTGTGGGTGGCTGGGTGTTCCACGGGCGAAGAGGCCTATTCGATTGCAATTACTTTGTTGGAATATTTGTGGACGCATACCCGGAACATTTCGCAGGCAGCGACGGCGATTCAGATTTTCGCCACTGACATCAGCGAAACCTCGCTGGATCGCGCCCGCAGCGGTTTATATACGAAGGCCGCGGTGGCAAATATTTCAGCGGAGCGACTGAAGAGATTTTTTGTCGCTCAGGACGGCGGCTATCAGGTGAACAAATCGATCCGGGATATGTGCATTTTTGCCCGGCAGAATCTGGTGAAAGATCCGCCGTTCTCGAATTTGGACCTGGTGAGCTGCCGCAATCTGCTGATTTATCTGGGGCCACTCTTGCAAAGGAGGGTTATCCCTACTTTGCACTATGCATTGAAGCCCAACGGCTATCTGATGTTGGGAGATGCGGAGAGTCTTGCAGGATTCGGCGATCACTTTTCGCTGGTGGACAAGAAAGACAAAATCTACCAGAAGAGAAAAACCACAGCGCGGATGGCAACCTACTTCGCTACCACGGATTATTCGCCGCGGCGTGAGGAAGATGCAAAGACCGGGCTGCATTTTCCGGCTCCTTTTACAGTGGAAAACGAAGTCGAGCAATTGCTGATTAACCGGTTTGTGCCGGCCAGCGTGGTGGTCAACGATCAATTAGAAATTGTGCAATTTCAGGGCAAGACCGGGACGTATCTGGAGCCGGCCGCGGGACAGCCATCATTCAGTTTGTCGAAGATGGCGCGCGAGGGGCTGGTGGTGGACTTGCGCGCGGCTTTGAGCCAGGCGAAGAAAAGTAATGAGGTGGCGCGCAAGGAAGCGGTGAAGTTTCAATCGGAGGGGGAAACGCTGGAGGTGGATCTGGAGGTGCTTCCGTTGCGTGCGCAGGGAGCGCAGGAACGGTATTTCGTAGTCGTGTTCCAGGAGCCGGCTGCAGGAGGGCGAGATCGACGGGAGAAAATGGCAGCGGCAAAATCAGGAAAGCGGATACTGTGACAGCTGAGAGCCAGAATTTGAGACGTGAGATTGCACAATTGCGAGGGCAGCTGTCATCGCTGATCGAAGACCATGAAACCACGCTGGAAGAATTCAAATCGATGAATGAAGAAGTGCTCTCCGCGAACGAGGAGTTGCAGAGCACAAATGAAGAACTGGAAACGGCGAAGGAGGAGCTGCAATCGACCAACGAAGAGCTGATGACGCTGAATGAGGAGATGCAGAACCGGAATGCGGAGTTGAGTTCGGTGAACAGCGATCTGCTCAACCTGCTGGACACGGTAAATCTTCCTGTGGTGATGGTGAGTCTGGATCTGCGGATCCGGCGGTTTACGCCGCCATCCCAGAAGCTGCTCAATCTGCAGCCCAGCGATATGGGGCGGAGGCTGGGCGAAATCCGAACCAATCTTGAGTTCCAGGATCTGGAGACGCTCGTGCAGGAAACGATTCAAAGCGCGAGTCCACAGGAACGCGAAATTCGGGAGAAGAGTGGCGCATGGTATGGCTTGCGCATCCGCCCGTACAAAACGTGGGACAACAAAATTACCGGAGCGGTCATTAGTCTGCAGGATATCGATACTCTCAAGCGGACTCTGGACAGGACGCGTGAGTACGCTGACGAACTGGTGGAGAATTCGCAGGGTTGCATTTTGC
Organism: uncultured Acidobacteriaceae bacterium; assembly: GCA_963836305.1. Classification (GTDB taxonomy): domain Bacteria; phylum Acidobacteriota; class Terriglobia; order Terriglobales; family Acidobacteriaceae; genus Sulfotelmatobacter. The sequence goes on along the minus strand of CAWIJP010000020.1, from coordinate 321,818 downwards.
TGCTGGACGACAAGTTGCAGGTCACGGCGGCGAATCGGGCCTTTTACCGGACGTTCAATGTGACAGCGCCGGAGACGGAGGGCAGCTCCATTTACGAACTGGGCAACGGACAGTGGAATGTGAATGGATTGCGGCGTGTGCTGGAGGACATCATCCCGAAGAACGCGCAAGTGAGCGATTACGAACTAAGGCATGATTTTCCCAAGCTCGGTCCGCGGACCATGGTGCTGAACGCGCGGCGGGTTGAGCTGCAACCCGGGCATCCATCGATTTTGCTGGCTATCGAAGATGTCAGCCGGAGAAGCCGGCAGGGAGTTGCCTGAGGCTGGGGGCTGAACGTGGCGAAAAATCCGCTATGAGCATGGAATTTGCGCTTTTTTATTTGCACGTCTCACGCAACCGTGAAAGAGTGGGTCGCGGCATAGGGGATAGGAGCAAATATGGCCAGTCTTCAGGCACTCTGCAGTATTTGCGAAAAGAAAGTAACGGCATTCACCCTCCTGGGCGACAACGATCTTGGGCCACTGCTGGACCGGAATGAAGAGATTATCGTTCGGCACGTCTTTCATGACGGGGACGGGAAGAGTCTCGACCATCGGTGGAGCATCGTCGGTAAAGAGAAAGAGAATTTGACAAAACTAATCCGATTGATGGCGCAGGAAAAGAGGAGACTCGGGCATCGGCCTTAGATCCTGGAGTGCGGATAGAGTTACCCAGACGAAACCTAAAGAATCCCTCCTGTGAGAGCTTGTGGCATAGTTTTCGTTGCGGCGGTAGAATACAGTGATTCAGTCGGAAGAATGAGACGGATTTTCAATCCATTTCGGAAGTCTTCATCTCGAGAACTCTCCTCCCGAGACTTGTTGTTTCGAGACTCCTCGTTCCGATATTCTCCATTTCGGCCCACTGGGGGAAGTTTGGGTCCACTCGAGCAACGTATGCTGGATGCGCTGTGGGAGCGAGGCAGCGCCACGGTGCGGGAGTTGGTGAACGGCGGCTGTGAAGACCTTGCCTATACCACGGTGATGACCACGCTGGACCGTCTGTTCAAGAAGGGTGTGCTTACGCGATCGGAAGAAGGCAGGGCGTTCCGCTACGCGGCGCGGTTTAGCCGCGAGGAATTTCGCCAGGAAGCGGCGGGGCACGCGTTTCGGCAGCTGCTGGATGCCAATCCAGGTTCGTCGTTGCCGCTTTCATTTTTAGTGGAAATTCTGGGGGAGCGGGATGAGCAGTTGCTTGACGACTTGCGAATGCTGGTGGAGCGCAAGCGCCGGGAGCTGAGTCAGCGCGAGGCCGGGCATGGCGAATCGGGCTCCGACAAGACGGGGCGAAGGGAGACTGAGTAATGTTTGCCGTGCGCGGAGTTGCGGTCTCGTTTTCGATTTTCTTCATTTTTTATGGTGTGCTCACCCTAGCGGTTGGGCTGGTATGGCGAAGGGTATGGAATTATCGCCGGCACGATTCGGCGAGAAGCTGCGCCGATGCGCTTTTCGTCTTGCGCATGATTCCGTGGGGCGTGTCGACAGTAGTGACTCTCGCGTTTGCCGTGCCCTCGTTTCTGTTGCTCGAACCGCGAGCGGTGCGGGAATCGATGAGTCCCGTGCTGGTGGTGTTGTGCCTGTGCGGAGTGGCCGTGATGCTGGCGGGAATGTGGAATGCAGCGGCAGCTTTGGTCCGGGCTGCGAGAACGGTTGGGCGGTGGTCGAACGGAGCGTGCGTGATTGGCCGGAGCGAAGCGGATTCCGCGCAGCCGGTGTTGCTATTGCGGACTGCCGGAGCCGTGCCTCCGTTGACTGCGGCAGGTATTCTGCGGGCCAGCGTGTGGTTGTCGGAAGCGGCGGAGTTTGTGCTCACGGAGCGGGAATTGCAATGCGCTTTGCGGCACGAAGTGGTGCACGTGCGCCGGCGGGATAATCTCAGGAAATTACTTCTGCGAGTGGCGGCTTCTCCCGGAATGACGCAACTGGAGAGTGCGTGGCGCGAGGCGACTGAAATGGCGGCCGACGATGCCGCGGTATCGAACGCGTCGGAGGCGCTGGATCTGGCTGCGGCGGTAATCAAGCTTTCGCGGCTGGCTCCGCTGGAACCGGTGGGTGAGTTGACTACGGCTTTGGTTCACAACCCGGCGGAGGTAGTGAACGCACGCGTGGAGCGGCTGATTGAGTGGACGGAACAGCGGCAACGTGCGCTTTCGAACTATTCGCTTCGATATTCCTTATGCGCCGCTGCCGGGGTTGTGGCTACGCTGGCCGTGACTTATAGCACGTTGCTGGTGCGAGTGCATGCAGCGACGGAGTGGCTGGTGCGGTAGCCACTCCGAACAGGAAATTTTCTTTCGCACGTCCTTCTAATCATCAATCCGCTGGACAACCGATAAAATCTTCCACTGTCCGTCCAATTTCGAAAGCGTCATGTAGTCCACCCAGTGTGGGGTGACGAGTTTAGCGGACGCGATGTCTCCGGAAATATCCAGAACACTAATCTGTTCCGTGCGCTCTGCCGGGGGAATATCAGACTCGCCATGAGAGCGCCCTTGCTGCGACATCTGAGTACCAGTCTGTTCTCTCATCGGGATGTCGCCATGAATCACGTGTTTGAAGTAATGTGGATGAAGGGTTTGCTCCAGGCGGGCGGCGTCGCCGGTGTAGTAGCCCTCGATGTAGTTCCGTAGGGTTGCGCTTATGGCGGAAGAGTCGTCGGTCGTAGCTGGTCTGGTTTGGGCGTTGGTTGAATTGTGGAAGAACAGAAAGCATAGGGTGAAAGCGAGTGCGAGGCCTTTCATGGTGGAGCATCTCCGTGAGGGTGGAACGGTTCGAGCAGATGGATTGTGGCATTGCGTGTGGATGAGCACAACTACACCAAGGTTCATGTCTGGGCAGAAACCTGTTGCGAAGTTTTCTTGATCTGGCCGATAGCGAGATAAGGCCTAGAAAACGACGCGCACGCCTAACTGCGCGGCGAATGGGATACCTACGGTTGTGCCGGGACCGAAGAAATCTCCCAAAGCTCCGCCGGGGAGGCGCAGTTGGTTGATGCTGGTGATCGGCTGCGTCGAGGTGCAAGCCGGGTTGGTGCAGATGTCTGTGATGTTGCCGAGTTGTGCTTGCGCCGAGGGGACGGGGAGCAGAGCGATGTTGGTGACGTAGTTCGCGCCGGGATTGTTGCGGTTGAAGAGATTGAAGAATTCCGCGAAGGGCAGAATCTGCCAACGCTCGCCGATTTTGAAGGGACGCGTAACGCGCAGGTCAGCTTGGATGTAAGGCGTGCCACGAACTTCGTCCAGGCTCTCGGGCACTCCGTTCACGGAAATGCGGCCGGTACTGGTCGCGTTGGTGATGGTGAAGGGGCGCGCGCTTTCAGCCTGGGTGATGGTGGTCAACTCGAATCCGCCGGGAATATGAAGAGTTCCGGCGAGGACAAAGCGATGGGTAACGTCCTCGCCGGAGGGCCCATAGTCTCCGGGCCCAAATGGGTTCAACGGATTGCAAACGCCGTTCACATAGTCAAAGAGTTCGCCGAGCAGGCATCCCCAGGTTTTTGCTTTGGATAGTGTGTAGTTTGCGGTCAAGCTAAAGCGGTGAGATACGTTGCCTTGTAAGTGCAGCATCAATGAGTTATAGCTCGAGCGATTGTCCGACTTGAAGAGATTTAGATCCGGAACTACGCTGCCTTGGTCACTGGAGTAGTTAAGGTCGGATGTGGGGATAAGCGGCGTAAAGAGATCGGTGCCCCCGGTGAAGCCGTAGGCGCGATAACCGTGATTGCCCTGTTCGTGCGTGTAGTCGGCGGCCAGGGTCCAACGCTGATTGAAGGCGTGCTGAACGCCGCCGGTGGTGTGGATGGCGTAGGGAGTGCGGTAGTGGCCGTCGATCAAATTACCTGCTCCGCCGGCCGCGTCGCCCGCGATACAACCGGGTCCGATGGTGGAGGGGGGATTGCCGCCGCCAAAGCTGCACGGTCCCGTGGCGGAATTGGTTGAGTTGACGCCCTGAAAAGCAGTGGCCCATCCGTTTTGCGCGAGGTCGTTATAGAACATGCCTAAACCCGCGCGGATTACGGTTTTGCCGCTTTCGCCGGGAGAATATGCGAGGCCGAGGCGCGGGCCGAATTGGGCGTGATCGTCATGCGGAACGCTCACCGGAATCTGCAGAGCCTGGAGTGTTACATACGCCGGATTATCCACTTGGCTGCGGCCCGAGGCTTCGAACAAGCCAAACGTTGTTTGATAACGCAGGCCGTAATTCACGGTGAGGTGCGGAGTGGCGCGCCAGGAATCTTCCGCGTAGAGTGCGAAGCGCTGCACGTCTTGCGAGAAGCTGCCGTCGTGAGCGGGAGTGGTGGAAACGCCTACAGCCAGATCATTGAGAAACACCGAGGGCGGCTGACTTACATAGTAAGTTGGATCCTGCGGGAACGAATACAAGGTTTCGGCATTGCCCGGAAATGCGCCGCTGAGCACCGGTTCGTGAATGAAGTTGACGCCGAATTTAAAAGCGTGGTCGCCAGTGGCGTGGCTTACGTCGTAGCGAAGCTGATATTTTTCCTGGTTGCGCAGATCGGGGAAAAGCGTGATCGGCGTGGCGAACTGATTGTCGCCGAAAGTTTCGAATCCAGAAATAGTTTGCGACGTGGAGCTGAAGGGAAATGCCAGCGCGTAGCCCAAAGTCGAGTTGCGGGCCTGGGTGAGATGCAATTCGCTGACGTCGAATACGAATGCACCCAGCCACATGGGATTGAATGTGTGAGTGTTGCTGATGACCGCGTTCCAATAGTTGTTGTGCGTGGTCAGGCCGGTGGATGGAAGCGTAGCTTGCTGCACCAGAGCGTTGTGAGTGAGGTAGTTGTCTTCGGAGGTGCGCAGAAACCATTGCGACTTGGGAGACTGCGACCAATCGAAGCGGACATCGCCGATGTAATCTCGGAACGGGATAGGAACATTCTGCGGCACGGTGATTGAGGAGATGCCGGGAATCAGGCCGTCGGCGGCCAGTTGCGCGAGGGCGTTGAACTGCGTGGCGCTGGCGGGGCTGTAGGCGATGCTGGCATCTTCGTGGACGTATTCGATCGAGGAAAACATCCATAGTTTGTCGCGCCGGATCGGGCCTCCGAGCGTGCCAACATAATTCTGGCGAGAGAATGGCTGCTTAGGATTGGGAGCGGGATTTTCAATGGGGAAGCGGGCATTGAGCGCGGCGGCGCGCTCGTAAAAAGCTCCAGTGCCGTGCCATTCGTTAGTGCCACGTTTGGTGGTGATCACGACGGAGCCGGCGGTTGTGCCTCCGGTATCGGCATCTTCCTGAGCGGTTTGAAAGGCGAATTCCTGGATGGCGTCAGGAGAAAAGTTTTGCAGGAAGCCGCCAATCCAGTCATCGGAGTTGTCGCCGCCATCGACGGAGAGTTCGTTGTTGAGGCCGGAGCTGCCTCCGGTGGAGACGGCGGTGATGCGCGCCTTGGTGGGATCGGAAGGTTCGACCGGTTCGGTGCCGGGGACGAGATAAGCAATGTTGGCGAAGCTGCGCGCGGCAAGCGGGAGAGTTTCCAGATCGTTGCTGGTGACTACGCCCTGGTGAACGGCGCTGGCGAGATCGATGACTTGGGTGGTGATCGAAGACGGCTCGGCTTGAACTTCCACGGTTTGCTGCACGGACGATGGCGTCATGGTGACGGTGATGTCACGAACGGTAGTGATGGCGATTACGACTTCGGCCTGCGTGGCAGCGAAACCTGTGGAGCTTACTGTGATGCGGTAGTCTCCGGGTGCTAGGTCATCGATTCGAAATTCACCGCGGTCTTCGCTGATGGCCTCGCGCTGCACGGAGGAGCCTGCGAGTTGCGCGATGATTTTGGCTGAAGCGATGCGGGCGCCGGTGGCATCTTGAACGGTGCCGCGCAGTGAGCCACGCGGGTTTTGGGAGTGGAGAGTTGACGTCAGCAGGCAGGCGAATAACGTTAAGAATAATGCGGTCTGATGCGGATATTTTTTCATTCTCGACAGAAGCGAGATTAGACTGCGGAGTCTCGCTACTACCAGAGCTCGTAGGGATGGACGGTGTCTTAAATTCAATAACCACGAAGGACACGAGGTTTCACGAAGGTACAAAAGCGAAATGCTAATCCGACCAGCTTTGCGGAACGCGATCCCAGCGATGTTTCTTCAGGTCTTTGAGCAAGCTTGCATCGAGCGGGCCCGCGTCGCTGGCGGCGACGTTCTGACGGACGTGTTCGGGACTGCGCATCCCGACGATGGTGGTGCTGACCGCGGGGTGCGACAGAATGAAGCGCAGAGACATTTCTGGAAGGGTCATACCAGCGGGCACAATTTTCTTTAGTTTGTCTACGCGTTGAATTGTGCTGGCGAGATTTTCCGGGCCGAAGTAGCCGGAGCGCCAATCGGATTTTGGGAAACGGGTTTCGAGTGTCATCTTGCCGCCCAGGCTGCCTTCGTCGAGTGGCACGCGGGCGATCACGCCGATGTTGAGTTCCTGACACAGCGGAAATAATTTATCTTCCGGTGCCTGATCGAAGATGTTGTAGATCACCTGGACGACGTCGACTAATCCGGTGTGCAGGGCCTTGATCCCGTTCTCGGGCTCCCAGCGATTCAGGCTGAGGCCGAAGTAACGGATCCAGCCGCCGTCTTTTAGTTTTTCGACCGTGGTGCGAAATTCAGGATTATCGGTCCAGCTATCGTCCCACACATGGAATTGCAGAACATCGATGGAATCGACGCGAAGTTTCTTGCGGATCTGGTCGGCGTATTTGAGAACGTGATCCTGGGAAAATACATCGTGATATTTGTATTGCGGGAGCGCGGGCCATTTGTCATTGGCGGGAGGAATTTTCGAAGCGGCGTAGAGGCGCTTCTTATTATGCGCCATGGTTTCGCCGAGCAAGCCGTCACTTTTGCCTTCGCCGTAGGCCCATGCGGTGTCGAAGAAATTGCAGCCGGAGTCGACCGAGAGTTGCAAAGAATCGAGCGACTCGCGGTCGTCGGAGCCGCTCCAGCCGCTCATGCCCCAGAGCCCGTAGGCAATGTCGCTGACTTCGAAACCGGTGCGGCCTAGCTTGCGATATTTCATGGGTCCTCCTTAGGGAGAAATTTATGAATTCAAGAGAACCTGACATCGTAGCAGTTTTAATGGGACAGGTTGAAATGCGCGCAAAGCGAAAATCTTTAACACAGAGGACACAGGGCTCACAGGGTAGATCGGTGTGGTTTTGGCAGTTGATTTTTCGATGGGAGGCATCAGGATTTTGCAGTCCAGTGATAGTGCTCGAAGTGGTTCAATGGGAATAGATCAATATCTTTAGACTTGGAGGTCCCCCCTATGAAGTCCGAATATAATATTCCGCCATCCTCACCCTATCCTGGGGAAGAGTTGAAAGCGCCATCGTCTCGGTTGTTGGATGAAAAAATTTCTGATGATACGGGCACCGAGGCAAAGGTGGATAGCGCGTTCGCGCCGGCTGGTTTGAAGAATCCGTTCTGGAAGTAGCGACGAGATCGTGGCCCATGCGGCTGTGGTGGAAGCCCGAGTCATCGGAAGCGCCAGTTGCATGGGTCCTTCGCTCCGCCCAGGATGACAGAGTGTTTCTGGTTCCCTAGCGCAGGATTGGCAGGCAGAGGCAAGGACGAAGTGCGAAGGGCAGTGTCGACATTTGCTGGAGAGCGGGATGGAGTTGTGCGTCGCGGCAGGGCTCCAGAGTAATCACAAATGGCAAAGCGCTTTTCTCGCAGCCGGGTTTTTGCAAAACCGCGTCGATGTTCAGCTGGTGCGCTGAGAGAATCTCGGCGAGACGCGCGATGATGCCGGGCTGATCCTTCACCACAAATCTTAAATACCAGGGCGTCTCGAAATCGCAACTGATTTTTGGAGACGCCAGGTGCAGAGTATGGCGCGGACGAGCGCCGGACGAAGGACTCTGCGCTACGAACATTAGATCTGAGACTACGGCGACGGCGGTGGGATCTCCTCCCGCGCCCGCGCCGAGAAAAGCTACGTCGCCGCCATATTTTCCTGAAGTCAAAACCAGATTCAGATTTTTCTGCACACGTCCGAAGGGCGAAGATGTGGGAACCAGGCTGGGACCGACCTCGGCGAACAGTGTGGTGTCTTTCAAATCGGCGCGGGAGATTTGCCGGATCGTGCAGCCGAGCTCTGCGGAGTAATCGAAATCGACCGCCTCGATAGTACGGATGGTGCGGGCGCGAATGTCCTCGGGGGAAACGTGGGCCTGCAATCCGGCGAGGGCGAGAATGGAAAGTTTTGCGCGGGCATCGCCGCCGTCGAGATCTTCGCTGGCGTCGGCTTCGGCATATCCGCGCGCCTGGGCTTCCTCGAGAGCTTCGCTGAAGGGAATGCGATCGTTCTCGATGCGGCTGAGAATGTAGTTGCAGGTTCCATTGAGAATGCCGGCGATGCCGTGGAGAAGGTCTCCGCAGAGCCCAGTGTGGAGCGCGGGGAGAACGGGAACGCCACCAGCGACAGAAGCGCCGAATTCAAGACGGCAACCATTTTCGCTCGCGAGCTGCAGCAATTCCGGACCGCGGCGGGCAATGAGTTGCTTGTTGGCGGTGACCACAGATTTACCCGCATTCAGCGCGCTTCTTACTAATTCCTCCGCCGGAGTCAGGCCGCCGATCAGCTCGATAACGATATCGACATCGGAGTTGAGAATTGCGCGAAAGTCTTCGGTCCAGATTACGTCGCCTGGAACCCACGGTTGTTTCTTGCGTTCCACATTGCGATTGCAGATATGGGTGAGGCGGAGTAGGCCATCATCATTTTTGCGCTCGCAAAGAATTTTGGCCACGGCGCGGCCCACAGTTCCGAAACCTACGAGGGCAACGCGGCGCATGGGGGAACGATCTCCGGGAGGGTAGGAAGTGATTGGACCATTTGGTGAATTCTTTGGCAAGGCTGATCTCGAAAGCGGAGACTCAGTTTTATCATACGTTCGGGACAAGTTGTGTGAGGAGGCGGCCCGAACGCAAGAGGATCGACCGGCAAATAGCGTGACAGACTGCGCGAGTTCATAGATCCCTGGCTATGCAAACAGCGCTTGCGTGGAATGATAGGGAGTAGGTGTGGGCGGCTTGCCGCGCAGAGGCAGCATCAAAGTTGGTAATATAATGCGATCCCGCCGCAAACAAGGAAACGTCTTACTGCGAGGAATCACACAAGCGGAACCATTTAGCAACGGCGCCTCTTACCTCTTGATGCCGAGCGCTGCGGTCCGCCACTACGCCCGGTTCGGGGAGGAGAATGGATGATAGGAAAGTTCGCGATGGCGACTGCGCTGAGGCTTCTGATCCTGACAGTTCTGTTGGCGGGCCACGGGTTCGCGCAAGCCCCGGTCACCGGTGAAGTTCCCACTACGCCGGCGCCGCAACAACCTGCAACGCAGCAGCCAGCTACCGCGCAGTCTTCCGCTGATCAGGAGGCTTCGGAGGAAGAATCGACCTCGCGGCGAAAGAAGCCTCACAATTACAAGAACTGGGAATATAACGTGGGCTTGGGCGCCAACGTTGATAGCGGCACCACGAAGACGTTCGTAAGGGGCGGCGGTCCCTTCGTCGCGGGTGGTGTGGCGCGGAATGCGAGCAAGTATTTAGGACTGCGCGCCGATGCTATCTTTGCCGCCCTACCGCTGCGCCAATCCACTCTTACGCTGGCTCAGGCGGGGAGCGCCTCGAGTTATCTTTTCGCTCTGACACTCGATCCCATCATCAACATTCCGGTCACAAAAGATTGGGGTGGATACATTCTGTTTGGCGGCGGCTACTATCATCGTTGGGGAACTTTGAGTACTAACACAACCTTTCCAGGTTCGTTCTGCACACCGTTTTTTATGTGGTGGACCGGTTGCTCGGCCGCGAGTATTCCGGTGAGTGGGAGTTTTACTATTTCTGATCAGAACCACTTTGGCTACGACGTAGGCGCGGGGATCACGCGCAAGACGCCGAGTGGAGTAGAACTCTACGCGGAATTCCGCCTGATGCACGGCTCGGGAAACGGCACGACAACGGACGTTCGGCCGATTACGATTGGCGTGCGCTGGTGACCAACGCAGAGTTGCACAAGCGCGTTTATTCCGGATTCGTGCGGTAGGCCCAGAGTTCGTTGGTACGCTGCTGTAGTTGCACGAATGAAGCGGCGGAAACGGGCTGAGAAATCATTGCGCCAGAATTAGCTTCCACAAGCGCGGAGTCGACGATGTTATGAGCGGGCGCCAGGGAACAGGCGGGATCGGTTGCCGTGGCGTCTCCGGCAAGCAATAGGGCCTGGCAGCGACATCCGCCGAAATCCTCAATACGACGGTCGCAACTGCGGCAGGGTTCCGGCATCCATTCTTCTCCACGAAAACGCTGGAATGACGAAGAAGTCCGCCAGATAGACTCCAGAGTTTGCTCATGGACATTTTCGAAGCTGAGGCCAGGAATTACTTCCGCAGCGTGACAGGGAAGAACTTTTCCCGAAGGATTGATGAGCATCAATCTGCGACCCCAGCCGCCCATGCAGGCCTTGGGAAAGCGCGCGTAGTAATCGGGTACGACGAAATCGACGCGGATGCGTCCCGTGAGGCGTTTTTCCGCTGCGGAAACGGCTTCTACCGCTTTTTTCAGTTGTTCTCGAGTAGGTAGTAGCACGGCACGGTTCTTTAATGCCCAGCCATAGTATTGCGTGTGGGCGATCTCCATGCGGTCGGGGGCAAGTTGCTCGATGAACGAGATTATCTCTTCGAGGTGATCGATATTCTGGCGATGGATGACGAGGTTTACGGTGAAGGCGATTTTGTGGCGGCGGATGAGGCGCGACAATTCAATCTTGTGCGCGTGAGCTTTTGCTCCAGCGATCCAGTTGGCCGCGGCTTCGCGCGAATCCTGAAAGCTCAGCTGGATGTGATCGAGTCCGGCATCGACCAGCGCCTGCAACCTCGCTTCGGCAAGGCCAATGCCGGAAGTGATGAGGTTGGTGTAGAGGCCGGCGGCGCGCGCTGCGGCGACGAGTTCGGTAAGATCAGGACGCGCCAGCGGTTCGCCGCCGGTGAAGTGGGCGTGCAACATTCCGAGCTTGCCTGACTGCTGGAAAATGTCGATCCACTCTGCGGTAGAGAGCTCTGAAGAAATCTGGGCCAGCTCCAGCGGATTCGAGCAATAGACGCAGTGCAGCGGGCAGCGATGCGTGAGCTCGGCGATGAGGGCTAGTGGGTCCGACAGCATTCGAAATATCCGCGCATCATTCGATGAGAAAGCATGATCAATAATCGACGATTCGTTTTTGACGTAGTTGCTCGAGAAACTGGGTAATATCGGCGCGGATCTTGGCGGGGTCGGCGACCGTAAATTGAGCCTGCAACTCCTTTATGATTTCAGCGAAGGTGCGTTTGCCGTCGCAATGCTCCAGGATTTGCCGGCCGGTGCCTTGGAGTTTGATTGCACCCTCGGGGAACAGAACCATGCGTTCTTCGACGCCGGGCTTGGGGTCTGCGCCCCAGCGACATCCGGCGGCTAGGCGTGGTTGGCTGGCGTCGGAGGGAGGGGACATGCTAATTTCGGCCCTTCAGGCGCTGTACGCCGCGAGAAAAGCAGGTTCCTCGACTTCTCATTGCGATTGATAGAGCCAAGCGCAATGCTGCGCTCGGAATGACAAAGCATATTGTTTCGGAATTTTCATTCATCTCAAGCGCCCTCGATGCGGAATGCGCCGGGCGGCGGCCATCCGGGCTGGACGTAAGCGAAATAGAGAGCATCGAGCTGCGCCCACAAAATGTCACACTTGTCGCGGAGGGCTTGAATCGCCAACTCCTGCTCGGAGCGGGTCTTTGCGTTGTCGAACACGTAGTTCAAAGCGAATTGTGAATCCTCCGGCGCCTGATAGAGTCTGGCTTCGAAATAGTCGAGACCGCCGGCGAGCCAGGGGTAAAACTCACGCAATTTTTCCACTCGAAGCGTGATGAGCTTGGTGGAAAACAATTCTGTCAGCGAAGAAGCGACGGCTTCCAGCAGAGAACGGCTGCGAACGATGTTGAGATACTCATTGACCGCGAAGCGAGTCGCGGGAAGAATGCCTTTACCGGCGCGGACTTGAGCCGGGTCTAGACCCGTAGCCTCGGCCAACTTTATCCAGCGTTTGATGCCGCCTTCGCTGGTGGCATCGCCATCGTGATCGACTACGCGCTTGCGCCACGCGCGGCGAAACACCGGGTCGGGCCCGCGCGAGAGGATGATGGAATCTTTAATCGGAATACTACTCTGATAGTAGTAACGGTTCAGGGCCCAAGCCTGTAATTGTCCGCGGGTGAGTTTGCCTTCATGCATCAACAAGTGAAAAGGATGTTTGTGATGGTAGCGCTCTTCGCCCATGGCTTGTAATTGCGCGCGCAACTCCTCGAGCGAAAGCAAGGGGCGGGCTTGCGTTGTAGTGTCGGTTTCTACAGGTTGAACTGCCATCCATCCTCCGCGATTTCCCAGCCTGCGCCCCGCACCTGGCGATATTGAGGACTTGCCTCATCCAGCATGGGATTGGTGTTGTTGATGTGTAGGAATATTTTACGCGGACGGCGCACTCCCGCCAACTTGACAAGCGTTTCTTCGACGGGCACGTGGCCCATTTGTTGTGCAGTTTGCCCGGTGCCTTGCAGGCGAACGAGTTCGTCGTCGCTCCAGAATGTGCCATCGAAAAGCAGAACGTCACAAGCGTCGAACTCTGCGAGAAGTGCCTCATCCACTTCAGGGGCGGCTGGCATATAGGCCAAGCGAGCGCCGGATTTCGAATGGATGAAGAAACCGAGGGAAGCCTCGTTGGGCGATAGTTGCGATTGGCGATCCGCCGTGACGTACGCGGGATAGTGAGTAGCAAGCGACCAGGCGCGGCAGAGGAGGCCGGAGTCCTCGCCGTGAGAGTTGCACAATGAAAATTCTTTTCCGGGTTGAAAATCTGCCCACGCGACTTGGTCCGGAATTCGGTTCAGCATTCCGAACATGGAGTTATCCTCGCGCAGAATGCGACGGACGGAGGCAGTGGAATGGATGCGCAGCGGTTGCAATTCGCGCAGCAGGAGGAGTCCGAGAACGTGATCGAGATCGGCGTTTGCAAGGGCTACTCCGGCAATAGGGGAGTGGCGCATTCCTTGCTGTGGATGCAATTCGGGCGTGGCTTCGATCTGGGTCCGCAGGTCCGGAGATGCGCCGAGCAGGAACCACACGCTTCCGTCTTCGGTCAGCGCGAGTTGTGTTTGCGTACGCGGCTTGCCGTTGAATGCTCCGGCTCTGATAGCGCGACAATTTGTACAGGCGCAATTCCATTGAGGAAAAGCGCCGCCAGCAGCGGAGCCGAGAATCTTTACTTGCATCTTTGGGAGTTTAACGCGTCAATCGATGGGAGAGGTAATTCAAGAACTGATTAACCACGAAGGTCACTAAGGTTCACGAAGGAGAATGCACAGGTCGTTTGCTTCGGTCAGGATGACACCACTCAGAGATATTATCCTTGGCCAGCGGCGGCGGCGCAGCGGAGGGGATCGACATCCCAAAGTCTGACATCTGTGGAGAGATTTTCAACGCCAACTTCGCCGGCCATTTCCGTGCCAGGCTTGCCGCACCACACGATGCGAAATTGAGCCTTCGTGCCCTGATACAGAACGTCAACCACGTCTCCGGGCTTGAGCCTCGCGTCGACACATTGCAAGGTTGCGCCACGGCCGCTGATGTTGCGCAGGCTTGCGGGCTGGGTAAAGGGGCGCGAAAAAGTGTCCATGCCCCAGATTTGTACGGGAAGGTCAACATAGATACGCGACTGGCGGCGCCTGTCCATTTCGACTCTCCTTATTCCAAGCGAGTTCAGAGATGGTAGGCGGCGGACGGAGGCAAACAAAGGTAACGACAGTTACCTGCAGAGGGTCTCTAAAGTTTGATGAGCAGAGTAGGACTAATACATTCTGGTGCGATACAGTGAATCCGTTGATCCATTAGCTGTTAGCCGTTAATCCATGTCACCGAGAGAGCAGGCGCCGGGGCCGCGAGGGTCACCGCAGGAACCGCAACTTCCGGTGGAAGGTGACGCAGAATGCGCGCCTTTCGCGGAAACGGCGAAAACGCTGAGCTGTGCGCTCAACTTCTTGCTTTGACATTTGGGGCACTTCGCTTTGTCGCGGCCAAAGATCAGAGCTTCGAACTCGTGCTGACATTCCTGGCAGACATATTCAAAAATCGGCATCGCGTACTCTCCCGTGGGATTGACTGATTCCTATTAGAATCGTTTTGTGGGAAGTTCGCAAACTGGGCGAAGCGTGAGGCGGTTGGGCGGGGTGGACGTTGTGGCGCAGGAGATCCTTCGGTCGCGCAGAGAACGCGCGCTCTCAGGATGACAATTCATCTAACATTTCGTTTTCGACGGCGCAATCTTCGACGGTACGAACTTCGAATGCACGAACTATGAATGCACGAACTATGAATGCACGAACTACGATCGCAGCCAAACTGACGGAGAAGCCAGCAGGATTTGTTTCCTCCGAATTCCGGCCACGGTCGTGGATGCAGGGCGGGCATGCGCAGACTCTGGCTGCATTTTTTCTCTCACGTCGGATTCGTCTGCCCGCGGCCGAACAGCGGCTGATTGAAGTGGAGCCCGGAATCCCGGTTCTGTGCCATTGTCACTGGCAGAAAGAACGGAGCCGCGCGTTGACCTTAATAGTCGTGCATGGGCTGGAGGGGTCGAGCGAGTCGCAGTACATGCTGGGAATTGCGCGCAACGGATTGGCTGCAGGCATGAATGTGATACGCATGAACCAGCGTAATTGCGGCGGCATGGACCACTGTGCGCCCACGCTTTATAACTCGAGCCGTTCCGGGGATGTTGCAGCCGTGGCGCGGAATATTGTGGAGCGCGACGGAGTTCGCGAATTTGTGCTCATTGGATTTTCCATGGGCGGGAATCTGGTTTTGAAATTGGCTGGGGAATGGGGCGATGATGCGCCGAAGGAGTTCCGTGGGGTGGCGGCGGTTTGTCCGGCAGTGAATCTGGCGGCCGGGGCCGATGCGCTGCACGAACCGGCTAACCGGGTTTACGAATATTATTTTCTGCTGCAATTATTCCGACGGTATCGGCGCAAGGTGCGGTTGTTTCCGGAGACGTTTGATGCATCGCATCTGCGCGGAATTAAGAGTCTGCGAGAGTTCGACGATCGTATTACGGCCTACTACTGCGGTTTCACGGGAGCGGATGATTACTACGCTCGCGCTGCTGCTGCGAATGTTGTGGACCGGATTGCTCGCCCGGCGCTGGTGATTCATGCGGCCAACGATCCTTTCGTTCGGATTTTGCCGGAGACACGGCAGAAACTGTTGGACAATAGCAACATTACTTACATCGAAACCAAGGATGGCGGGCATTGCGCATTCGTGGGAGATCGTGATGGATCTTCGGCTTATGACGGGCGGTGGGCGGAGCGGGAAGTAGTGGAGTTTGCAAAACAATTTCAGTAGGGCATGGGGATGTGGTGGAGCACCGCAGAACCAGGATCCCTCGCTCCGCTCGGGATGACAAATCCTGATAACGGACAGGTAATTTAGCCGGCGCGGATGGGGCTGCGAAACCATGCGATGATTTCGGTTCCGCGGCCTTTCAGGCGGGTACGCAAGTAGGCGAGAACCAGCATCGCGAGAAAGATCGTCAGCAATCCTAAGGACGCCGTACGGATGCCGGTGCTGTGTTTGGGCAGGATTGAAACTCGACCGTAAACGAATTCGATGTGCACCCAATAGACCAAAAGCGAGGCTTGGCCCAGTTGAATCAGCGGGCTGAAGCCCCACTGCGCAGCGCCCCAGCGGCACCACGCATAGCACGCGGAGAGAATGATCAACAACATGCCGACGCGGAGCAGAAAGAAATCCGGGCTGGTATGCCAGTAATCGTAGACGGGATAGACCTGGCGCGGCTGGGCATCAAGCCAGCGACTAGCTGCAATTAGAAGTAAGCCCGCCGCGCCGGCTGCGAAGAATGTTTGACCTTCGCGGTTTTTACGGCGCTGACGCTGCAGAATAAATCCAACTGCCAAACCGGCGAAGGCGAAGGCTGTCCAGGGAAATATTGGGAACAGCCAGGCTTGCGGAGCGCCTAGGTTGTGGATGCCATCGAGGTAGGATTCCAGCGGCCATGGGAGCCAGCGCGGACGCCAGGTCGTCCAGACGAGCGGCGTGAGTAGCGAGATCAGCAGGGCGGTTCCTGCGGCAGAAAGGATCAATGCGGACTTTGCTTGCGGACCTCCTCTGATCGATAACACGAACCAGCACAAGACGCCCATCAGCATCATGGAGACGCCGATGGTGTTGAGAATATCGACGCGCAGCAGATCGCTGAACGGAGCCCAGCCCCAGGCAATGACATATTCCTGCAAGCGAAAGAGGAGGCCGAAGGCGAAGATTTCCGCGCCGCGGCGGATGGTGGTGCGGGCAATTTGCGCGGGCGCCAGATTTTTGCACCACAGTTTCTCTGTGACCAGGGCAAACGAAATTCCGGCTAGAAATAAGAATAAGGGAGCAGGAAAAGTACCGCCGAGTTGCGAATACATGAAGAACTTGCTTTGGCGCAGGCTAGGAGTGAGCCAGGAGTCGTAACAATGGGTCTGAAACATCAGCACGCAGGCCAAACCGCGCATCCAGTCGATATAGGCCAGCCGGGATGGATAAGCAGAAGTCAACGCGACACCGCATGATACTCCACCGAGCGCATATGATAAATTTTGCTAAGGGGCGCGTAGCTCAATTGGATAGAGCACCGGTTTTCTAAACCGGTGGTTGCAGGTTCGATCCCTGCCGCGCCTACCAAGTCTGACCGTGCTCTGGAAGATCGGTGACGCCACATTATCGCGTCCTGTAAAAGAAAAGCCGCCCAAGAATAGGCGGCTTAATCTTTGCGGAACTACGGGAGTGTGTTATTCCCAACTCTTGAGCCACGGCGTGAAAATGATGTTGCCGCCGCTGGTGGTCGAGCATCCGCTACCGCCCGGACCGGCGGGACATCCCCAATAATTTTCGGACGCATCGATTGTGCCGGTGCAGGCAGCGGAATCCAGGGCGCAAACGTTGGCCACACCAATACCGGTGCCCACCAGGTCGTTGTAGTGAGCGTCGAGCTTGGCGGGTGTGTTCACGGCAATGTCGACGGCCTCGTTCTCGATAGTGTTCTGAGAGATGACGGTACCGCGAACCGGCGAACCGCCGCCGCCGCTGTTGATATTGATTCCGGTCGTCCCAGGCGTGAGGGTGTCGTCGGTATCGGCGCCGTTAGCGGAGATGAAGTTGCCGACGATCACATTGTCATCCATGTTATCGGCGGGGGCGCCAAATGCCGGGCCCACGTGAGTGTGGAGAGCAACCCCCGGAATACCGTTGCCGATAAGCCGGTTCCGGATGATCAGGTTACTGGAGACGCGGCCAGGACCGTTGCCATCGGAAAAAAGGCCGACTCCAGCGCCGCCAACGGTCAACCCATTCTTCGAAGAAATATTGTTAGCGACGGTATTGTTCTCAACACCGTAGTGAGGAGCGTAATGGGGCGGAGTGGAACCCGCGGGTGGATGCGAGGCGAGAACGATGCCGCACTCGGGCGGGTTGTCCGAGGCGTTGTTGTTAACAATCGTGTTGTTACGGCTCTGTGCGGTGTCGTCGCTGATCAGGATGCCGTCACCATTGCCAGACAGAAAGTTTCCGGCCACCATCACGTT
Organism: uncultured Acidobacteriaceae bacterium; assembly: GCA_963836305.1. Classification (GTDB taxonomy): domain Bacteria; phylum Acidobacteriota; class Terriglobia; order Terriglobales; family Acidobacteriaceae; genus Sulfotelmatobacter. The sequence goes on along the minus strand of CAWIJP010000020.1, from coordinate 304,091 downwards.
TACCGCTCCCATGAGGTGAAGGCCGCCGCCGCAGTCGCCGCTTTCATCGGTCTCGTAAGCGGGCTGGCCTTTGCAGGCGGGGCCGGAGCCGAAGACGGGACCGATCTGGTCATTGTTCAGAATGTGATTATTGAGGATTGAAGAGTTCGAAGTGTTGACCACCAGAACTCCCTCGTACAGGGCATTCTTCACCGTAAATCCGGCAACGGTCACGTTCTGGAGGCCGGGATTATCGAGCCCGTCCAGAAAGATACCGTTGGCAAGGCCGGTGGCGTCGATGAAGGAAGAAGTGGGGCCGGCGCCGACGAGTGAAAGCGGCTTGCCGATGACAACGTCCTCCTTATAGGTGCCAGGACCAACGCTGATCACGTCGTTGTTTTCAGCCGCGTTTACGGCTAATTGAATCTTGGCGTAGCAGACCTTAGAACCTTTCGGGGTGACGCACAGGGTATTGGCTACAGCCGTCTGAGGCAAAGCCGCAAATAGCGCAGCGCAGCAGAAAATTAAAGATGAGCAAACTCGGGCTGGGTGCATGGATATTCTCCTTTTGTCAACGAAACGAGTGTGGTGAAACAGTGGAAACCAATTCTGAATCGAATCACAGCCGGTCCCCCAGGTAAACGAACCTGGGTTGCGGACAGGGGCCCGTGCTTACTAAAAAGCCGCGATGGAAATAAGGTGTTAAAAAAAGAGAGAACTGCTGACGTCCCCAAACGTGCGCAAAATTATGATCGGTGGTGGGCGCTCTGTCAAGCTCGGAATCAGCGATAGAGCTGGGGCCGCCAGTGGGTCTCTTCGGCGGCTACCCCCTGAAAAATTATGGTTTAGAGGTTAGTATTTTTGGCTTTCGGTGTTCACAGGTTTCCGTGTTAAGACAGGAATCGGCTAGCACCAGGCGCTCGACGGGTTTACCGCCTATGATGTGGGAGTCGATGATTTCTTCGACGTCGGCTTCGGTGACGTGGCCATACCAAATTGCGTCGGGATAGACGACGAGGTTGGGACCGTGCTCGCATTGATCGAGACAGCCTGATTGGTTTGCCCGCACCTTACCTTTGAGGCCGCGTTCCGCCAGTTTCTGTTTGAATAATTTTTGAAGTTTTGCCTGGCCGGTGGGATCGCAGCATCCGCGCGGGTTTCCGGGAGGGCGCTGATTGCCGCATACGAAGATATGTTTTTCAAATTTGGGCATGATTTGGTGACGCGAGTCTAGGGCAGGCGTCGCAGTTCAAAGATAAATTCACTGGCGGCGAAAGTCCAAACCTTCAAACGCAGGGGTCACAGGGTTACACAGAGGGAAAATCCCTCGACCGGAGTCGGTCGTTGCTAACCGCGGCGTGGGCGCGATAAGATACTTTGTACACATCTTCCCCGCTTTTTATCCCAAGTGAGCCTTTAGAGTATTTGTCGCGGCAAGGCGTGTGCGACCCCGGTGCTCTACGCGCGGCGCGGTGGTGCGCTGGCGAATCCCTGTGACGGAGTTGGCAGTGAAACCAGGTAAGACCGCGGTGATTGTCGGCGCCCAGTGGGGCGACGAGGGCAAAGGAAAAATCGTCGACGTTCTGTCGGAGAGCTTCTCCGTGGTGGCGCGCTATGCCGGCGGGCACAATGCCGGCCATACGGTCATCATCAACGGCAAGAAATTCGTGCTGCAACTGGTGCCTTGCGGAGTGCTGCGCACGGCGTGCCGCAGCGTGATTGGCAACGGCGTTGTGCTCGATCCGATGGCGTTTTTGAAGGAAGTGGGCGGCCTGCGTGATGCGGGCGTGAGAGTCGACGGAAATCTTTTTGTCTCGAACCGAGCGCAGGTGATTTTGCCTTATCACCGCATGATCGAGTTGGCTGCGGAGAATGCTCCCGGGCGGGTGAAGATTGGGACGACCTCCCGTGGAATTGGTCCGGCATACGAAGACAAGATGGGGCGGCGCGGGTTGCGGGTGGCGGATTTGCTGGACCTGCAACTCTTAAGAAAACACATTGAGAATGCGGTGCGCGAGAAAAATATGATTGCGCACGCACTGTTCAATACCGAGCCGCTTGACGCGGACAAAATGTACGCGGAATACGCCGCAGCGGCAGAGAAGATCGCGCCATTCGTTTGCGATACGGCAGTTCTGCTGAACCAGGCGCTCGATGCAGGCGAGTCGATTCTGTTTGAAGGGGCGCAGGGAACGATGCTCGACATCGATCACGGAACGTATCCATTCGTGACTTCTTCGAGCGCGACTTCTGGTGGGGCGGCGATTGGAACGGGCGTGGCTCCGAACGCGATCCAGTCGGTGATAGGCCTCACGAAGGCTTATTGCACGCGAGTGGGCGAAGGTCCGTTTCCCAGCGAGGAAAAGGGCGAGTTGGGCGAGCAGATCCGAAAGCGAGGTAATGAGTTTGGCGCGGTTACGGGGCGCCCGCGGCGTACGGGCTGGCTGGATTTGCCGCTGTTGCGCTATGCGGGCATGATCAATGGCATTTCCTGGCTGGTGGTGACCAAGCTGGATGTGCTCGATGAGCTGGCGGAGATTCCGGTGTGCGTTGGGTACATGGTCGATGGAAAGAAGACGATGGAAATTCCGGCGCAGGCGAGCGGCTATGACAAGCTGGAATGCATTTACCAGAAGATGCCGGGCTGGCAAACGTCAACGCAAGGGATCACGAAGTTTGCCCAGTTGCCCAAGCAGGCTCGTGAGTACCTGGAGTTCGTGGAGAAGGAAACGGGAGCGAGGGTTGGGCTGGTGTCAACCGGGCCGGACCGGGGTCACACGATCTTCATGGATGAATTCGCGGAGGAGTTGAAGGCCGTCTCGTCGTAGGACACCACACCAGAAAATCTAGACTTGACTTCCGCCTTGGTCAGGCACTAAGACTACTTGCTACGATTTTGTAAGGAGCGCACGAATGGTGGTTTTGGCAGTCACTTGGATGGCAAAAGCAGGGCACGATGGCGATGTTGTTCCAATTTTTGCAAAGCTGACCGAAGAATCGCGGAAGGAGCCGGGCTGCCTGATGTATCAGGTTCACCGGCACAAGACCGAGCCGCGAAGATTCTTCATCTACGAACAGTACAAGGATGACGCAGCGCTTGAAGCGCACCGCACCTCGCCTCACTTTTTGCAGCATGCGCGAAAAGAGTTGCCCAAGGTTGCGGACCGGGTGGAAGGGCATTTGTACGAAGCTTTGGGATGAACCGTTTTCCCTCGAGCGGCGGCGAGTTTCCCCTTCAGATGTCTAGAAAGCGCGGCGAGAGGTACGCCTGAGGTATCGAACAGACTGAACCATTAATTTCACAATTCCAAAGATCTCCAGCACAATTACGACCCACAGGCCTAAGCCAAAACGTTCCGTGAATGTTTGCCGGAACGCAAAGGCGATTCCCAAATGGAGGGCACTTGCGAGGACTACACAGGTGACTATTTGAATTAATTTTGCTTTAGCTTTGCGGGTCTCCCTAATGACGAAGTAGTCCAGCAGAGCCATGTACCCACAGACACGAAGAGCGAATCGGACTGGTATACCGTGCCGCTCTGCGAAAAAGCCATCCGCTGCTACCAGTATTGCAATTAGGGCGCCCCACAACAATAGGCTGAGATTGTCACGAGTGCTTGGTCGCATTTATCTACCGCTCTCCGGCCACAGGCCCACCGATGAAAATGGGAGCCGGGGTTTACCAGGTCTCTCGTCAAGTCTTGAAATCGCTGCGTCGGCCTAACTTTCCTTTCCGCACTTCGTGAAATCTTATTTCGCCAGTTCATATCCCGCAAAGAAAAAACTGAGTTCAAAGCGGGCCGTATCTTCGGCATCGGAGCCGTGAATCGCATTGTGCTCGATGCTGGACGCCCACTTTTTTCGGATCGTACCTTCTTCCGCATTGGCTGGATTGGTGGCGCCCATTAACTTCCTCAGATCGGCGATCGCGTTTTCTTTTTCAAGGGCGAGAGCAACGATAGGTCCGCTCGACATGAAGTCGGTGAGCGAACCATAGAATGGGCGGCTGGCGTGCACGGCATAGAACTGTTCGGCCTGATGCTTGGAGATTTCCAGCATCTTCATGGCGAGGATACGGAAGCCGTTTTTCTCGAATTGTTCGATGATGTCGCCGACCGCATTCTTGGCGACGGCGTCAGGTTTCACGATGGTAAGAGTGCGCTGCAGAGTTTTCATAGTTGGTGATTAGTGATTCGTCCTTGGTCGTTGGCTGATTTATTTTTAATTCCTATTCAGTACTAGACTTTCACTCCCAGAGCGGCTGCAAGGGTTTCGCCGATATCGGCGGGAGATTTCGCCACGCGGATTCCGGCGGCTTCCATGGCTTTGATTTTTTCCGCCGCAGTTCCCTTACCGCCGGAGATGATCGCGCCGGCGTGGCCCATGCGGCGTCCAGGCGGGGCGGTCTGTCCTGCGATGAAGCCGACCACTGGCTTTTTCATTTTTGTTCTTACAAATTCCGCGGCCGTCTCCTCGGCGTCGCCGCCAATCTCGCCGATCATGATGACGGCTTCGGTTTCCGGATCACGATTGAAGAGGTCGAGCGCGTCGAGAAAGTTGGTTCCGATAATGGGATCGCCGCCTATGCCGATGGCGGTGGATTGTCCGATGCCGCGCTGCGTGAGTTGATGCACAGCTTCGTAAGTGAGCGTGCCCGAGCGCGAGACGATGCCGACGGAACCTTCTTTGTGAATCGAGCCGGGCATGATACCGATTTTGCATTTGCCGGGAGAGATGATGCCGGGACAATTCGGGCCGATCAGCCGCGAGCGGCGATCCTGCAGGAACTCCCAGGCTTTCACCATGTCGAGCGTAGGGATGCCTTCGGTAATGCAGACGATGAGATCGAGTTCGGCGTCAGCGGCTTCCATGATGGCGTCGGCGGCGAACGGCGGGGGAACGAAAATCACGGTGGTGTCGGCGCCGGTTTTTTCCACGGCTTCCTGCACCGTGTTGAAAATCGGCCAGCCTTCATGGGTGGTTCCGCCCTTGCCGGGAGTGACTCCACCGACGACTTGCGTGCCGTAAGCGGCGCAGGCTTTGGCGTGGAAGGTGCCTTCGCGACCGGTGAGGCCTTGCACGATTAATCGGGTTTGCTTGTTAACTAGGATTGCCATAAGAATAATTCCTCACTGCGAATAACGTTTCTTTCTCCGCTAAACTGCGCGCGCCGCAGCCACCACTCGATCGGCTGCATCCTTCATTGTCTCGGCCACGATAAAGTTTAGGCCGGACTCCATCAGGATTTTCTTGCCTTCGTCCACGTTGGTGCCTTCGAGGCGGAGCACCACTGGAAGTTTGATGTTAGTTTTCCTGGCCGCTTCGACGACTCCGGTGGCTAACGTATCGACGCGAAGGATGCCGCCGAAAATGTTGATTAGAACAGCCTTTACATTTTTATCGCTCAGCAGAATTTCGAATGCGTGGGCAACCTGCTCTGCGTTCGCTCCGCCGCCTACATCGAGGAAGTTCGCGGGCATGCCGCCGGCGTATTTGATGATGTCCATCGTGGCCATGGCGAGGCCGGCGCCATTCACCATGCAGCCGACGCTGCCATCGAGCTTGATGTAGTTCAGGCTGTACTTGGAGGCCTCAACTTCAAGCGGATCTTCTTCCGTAATGTCGCGCAGTTCGCGAATATCAGGACGGCGGAAGAGCGCATTGTCGTCAAAGGTGAGCTTGGCATCGAGCGCGAAGAGGCGGCCGTCGGTAGTGGTGATGAAGGGGTTGATCTCGACGAGCGAGGCGTCGGTATCGAGAAATGCTTTGTAGAGATTGGAAAGAAATTGCACGGCGGGATTGATCTGCTTGGCGCTGAGCCCCAACTTGAAAGCCATTTTGCGCGCCTGAAAGGCTTCCAGGCCCATGCCAGGGTCGATGTGCTGCTTCAGAATGGCATCGGGATTTTCAGCGGCGACCTGTTCGATATCCATTCCACCGGCGGCGGAAGCCATGAAGACGGGCTTGCCTTCGGCACGGTCGACTAAGATTCCTAAATACAATTCTTTCTCTATGGGCAGAGTTTCTTCGATGAGCAGGCGGCGCACGATGCGGCCTTCGGGGCCGGTTTGATGGGTGACGAGCTTCATGCCCAACATCTTTTCGGCGATGTCCCCGGCTTCGTTGGCCGACTTGGCGATTTTTACGCCTCCGCCTTTGCCGCGGCCCCCGGCATGAATTTGCGCCTTCACCACGACGCCGGTTGCGCCGGAGCTGAATAATTCCTTAGCGACTGAATCGGCTTCTTCGCGCGAAGTCGCCATCGTCCCGCGAGGAACCGTCACACCATATTTCTTAAGAATCCCTTTGCCTTGGTATTCATGGATTTTCATAATCGCTCGTCAGTTAAGAATCGGAAGGAACCTGCTTGCGGCTATCGACTGAGGGCAGCAAACTTTTAATTTTATAGAAGAGGAACGGATTAGGGCAAACGCAGAATGCGGCGTCCTTTGAATTGGCGGCACATCCAAAGTTCAAATCGGTACGTTTTATTCAGGAAGGCGTACTCTAGCGAGCAGAAACGGAATGCGTCGCAGAAAGGTTCGCAGTGAAATTGATTTCGCTTAACGTCGCTCGTCCGCGGCTGGCGCTCTATAAGGGTGCAACCGTCAACACTGGTATTTTCAAAAAGCCGGTGTCCGGGCGGATCGCGCGGCGCAGGCTGAACCTGGAGGGCGACCAACAAGCGGACCTGAGCGTTCATGGCGGACCTTACAAGGCGGTTTATGCTTACCCGGCGCAGCACTATGAATTTTGGCGGCGCGAGTTGCCGGATATTGATTTGCCCTGGGGCATGTTCGGCGAGAATTTTACAACTGAGGGACTGAGTGAGAATGAAGTGCACGTTGGGGATCTTTTTCGAATTGGATCGGCGACGGTGATGGTCCGCCAGCCGCGCATGCCATGTTATAAGCTTGCGCTCAAATTTCAGCGCGATGACATTCTGGAGCGATTCTTGCTCAGCGGGCGCAGTGGATTTTATTTCTCCGTGGAGCAAGAGGGGGAAGTGGGCGAGGGAGATTCCATCGAACCTGCCTCGCAGAATCTGAGTGGGATTACCATTGCCGAAATGAACCGGCTATTCGTGCGGGAAAAATACAACCACGATTTGCTGCAAAAGGCGATAGCCACGGACGCGTTGCCGGAGAGTTGGCGCGAATATTTCCTGCCTCGCCTGAAGGGGCCCGGTTCGAACGCCTAGCGGAGTGGCCGTTCTATTGCGAAGGGCGGTTATACCTTACAATTCCGAGGAACATGATGCTTGACGCGTTGCATCGCATCGCCAATCACGCCCAATCGTTGACACGCGCCGAAGCACGTGACGTGATGGCGGAGGTGCTTGCGGGGAACTGCACGGACGCGCAGATTGCGGCACTGCTGGTAGCTTTGCGGATGAAGGGCGAGACGGTGGAAGAGATCGTTGGATTTGCGGAAGCGATTCGCGCCGCGGCGACTCCGTTGCCGATTTCGGTTACCGGGGACGGCTCAGTGGCTGGCGCGCTCGACTTGAGTGGCACTGGCCGGGATGCGCTCGGCGAGCCGTCTCCCGCCAATAGCAGTCTCATCGACACCAGCGGAACCGGCGGGGACGCTTGCGGAACTTTTAACATTTCAACGGCGACGGCATTCGTGACTGCAGGCGCGGGCGTGCGCGTGGCCAAGCACGGGAACCGGAGCATCAGCTCGAAGTGCGGTTCAGCGGATGTGATGGAAGCGCTGGGAGTGAGTATTCAGTTGACGCCGGAGCGGGCCGCGCAGTGCCTGCGCGAAATTGGAATCTGCTTTCTGTATGCGCCCGATTTGCATTCGTCGATGAAGCAGGTGCAGAAAGTGCGGCGGGAGTTGCGGATGCGGACGATGTTCAACCTGCTCGGACCGCTGACCAATCCGGCGCATGCTTCGGGACAAGTGGTTGGTGTGTATGCGCTGGAGATGGTGGAGAAGCTGGCCGAGGCCCTCAGTATGCTGGGGTTGCGTCGCGCGCTGGTGGTACATGGTCTGGATGGGCTCGACGAGATCACGATTACCGGACCCACGCGCGTGGCTGAGGCTCGCGAAGGAACGGTAAGGACATACGAAGTGGATCCAGAAGAATTCGGCTTGGCGAGAGCGACGTTAGAAGATATTTCCGGCGGCGACGCGGCGGAGAATGCATCGATTGTTCGCGAAGTTCTAAGTGGAAAGAAATCCGCGCGGCGGGACGTGGTCCTGTTGAACTGCGCCGCCGCACTGGTTGCGGCGGGACGGGTGGATCATTTGGCGGACGGAATTCCGCTGGCGGCGCATGCGATCGATTCTGGCGCAGCCGCGGCGAAGCTGGCAGAATTAGTGCGCTTCACCACAGCTGAAGGGATGTAAAGCACCATGTCTTGCGTGCTTCGAGCCAGCGGTACAAACTTTGATGTAGACGAATTCCTGAAGACATCCTCGCTCGATGCTCTGACGGCTTTTCATCGCGGCGAACTGCAATCTCCAAGCTCAAGTGTGACGCGGAAGAGCGATTGTTCTGGGATGAACGTCAGCGTGAGCACGCGTGAGGTTTCCGATCTAAGAGGCCAGATAGAGGATGCGATTGAGTTTCTGTCGAAGAACGATCGCGAACTGAAGCGTCTCCGCGACTTTCCCGGTTTGCAGCGGGTGGATCTGGACTTTCCGATCGAAGATCGTGACGTGGTCTACCAGCGCGATGCCTTTCCTCATAAACTTCTTTCGCTGTTGGGAAGGCTACGTATCGGACTCATCGTTTCGCGCTACCCGGCGCACTCCGCAGTTGAAGGTCAAGTCTCGACCCAATGATTGCGGCAGGAAAGTAGAGTTATGCCAGGAGTACAGCGATTTACTTCTGATTATTTCGCCGCATTGCTCGACTCGATTTTGAGGGTATTGTTTGTCGTATCGCTCTCGGGCACGCTGCCGTCGTTGACTATGATCTCGTCCGGCGGTTTTGGAACTTCCACACGAATCACGCCATTGCTCTTGCCGCGCACTACAAGGCGCTTCATGACTTCGCCGCCTTCGAACTTCACGATAAGCGGGACCTCCGCTCCTGTTGCGCCCAGGTTTTCTACTGTAATGGTGAGCATGTAACCTGCGGGTAACATCTTGCGGGAAAATGCAGACGATACTTTGAAATCGGGCAGGCCACGGTCGCGATAGACCCAGTCGTCGAAGAACCACTCCAAATCGCGTTGCGTCTGCGCTTGAATTAATCGCGGCATATAGGAAGGCTCTTTGTCCTGGTCCGCGTGATAGGATGCGATCGCTTTTTTCAGCGCCTGATCCCCGACCATATTGCGCAGCATCCACCACACGCACATGGCTTTGCTGCGATAGAGTTCCTCGTCGTAGGTGTTCACTAAGGATCGATTCGCTTCGTCTTCTGACCTGGGCAGATCTGGCTGTTTCTCGTCAGGTTTTTCTGCGGTGCTTAAAGCCGCGCGGTGCGTGGCCATGTAATCGATCGCGGTCTGGCGTCCTTTTTCTCGTTCCAGGTAAAGAGCCTGCGCGAAATGGGCCAGGCCTTCGTTGATCCAGGGGCGGGGCGATGTGAAAGCTGCATGAGTTAGCTGTAGGGCGGCGGCAAGCGCCGCGAGTTTGGGATCGGCGTTCGCGAGTGGGGTCAGGAGAAGAGAACCGCTTTCAAACGGCGCAGCATTTGGATCGGATAGATCCGCGGTCTGCGCCTTGCTGTGCGGCGCGCCGAACCATTCGGTGGTCAGCGGAATTACTTTTTCAGCAGCGTCGGCATAGTTTGTGGCGGAGGTGTCGTGTCCATGTAAGAAGTGGACGGCTACAGCGGGCCGCTCCACGAGCTCATAGTCCGCGATTACGAACGTCGGCACGATCGACGCCAGTTGGCGAAACGTGCAATCGGCAACGAACTCGTGTTGCACTTCATGCGCTACGGGGCAAGTGGTTGCGTTGAGCAGCAGTTCCGGAGCTTGCTGCTGAGAATTCTCCGGATCATTCTCCGGAGCATTCGGCACCGCGACTTGCAAATGCATGGTGGAAGCGGCTTCTCGGGCTCTCCAGCGTCCTTCGGCTTCGAACAGGCTCGTGCCTTCGGAAAGAGACGCAGCTTCGGTTGCGATGGGATACCAGGCAACATTTCCGAATCCGCGGACAGCAGTGAACTTTGGACTGATCTGGTCCCAGTCTGAACTCTTGGCTTGGTCTTCGGGCGCTCCGATGCGGGTGAGCCGCGTGGCGTCGAGCACGATCACGCCTTCGTAGGCGATCTCCAGTTCTATGGAGGCTTTCGGAGGAATTGTCTCCGGCAAAGTTACGATGGCTTCGGAGAGCGAGCCGGTGTGATCGATATCAGAGGTGTAGGGCTGGGAGACAAACTGCACCGCCTTGCCGTTGGCGTTGATCGAGCGCCAGCTCAGAGAAGACGAAATCTGCAGGATGGCGAGCTTCTGCGGAGTTGGAGAATCGTTGCGAAGAATGATTGTGCCGCGAGCGCCCAGCCGTTGCTGATCGGGCTCAACACGGACGTTCAGGTCGTAGTGAGTGAAGGTGAAAGCTTCGCGGTCGATAGAAAATGCATTCAGGGCGGAGATAAACGGCCAACAAAAGACGCACAACAGAAGGATTCGTAACTTCATTTTGCGACCGCAGATGCCTCGTTCGTCTTCGCGCGGCGCTGGCGCACAATTTCATACATCACCACGGCTCCTGCGACGGATACGTTGAGCGAAGAAACTTTGCCCAGCATTGGAATCGAAATCAGGAAGTCGCACTTTTTCTTTACCAGGTCGTGGAGTCCTTTGCCTTCGGCGCCGAGGACGAGCGCGCAATCCATGTTGTAGTCGAGAGCGTCGTAAGTTTGCTTGCCGCGTTCATCGAGACCGACGGTCCAGATGTTGCGTTCTTTGAGGTCTTCAATGGTGCGCGCGATGTTCGTGACTCGCGCAATCGGTAAGTATTCGCTAGCTCCAGCGGAGGCTTTGGTGACGGTTCCGGTAACGGGTGCGGCGCGGCGTTCGGGAATGACGACGCCATCGGCGCCCGCGGCGTCTGCAGTGCGGAGGACTGCACCGAGATTGTGCGGGTCTTCCACGCCATCGAGCACGATGACGAGAGAATATTTTCCGCGTTTGGCTCCGATGACGTCATCGAGATCGCTGTATTGTTTGGCCGAGGTGACGGCGACTACTCCCTGATGCGCGGCGTTGCCGGCCATGCGGTCAAGTTCCACGCGGGTGAGAAAGCGCACGGGTACGCCGAGCTTGCGGCAGTCTTCGATCATGCGCTGCAGGCGGATGTCATGTCGCTCCTTCGCCATGCCGACCCATTGGAAGGCGCGTCCACGGGCTTTGAGGGCTTCAGTGACGGCGTTGATGCCGTAGATATAGTTCATGAAGTATCAGTGTACCGAAAGTGGTGGGATCGGCGAGAGGCTTTCGCAGGCTGCGACCGTTGTGCGGGAGATCCTTCGCTCCGCCTGAAGAACGGCTGCGCTCAGGATGACAGTGCGGATTCAGATTTAAGATTGGAGCAGGCGGACGATTTCTTCTGGCTCGGGGCGATCTCTGTAGTCTTCATCCGCCGAAGCGTAAAGCACAGTGCCATCGCGCTCGATGACGTAGTTCGCGGGGATGGGCAACTGCCAACTGTCGTCTCCGTTCACAAAGGGAAGGTTGACGAAGGCACGCTGATAGATGGCTTTTTGTTCATCGGGAACGCGGTAGGCGAGTCCGAATTGTTTCGAGACTTTGTTGCCGGGGTCGGAGAGCAGAGGGAAGCGGAGCTTGTGCTGGTCGCGCATGAAAAAGGATTGCTGCACGGTTTGCGGCGAAATGGCAACGAGAGTTGCGCCCGCTTGTTCGATCTCTGGCATGAGAAGATTCATGGCTTCCATCTGGGCGACGCAGAACGGGCACCAGCGGCCGCGGATGAAGCAGAGGACGAGGCGGGCGGTCGCTAGTAAGTCGGAGGATGAGACCGTTTTGTTGTTGTGATCTTGGAGTTGGAATTCTGGAATCTTTGCGGCGACAGGGAGAATATTTGCTGCCAGGCATTGTTGTTTCAGGGCGGCGATGGTCGCCGCGTGGACGGCCTGCGTCTGCGGCGGTACGTATTTTGAGATTAATTCTCTGCGCTCGGCGAAGATTTCGCGCAGAGGGCGAATTTCGGTCTCGGGACTCGACTCTTCGAGGGAGCGCCATTTCATGACCGGAGTCCTATGAGCGTGGAGATCCTTCGACTGCGTTACCACTCGCTTCGCGAGCGGCACCTTCGCTCAGGATGACAGTGCCGAGAAAGCATTCACAATTAGCTACAGAAAATTCTTCGCCTACATCCCGGGCAATTTCATCCCGGCCATCCTGCGGGCGAAGCTGGGTTTGCCCATCTGCTTAAACATTTTTTTCATCTGCGCGTATTGACGAAGCAGGTTATTTACTTCCTGCACGGTGGTGCCGGAGCCGCGGGAGATGCGTTTGCGGCGGCTGCCATTGATTACTTCGTGGTGGTTGCGCTCGTGGATTGTCATCGAATTGATGATGGCTTCGACGCGGTTGATTTGTTTTTCGTCCACATGATCGGCGGCTTTTTGCAGGCCGGAAAATGGGCCGATGCTGGGGAGCATTCCCATCAAATTCTTGATCGAGCCCATCTTTTTTACCTGCCGCAGCTGGTCGCGAAAGTCTTCAAGGGAGAAGCCGTCGCCGGTGAGGGCTTTGGTGGCCATCTCCTGCGCTTTTTTCTTGTCGAGTTGCGATTCGGCGCGCTCGATCAGAGACAAGATGTCGCCCATGCCGAGGATGCGCGAGACGATGCGGTCGGGATGGAAGGGTTCGAGGGCATCGTATTTTTCGCCGACACCGATAAACTTGATCGGCTGGCCGGTGACTTGGCGGATGGAAAGCGCGGCTCCGCCGCGAGCGTCTCCATCCATTTTGGTGAGGATGACACCGGTGAGCGAAAGTTTTTTGTGAAACTCGTCGGCGGAGCGGACGGCGTCCTGTCCGGTCATGGCGTCGGCGACGAACAGAATCTCTGACGGATTCAGCAGCTTTTTCAGCGACTGCATCTCGTTCATGAGTTCGTCATCGATGTGGAGACGTCCGGCGGTGTCGACGATAAGCACGTCGCAGCCGGAGACGATGGCTTCGCGGCGGGCTTCTTTCACTAAACGCTCGACGGCTTGTGTGAGTTGCGCGGGCGTGTTTGCTTCGCCGACTTCGCCTTCGTAAATTTGCGCTTTGACGGCTTGCGCGACAACTTTCAGTTGTTCGCGCGCGGCGGGACGGTAGACGTCGACTGATACCAGTAGCGGGCGATGTCCGCCGATTTTAAACCAGTTCGCGAGCTTGCCCGAGGTTGTGGTTTTGCCGGAGCCTTGCAGCCCGGCCATGAGCACGACCGTGGGCGGTTGCGAGGCGAACTTCATGCGTGCCGTGTCTTTGCCGAGAGTCTCGACCAGTTCGTCGCGGACGATTTTGATGACCTGCTCGCCAGGAGAAAGCGCAGTCAGTACTTCTTGGCCAACGGCTTTGGCCTGGATGCGGTCAATTAATTCTTTGACCACTTTGAAGTTGACGTCGGCCTCGAGGAGCGCGAGGCGGATTTCGCGGAGCGCCTCAGCGATATTTTCTTCGCTAAGGCGGGCCTGTCCGCGCAGGGACTTGAAGGCGCGTTGCAGTTTTTCCTGAAGATTCTCGAACATAGAGGTAAGCGTCTATTTTAGCAGCGAGGGATGTCTAGTCTGCTACCCAACCTTCGGCCTGATCATATCGAATCGCTGAGCCGTCCGGGTGTATTGAATTCCGCCCATGCGTCCGATGAGGTCCAACGAATTGCGATCCAAGCGTCCATCTTTTAAATGCGCTTCGCTGATGTGAATCGAAACGATTTGGCCGATCACCAGGCTGCTGCTGGTGGGTGCGGGAGAGAAATCGAGGATTTGATGCAGTTTGCATTCGAAGCTGACTGGAGATTCGGCGACTCGCGGGGGGCGAACGATTTTCGAGGGCGCCTGCGTGACCTTCGCCAGATCGAATTCGTTGATGGATGGATCGTAATCACCGCTGGTCACATTCATGGCTTCGCGAAGCTCGTAGGTGACGGTATTCACGACGAATTCCCCGGTCTCGCGAACGTTGCGCAATGTATCTTTGGCTACTGCCTGAGCCGGTCCCTGCTTCGAAGGACGCAGCCCGGGCGCGAATGCCAATAATGGAGGATCGGCGCAGACCGCATTGAAAAAAGAGAATGGCGCGAGATTGAGATCTCCGGAGGCGCTCATGGTCGAGACCCAGGCGATGGGCCGCGGCACCACGCAATTGATCATGATGCCGTAGAGTTCGCTGTGAGGGATTTCTGTCGGGCTGACGATCATTCCATCGAGTATAACTTTTGACGCTCTCAGTTGGTTACGGTGAAGACTTCCTTGGCCGCGATCACTGTGTTGCTGTGGATGGTCACTGTATCTTCGACATTCTGGGCGTAGCCACCGGCGAAGGTGACCATGACGGGAATGTTGCGGGCGCGGGCTACACGGAAGACGAGTTCGTCGCGTTTTTTTAATCCCTCGATTGTCAGGGATAAGCCACCGAGTTGATCTTCTTTATAGGGGTCCGCGCCTGCGATGTAGCAGAGCAGGTCAGGCTCGGACTGGCGCAGGCCGGAACTGAGGGCATTATCGAGCCAGGAGAGATATTCCTCGTCGCCGATGCCATCGGGAAGATCGACGTCGATGGAAGACGGTGGTTTCCATTGGGGATAGTTGTTGTGCTGATGGAGCGAGATGGTGAAGACGTCGGCAGCGTTGGGATTCTTGCGCCGGGGTCCGTGCGTGGATACGGCCGAACCCGAGGCGGATGGCAGAGGATTGCCGGGAGCGTGCTTCGCAGCAAAAATTGCTGCAGTTCCGTTGCCTTGATGAACATCGCAGTCGACCGTCATCGCAGTGCGAATTTGGCTGTCGCGTTGCAAGCGGCGGATGGCTACGGCTACGTCGTGGATCATGCAGAAGCCTTCTCCATGGTCGGGGAAGGCATGATGGAATCCGCCGCCGAGATTGATGGAGACGCGGTCGGCCAAGGCCTGCCGCGCCGCCAGTGTCGATCCGCCAGCGGCCAGCCAGAAGGCGTCTACGAGACCGCGCGAGTAGGGAACTTCGAGGGCTAGTTCCTCGCGGGCGCTAAGGGTGCCGGTTCGTAGCTTGTTTACGTAGTCAGGTGTGTGTACGAGCAGAATGTCGTCGTCGGTGGCGGGTTGGGGGTCCAGAAAATCGGTCGCTTCGGCTGCGCCGCTTGCCAGCAGCCGGTCACGAACGCGTTTGTATTTCTCGGCAGGAAAGACGTGTTGGCCGATGGGGAGATAGTAGCCGTCACTGTAGATAAGTTTGAAAGGGAGCATGGGCGTACTGTTTCCATCATACTGCGGCAGGCGCGGTTGAGAATTGCACGTGATAGACGTAGGGATCCTTCGACTGGGTAGCTGCTTCGCTTCGCGGAGCAGCCACTTCGCTCAGGATGACAGCCGCAAAATAGCTAACGTTTCTTAGCTGGGGGAACTGTCGTTGCGAGGATTGACCGGCGGACTGGCACGATTGCGCCTTTGGCGGGATCGGCGGCGGCGTGGGCGCGGGTGAGGACTTCTTCCTGGATGTACTGCACGAACTCCTGGATCTGGCGCTGCATTTCTTCCATGCGCTCGCGCATTTGCAGGATGATGGCCATGCCGCTGATGTTCACGCCCAGGTCGCGGGCGAGAGACAGGATGAATTCCAGGCGCTGCAGGTCTTCGTCGGTGTAGAGGCGGGTGTTGCCTTCGGTGCGCGACGGCTTGAGTAAGCCTTCGCGCTCATAGAGGCGCAAGGTCTGGGGATGGATGCCGTACATCTCGGCCACCGCCGAAATCATGTACGCGCCTTTGGATTTACGTTTGGATGACATGTTCGGATTTCTTACCCTCATTCTTGCGCAACAGCAAGCAGGAAACGAACCAAGCTATTGCTCCTGTTCCTAACACGACGGGAGCAAATCCGACCGAGAACGGAATCCAGACCCAAGTCAGAATGGCGCACAGAGCGAATGCCAGCGTTGGTGTTGGCCATGATGTCGGGTGGTGCAAGTTGATCAAGGCGGAGAAGGCGAAGACGAAAAAAGGAATGGCGATGTTCGGGACTGCGCAGACGATAAGCACCCCGCCGCCAAGGCCGATTCCTCCCTCGACTCGTTGCAAGATGAAATCCAATACAAAAACTCCCGCCGCGGCGGATCCGACGGCCAAGGCGGACGAAAGCAGGCCGGCGAGGAAGCCTGCCGGGTAAGTCGGAATTTTCCGATAGGTGCCCAAAGCGTCCATACTTGCCCAACTATTTGACGCTACTTTACAACATTGGCCTCATAGAAAAGACGGGACAGTTTCCTATCCCGCCTTTTTCTCCTTTGTTCGAATTACGCAGCATGCTGAGGCTTTTCTTCGCGTGCGGCCCAGCCTTGTGGCTTTAACAGATGGTTGACAGCATAAGCCACCACGCCGGCGGCGATCAGAATCATGCCGAATTCGAAGGAGCTCATGTTCCAGATCTGTTCATGTTCGCTGCGAATGATGGAGAAGGCGAGCAGCAACATGGGCGGGATGCCGATCGCGATCGCGCCGAACAATCCCCCCGGAACGCGGAACGGGCGAGGCAAGTCCGGCTCGCGGAAGCGGAGCACGGCAAGGGCAATGAACTCCAGCATCAGGCTGAAACCGTAGAGAAGGATATCGATTGTGACCAGTCGGGCGAAGCCCAGACCCAGGCACATGGCCCAGCATGCGGCGAGAGCGAGAATTGCGACCCAGGGGGCGCGCGACTTCTTCTGCAGTTTGGCGAAGACGCTGGGCAGCATCCCATCCTGCGCCATAGCCAGAGGCAGGCGCGAATAGCTCATGACTAGCGCGTTGAACATGCCAAAGGCGCTGATGATTCCGCCGAGGACCACGCCCACGCGGAGCAGCGGACCCCCAAGCAAGCCGGCGATATCTGCCCAGGAACCGGTTTCCCATGCAGTGGCTTTCAGGCCGGTCATCCACATGGCGGCAAAGGGAAGAACGTAGCTCAAGGCCACGATCGCGACGGCGACCAGCATGGCGCGCGGATAAGTCCGCTGCGGGCGCTCGACTTCGGTGGCGATGGTGGAAGCGTTGTCCCAGCCCATGTAGTTCCACATGCAGATGAGCAGGCCGCCCAGGATATCGACCGTTGATGTAGTCGGTTTGGTCACGGCATTCGCCAGCGCACCGATCTTGAATGGAGCAAGGATCACGATGGCTACGAACGGGGCCGACAGAGCGAAGAACAGCCAGAGCGACGTGAGCGAGACTACTTTCACGCCCGCGATGTTCAGCAAGGCGCAGGCGATCACCACCGCGAGAGCGACCCACCATCCGCGATTTGCTTCCTGAAACCAGGGGAACGTGCGCGTGAGATAGGCGACGAACAGCGTGGGATAAATCGCCATATCGAAGATGGAGGCGACCAGCGAGAGCCAGGCTTCCTGAAATCCCCAGAAATTTCCCATGGCGCGGCGAACCCAGGCGTAGTAACCACCCTCGTAGGGCAGCGCGCTCGAAAGCTCGCCGATCATGAAGGCTGTGGGCAGGCTCCAGAGCAGCGGGGTGAGCAACAGGATGAGAATCGCGCGGCCGTAGCCTGCGCCGTGGACGATGTCCTCGGTGCCATAGGTTCCGCCTGAAACCATAAAGAAGGTGGCGGCGACCAGGGGCCAGAGCGTGAGCCGAACTAAACCCTTTCGGGCCGGTTTTTTCCGGTTGGGGATTACGGAGAGAGGCTGAGGATTTCCGGTTTCTTGGTGCGGGGCGCTAGCTGTTGCCAATTTCGATGTGTTCCTCCTCAAGCGACTCACTCTCAGCTACTCCACAACGGGCTGGGTCGTGTTTGAGCTTTCTGGTTTTTTAGATTCCAGAAATCGCGCTGAAGTTAGTTCGCATTTGTGAGATTACGGGAAATTTGGAACGATGCAAGAAAAATGTGAAATTCTTGGAAAAACATTTAACAGAAAACCGGGTACGGACGTAACGTCAAAATCTTTACCACAGGGGACACGGAGGATCACAGGGTATGGCTACTTCTCCCAGGCTTTTCCGTCTACCATGCGTTGGATTCCGTCGCGCAGGTGCAGGACGTAGAAGATGATTGCCGCGGAGACCCGTTTGACCCGTAGAGATTGGGGAGAAGTTGCTAAAGTGGCCATTCCAACTGAATAGCACAGAAATCGAGCTTTACTCTGTGAACTCTGTGTCCTCTGAGGTAAAGACCTTTTGTCAGTTCCGATTCGGCTACAGCTTCAGTTGGCGTCGCGTGGTAGCATTCACTGTTCTTTGCCGCGATTCGCAGTGTACTCGGCTTCATTCATGCGCGTCAGGCGCGCCTGTGCCGGTGCAACGATGACCAGCTCAAAGCCAGCGAGCACGGATGCCTGATACGCGAATGCCCCATAAAAGAATCGTCAGATATGTGATTCTGCTCTGCCTGCTGGCGGCGCTGGGGGAGTTCATGGCACGCGGTCCGTTGCGGACGTTGCAATCGGGGAACTTCACGGACTTTTCTGGAACCTACGTGGCTGCCCGGCGATGGCTGTCGGGCGCGGACCCTTACGATTCCAGCCAGTTCAAAGCCACGTGGGAGGTGGCTGGTGGCGCCCATTTCTCAGGAACCCGTGGAAGCGAAGCCAATGTGCGGCCAGCCTACCCTCCTTCGAGTTTGCCGGTTCTTGCGCCTTTTGCTTTTTTTCGATGGACCGTTGCGCGCGACCTATTTCTTGTGTCGGCGATTGCTCTATTTCCGTTTTTGTTGTGGTCGGTGCTGAAGCTGGAAGGAGTGCCTTGGAACAGCGATAACGGATTGCTCACCTGTGCTTTTGCGCTGGCGCTCGCACCTTGGCATGCGGCTATTGCATTACAAAGCATCAGCGCGCAAGCGATTGAGCTGGCGGTGATTGGAGTTTCGCTGCGCTCCACAATCGGTGGAGGCCTGCTCACGGGGCTGGCGCTTTGTCTGAAGCCCAATTGGCAGTGTGGTTCGTGGTGTTTGAAATCGCGAACAAACGCTGGCGCCGGATATTCTCGGCTTGCGGGGTATTAGGAATCATGAGCCTGGTCGCTCTCAGCCGCATGCCCAGCGGATGGCTACATTCCTATCAGGAAAACCTGCGTTATTTTTTCGCCATCGGCGATGTAAATGACTTCACGACGCGCAATCCCAGCCGGTTCGATTTGTTGAATCTGCAACCGATGCTCTATTTCGTGACGCGTGCCTACGCTCTGGCGAACATCCTTTCCTGGGCAATTGCAGGAGGATTGCTGGTGCTGTGGTGGCGACATCGGCGTCTTCTGGGAGACGCGTCCCTGGCTAGCATTGTTCTGATTGGTCTGCTGCCGGTTTACCAGCGAACCTATAATGCCGGGGTGATTGCGCTGCTCTTGCCGTATGCCATCTCTCGCTGGCCTGAAATCAAGGGCAAGCTTCTAATCGCGGGCTGCGGAGTATTCCTGATTCCCGGACCGGGGATTCTCGCCACGCTGCATCAACGTTATTCGATTAGTGACAATGTCTGGAACAATAGCTGGTGGTTCAACTTGATAGTGGGTCCGCATTCGACGTGGGGCATTCTTTTGATGATTGTGGTTTTGCTGGTTGCAAAACATCACGAGGATTGGCGGCTTCCGGATTCGCCGAAGGCTTTTCGGGGCACGGTCGGGAAGCTATCACTCTGAGATCCTAACCAGACTTGCAGGGCATGCCCGGTGTGCAGATTCTTAAACCAGAATTAGACTTTTTTCCAGAGTTCTTCCCGCGGATCTTCCGGATTGAGCTTGGCGAACTCTTTCAGGAGTTCTTTGGTGCGCTCGTCGCGCGGCATGGGGACGGTGACTGTGATCTCGACGATCTCGTCTCCGCGTACGCCTTCCTTGGTGGCTGAGGGCACGCCCTTCTCGCGCAGGCGGAGTTTTTGCCCCGGCTGCGTGCCAGGAGGAATCTTCAACAGTGCGCGGCCATCGATGGTCGGGACCTCGATTTTGGCGCCGAGTGCGGCTTCGGTGACGCTGGCGGGAACTGTGAGATAAATGTCATCGCCGTCGCGCCGATAGACCGGATGCGGCTCGATTCGGATGATGACATAAAGATCGCCGGCCGGGCCCCCATGGGCGCCGGCATTGCCTTTGCCTGCCAGACGAATGCGCTGTCCATCGCGGGTACCGGCTTTGATGCGAACCTCCATGGGCTCGGTGCGGCTCACCGTGCCTTCGCCGTGGCAGACAGGGCAGGTGGAAATGTTCTTGCCTGTACCGTGGCAACGTGGGCAAGTCACGTTGAACTTCATGCGTCCACCGGTTTGAGTGATCTGGCCGGTGCCGTTGCATTCTGGACATTTTCCGGGCGCTTCGATGTAACCCTGGCCGTGGCAATTCGTGCAGACATCCTGGCGGGTGATATTGAGGCGCATGACGCCGCCGCGGATGGCCGTCCAGAAGGGAACGTTAACTTGATACTCCAGATCGGAGCCGGCTTCGGGACCGACCTCGGTCGCCACACCTCCACGGCCTCCGCCGAAAATTCCGGAGAAGATATCCTTGAATCCGCCGCTTCCGGCGCCGGTTCGCCGCCCTCGGCCGGCATTGTCCACCAGGTCGGAGAAGTCGAATCCGCCGAAGTCGAATGGAACGCCTTGTGCATTCCCCGAACGACCACCGGAAACATCTCCGAAGCCACCGGCGCCTGTCGCTCCGCCTCGGGCGTAAGCTTCGGCGGCTGCAGGATCGATATTGTCGGAGTAGTAGCCAATCTGATCGTAGATTTTGCGTTTCTTGGGATCGCTGAGGACGTCGTTGGCCTCGGAGAGCTCCTTAAACTTCTCCTCTGCAGACTTGTCCCCAGGATTGACGTCAGGATGGTACTTGCGCGCCAGCTTGCGGAAGGCTTTGCGGATCTCCTCCGCGGAGGCGGACTTCTTTATGCCGAGGATCTCGTAGTAGTCTTTTTTGGTTGTGGTCGCCATTTGGAAAAATCTGTCATCCTAAGCGAAGTTCTCTTTCGCGAAGCGAATGGAAGCGTAGTCGAAGGACCCCTTATATGCTGGTAGCGATACCGACCTTATCAAGGAGTTCTCTTATCGACCCTTGATCGCTTCCCCGGCAAATGCGATCTCCGCGCCCCATGTCTCGGCCAAATCCTCCCATCGTGGATTCCTCGACTCAATCAAGGCGATTTTTTTCGCCCGGATCCAGCCTTTCAGTTGCTTCTCGCGTCCGATGGCCTTATGGACATCGTCGAAGTCTTCGTAATAGACCAACCGGTCACAATGATACTTGCTCGAAAACCCTTCGATCTCGCCACGTTTGTACTCAAGCGCCCAGCGGTAGATGCTATTCGTCATGCCGATGTTAAGCGTTCCAGTGGGCTGCACACGATGTAAACGAAATACTAGTGATCTTTCACAGCAACTCCGTAAACTTGTCATCCTGAGTGGAGTTTCCGTTCGCGAAGCGAATGGAAACGCAGTCGAAGGACCGCATACCTCTCAATCTCACCACGAACGCCTCAGGGAGTTCTCACCGGGTACTCAGCATCATGGGAACTCCTAGCCAGGTCTGCCTCACCGCGCGATTGCAAGGGGTCCTTCGACTCCGTGGCTACTTCGCTTCGCGAAGCGGCCACTCCGCTCAGGATGACATGCTAATTCGGCATCCTTAGCTTGTCTTCTTCTAACACGAGCAAAGACTCGGTTTCCCCTCGGTCATCATAAACCGGGATCGGCCATGCACCTGTGGGCCCCGAAACGAACACCCGCCACTGTTTCTCATTCTCGGCAAGACTTAGAAAATAAGTCTCGTCATTCACCTGAAAATCCATTTCATTCTCCGCGGGAAAATTTAACCGTCAAACGTAAGGCGCGGGCATGAATACCCGCGCCACACGTTCCAAGCTAGAAGTCAGAAGGCAAGCGCTAGCGGCTCTTACTTCTTGTCTTCTACGTCCACGTACTCGGCGTCGATCACTCCTTCGTCCTTCTTCTGACCGGAACCATTGCCTGAAGCCGCACCTGCCCCGTCAGTCGGAGCACCCGGACCCGCACCTGCGCCCGGAGTCGCCTGGGCTGCCTTGTACATTTCTTCGGCCAGCTTGTGCGATGCCTTGGTCAGGTTCTCGCGAGCCTTGTCCATCTGCGCCTTGTCGTTGGACTCAAGCGCTTTCTTGGCGTCGGCTACGGCGTTCTCCACGTCGCCACGGTCGGAGCCAGAGATCTTATCTCCAGAGTCGCGCAGCATCTTCTCGACGTTGTAGACCATGCTGTCGAGCTGGTTCTTGGCCTCGATTGCATCGCGCTGGGCCTTGTCTTCGGCTGCATGCGCGTCGGCTTCCTTGGCCATGCGCTCGACTTCTTCCTTCGACAATCCAGAAGACGACGTGATCGTAATCTTCTGATCCTTGCCGGTGGCCGTATCTTTCGCGGTCACGTTCAGGATGCCGTTGGCGTCGATGTCGAACGTTACTTCGATCTGCGGCACGCCGCGCGGAGCGGTAGGAATTCCGGTCAAGTGGAACTTGCCCAGAGTCCTGTTTTGCGCCGCCATCGGGCGTTCGCCCTGCAGCACATGCACTTCGACCGAGGTCTGATTATCAGCCGCGGTCGAAAACGTTTCCGTTTTCTTGGTCGGAATCGTCGTGTTGCGCGGAATCATCGGAGTCGCTACCCCACCCAGCGTTTCAATCGAGAGCGATAGCGGAGTTACGTCCAGCAGCAGCAGATCTTTTACTTCGCCGCCCAGAACGCCGCCCTGAATCGCAGCGCCGATTGCGACCACTTCATCGGGATTCACTCCCTTGTGGCCTTCCTTGCCGAACAGCTCCTTCACCAGCGCCTGAATGCGCGGCATACGAGTTTGGCCGCCGACCAGCACTACTTCGTTGATCTTGCTGGCGTCCACGCCGGCATCTTTCATGCACTGTTTGCACGGACCGACCGAGCGCTGAATGATGTCTTCCACCATGCCTTCGAGCTTGGCCCGCGTCAGCTTCTTTACCAGGTGCTTGGGACCACCGGCATCGGCGGTGATAAACGGCAGATTGATTTCCGTCTCCATGGTGGTGGAGAGTTCGATCTTGGCGCGCTCGGCCGCATCGCGCAGACGCTGCAGCGCCATTTCGTTGCCCTTACCCCGCAGGTCGAGGCCTTCATCTTTCTTGAATTCATCGATGAGCCAGTCGACGATCCGCTGATCCAGGTTGTCGCCGCCCAGGTGCGTGTCGCCATTGGTGGCTTTGACTTCAATCACGCCCTCGCCAACTTCCAACACGGAAATGTCAAAGGTTCCGCCGCCGAAATCGTATACGGCGATCATCTCGTCTTTCGTCTTGTCAAGACCGTAGGCCAGCGCGGCAGCCGTGGGTTCGTTGATGATGCGCTTCACGTCGAGGCCGGCAATTTGCCCGGCGTCTTTCGTGGCCTGACGCTGTGCGTCATTAAAGTAGGCGGGAACGGTGATGACCGCCTCGGTGACTTTCTCGCCGAGATAGTCTTCCGCGGCCTTTTTCAGCTTCTGCAGAATCAGCGCAGAAATCTGTGGAGGCGTGTACTCCTTGCCCTGCGCCAGTACGGCGACGTGATCGCCCTGCCGCACAACCTTATATGGGACCATCTTGATCTCTTCCGTCACTTCGTCATAGCGGCGTCCCATGAAGCGCTTGATCGAATAGACCGTATTCTCTGGATTGGTGATGGCCTGGCGCTTTGCCACTTGCCCCACCAACCGTTCTCCAGTCTTGGTAAAACCAACCACGGAAGGCGTAGTGCGCCCTCCTTCTTCATTGGGGATCACTTTGGGCTCGCCGCCCTCCATCACCGCCACGCAAGAATTGGTGGTCCCAAGGTCAATTCCAATAATCTTGGCCATAATTGTCTCCTCTTAGCTCTCCAGAATAAAATAAGTGCTTTATAATCAGTGCGCTTATGATTGCCAATAGGCCAATGCTAAGACCTGAGTGGATTGCTGTCAAGTTTTAGATGCGGCTGGAGGGGAGGAAGTTGCGAACAGCCCAGCCAGAGTGATCGGTCGGTAAAACGGCCAGCGGTGGGCTAAGTGCCAACGAGGCAAGTCTGAGAGCCGCGAGCTACAGAAGCTTTCTCAGCTTCTTCAGACGCCTCGTTTCAGCTTCACTGAAGATGGGTCTTTCTATCGCAACCATTTGTGAAATAAATCCCAAAATCACCAATATCCAGCCAAAGCGGATAAGGTGAGGCGAGTCAGTGCTAACAATCGACAAATTCTTGCCTTGAGAACACGAACGGTCAAATTCTCGCATTCCCATTATGAATTCTCCGTCTGGTCCAAGAGCGAGCATAGAACGAGGTGGATCGCCGACACACAAGGCGGATTCTCCGCGTGGGCCGTGGGTGTAGACAAGGAAGCCGGTTGATGTGGCTTGAAAAGCATAGAACACGACGAACGAACCCAACAGGCTGAGGGATGCAGATAGTTGTGCCAAGCGGTACTTGAACACAGTTGGCCTCCAGTCCCTGATTTTGACAGAACTTAAGAGGTCAAAGCGGAACGGATGGAGACGCCCCAGCATGCGGCCAGCAGCGGGTTAAATAAAAAAAGCGGTTTGAGCTAGCACTTAACCGAGAGAACTCCCGTACTAATGGCATTTTGATTTGGCAGCGATCCTTCGACTACGCAGTCGCTCGCTCCGCGACCGACAACTCCGCTCCGGATGACAGAGACGACATGGCTAGGACATTTCACCTGAGGCGTTCATACTTCTGGTTGCCCAGATGTCTCCAACGAACGCCGTCAGCATCGCGCCATACGCCTAGCGGCTGGCCTTTCTCAGGATCGGAGGCGAGGCGGAGGACGTTGCCGTCGAGGTCCTCGATTTGCATCTCGAGCGCCCATTCGAAGTTCTCGGGCGGATTGCGGATTTTTGCGCCGGATGTTTCGTACTCACGGTGCAGTGCGCGAGCGTCCTCAATGCCGATCCATATCCACATGCGAGGCTGGCTCTGGTTGTCGTCGGTCAGAAAAATTGCGGAGGCATCTCGTCCTACGCAAGCGAACGAGTCGCCCGCGCGCCAGCGCAGTTTGAAGCCGAGAGCATTCACATAATAGGCGATGCTGGCGTCGACGTCTTTGACGCGGAAGACGGGCATGGGCGAACCGAAGAGATTGGTCGGGGGTTCTGGCACAGGACTCTCCTGCGGGAGAGCATACATCGAAAAGGGTGGTAGTGACGGTTGGCCCGGGCCAGAATTTGATTAGGATTGAATTCAGCGCAAAACAAAACGCCCCAGACTCATTCGAGTCACGGGACGTATGTTGATCAGCCCTCCCCCAAGTGCTGCTCAATCAGGAGACTAAATGGAAGGCGGTTTGGGGTAAATAGCCAGGAGGTGCTATTACCTCGCACGAAAGTCAGGGGCGCTGAGGAACTATAGTAATCACGGTTCCCAAGGTGTTAAAAGCGAAGCGGTTCGTGCAGAGAACTATTTTTCCAGAACCTGGCGCAGCGGAGCGAGCGCCGTAGTTGATCAATCGATTTCCGGCCGCCAAACCGGCTCGCCACCGAGAGAGTGGTAGAAGCCCCAACCGGCCAGAGCCACCACACTGAACAGTGCTAGAAGGAAGGTGTTCATAAACCAGGCGGAGGTGTCGACGGTGAACGGGACATTGGCGAGCATGTTGACGGTAAAGATGGCGCAAGCCAGCGGAATCAAGCCGAAGCGATAAACGATCAGCACGGCAATGGCATAGATCACCACCCACATCGGCAGGTCCACCGAGGCGTACGAGGAAGGAAGTCCCTGAGCCAGAGCGAAAATGGCAACAAACGCGATCGCAGCCAGCCAATCTTTGCGCAGTAAGTATTTCAAACCCAGCAACAGGAAGAAGAACTGCAACGTTCCCAGAATCGAAGCCGGGATCTGCATCAACCAGGCACCCAGCGCCTCGCGTCCGCCGGCGAGATAATCGGTTTGAGCCATCACCGGGGCGGCTCCGAGATGCGACAGGGGAATCTGGCGGAGCTGGAAAATAAGGATCCAGACTGCGCCCAGCATCACACCGAACAGAATGTCGCGTCCCACCAGCGGGTCGCGAAACTGGCCAGAGAGTAAGCGGCTCCAGGAAATAATCGTTTGCGGCCAGCGCCGCCGCACCCAGGGTTCGAGCGCAAGATACAGCATCCAGGTCGTGCCGGAAACGAACAGCGCGGTGCTTACGGCAATGAAGAGCGCGCCCACCATATCCATACCGGCAACGATGTGCCCGCGACACAGCCACAACAGGATCTCAAGAGCAAACATTATCGCGGCCAGGCGAAGAGCGCCTTCGCGATCGCCGCGCCCCCGGCGATAATTCAGCCGCGCCAGATGAATGATTCCAAAAAAGAAGCCTGCGGCTAACGCCAGCAAGATGTACTGCTGTATCTTTTTTCCGGTGGCGGGTTCGCTCTTCATGCGATCCGGCTTAGTCCAATCGCCGATCAGCGAGAAAAAAACCGGGTTGCCGTGCCACGCAGCAGCCTCCACGCGTAGCGGACGCGTCGTTCCCGGCCAGGTTCCGGTCCATGCCGAGCGCGTATCGGAGGCAGCGAGCGAGTTCCACATCGGCTCCGCCCTCTGAAACTGTGCGGGATCTAGACCAGCGGCGGCAAACAGAATATTCCAGTCAAATGTTGTGAACTGCGCGC
Organism: uncultured Acidobacteriaceae bacterium; assembly: GCA_963836305.1. Taxonomy (GTDB): domain Bacteria; phylum Acidobacteriota; class Terriglobia; order Terriglobales; family Acidobacteriaceae; genus Sulfotelmatobacter. Next base: position 277,405 of record CAWIJP010000020.1, on the reverse strand, counting down.
CGGTTCCGTCCTTCTGCGGTGGAATCGCCTCAAAATACGTGAGCCGACCTTGCGGATCGAGTTCCACGTCAATCATTCCCGAAAGTGTGGGCGGGGGATCGTCTTGCGTGACGATTCCCGGATTCAACAACTGATCGCGAAATCCTTGCGCCTCCATGTCATCAGGACTTTGCCGGTACCAGAAACCGAGCAGCGAGGGGCGCGCGGCCAAAACCCGATTCCAATCAGGAAGCGGTTTATCGTTCTTCTCCACATATTCCTGAAAATCGGTGTCGCTGTAGAGATCGGAGGCGCTATCCGCGGGCCGGTCAGGATATCCCAGCCGGGCGATGATCTCGCGCGCCTTCTGGGTGAGAACCTCGGGCGTCAGCTCCAGCCGCATTCGGTCCACGGCGCTATAGTGAACGCCAAGGAATGTGAGTACACCCAAGGTCACCAATACCAAAGCGAGGCAGGTCAAAGCGGTTCGCGGACGCAGTCCAGCCGTCTCACCGGAGGCTGCGACCAGCTGTGGAGACGGTGTCTCGCCTGCAGCCAGAGCTGCGGCCAGCGGATCTCCGCCGGGCAAAGCCGCAGCTACGCTAAGGACGGTTGCAGGCCGTGCCGATGGTTCGTTCTCAAGGCAGCGAAGGATGACGCGTTCAATCACGGGGTTGAGATCTTTGACGATCGACGATGGCCGGCTCGGAGTCTCTTCTACGTCTGTTCGCGGCTTCTGCGCTGTTTTCTCGGAGAACGCACGCTTGCCGGTGAAGACTTCGTACAACACCAAGCCCAGTGAATAGATGTCGCTGCGGGTGCTGACTTCTTTTCCCGCCAACTGCTCGGGTGCCATATAGGCTGGAGTTCCGCTGCGTACTTCGGCGCCGTGTATTTGATCGGCTACTCCGGCTAAACCGAAATCGGTGATGACGACCTGGCCGCGGCCATCGAGCATAATGTTGGCGGGCTTCAGGTCGCGATGCAGAACGCCTTTGGTGTGAGCGGCAGCGAGGCCGGCGCAGAGTTGGCGAGCGATATCCAACGCTTTGTCTTCCGGGAGACGGCCGATGCGGCGCAGAAGGGAAGCGAGATCCTCGCCATCCACATATTCCATGGTGAAGAAGGTGTGGTCTTCGACATCGCCGACATCGTAGACGCGGCAGACATTGGGATGTGAGACGCGGCGCGCAATACGCACTTCGTTCTTGAAACGCTCGAGCAGACCTTGATCGCGAGCGGCTTCGTCGGGAAGAAACTTTAGAGCAACCGGTTGTCCGAGCGTGAGGTCATCGGCGCGATAGACCTCACCCATGCCGCCTTTGCCGAGCAGGGCGATGATGCGGTAACGGCCGGCCAGCAGGCGTCCGGGAAGGAAAGGACCTTCGCTGAGATATTCGGTCGAACTCGAAGGCCGCGATGAGTTTGATGAAGGCGGGCGCGGAGGCGCGGCGGATGGCGAAGTAGCCAGGTCAATGGTGGCGAGATCATCTGTATTCCCGGCGGAGGGTTTACTGGCGGGTGCTCCACAGGCGGAGCAGAAGCGTCCGTTCGTGGGTACTACGGTTCCACAGGATGAGCAGGCGGGCATGAAATTCCCGATCCAGTCTACCGCGTTCGGAAAGGAACCAGCAGGCAAACGACGTAACTGAGTTTGGGCTGGTCACGGTTACTAGGGATTCTCAGTGAATTGAGATCGCACTCATGCGTTGCCGGTAACGGCCGATGCAAGCGATAGCGCTTAGCTGCGCGATGAGGATTCTCTAATGCGAATTCGTACTTCTGTTTTAACGCTTCTGCTTTTTCTCTTGAGCTGCAGCTCGACACCGCGCACAACTCTGGCTACGCCAGCCGCGGCACGGGTTTACCACGGCACGGCATCGGTCGGCGATTTTATGACCATCACGGTGAACGCAGGAGCGCAGACTATCGCTTATACCGACGTGTCGAACAGTACGAGCGGGACTGTCCCCTATATTGTGAACTCGGATGGGACTTACACGCTGAATGATCCCACGGGCGACTTAGTGGCGGCGTACGAAGTACCGAACTATGCGTTGCTGATTCAAGCTGCCAAAACTGGGCCGAGTGCCAATACTCCGGCGCTGATTACGGCGGTCGAGAGTGGCCAGATTTCGCTGGCCACCTTTGAAGGTAAGGCCTACAACTTCATGCAATTCCGCACAGCGGCAGGCGGATTGAATATAGGTTCGGTCAATGTTGGCACGGATGGAACAGGATCGACCTCGACCTTCTCGCCATTCCAGTCCTACAACCAGAGCAACCAGGGAGGCAGCCCGTTTAACTCCGGCACGCTGGATATGGCCACTGCCCAGCTTGATTCCTCCGGAACATTCCTTAAGATTCTCGATCCCGACGGCACGAACCACGACTATGTGTTCGGTACAGCCAACGGCATCTTCGCGGTTGACACTCAGAACGGCGCGATTCTCGGGCTGGAGAAGGCAGCGAGGAAGAACTTCGATCCGACAGCTGCGGGGTCCTACAAGGCGCTCTATTACCAAAAGACCAACGCCACCACGGGGGCGGGTAACGTGGAGACAGGAACTCCGAGCATGGGTAATGCGACGGTGGTCGTAACGGCGGGTGGCCAGCTTACCATTACTGACTCGAGCGGAAATCAGATGGTGCAGGGGGCGCTCACGCCGGTCGCCGACGTTTCCTATCTTTACGGGACCGCAGGCGAACTGAGCGACCCGTGCTACGGATTGTTTACCTTCCGCATCACAACGGCCACTGCCCAGCAGGATGTATTCGTGACCTTCATGGGGCAAGCCATGCTGTTCAGTTCCTTCACCGCCAACCTGCCGTGGAGTTCGGGAAGCACTTACAATTATTTTTACGGCGTCGGGCTAAAGTAATACACTTCGCGAACTCGCGCGGAAAAGTCGAGGCCGGGGGCGAGGGGACCGGACCGCAGGGGCTGGTTGTATTACCATCCAAGCGATGGGTTCGCGTTTTTTTCGTTTCCTTCATGATCCGCTGATGCTTTTGTGCCTGGCTGCCGGGCTGCTGGCGTTTGTCGTGCAGTCTGGCGAGCTCGGCACAGCGGACACGATGCACCGGCTGCAGGCCACGCACTGGCTGTGGACTTCCGAGCCGCAGGTTTTTCCCAACGAATATCCGGAATTTGGTTTGCACGGGCGCGGAGGTCAGCTGTACAGCTGGTATGGCATTGGGCAATCTTTGTTGATGCTTCCCGCCGATCTGGTGGGCACGTGGATTTCTCACTGGGAAATATTTGCGGACTATACCGATGATCCCGCGGTGCGCAGCATTGTGGTCAGTTACAGCACGAGCATTCTGGTGAATGTGCTGACCGTGCTGGTGGGCTTTCGTCTGCTTCGGCAATTGCGATTCACGGTGCGGGAATCGGTGCTCGGGCTGTTGGCTCTGCTGTTTTGCACCACGCATCTGCACTATACGCAGAACATGATGGAAAACAATTACATCATGCTGCTGACGCTGACGGGATTTTCGTTTCAATATGAGTGGTCGCAAACAGGGAGCAAGCGAGCGCTGTTTTATGGCTGCGCGGCGCTGGGGCTGAATTTGCTGACGCGGCTGACAACAGCTCTCGATCTAATCGCGGCCGGAATTTTTCTTCTTCTTCTACTTTGGTTTGAAAAAGTGCGCGGACGCGAACTGTGGAAGCGCTTTGTCGCGTACTGCGGAGTTGCGGCTCCGGTTTATGCGTTCTTTGTTTTGATGGACAGGCTTTATCAGTTCTATCGTTTTGGGTCGTTTACGAATACATACGTATCGTTGTTTGCAAAAGAGCAGCGGATGCAGGATCCGAGCCTGCCGGCGAATTTTCCCTGGAGCACCCCCTTTTTCGAGGGCGTTTTGGGACCTTTGTTCAAGCCGGAGAAATCGATTTTTCTTTTCGATCCGCTGCTGGTGCTGGCGATTGTGCTGCTGGTAATTCTATGGAAGCGGCTTTCGCCCGAGGTTCGTGCGTACGGTCTGACTTCACTTCTGCTGGTGCTCGGCTACATCTGTTTCTACGCGAAATATACCTACTGGGCGGGAGATTTTGCCTGGGGCGATCGGTACGTGTCGACGTCGGGGGAAATGGTGGCATTGCTCACGGTGCCGTTGCTGTTGCGGTATCGCGGCGAATTTAGCAGATGGATCTGGCGAATGGGTATCGTGCTGGTTGGCGTCAGCTTCGTGATCCAACTCGCTTCGCTTGCGTTCTGGTTGCCGCTAGAGATTTATCAGATGGAGACGCTGGGGCATCCGACATTTGTGATTGCGCTGCGGTTCAAGAACATTGCGGCGTTTGCGCTGGGAAAAATGGATGCCTGGGGATTGAATGATGAATCGATGACGCAGGATGCATGGGACTACGTTCACATTACAACGTGGAATTTTCTGCCGTTTTTGTTACGGAGAGTGGGTGCGGCGCCGAGGTGGGTTGTCGATGTAGCATTTGTGGCCTGGGGGGCGGGAATTGCAGCGCTGGCGTGGGTTTGCGGAAGGATGCTGCACCTCTGTGGTAGAACGCTAGAACCGTAAGGTAGAAGGTAGAATTGTGAGCTTCAATATTAAAGATAAAGAAGCGCATCGCATGGCGCGGCAACTGGCTAGGTTGACGAAAGAGAGCATGACCACGGCGGTGCGCGAAGCACTGCGCGAGCGGTTGGAGCGGGTTCGCGGAAGCGGCACGAGCAAGGCGGAACGGATTCTAAAGATCGCGCGGGAGTGCGCTCCGTTATGGAAGCAGCCGTACCGCTCGGCGGAGCATTGCGACCTGTTATACGACGAGAAAGGGTTGCCTAAGTGATTGTCGACACGTCGGTGATTATTGCAATCCTGCGAAAATGATCCTGAGGCAGCGGCGATTGGGGAAGCCCTGGAACAACCACAAGTTCGCCGAATGTCGGCGGCCAGCTATGTTGAGGCTGCTGTTGTCATTGATAGCAACCGAAATCCGGTGCTGAGCCGACGATTTGACGTTTTGCTGCGCGATGTACAGATCGCGGTGGAGCCCGTGACATTGAATCAGGCGCGCATGGCACGTGAAGCGTATCGCGACTTTGGCAAAGGGCGGCATCGAGCCGGGTTGAACTTCGGTGACTGTTTTGCTTACGCGCTGGCCAAGGAAAAAGGCGAAACGTTGCTTTTCAAGGGCGACGATTTTTGCCACACCGATATTGAATCCGCCATCGAGTAAATCGCCGGGTCCTATCTCTAGCCGTCCCATCTCTAGCCTTTACTTCGAGCCACTTTCGACGCCTGCTCGCCAAGAGCAGTGCGGGTTTTCTTGGGCAGATGCGCGATGGTGCGTTTCTTCTTCGCTGCGGTGGCGGCCTTCTTAATGTTCTTTCTTGCTGCTGCTTTCTGTTTTGCGCTTGCCATAGGCCCCTCACTCAATCTGAATTAGCTGAAAAATTTGGATGGGATGAATGAGAGGAAAGTTGTTGAGGTATTCCGCTTAGACGAGTAAGCGTCAGTCGTACTTTTCGTAGTGGATGGACTTGCGATCCCAGCCCAGGGACTTCAGCAATTCGCGATTCGCTTTCACCATTTTGTCCAGCCCGCAAATATATGCGTGCATCTCAGTTTTGCCTTCGGCAATTTTCGGAACGTGCTGTTGTACGTAGCCGCGGAGCCCCTGCCATTTGTCATCGGCGCGGCTGAGAGTTGGCAGGCAATGAAAGTTAGAATGAACAGCGGCGAGCTGCAGGAATTCGGCGTGGTAGTAAATGTCTTCTTCGCGCCGGTTGCCGAACAAAAGAAAAAGCTGTTTGTCCTGATGCCGCGACTCATCCGCTAAAAGCCAGTGAAGCATGGAACGGAAAGGAGCGATGCCGGTGCCGGTTGCGATGAAGATGGTATCGCGCATCGGCGGGTGAAGGATGAAATCGCCGAATGGTCCTTGGCATGAAAGCTCGTCACCTTTGTTCGTGTCGCAGAGGAAGTTTGACATGAAGCCATCCTGCACACGATTGAGACAAAGTGCGAAGTGATTGTCGTCGGATGGCGGCGAACAGATGGAATAGGCGCGAGTGATCTCTTCTCCCTCGGGCGTTGAGTGGCGAAAGGAGAGCCATTGGCCGGCGACGAAGCCAAAGCGCTTTTCTTCCACCATCTCGAACTCGAGATGCTTCGTGTATTCCGATAAGCTGTCGGAGGACAGGAGGCGGGCGGTAAGGGTTTTGAACGGTGACATCTACTATCTAGATGAGATCAAGCCGCGGAAAGGAGCGAGGCGGCCTGACCGCGTAATCAGCAGAGGCGACTATTCAACCGTGACTGACTTCGCCAGATTGCGGGGTTGATCCACGTCGCAGCCGCGGCGGACGGCGATGTGATAAGCCAGTAGTTGAAGAGGAACGATTTCAAGAATCGGCGAGAGATTTTCGGGCGCGGCGGGAACGTAGAGGACATGATCGGCCGACTCTTTGATTTCTTCATCACCTTCGGTGGCCAGCGCGATGACCACGCCGGAACGGGCTTTTACTTCTTTCAAGTTCGACATGGTCTTCTCATAGCGCAGCATCGAGTCGGGATCGTTCACATTACGAGTAGCGATGATGACCACGGGAAGATTTTCGTCGATCAGGGCGTTGGGACCGTGCTTCATCTCGCCGGCGGGATAACCTTCGGCGTGAATGTAGGAGATTTCCTTCAGCTTTAGCGCGCCCTCAAGGGCGATGGGATAGTGAATGCCGCGGCCGAGAAATAGAAAGTCGTGGACGCGCTGGAAGCGCTTGGCCAAGTCTTCGCAGGCTTCATCGTGAGTCAGAATGGTTTCCAGTTTTCCGGGGATGAGCGTGAGTTCTTCGGCGGCGGCGCGAATTTGTTCCGAGGTCATGGCGCCGCGTACTTGCGCAAGGTAGAGAGCGAAAAGATACAGCGCGGTCAGCTGGCAGGTGAAAGCTTTCGTCGAAGCGACACCGATTTCGGGACCGGCGTGAGTGTAGATGGTTCCGGCGGCTTCGCGAGTGATCATGGAGCCGACCACGTTGCAAATCGCCAGCGTGGGCGAGCCTTTGGTTTTGGCTTCGCGCTGGGCGGCGATGGTGTCGGCGGTTTCGCCGGATTGCGAGATTACGAGAGTGATTGTGTTGTCGCTGACGATGGGATCGCGATAACGCCATTCGCTGGCGTAATCGACCTCGACGGGAACACGGGCAAAACTCTCAATCATGAATTTGCCGGCCTGTCCGGCGTGCCAACTGGTGCCGCAGGCCACGATGTTGATTTTTTTGGCGGCGCGAAATTCGGCTTCGGTGATCTGCATTTCATCGAGGAAAATGTGGCCGGTGTCGAGAGAGACTCGACCCAGCGTGGTTTCGCGGATGGCGCGGGGCTGCTCATAAATTTCCTTGAGCATGAAGTGTTTGAAGCCGGCCTTTTCCGCCATGATCGGGTCCCAGGTCACGTGCTGTACCTGGCGGCGAATGGGTTTCCCCTCAAAGTCTGTGAGGTCTACTCCCGAAGGAGTGACGACGGCGAGATCGCCATCGGCCAGAAAAAAGATGTCGCGGGTGTGATAAAGGATCGCGGGAACGTCGGAGGCGACAAAGTATTCGTCGTTGCCTAGCCCAATCACAAGCGGCGGTCCGTTGCGGGCCGCGACGATTTTGTTGGGCTCATCGACGAAAATCACCGCGAGAGCGAAGACGCCGGTGAGTTCTTTTACAGTGCGGCGAACGGCGTCTTCAAGCCTGGGGTGATGACCATTGCCGGTTTTGAAAAGATGCTTTTCGATGAGGTGCGCAATGACTTCGGTATCGGTCTCAGTGGAGAACTTGTGGCCTTCCTCGATCAGCTTTTTCTTCAGGCTAAGATAGTTTTCGACGATGCCGTTATGCACAACGACGATCTTGCCGGTACAGTCGCGATGAGGATGAGCATTTTCTTCAGTGGGGCGGCCGTGCGTAGCCCAGCGGGTATGGCCGATGCCATAAGTTCCTTCGAGGGGTTTTAGGCGAATCGCCTCTTCCAAATTGCGCAGCTTGCCTTCGGCGCGGCGCAGTTGGAGCTGATCCCCGTTGCCCGCGACGGCGATGCCCGCCGAGTCATAGCCGCGGTACTCGAGCCGGCGCAGGCCCTCGATGATGACGGGGACTACTTCCTTTTTGCCGACATAGCCAACAATTCCACACATGCGGGAACTCCAGGAATTCAGTCTGCGAGGGAGCAGCGAAACTCTTCAATGACAGGGTTGGTGAGAACCTCGCGCGCGATGCGCTCGACTTCGTTTTGCGCCTGTTCGCGGCTTAATCCGCCATCGAGGGTAAGTTCGAAATACTTTCCCTGACGGACTTCCTCCAAGCCCTTGTAGCCCATTTTCTTGAGCGCTCCATGGATAGTTTTACCTTGAGGATCGAGCACGCTCTTCTTGAGCGAAACGTATACGTATGCCTTCATGGAAGCACAATTATACGTCAGGGAGGCAGAATGGATTACCAAAGAGACGCAGCGGTGCTCCAACTTTCATTCGCAACTACCAGCCAATTTCCGTGACTTCAGTTTACGAAAAACGAAAAAAAGCGGAACCGCGGAACCCTAAGCAGCGCTCAGGGTCGCGATCCTCCGCTCCAAGTCGGACTTAGCACGCAGCAGCATATCGCGACGTTGGGAGTTCGAGCTAGCCTCGAGCTGTTTAACCACGTTTCTGAGAGAGAGTTGAAGGCTCTCCTTTTCGCGAAGGCGATCAGCCTGTTCGCGTGTCAATTGGGGCCTTTTAAGGGATTGTTCGCTGGCTGCGTCTTCCTGTTGCGCCTCCACCGATTTGCTTTCCCAACCTCGCGCCATTGACCAATTATAGCTCCATCAAAGTTGCCCTTGCGTCCGGCGGCGACCGATTCCAAGCCTGGACATATCCGTGGAGTTTGTTACGAAAAACGAACTTAATGGGCGAAGTAGTTATTTGGCGGAATTCTGACTATAATGTCGGGGTTTAAGAACGCTATGGTGGCTCTGCAGAGGGGGCGGAGCCGCGGGAGCCATGCGTCGATGCACCCCTCGGATTTGCCGGGTTCCGATTGCTCTCTGCAGCGCCCGAAGCTGCGGTTGGAATCCGTGCCTTTATTCTGCTCCAGCCGCGGAGCACAATGGTTGCTCAAAGATTTCACCCTTCTCCAATCGACTGTTCCTCCGCTTGCTGGATTTGAATTGCCTCCACACGGCCTTGGGCTGGGAATCCCAAAAAACGAAGTGCCGGGCGGAGCTGGCTTATGACGAGCCATCCGGAAGAAAGGCATGAAGACAAGAACAAGGAAAGGAGCAACGCGGCTTCCTTCGCAGTTCCTGAATCGCTGAAAGAATGGGAAGACCTTTTGCGCGTCCATTCCGCGGCGTCCAAGGTCGGTCTCTGCATTTTGGACATGGAACTCCGCTATGTGGGGATCAACCACGCGATGGCCAAGATGAATGGGGTAGGAGTGCAGGAACATCTGGGAAAAAGTGTGCGGGAAATCCTGGGCGATTTCGTTGAGCTCATCCAACCCCATCTGATCAATGTAGCGACAACCGGGCAGGCTGTACTGAATCGGGAAGTTAGCGCGGTGTTGACGACCAGGACTGAGCCTGGCCACTGGATTGAGCACTATGTACCTATTCGAGACTGGAGAGGCCGGGTGGCACAGATCGGCGTTGTCGCCATTGAGATTACCGAGCAGAAAAAACTCGAGGAATCGTTTCGCGGCGTTTCCGAAAAACTAAAGACAGAGAAAAAGCGTGGCCAGATAATGACGGAAGTGGGCCGTCTGCTGGCGAAAAAGTGGGATGTGCAGGAGGTCTTTCCGCGGATATCCGCTTACTTGCGGCGGGTTTTGCGGCAGGAATATGCGGCGCTGTCGTTACGCAACGAAAAGAGCGGGGAACTGGTGCGGCAGGCCATTGATTTTCCCCTGGCAAAGGATGTCAGCTCCGGTGCCGAAATCAGCGCTCCGCGGGGCCCTGGCGGCAAAGCCCTGCAGAAGCGGGCGCCGATGATCTTTACCAGAGAGGAGATGAAAGGGTTCGATTCGAAGATTACGAATCATTTTTTGACCGAAGGACTGCAGTCCTTGTGTTGTGTTCCCTTGATCCGCCCCAAGGGACCTCTGGGCGTACTGGTACTGGGCAGCACGCGAGCCGACGCCTTCCAGACCGAAGATCTGGAACTTTTAAGTCAGGTTGCGGGGCAGCTGGCGACTGCCCTGGAAAACTCGAGAATCGCGCGGGAAATCGCGCAGTTGAAAAGCCGGTTGGGACGGGAAAAACGCTATCTGGAAGGTCATACTCACCAGCGAGTTCATGTGGAAGGAATCGTCGGGGAAAGCCGGCCGCTTATGAACGTGCTGGATCAGATCTCGGTGGTTGCCGATAGCGACGCCACGGTTCTTCTGTTGGGCGAAACCGGGACAGGCAAGGGTTTGGTTGCGCGTGCAGTTCACGCCAGCAGTAAACGGAAGGACAAGAGCTTCGTTACTTTGAATTGCGCCGCGATTCCGACCGGGCTTCTGGAGAGCGAGTTGTTCGGTCACGAAAAGGGCGCATTTACCGGAGCGGTCCGGCAGAAGGTGGGGCGCCTCGAACTGGCTGACAAAGGCACACTTTTTCTCGACGAAGTTGGGGAAATCTCGCCGGAGTTGCAGCCGAAGCTGCTGCGGGTTTTGCAGGACCGCGAATTCGAGAGGCTGGGCGGGATTCGAACCATCAAAGTGGATCTGCGGCTGATCACTGCCACCAACCGGGATTTGGCTCGAAGCGTGGCGGACAAAGAGTTTCGCAGCGATTTGTTTTACCGCTTGAATGTGTTCCCAATTCGCGTTCCTCCCCTGCGCGAGAGACGAGAGGATATTCCCATTCTGGTTCGATATTTTGTTCAAAAATTTGCCGCCAGGATGGATCGCGTAATCGAAACCATCCCCACTGAAACGATGAATGCGCTGACCAATTGGCACTGGCCGGGGAATGTTCGGGAGTTGGAAAACTTTATCGAGAGATCGGTGATCCTCACGGAAGGTACCGCACTGCGCTCTCCCTTGGCGGATCTCAGGTCGGCAAGCCACGTTGTGGAATCCTCACTGGAAAGCACTGAAAGGCAGCATATTATCCGGATTCTTCGCGCAAGCGGGGGAATGCTGTCAGGACCGAAGGGGGCGGCGCGCCGGCTCGGTGTAAAGCGAACAACTTTGCAGTCCAAAATGAAGCGGCTCGGAATCACTCGTAGGGATTACACGGGACCCGCTTTGAAATAGAGCAAGGGGTTCAGAGGTTTGCGATACGGCGTGCCGACGCATTTACAGTCTGCCGATTTGTCGGCAGTGTCCCTGAGAATTTCATGAAAGCTCATCTTTGAAGATCAGTTTTTTCTAACAGTTGGATGGTCGCTGCCGGAGGAGTCATTCTGGAACGACAAGTGCTCTAGCATCTTCCTAATCGGGAAAACCAGAAAGCTTAATTGTCTTCCCGAAGGCGGATGGACGAGCCGCAGACTCGTCGCAAAGGGCTCGCTTGGGGCGTGAACCTTGTTAGTCGCCAGGAATCACCCGCCGAACAATTTGGTACGCTTGCTGCCGGAGCGCACCAGCGCATCTCTGAAGAGTGATCATGACTTGCAGGTCGAGGTTTGGCGGGGGCGGCCGCTCGCTCTCGATGAAGATTGGACTTCCCGGACGCCAGCTTACCCCGCCGCACCCACAGCAGGACAGTGGGTGGATGGCCCTCTAACCAAGGGCACGCCAGAGATTGACCCGTTATATCTGCTCGCCAGCCAGTTGGAGTGGGAATACACGGCCGATCCGTCTGCGGCGTGGGAGGTCATATCCGCAACGCGCAGTTGGAACTCGGATACGCGGGCACACGCATTGTCCCTGTTGGAACGGACGCAGGAACTGAAGCCCCAATTTCCCGAAGATTTGGCTTACAGGGAAAAAGAGAGGCGCAGTTCCACGAAGGAGGTAGACATGAGGGCTCCCTACGGTCTAGATGTGATCGAAAGTTGCATGGGTTGCAAGACCAGCCGCGACAGTTATTTTTGCCGCTTTTCACAGCCGGTGTTGAGATCGGTAGACGCCGCCAGCTACCACAGCGTGATGCCGTCGGGGGCGCTGCTTTTCGTGGAGGGGCAGACTCCTCGTGGAGTATATGTTCTCTCCTCGGGAAAGGTGAGGCTGTCGACCACGTCCAAAGAAGGAAAAGTGTTGATCCTTAAACAAGCTGAGTCGGGCGAGGTTTTAGGATTGAGTGCGGCTATTTCAGGGACGAACTACGAAATGACGGCGGAGACCTGTACGCCATGCCAATTGAATTTTATTGGGCGCCAGGATCTAATGACCCTGCTGCAGAACGAGAGTGAAGTTGGAGTGCATGCTGCGCAGTCGCTGAGCCGTGAATTCCAGGGCGCGTATCGAGATATTCACGACCTGGTGCTAGCCCGCTCATCTTCGGGAAAGCTGGCGAGACTTTTGCTGTCGTGCGCTCCGCGGGGAAGCCAGGAGCTGAACGAGCAGCGGCTGCATTCCGCGATGACCCACGAGGAGATGGCCCAAAGGATTGGTTCGTCGCGGGAGACGGTTACGCGATTGCTAAGTAATCTGAAGAAAAGAAGACTCATACGTTTGGAAGGAGCGACGCTCGTGATTCGAGACCGAACAGGGTTGGAAGCTTTAGCCGTCTAACGATTCTAGTAAAGGGGGTAAGTTCGAAATTTCAACTGGTGTCCGCCGACATGCCCGACCGATCTGGCCGCTTTGAGGCTGGGCAGAACTGAGCTGCACGCTTGTACACTGGCACGCTGATCAAGGATTTGTACGCCGCCGTCGAAAAAGCCGAGCACACGGCCGGATTTTGCTCAGGCAAGGATTTGTGTTCAATGGAAGTCCGCTCCGTCCAACGCCGCTTGGGGCACTCAAAGCCCGAAGAGTTCCCGCAAACGTTTGGTCTGAGCCCGACTGACTGGAATCTCGCTTTGCTTCTTATCGTCCATGCGCAACTGGTACGAGCTTTTGAACCAAGGGACGACTTCCCGAATTCGATTGATGTTCACCAAGTAGGAGCGGTGAGCCCGCCAGAACAGTCCCGGGTCCAGGCTAGTGAGTAGTTCCTCCAGGGTGCGGCAGTTGGAGTGGCCTTCCATGCCGGCAGGACCTGCCGTGACCACCGTAATAACTCCGTCTTCGATCCAGGCGTAGCAGATTTCTCGTTGGTCGACCAGAAACATGCGCCCCACTGCCTTGAGAAGAATCTTGGTACTCTGGGTCTTGGGCGCTTGCAGCATGCGCATCAGGGTATCGATTTTCTCCCCGGGCAAGCTTTCGGTTTCCTGTTGAAGCCGCGCTTTTTGAACCGCCTGCGCGACGCGCTTTTTGTCGAACGGCTTCAAAAGATAATCCACGGCATTGACCTCGAACGCCTTCACCGCGTATTGATCAAACGCCGTGGCGAAGACGATCTTCGGCAGAGCAATCTTCTTGTCGAGAAGTTTCTTGATGACGCCGAAGCCATCCAGCCCCGGCATTTGGACGTCGAGAAAAACCAGATCGGGAGTGTGTTCTTTAATGAGGTTAATGGCCTCGAGACCGTTCTTCCCCTGGGCCACGACATTTACATCGCCAGCGCTTTTCAGCAGGAAGGCAAGTTCGTCGCGGGCGAGTTGCTCATCGTCCACGATTACTGCGGAAAGGGGCATTCTGTCTCCTTAAATCGGGCCGTGAGAAAAGTATAGCGACCGCGTTTTGTGGGCGTCAACGCGGGCGCTTCCGACCGTTCGATTCACGCAGCGACCGGACGAATCAGAGGGTTAGTGGGGTTGCTGCATCATGCCGGGCATCTCCATTTTTGTGAAGCCGGCCGGAGGCTCAAACAAGCTGGCGGGCTGAGTGCCTTCCTGTATGTTGTGCAATTCTCCGCTGCTGTTCTTGCCCTGCCACTTCACCGGGAAACGCAGTTTCGGATCGAGCCAGAAGTGGTTCACGTCGCCGCTGGCCTTCGTCGCTTCGTACTCCACCGTAGTGCGTCCGTTCACAGTTTCGTTGCCGATCTTACGGCAGCTTCCGTCCTGAGCATGTTCGATCTTCTGCCAGTCACCGCAGGCGTTCTCCACATCGCCGGCGCGGAAGAAAGCACTGGTGTAAGACATGCGTTGGCTCTGCGATTGCGCGGGCATCTCCATATACATGTGCTGCTGGGGCATAAGCACCATCGAAGTTTGAGTGCCGAAATTTACAATGACCGCGCCTCCGCTGCGCGGACCGCTAGCCGCCGGTTCAATGCGCATTTTGTCCTTGGCGAAATAAATCTTTGCCGTGGTTGGCGTGCCCGGCTTTTGCAAGTCGACAATGTCGGCGGAGAACTCGGTTTGCGCCAGCGCGAAACTGGCGGTGAAAATCATCGCGAAGAACAGCGTGAAAAAGCAGGAAATGCGAGCGACGAATCGAAACATAGGAGTCTCCCTGAAAGGATCACGCGCCGTGCGACATAGGCAGCGCTCCATCCTGTAACGAAAGCGATGGAATGATAGCAGAAGGTGGCGAATTCAGGCCGCGTTTTCGAGCGCCAGTGCCATGCCCATGCCGCCACTTATGCAGAGTGTGGCCACTCCGCGCCGTGTGTTTCGCTTCAGCATCTCGTGCAGCAAGGTAACGGTGATGCGCGTGCCGGTGCAGCCGATGGGATGGCCAAGTGCAATCGCTCCGCCGTTCACGTTGAGCCGGTCGCGGTTGAAATTCAATTCGCGGTCGCACGCGATCACCTGGGCAGCGAAGGCTTCGTTCAGTTCGATCAATCCGAATTCGTGTAGGCGAAGGTTGTGCTTGTCTTCGAGTTTCCGGAGAGCGGGGACGGGACCAATCCCCATGTTGCGCGGATCGACTCCTGCGGAACTGACGGCTGAGATGCGGGCCAGCGGCTTCAGATTGTTCGTCTTCACAAAATGCTCGTTGGCCAGAACCACCGCGGCGGCGCCGTCGGTGATGCCGGAAGAATTTCCTGCCGTTACTGTTCCAGTTTTCGAAAATACCGGTGCCAGCTTGCCTAACTTTTCCATGGTCGCGTCGGTGAAAGGATGCTCGTCGCTGCTGAACGTAGTCGTGCCCTTCTTGGTTTCGATTATGACGGGGACAAGTTCATCATCGAATCGTCCTGCAGTGATGGCGCGGGCGGCGCGGGCTTGCGACTGCAAAGCAAACTCGTCCTGCTCCTCGCGGGAAATTTTGTAATGTTCCGCCAGGAGTTCGGCGGTTTCGCCCATCACCATCTTCGCCATGGGACAGAAAAAACCGTCGCGATACATGCCGTCGACTAGATCCTGATTGCCGAGGCGATATCCCCAGCGGGCCTCGAGATAATAAGGAACTCGCGACATCGATTCTGTGCCGCCGGCCAGAATGCAGCTGGAATCGCCGAGCAAAATTGCCTGGTAGGCGAGCGCGATGGATTTCAATCCCGAAGCGCACGCTTTGTTCACGGTGAAGGCCGGGACCTCTTGCGGGACGCCGCTGCGGATGGAAATCTGCCGCGCCGGATTCGGACCGGCGCCTGCTTGCCTGGCGCTGCCGAAGATGGTTTCCTCTACTTGCTCGGGCTGGATTCCGGCGCGCTCAATCGCCGCCTTGGCTGCAACTGCGCCTATATCGACCGACGTTAGCGAGGCGAGCGATCCGCCGAATTTGCCAATGGGCGTGCGGACGGCGGAGAGAATGTAGACGGCCTGCAAAGCGTTTCCTCCAAACGTTTGAGTTTAGCAGGATGAGAAAAGATGCTGGACGACACTGAAAAAGGAGGTACTGGCTGAACTTGACGAAACATTCAGCCTGCGGAAAACGGGGGGTGCGAAATCTCCGAGCGGCCCGGCTGGCACCGTTGTTCTATTTGTACTGCCCTATTGTTTCTTGCTTCCTCTGGTTCGACTGCGTCAGAATTCTTCTCAACTCTTTAGCAAGCTCCCCAATTCTAGCGATTTCTTGCTCGTCAAAATCAAAGCTTCCGTGGGACGCCTCCGAAAATACCAACCTGCCCATGCTTTTCATACTTGACATATGGATTTGCCACCTTCGACCAACTCAACAAACAGGTCCTCAAGCTTCGCTCGAAACTTTTGGAGCTGCTCTGGCGACGTACCAACCTTGAACCCGTATTTCGAGTCAGCGCAGGTCAACGTCAGCCCACTCTTGCCAAAGCGTATCACGTAAATTGGAACCCGCAAGCTTTTCTCGTTTACCTCGATCTTGCTTTTCCTATCCATTGTGCAATTCTCTCTCCACTCCCCACTCTGGCGCAATCCACTATTTTTCGCTGTATCATGCCTATCACACGGAGGACAGCATGAAACACCTATTGCCGCCACTGATCGCCCTATCGCTGTTCCTGGCTGTCTCTCCTTACTTTTGCCGCTAAGATTCCGGCGGATGCCTGGCAGACTGGGACTTTGGTTACCTCGGAAGAAAGTTGGCACTCGCGCATAGCCGGCGTGAACGGGATGGTTGTGAGCCGCGAGTATCCAATCGTTCACTACGTCATAGACACTCTGCAGTACATCTACGAGGCCGATCTCGCTCTCAGGCACCAGCATGACAAACGGCCTGCTCTCACAGTGAATGGGCCGATCAAATTTGCGTTCGTTAAATCCGATCTCTACATTCAAGACGAAAACCGGAAAGAGATCGAGGTCAAATTGACGAAGAAGACGCTGAAGCAAAGCAATTGACTTGCCATCGGCACGATCGAGCCGGGGGCAAATTCAGTCACTACCGAAAGGGGTCTAGCGTTCGTTCATCTCGTCTCGAGTGTAGGGGTTGCCTGAATGAACGTGCCGGAGACGGTGCATTAGCGCATCGATAGCCGCGCCACCTCCCGCTTGCGCTGCGTAGTGCTTCAGCCAATCCCGAAAGGCCGCGTTCAGGGTCGTATGTCTCGCCCGTGCTGCTGCTCGCGCTTGCTTTATCAGGGATTGGTCGACTTTGAAGGTAATGTTTTGCATCTGCCAATAGATTACCTGTCGGCGCAAATTGGGTTCGATGCACATTCGCAGGACCATTTCAAGTAATCCCGACTTGAGTATTGCGGTCGCCGATAATCAGAGTGTAACTGGGCAGGTTAACGCCCCGGGCTGAATACTGGTCCGGGGATTTCTGTTTTCAGCGATACGAACCGCGTCCCTTGCCATTCCCGCTAAGCTCCTGCATAATAAATGTTTGTTTTGACCTCGCCGGACTCTTCCGGAACAAGGATGTATCTCTGTGTTAATGATTCGACTGGCGCGCATGGGTGCGCGCAAACAACCGTTTTACCGCATTGTCGTCATCGAGAAGGCGCGCGCACGCAATGGGCGTCCGGTGGAAGTGGTGGGAACTTATAATCCTCGGACCAATCCGACCAGCATTGAGTTCAAGCGTGAGCGAGTCGACTATTGGGTTTCGAAGGGCGCGCAGATGTCAGAACGCGTGGAGAAACTCTATTCCAAGCCTGCGGCTGCTCCAGCGGCTTCCGTGGCGTAAGCATTGTACTGACTGATCCCCATGAATGAAGCTAGCGGAAATGTCGGCGCACTCGTCGAGAAGATCGCAAAGTGGATCGTCGACGCTCCCGATGAGGTTTACGTCGACCATCTGGATGGCGATGTGATCGAACTGGAAGTGGCCGAAGCGGACGTAGGAAAAATTATTGGCCGGCAAGGACGCAACGTGCGTGCTTTGCGAACGCTGTTGAGCGCTGCCGGCGTGCGGACCCGGAAGCGATACACGCTGGATGTCATCGACTAACGGCCGGACCGCCGAGGCCTGGGGACCGGACCATTCGCGATCCTGACACAAGTGGCGAGTTTATTACCCTGGCCCGGGTGGTGAAAACGCAGGGCCGGCGCGGCGAAGTTGCGGCCGAGATTTTCAGCCAGATTCCCGAGAGATTTACGGTTGGCATGAAGCTGTTGGCGCTGCCGCGAGAGACGGAAGTTCAACGCCGCGAACTGGAAGTGGAAGAGCTTTGGCCGCACAAGGGATTGCTGGTTTTTAAGTTTGCCGGAGTGGATTCGATTACTGAAGCGGAAACGCTGGTGGGATGCGAATTGCAAGTTCCGCAAAGCCAGCGTTCGGCGCTGCAGGCTGGCTGGGATTATGTAAGCGATCTGGCGGGCTGTGTGGTACTGGACCGCGGGCGCGAGATCGGGCGGATTGAAGATGTTCAGTTTGGAGCGGGCGAAGCGGCGTTGCTGATTGTGCGCCAGGCGAGCCGACTGCTGGAGATTCCTTTCGCCGAGGCTTATCTCGAGAGTGTGGATGTTGAGCGCAAGTTGGTGCGCATGAACTTGCCTGATGGTTTGCTCGACGTGAACTCACCGATTACGGCTGAGGAGAAGCGGGAGCAGGCTGCGGGAAGGAAAAGGCGTTAAACACAGAGGTCACAGAGGATCACAGGGTAGAGAGATTTTGGTTTCGCGATGAAGGCCGATATTGTCACCATTTTTCCGGACTTCTTTCGTGGACCGTTGGATTACGGGATTACGCGCCGGGCTCAGGAAATGGGGCTGGCGAAGATTGAGCTGCACGATTTGCGGCAGTTTACGCATGATCGTCACCGCACCGTGGATGACCGTCCTTTTGGTGGTGGCGAAGGGATGGTGTTAAAGCCGGAACCGCTCTTTGATTGTTTGGAGTCGCTGGGTTTGGCTTCCCGCGAGGAACGTCTCGCTGGACGTGCCAAGCAGTCGGTGATTCTGCTGTCAGCGCAGGGGCGGCGATTTAGTCAGAAAGTTGCAACGGAGTTGGCTCTGCTCGACCGTATCGTTTTAGTTTGCGGGCGGTATGAGGGAGTCGACGAGCGAGTTGCGGAGTTTCTCGCCGACCGGGAGATTTCGATCGGTGATTATGTTCTAAGCGGCGGGGAAATAGCCGCAGCGGTTATTGTGGAAGCGGTGATGCGGCTGCTTCCGGGAGCGGTCGGGAACGAAGCGTCAACCCAGCAGGAATCATTTACGGTTGACGTGAAGAAAAGTTTGAGCGGTGCGGATTCGACTTGCGGGTCGAATGGACTTCTGGATTATCCGCATTACACGCGGCCGGCGGAATTTCGCGGAATGGTGGTGCCGGAGGCTTTGATGTCCGGGAACCACGAGGAAATTCGCCGCTGGCGTCGGCAGCGGGCGCTGCAAAAGACGTTTCGCAACCGTCCGGACTTGTTGGAAGGCGCAACGCTCAGCGCCGAAGACCGAGAGTATCTCGCGGGAATTAAGCAGGATGAATGCGAGAAACAGAAGACCTAGATTTTTGACGTCGGAATTTGAGAATCAGAGTTTAGAAGGAATAACTATCATGTCGAACTTAATTATCGAAAAACTGCTGGCGAAAACGCAACGCACTGACATTCCCGCGTTTCATCCGGGCGACACCGTCCGGGTGCATGTGAAGATCAAAGAAGGCGACAAGGAGCGCTTGCAGGCGTTTGAGGGCGTGGTCATCAAGCGCGACAATGGACCGCAGGCGAGCTTCACCGTGCGCAAGATCAGCTTTGGCCAGGGTGTAGAGCGCATTTTCCCCGTCCACTCCAAGGTGATCGACAAGGTGGATTTGTTGCGCTCATCGAAAGTGCGCCGCGCGAAGCTCTATTATCTGCGCGGGTTAAAGGGCAAGGCAGCGCGCTTGCGCGACGTCGAATAAAAAATATTTAAGCTTGCGCCTTATCTGGCAGCGGCGGCCAAGGGCACGGTGACGACTTCGAGATCGGCGAAGTCTTTATTGCGGTATCCTTTCATTTGTTTCAGCACGTAATCCAGCAGGGGACGATCGCCCTGGCGGATCTCGTGAAATTCCACGCCCATGGCGCGATTTCCCGCCGTATAGCGCACGTTGCCTTTCAGAGCGACGCTCACATCGTAGATATTCAGTGCCAGTCTTAGTCCGGTGCCGGGAACCAGCAGATTGGTGGCGCTGACCAGGCAGCCATATTCAGAAATCTGTTCCAGGTGGCCCTCTACGCACGATTGTCCGCCGATCTCCAACAGATCGGCTCCGCCTTCGACATCGAAGCGTGGATGACGGCGCCGGTTCTGGTCGGTTCTGCCGAAGGTATTCATCGACGTTTTTTTCTTTGGCGCATCAGGATTGATGGGCAGATACTGCTCCTGCATTTGCCGCAGTTCGTCTTCCCAGGGAGTTCTTGCACCTTCCACGCACTCCACCGTGAACTGGCCGCGCAGGGCGGAGGTTGGGTCCGCCGTCCATACTACCTGGCAAATGGATTTGTTCCGGCCACGTTCGACCGTGATCAAGTCGCCGACTTTTACATCACGAAAGCTAAGCAAACGCGCCCCACGGGGATGAATGTCGTAAGTGCACGCCATCTCCGGACCGCCCCGCTCGCCGTTCTGCATGTGGGTAAGACGCACCGGCAGAGCCAGGTGGACCAGTTTGTCCATTGGCACAACCCCGAGTGGCATAATACCGGGCTGCGGTTCGATTGGCTTTGCGCTCAAAACTACTCCTCGCGGAATCGCGATCTACCGTGAACATAGCAGTACATGTCCTTCCGGACCATGTACGGTCGTAATCGAAGTAATGGTTACCATGCGGCGACCATCACGGGCCGGAAGTGGCACGTGGGCCGGGTAGCGGCGCGAATTATTGACAAGATAATTTTCACGCGGGCTTGCGAGAATGGCTTATGGCGGTGGAAGATGGTGAAAAGTTTCTTTCATGCCTCGTACTGCGAAGATCGCATCAGAATTTTCTCTTTCTCCGTCAGCGGTGAAATTGCGGCTGCTGAAAAAGCTGCGCTGCACATTGCGTTACGAAAAAAAGGCGTGGGACGCGGGCGCGATCATGGTCGCCGGAGTGGACGAGGTAGGGCGCGGATCTTTGTTTGGACCAGTGGTGGCGGCGGCGGTAATTCTCGAGCGCGGCTACCGCATTCGCGGGCTGCGCGATTCCAAGCTGCTGCTGCCCGAGCGTCGCGAACAACTGGCACCGCGCATTCGCGAACATGCCGTAGCGTGGGCGGTGGCGGCGGTGGATGCGGCGCGCATCGATCAGATCAACATCTATCATGCATCTCGGCTGGCCATGCGCGAGGCCGTGATGCGACTGCAGCCTGCCGCGGATCATTTGCTGATCGATGCGATGCGGCTGGATTGCGAGCTGCCGCAAAAAGCCATCATCCATGGGGACGCGCTTTCCGTTTCGATTGCAGCAGCTTCGATTCTTGCCAAGGTTGAGCGCGATCGCATGATGTGCGAGTGGGATGCAGTTTTCCCTGAGTATGGCCTGGCTTCCCACAAAGGCTACAGCACTCCGCAACACCTGGCGGCATTGTTGCAGTTCGGGCCGACGCCGTTGCACCGGCAGTCGTTTGCTCCGGTGTGGAGTAATCCGGTGGAGCAAGAAGAGTTGGAATTCGACTGACGCGGTACTGTTTGTGAGCTCTACTTTTCTGCCGCCTCGCTGTTCAAGCTTGAGTTAAGCTCCGTTACCAGCTTTGTGTTGTGAATCAGCGCCTGGCGCAGAATTTCTGCTTGCTTTTGCGCGGTGGGCCAGTCTTGTTTTTCGACGGCTTCGGTTAATCCCGGCAACTCCAGGTGCGCGTAGGTGAAGCGGGCGCCGTAGAGAATATGTTTGAACCAGGGTCGCCCGGGTATGCCATCGGGATTGAGCCAGTTGCGTTCGACTTGCATGACGCCATGATTGATGCTGGCGGCGAGTTTGGGATCGATTGCGCCGGAGGCGAGGGCATGAGCTGCGGAGTCATCGAGGCGCTTACCGGCGGCTTCGAACTCGTCGATGGCATTGCTGACACCGCTTAAGTCGATGTGAGCAACGACGCTGGAAGGGGAGAGATCCTTCGACTGCGCTGCCGCTCCGCTTCGCGGAACAGCAGCTTCGCTCAGGATGACAGTTTTGTCTTTACCTAATTCATTCACGAACTGGCGGATGTTGTCGGCATAGCTGGCAAAGTCGAAGGGAAGCAGGTCGGCATTGGCGAGGCGGAGCGCGAGAACTCCCCACAGCTGTGTCATGAGAGTGTGATAGCGGTAGCCGGGATCGCCAAAGTGGTTCATCCAGAAAAAATCGTCATAGGCCGAATGGTAGACGCCGTAAGGACCGTCGAACTGCAGGCCGAGGACCGGCATGCCGACGAAATTCAAGAACACGGTGTGGTCGGAGCCGCTGCCGATACGAGTATCGGCGAGGTTTGAGTCCGTGACATCTTCAGTTTGTTTGGCTTCGTGGCGCTCCCGCGCCGATGATTCTTTCCACGCTTCGTACAGGCTTTTACCCGAGGGGTCCTGTAGCGTGTGCGCGGTTTCGACCAGCATGGGCGCGAGCGAGGCTACTGCCTGTCCGTGGAAGTTCGGTCCGGAAGTAGAGGAATCGACGTTGATGTAGGCGACGGCCTTCTTGCGCAGTTCGTCGGCGAACTGCTCTCCCCACTCGGTCGAACCGGTGAGGCCCATTTCTTCGCCGTCCCAACTGCAGACGACAATCGTGCGTCGCGGCCGGATTCCTTCTTTGGCTAGCTTCCCCAGCGAGCGCGTGAGTTCCATCATGGACGCGGTGCCGCTCGAGGGATCGACCCCACCGAAGACCCATGCGTCGCGGTGATTGCCGAGGACGATCCATTCGTCGGGTAACTCTGCGCCGCGAATGCGGCCCTCGACCACGTAGTAAGGCTGCGTGGAATTGTCCATCACGATTTTTAGGTGTACGCGCACGCGCTTACCGCCGAGGTGGTATTTGAGAGGCAATCCACCTTGCCAGTCTTGTCCTTGCCAATCAGTGGGTGCGACGGGGCCGTCCATTTGGGCGAGCAGCGGCTTGGCATCGTGCCAGGAAAGAGGCAGCGCCATAATTTTCGGAATCGAAACTGCCTGCTCGACGGGAATGCGTTTGGCGCCGGGAATCGATGCCCATCCGGGAGTGAGTGGATCGCCGGGCACCATGAAATCGTAGGTGATAGATCCGCGTTGAATGTGATATTCGGGACCCCATGGACCGTTGGGAACGACTTTGCCTTTCTTGAATCCGTCTTCGGCAGGATCGCTATAGATGAGAATGGCAGCCGCACCTTCGCGCTGCGCGGTGAGCGCTTTGAACCCGCGATAGCTGTAAGGATTGGAATAACGGACGAGAACGACTTTACCTTTAACGTCGATACCTTGCTTGCGCAGAAGATCGTAATCTTCGGGATTGCCGCTGTGGGCATAGACGAGCGGAGCGGTGACTTCTCCGGAGGCGGACATGCCGCTCCACGCCGAACTGATGCTTTTGTTTTTTAAGTCAGGATCGCCGGGAACGGGCATTTCCCGCAGCAACGCACGGTAGTGAATGGGTGCAACCATTTCGAGCGAAGTGAATTTTGGATTGCTTCCGTAGACGTCGTAACGGCGGATGACGACGTCATCGAGGCCTTCCTGCCGCCACTGATCAGCGATGTAGCGAGCCAGTTCGTTGTTACGCGGGGAGCCGGCAACATGCGGCTCGGCGGTGAAAAGATGATGTTGACGGCGTTCTTCGTCGGGGGAGGGGATTGCTTTGAATTTTGTCTCGATCTGCTTTTCGCGAGTTGCGGAGGAAGGGGTGAAGCCCAGGATGGAGGTCTGGGAACGAACCTGGCGGCTCGTGCAAAGCAAGAGAACCAACATTCCTAGCAGCCGGACTTTTGATTTTCTGTGCCGCCGTTTTTCTCGCGGTCTTCGCCGATGCGGGCTGGAAATAGCTTGAAACGCAGAGTGCGCTGAGAACTTCCGCGGAGAGCGCTGAGGCGCATCTCCGCAGGCGGAGTCCATATCTGTTTGCTCCCCTCTTACAGAAGGCTATTTGGGTTTATAAATCTCCGTCAGCAAGTCGGGTTTCGAATCATCGCGTACGAGATGCGGATAACGTTCACCGCCGTGGTAATCGATTTTGTAAGTCTTGTAGTAGTCGGTGTTCTCGATCAGAAGTTCGAGGGGTGCAGTACCGCTCTTGCCGGCTTTCAGCGCGTCGCGCAGAACTTCGGGAGTGTACTGGCGGCTATTGACGGCGATGAGTTTCATGCCGGGACCGATTCCAGCGACCGCAGCGGGCATGCCTTCGATAGTGTCGACGATAACTCCGTCTTCGCGAAGGTCGAGGCCAATCGAATATGCTCCAGTCGCGATGTGGCCATCGGTTTCCGCGCCCCGCAGCAGCTCCGATTGCGTGTCATCGTAAACCACTTTCCACCCGCTGCCTTCGACTCCACCTAATGGTGCGCCTGGGCCGTGATTGGTGAGGCGCTCCATCCAGAAGCCGCGCCAGTCGTAAGGTACAACCTGATTCAGAGCGTTCACCACGTCGTCGAAGGTATAAGTCTTCACCATTGGCCCGGTGCTTGGCGGTCCATGGAAGAGATGGCAGAAATCATCCAGCGATTTCGTGCCTTTACTCTGCTGGCGGATGATGACGTCGGCCCAGAGCCAGTCCAGAGTTCCTTCGTCATAAAAATCAACTCCGCGACGCCAGGAGTGCCAGGCCTCGGGGGCGAAATAAAGTTGCGGAGCTGCATCGGCAGTGTCTTGCAGGTTACGCCAGGTGCGGCCGGGTGTGTGATCCAGCCCGGCGGCGGTCAGAGACAGATCGTCGCGCGCCTGCTCGGGCGTGAGCAATCCACTGCGCGCGGTCAGCACGGTGCCGAGATAATTTGTTAGTCCCTCATATACCCAGAGTAGATCGTCCTGCATGGGCTGTTCGTAATCCGGCGTGGTTAAGTCAGCGGGGCGGCGATATTTTCCGTTCCACGAATGAACATATTCGTGAGGGAGCAGGCTGGCTTCCAGCTTGCGGGCTGTCTCGTCTACGAGTCCGCGCTCGCCAACCCGGCTGTCATCGGACTCGTGATGCTCCAGGCCGAAGTGCGCGACATGATCGCTGAGACTGAAAAGAAAATGGTAGTCGCGATAGTGATGAGCGCCGAAAAGCTTGTTGGCCTGCACGACCAGATTCTTGTAGTGGTCCCAGACTTCTGGCGGAGGTTCGAGGGCGGCGGCGCTGTCGGCGGCAACGTCCATCTCAGTGGGAGGATCGTCGGCGAGTTTAACGACTTTGAGAAATTCGCCGGTGATTACCGGCGAATCAACCAGCGTGTTCAAAGGCGCAGGTTTGAACGAGATTTGCGTTTCGCCGTTGTCGACGCTAGTGGATGCGATGGGCAGAGCGGTGCCGTACTTCCAGTCGGCGGGAAGTTTCAAGCTGGCGATGTAAGTGAGTTCGTCGGCCTTCCAGCCTTTGGGGTAGAGAAGGACTTGATTCCAGCTGATAACCGCCATCTTGTCGGTGGCGGAAGAACCAGCGGAGAAACCGCCCTCAAAAGTTGCAGGTGAAAGGAAATCCAGTTCAGCATTTACTTCGTTTTCTCCGGCGGGAACTTCGACGTGGATCGTAAAGCCATCGAGCAGATCGCGTCGCCACTTCAGGGTTTTGCCACCGGCGAAAAATTTGAGGCCCGCGAGATCGACGACCGGGCCATCGGGTGCGTGTTCGCCGGGAATCCATTTCGGATAGTAAAGCGTCAGGTCTCCGGCGCGAGCGGGAATCTTCAGTTTCGCGTGGAAGATTTTGCGCGGAGCCGATGTGGCATCAACAAAGATGGTTACGGTTGTCGGCGTGGCGGAAAAAGCGGAAAGAGCACAGAGAAAAAGAACGGAAATCACTCCCAGGAATCTGGAGAGTTTCATTTTTGTCGGGCCCCCATGGTCTCGATGAAACAGACGAAACGAACGACACAGCATCGCAGAATTTTAGATTTTAGCAGCCGGAGCGAGCTGCGGTACAGGGATGCACCAGCGCTGCTATCATTCGACGATGTCACGGCGCGGGAAATTTATTACCTTCGAAGGTCTGGACGGAACCGGGAAGAGCACGCAGATGCGTAAGCTGGCGGAGAAGCTGCGTGCCGCCGGACACAAGGTTATGGAAACGCGTGAGCCGGGAGGAACGGCGACGGGTGAGAAAATCCGGCGCGTGTTGCTCGACTCGAAAACAGAGGGATTGTCGCCGATGGCTGAAATGGCTCTAATGTTTGCTTCGCGCGCGCAGCATATTGTGGAGGTGATCCAGCCCGCGCTCGATCGCGGGCAGATTGTGTTGTGCGACCGCTTTACCGATTCTACGGAAGCGTACCAGGGCGGCGGACGCAAGCTGGGATGTAAGGCAGTGCTCGAGTTGCATCGCATTCTGTGTGGAGATTTGCAGCCGGATCTGACCATTCTGCTCGATTCCGATCCGGCGAAGAGCGTGGGGCGCGCGCGGAATCGGAACCAGATTGCCGCCGACCGCACGCACAACAGCTCCGGCAAACACGCCGACGAGAACCGCTTCGAACAGGAGAATCGAGCATTCTTTGCCCGCGTGCGCGAAGGGTATATGGCGATTGCGGCCAGGGAACCGGGACGCATCGTGGTGGTGGATGCGAGCGGGACGCCTACGGAAACGCATACGAAAATCGTAGACATTGTGACGAACAAACTTAAACTCACAGCTGTGCGGGCAACGGCCTGAGAATTTCGTGTGGTTTAGATTTTGATTTGGACATGCAATGAGCTTCTCTGATTTTCATGGCAACGCCGAAACTGTTCATCGCTTGCGCGATATGCTGGCGCGGGAACGTTTTCCGCATGCGGTGATTCTTTCCGGCCCGCGCGGATCGGGCAAGTACAGGCTGGCGTTGATGCTAGCGCAGGCTTTGAATTGCCTCGCGCCCACTGAGACGAATGGCCTGCCCGATTTCTGCGGACAATGCACGAACTGCCGCCGGATCGCGCAGGCTGCCGATCTCGATGCGCGTTTCGCCGAAGCGGTGGAGACGCGCGAAGGTCTGCGGGAGGGAGATAAGAAAGATACGCGGCTTTTCGTGCAGACTCATCCCGACGTTCTCATCATTCCTCCCGACCCTCCACAGATGATGATCAAGGTAGACCAGGTGCGGCGGGTGATTGAGACCATTTATTACCGTCCTTCGGAAGCGCGGGAGCGGGTTTATATTTTCACCGATTCGGCATTCATGAAGGAGGCGGCGAATTCGCTGCTGAAAGTTCTGGAAGAGCCACCCGACTTCGCGACGATTTTCCTGCTCTCGGAAAATCCTGGCGAACTGCTTCCGACAATCCGCTCGCGATCAATGGTCTTTCCATTGACTGCCTTGCCGATGGAAGAAGTGGAGCGCTATCTGGAAAAACATCGTCCGGAGTGGAAACCTGCGCAGCGGGCTCTGGTGGCGAGGCTGTGCGAGGGCGCGGTCGGCCGGGCTCGCAGCTTCGATCTTGAGAGCTACGTAACTGCGCGAGCCGACGCGCTGACGATTCTTAACTCCGCCCTGCTGGGAGGCGAACACAGCGCACTGTTTAAGGTCACGGAAACTTATCGAGCGGGCGCTGAAGGGCGGGAGAAAACAGAAAATCTTCTGCGCACGTTATATTCGCTCCTGCGCGATTTGATGTTTCTGAGTTCCGGCACGCCTGAACTGGTTCATAACACCGATATTCAGAACCAGCTTACAAAGCTTTCGGAAGCCGGTGATTTTGAATGGATCACCGCCGCCGCCGACCGGCTCGCCGAAGTGGAACGCGGCATGCGGCGCAATCTGCTGCGATCCTTGTCGCTCGACGCCCTGGCGCTGGCTTTGGAGAAGACGGCCTGAGCGGTTTCTAATTACCAATGTTAAACCTTCTTCTTTTTCAGATACTTACCGAGATTACTTCAGTGGTTCGACTCCCTTTAGAGTGATTGCCCGGCCTTTCCGGCGCGCCTATAATCGACTTACTCTGGTTTAAGAATTCTCCGTCAGGTTCCGGGTAGCAATATGCGAGGGTGAAGTTTGTCTTCGCCAGATTGAGGAGCATAGAAGCCCGGTAATGCGAAAGCGCCTGCAAATCGCACTGATGGCAAGCACCGTAGCCGCGACCGCCTTTCTTCTTGCACCACAACTCCGCGCCGAGGACGGTGACGGAGGTCCCCAAAAGATCACCGCAACCGATGATCATGGCCGCACGATCTATGTGAACGATTCTGCTCCCACAAGCAGGACTCGGCGCGCCCCGGAGCCAGAAGCGCCGCGACGGATGCTGATGTATTGGAGTTCCAAGGAAAATCGCTGGAAGCCGGTGCCTGCGGCGAATGCCGCGGTGATGCGCGCGGCGCGATCGGCGGCTGCCGAAGTGAGTCAATATGTTGGGCGAGAGTCGAATCAATCGGCCAATGCGAAAATTATAGCTGCCAATTTCCGCGGCACGCTCACCACTGCGGCTGATATTGATAGCGCCATTGAGGAAGCCGCCGCCCGGCATAATGTGGACCCGAACCTGGTGCGAGCGGTGGTGAAAGTGGAATCGAACTTCAATCCCAACGCGGTGTCACGCAAAGGCGCGATGGGGCTGATGCAACTGATGCCTTCTACCGCGAGGCAATTGAAGGTAAATAATCCGTTTGATCCGGAACAAAATGTCGATGCCGGGGTTCGTCATTTAAAGCAGTTGCTCGAAAGTTATGGCGGCGACATCAAACTGACCCTGGCCGCCTATAACGCGGGTGCGGGAGCGGTGGCGCGCAGCTCAGGCGTGCCCCACTACGCGGAAACCCAGAACTATGTCCGGCGGATTACCAACCTTTACTATGGCGGCTCTGCTTCCAGCCCGAATGAAGTTTCGCACGATCCCGTTCGCGTTCAACGAGATGCGCGCGGCGTGCTTTATGTCAGCAACACCGAATAAGTTTGCGGCATCTGTTATTTATCTTTTTATCTGTCGTTGTCTCTCAGGCACCCCGGGAATTAGTTCAACGAACCGGTTCATCGAGCAGAAACGAAAGCGCGGGCTGGTGATTTTAAAAAGCTCATCGCGGGAGCGTGGTCTGTGGGGAGCATTGCTGGTGCTGGCCTTGTTGGCCGCACAGCCGGCGCACGCTCGCGCGCACCATTCCGATGCCTGGGCGCGGGAGCACTTCGCCGCCGCCGAGCGCATGCGCGAGGCACTAAACGGACGGCCTCCGCTTGACCGGACTCGCAGGGATTATCAGCGGGTGTTGAATGCTTACCGGCTGGTTTATCTGGGTGCGCCCAGTTCCCCGAAGGCCGATCCCAGCGTCGTTGCCGTAGCCGAAACGCTGGTGGAAATGGGACGGCGCTTCGAAGATGACAGCTTCCTGAATAAGGCCATCGTGGAGTATAAGTTCTTGCGCCGGGAATACCCGGGCAGCAAGTATCGCGCCGACGGCTTGTTCACGGTAGCGGAAATCTATAAGGACGATCTCAACGATTCCAAAGCGGCGCGCGCTTCCTTCGAGGAGTTTCTGCGTCACTACCCTCACAACCGGCTGGCGGACGACGCTCGTCAGGCCATTTTGGAGATCGATCAACAAGCGTTGGCCGAGAATAATGCGCAGACGCGTCCAGCCGAAGAAACGGCGCGGCCGCTAGCGGACGCGAAGAACGACGATGAAGGGGTATCGCGCGCCAACAGGAATTCAGCCTCGCCGTTGGCGTCGACAAGAGTAGTGGCGACAAGGGACGATCCGACGCAGTCGCATTCCGGCCGTCTGCCTAGAGTTACCGGCATCCGGCATTGGTCCACGCCCGACTACACCCGCATCGCCATCGATGTGGAAGGAGATGTCAAGTTTTCCTCGCAAAGAATCGCGACTCCGGCGCGCATTTTCTTCGATCTAAATGGGACAAAGCTGGCTTCCACCTTAGTGGGCAAGAGCTTTGATGTGGACGATGGGTTTCTGAAGAAGGTTCGAGTAGCGCAGTTTGCCCCCGGACGTACTCGGGTGGTGCTCGAAGTCGACAAGCTTTCCGATTACGACGCTTTCCTGTTGCCGAATCCCTATCGCCTGATTATCGACATTCACGGCAAGAACTGGAACGGCCGGCAGCGAAGAGAAGCGGCGGAGAGTTTGATGACTCAGAATTCGCCGGGTGGGGCCGCTGCGGTTGGAAGCGATGCCGATTCGAGTTCCACGGAACCTAAACCGGATGCCTTGGCTGCATCCGAGCCGGCGACCCCGGTTGATACAGAACCCGAAGCAAAAACAACCCAGATCGGAAGCCGGCGCGAGCTCGGGATTGGAAGTACGAAAGCGCCCACCGCCGTAGTAAAGAAAGTAGTTGACGCGGATGACGAGGACGAGAATGCCGAACTATCGGAGCCCGCGCCAGCCAAGCGGAGCATTCCGGCCAGCAGCAAAAACTTACTCTCGGCGCGTAATTCCGGGGTCCCGAAGAAGATTGTGGATAACGATCTCTCCGACGAAACAGAAGCTTTGAATTCCGGCCTCGCCCAGGCTGAAGCCGATGAGCGAACTGAGCCGCAGGCTAGGTCCAGGCACACGCTGGCTTCGAGCCGGGCGCGAAGAGCCACTCATTCTGATATGCGCGAAGCGCAGCCGACGGCGACCGGCGACCGTTCTCTGATTCGTGCGCTCGGGCTGAAAATCGGCAAGATCGTGATCGATCCCGGACACGGAGGACACGATACCGGAACCATCGGTCCGAATGGTCTGGAAGAAAAAAATCTCGTCCTCGAAGTAAGCCGGCGTTTAGGGAAGTTGCTCGAGACGCGCTTGGGCGCCGAAGTGGTTTATACGCGCAAGGACGATACCTTCATTCCGCTGGAAACTCGTACAGCAATTGCTAATCAGGCGCGGGCCGATCTGTTCGTCTCGATCCATGCGAACTCGAGCCACGATTCCGCGGCGCGCGGAGTTGAGACGTATTATCTGAATTTCACTTCTTCACCGGAGGCGCTGGAGGTGGCGGCGCGGGAAAATGCGGTTTCGGAAAAATCCATCTACGAACTGCAGGATTTGGTGAAGAAGATCGCTCTGAAGGAAAAGATCGAGGAGTCGCGGGAATTTGCCGGAGATGTGCAGGCGTCGCTGCATAGCGGATTGGCGATGAAGAGCCCGGCGATCCGCGACCGCGGAGTGAAGAAAGCTCCCTTCATCGTGCTGATCGGCGCGAACATGCCATCGATTCTGGCCGAGATTTCTTTCGTGAGCAATCCTACCGACGAGCATCGCCTCGCCACCAGCGAATACCGCGAGCGCATCGCCGAGTCGCTCTACCGCGGCATTGCCAAATATGTGAACGGGCTGAGCGGTGTGAAAGTGGCCAGCAAAATGGATAAGGCTGGCGGTCAGTAGATTTCGCTTGGCGTTTCCCTATTCCTCGATGACGTCCATCTCAGCTATCTTGGCGATAGTTTGTCCCGACGAATCGGCATCCGGAAACTTTTTACCGTCCTGTGTGGTCTAATTAAAGAAGGAATTCTGTGCCTCGCGGTGTCTTCATGCGTCTTTTCAAGTCCGTAGCGATATTCGCCTTTGTTGTACTTTTCGTGAGTGCGGTGTTCGCCGCAGCCAGCGATTCGACTGTGCCTCCGATTCTTCCCAAACAGTTTGGCGGGTGGCAAATACAGGGCGTGGCTCAAGCCAGCAAAGATGCCGCCGTCGCCGATCCCACCAACGCTGCGCTCCTTAAGGAATTTGGGTTCAGGGACTTCGAATCCGCTACTTACAAAAGCGACGATGGCCGCACCCTGAAGGTCCGGGCAGCGCGTTTTGCCGATGCCAGCGGCGCTTTCGGCGCCTATACGTCCTACCTGCAGTCGGGCATGGCGCGGGAGGAGATTGGAGATCAGGGCGCATCGGCTGACCGGCGGGTGCTGTTTTATCGCGGGCACGTAGTAGTGGATGCGGTGTTCAACGAGTTATCGGTCATGTCGGCAGCGAGCTTGCGTGAACTGGCGGGCGCACTTCCACGTCCAGGAGGGAATGCCGGGAACCTGCCGCCCATTCTCGCCTTCATGCCGCATCACGGATACCAGGCGAATACGGAGAAATACGCCGAGGGACCTCTGGGCCTGAGTGCGATCACGTCTCCAATTCCCGCCAATCTCATCGATTTCAGCACCAATCCTGAAGTAGTCCTTGGACAATACTCTGTTGGAAGCGGAGAGGCTACGCTGATGCTGATCGAGTATCCGACGCCGGCCTTGGCGGCTGAGCATTTGCGTCGCATCGACGCCGCGAATCACGCCGCACAGCCACAGGCAGGAGTGGAGTCCGTGGAAAGTATCGGTCCATTTTTTGATAAGCGCACTGGACCAATCGTGGCGATCGCTGCTGGACCGCTTTCACAGAGCGAAGCACAGACGCTTTTGGGCGCCGTGAATTACGACGCCAGCGTTACCTGGAATGAGAACACCTACTTCGACAAGAAAAATAACATTGCCAACTTACTGGTCAATATTATTCTTCTGTGCATCATCGTAGGCGCGATCTCTTTAGCCGCCGGAGTTGCATTTGGCGGCGCTCGTGTATTGTTGCGGCGCTATTTTCCCGGTCGGGTTTTCGGTCGCGCCGATCAAACCGAATTCATCTCGTTAGACCTGAGTGAACCGGCTGTGCAGACGTCTTCCACGCGCCCTAATAATCCGTCTGACGCCCTGAATGGTTCTTAACTCTCTCAGGATTATCGGTTTACGGGCGTTTTCGCGGTTTGCAGTCTCATTTTGAAACATTTCACCCATCTATTGACCGCTTGTGTAAGTTGTTGAAAGTAAAGACATTTATTTGCGAAAAATTGCTTGACACCCTGCTTTTTCGGCCCATAAGATTTTGGCAGAAAGTTTCGACGGAATTTTCAAGCCTCTGTTGGAACTATTCTCCCTTGAAAAAGAAGAGGTCGCCCTGTTGCCGGGCGGCCTTTTCGTTTTTGCGGTGATCGATCTCGCGAAATTTCCGCCGCAACTCGACTCGGAGAACCTCAACCGCGACTCGAGGGAACTCTTTTTTCTAAATCTACGTATCTTGTTGTTCAGTGTTGAGTTTTGTTTGGGCAACGGAGGCAATCATGTTCTGCGACGGATGCGGCACTGCTGTTCAAGCTGGGCAAGCCTTTTGCAGCCGTTGTGGCAAGCAGGTGGTTGGGCCGGTGGCGGCGTTTCAACCTCGGCGAAGCCGCGTGCAGGAGCACGTTCATCTCCTTGGCATCCTTTGGCTGGCCGTTTCAGCTTTGACTACCATCGGCGCGGTGGTTCTTTTCATTGTCGCGAATACTTTATTTCCCCACTTACACGAAATGGGCGCGCCTCCGGAAACACCGATTAGATTCCTGCACGTATTCCTGAGCGCAATTTCTTTCTTTGTGCTGGTTAAAGCGGCAGCGGGATTCATTACTGGCTGGGGTCTGTTGCAGCGCGAGCCGTGGGCCCGGGTTCTGGCGCTGGTTATGGGATTTATCTCGCTGTTCAATATTCCGTTCGGCACGGCCGTGGGCGTGTACACCATGTGGGTTCTATTGCCGGGTGCAGCGCAACAGCAGTACGAAGCCCTAGTCGCGTCCCGCGCCGCATGATGGCCGCAGCACTGGGCACCATGTTCTACTTTTTCTTTTCGAGAACCCAGGATTGAGACTTCTGCCTTTGTTTCGCCGATGATTTGATAAACTGTGAGCGTCCACCGAGAGGCCGACGTAGCTCAGTTGGTAGAGCAGCCGATTCGTAATCGGCAGGTCAGCGGTTCAAGTCCGCTCGTCGGCTCCACTGTTCTTCCTGTAGCAATCTCTGCGCTTCCTTCGAAATTGTTGGTCAGGCGTTTTTCTCCAAGGTGATCTACATCACTGCGTCGGGCAAGCGAATTTCGCTACGGTAAGTTCGTATGGGCGGATTTTCCATCCTCACTAACTGCAAGCGCTCGGTCGTGGCGCTGGTACATTCCGTGGTATTCCTTTTGATTGCGGTGCGGCAGATGGTTGCGGCCAACCTCTCCGCTGGCATCTGGACTGCGTCCACGGTGCGTCCCAGCACCTGGATCCTCTGCGGAATCTTCTCCATCGTTTCCGCTATCCTCTTCTGGCTCTTCATTATTTCCCGCGGATGGATGGAGAGATTTTATTTTGGATTTTGCACGGCCAGCGCGGGGTCAGGCCTTCTTCGCACCGCCGCAGGAGACCAGGCATTTCACGCGGGTGTGTATTTAAGGGTTGTCATGCTGGTCAGTGCCGTGCTGGTAGGGCTGATGATCGTCCGCAAACACTCGAGCTCTCGTTCGGAATGTTCAGAAACAACTCCTTAGCGGGAACTTATCACCCCCAATCCAGCTGCGCCTTTGGCCAATTGGCCTATTGGGCGAAGTCTTAGTATGCTGGCCACGTGTTCTATCGTGACGAATCTTATCTTGACGATCAGCACGAGCGTCGACGGCTGGCGGCGAACTATGCCGGCATGACCGATGGTGAACTGCAGCGGCTGGCGCGCAACGCGGAGTCGCTGACCGAGCTGGCTTGGGACGCGCTGGAAGATGAGATGGACCGTCGGCATCTGGAGTGTTCCGACGAGCTTGCGCCGGAGCCGCGGCAGGAAATGGAAGTGCGCGAGCTCGTGACCATCCGGCAGTTTCGCGATTTGCCGGAGGCGTTGTTGGCGAAGGGAAGTCTCGAGTCGATGGGCATCGAATGTTTTCTGGCCGACGAAAACCTGGTGCGGCTGGACTGGTTCATTTCAAACTTCATCGGCGGGATCAAACTCAAAGTGCGCGCACCGGATGCAGCCAACGCACAGAAGCTTCTGGATGAGCCGATTCTCGAAGGAATTTACGTGCAGGGTATCGGTCTTTATGAACAGCCGCGATGTCCGCAGTGCCAGTCGCTAGATGTGAACTTCCAGGAGTTGGACCGTCCCATTTCCTTCATGAGTGCATTTCTCCACATGCCGATTCCAGTGCAGCGGCCGGGCTGGCGGTGTCACGCGTGTGACGCGGAATGGGCAGATAAAGGGGAGTAGGGTCCTTACACCTAAATAAAGATACTCGCCGCTAGTTGACGCGATTGCAAAACGGGAACTAAGATTCGCAACACATGACGGATGAATCGTTTCCGATCGGCCGCACCATTTCCCACTACCGGGTTTTGGAAAAGCTGGGCGGCGGGGGCATGGGCGTTGTGTTTCGGGCCGAGGATACGAAGCTTCGCCGCTTTGTCGCCCTGAAGTTTTTGCCCGAAGGCATTGCCCGTGATGAGGCGGTGCTCGAGCGGTTCCGCCGCGAGGCGCAGGCAGCCTCCGCCCTGAATCACCCTAATATCTGCACAATTCACGACATCGATGAAGCCGATGGACATCCCTTCATCGCAATGGAGTTGCTGAAGGGCGTTACCCTCAAGCACCGCATCGGCAACGTTCCGCTGTCGCTGGAAATGATTCTGAGTATCGGAATCGAAGTAGCCGATGCGCTGGATGCGGCGCAGTCCGAAGGCATCATCCATCGCGACATCAAGCCTGCAAATATTTTCGTGACCGAACGCGGGCAGGCCAAGGTGCTCGATTTCGGACTGGCGAAAGTTATTTCCCGCGGCACCGGCGAGACCCTTACCGGCGTGGCAGCCACAGAAGGAGAGATGAATCTCACCAGTCCGGGAACAGCGCTCGGAACCGTGGCTTACATGTCGCCGGAGCAGGCCCGCGGACGCGAACTGGATGCGCGTACCGATGTTTTTTCCTTTGGCATGGTGCTTTATGAAATGGCGACGGGACGGCAAGCATTTTCCGGAGGAACCTCGGCTGAGATTTTCGATGGGATTCTGAATCGTTCGCCGATTCCGCCGCTGCGGCTGAATCCTCAAATTCCCGCCGAGCTGGAACGCATCATCAACAAGTCTTTGGAAAAAGATCCCGGTCTGCGCTACCAGCATGCCTCTGATTTGCGCTCCGACTTACAACGGTTGAAGCGCGATACCGAATCCGGCAGACGCGCGGCGCCTGAAGTGGCTGCTGTCGGGAGCTACGGCGCGGCGCACTCCGCATTGAATTCCGCCGCCATAGCTACCGGAACAACGCCGATTTCAGGGAGCGGCGTAGCCACAACGCGCTCCGGCAGTTCCGCAGTCGCCGCCGCCGCGAAACAGCATAAGTGGGGAACCGGTGCAATCGGGATTGCGCTGCTGGTAGTGCTTGTGGCCGCGAGTTATGGCGTCTACGCGATATTCCACCGTCCGGCGGCCGCGCCCTTTCAAAACTTCGCGGTCACGCAGGTGACGAATTCCGGCAAAGCGGCACTCGCCGCAATATCGCCTGATGGCAAATATGTGCTCAGTGTTCTGAACGACAACGGATTGCAGAGTTTGTGGCTGCGCAACGTGCCCACCGCCAGCGATACACAGGTCGTTCCGCCTTCGGCCTCGACCTACCGGAGCCTTGCGTTTTCACCGGACGGAAACTACATCTATTTCCGCAAAGCCCAAAATGCCGTGAATAGCGATTTCAACTTGTACCGTGCGCCGGTGCTGGGCGGAACTCCGCAGACCGTGGTGCGCGATATCGACAGCGACGTCGGGTTTTCCCCCGACGGCACTCGCATGGCATATGCACGCGCGAATGACCCGGAGCTCGGCAAGTATCGATTGCTGACTGCGGACCTTAGCGGTAATGATGAGAAGATCCTACAGATTGGCTCAGCGGGCGAGATCCCGCGTTTTTCGACCTGGTCTCCTGATGGCAAACAGCTCGCTCTAATATTGCCTCAGCCCGATCAGGCTTTGAGTGGAATCGATTTGTTCAACATTGAGACCAAAAAAGCGGAACGATTCGCTACCTTCAAGGAAAAATTCGTATCGGAATCAAAATGGCTGCCGGATGGCCGAGGAATTCTCGCCATCTATCAGCAAGCGGGCCCGACGTTTTCGCGGGCGCAGATCGGATTCATTCCCGATTCCGGAGGGCCGCTTCAGCCCATTACCCGCGACACCAATCGTTATGCGACTCTGACGCTCTCGGCCGATGGTAAGACATTGGCCTCAGTCCAAGTGAAAACCACCGAGAATTTGTACCTTCTTCCTGGTGCAGGCAGTCAGGATGCGGACCTAAGACCAGTGGTTTCGCAAGGACCGGAGGTGACCGGGTTCAATTGGAGCGCGGATGGAACGCTGCTGGTTGGCGATGATTCCCGGATGCTGCGTATGGGAGCGGACGGCAAGAATCCAACGCAACTCATTAGCGATCCGAAGTCTGGCATATTCGATTTTTCCGCTTGTGGCAGTGACCACCTGGTTTTTTCATGGAGCTTTCACGGCGGAACGCCTACAGCCTCGATCTGGCGCGCCAACAGCGATGGTTCGAATCCCGTAAAGGTAAGCGATGGAAAGCTTGACGTTGCCAGCGTCTGCTCGCCCGACGGAAAATGGGTGTACTACTTTCATCGAGAGGCGAGTCAGGTTTGGCGCGTTCCGCTGGATGGCTCCGGAAAATCTGAAGTAGTTCCCGGAAGCGTTCTACCGAATAGTTTTCCTTCCGGTGGCATGGGCATTTCTTCCGATGGCAAAGTTCTCGGCTATATCCTCGAAATTGTTGATGCGGCCACGCAGCGCGGACACGAAAAGCTGGCTCTGCTTGACTTGGGGTCTTCGGCGCCCCGTTTGCTGAACGCAGACCCGCGCGTGGCCGGAGGCGGCCTGGCATTTACTCCGGATGGCAAAGGAGTGGCTTATCCCGTTCACGAAAACGGTGTGGATAATATTTGGATCCAGCCGCTCGATGGCTCGCCCGGCCATCAGATCACGAACTTTACCTCCGAGAAGATCGATTCATTTCATTGGTCGCCGGATGGAAAGACGCTAGGAATACTGCGCAGCCATTCGGAGTCGGATGTGGTGCTGCTGCAGGAAACCAAGTAAACGTCTATCAAGCTGCTCGAAGGGCTGTAAATCCTTTTTGAATTACTTCTAACGTGTCGTGCGCAAGGTTTAGCGAGGGCAATTCTTCCGGCGTGAACCAGCGGACTTCCGCCGCGTCGCTGGCGGCGGCGAGATCGCCCGCAACCCGGCGGCAGAGAAAATCAATCAAAACGTAGTGATATTGCACGCGCTGCTCGGGATTCAGCAGGATGCGGTCAAAGACGCCGAGAAGCTCGCCGGGTTCGACGGTAAGCCCGGTTTCTTCGCGAGCCTCACGGATGGCGGCGTCGCGGACCATTTCGCCGACTTCGAGCACCCCTCCGGGGATGGACCACTCGGCTTGCAGCGGAGGGTGAAGCCGCTTTACAAGGACGACGCGCGAGTCTTCGATGATGATAGCTCCGACGCCGACCAGCGGGACTTCGGGGAATTCGCGTTGCATGTGTGCAACGATTCTACTTGGTGAAGTCAAAAATCATGAACCACGATGGACACGAAGTTGCACGAAGAAGAGACTTGCCGATTTCCTTCGTGTAACTTCGTGTCCTTGGTGGTTAAATGGTTTCCTTATGGCACTGGAAGAATACAAGCGTAAACGGAAATTTGAGCAGACGCCGGAGCCGCCCCCGAAAGTGGAGAGCAAGGCCGGTCACCGTTTCGTGGTGCAAAAGCATGATGCCACGCGGCTGCACTATGATTTTCGGCTGGAGATGGAGGGCGTGCTGAAGTCTTGGGCCGTGCCCAAAGGGCCGTCGCTCGATCCGGCGGACAAGCGGCTGGCCATGCAGGTGGAGGATCATCCAGTTTCGTATTTCGATTTCGAGGGGATCATTCCGGAAAATAATTACGGCGCGGGCACAGTGATGGTGTGGGACGTGGGCACGTGGGAGCCTCTGTCTCCGGTTCCGGTGGATGGAAAATATGTTCCCGGAACTGAAGCTGAAGCTGCCGCCATGCTGGCCAAAGGCGATTTGAAATTTCGCCTGAATGGCAAGAAGTTGAAGGGTGACTTTGCGCTGGTGAAGATGAAGGGGCGCCGTCCTGGGAGTAAGGGCAACGAGTGGCTGCTGATCAAGAAGCATGACAAATACTCTGTCGAAGGTTACGACATTGAGGAGTACGACGAGTCCGTGCTGAGCAAGCGCAGCCTGGCTGAGATCGCTGGAGATTCGGGATCAAGAGAATG
Source organism: uncultured Acidobacteriaceae bacterium (assembly GCA_963836305.1). Classification (GTDB taxonomy): domain Bacteria; phylum Acidobacteriota; class Terriglobia; order Terriglobales; family Acidobacteriaceae; genus Sulfotelmatobacter. The sequence continues at coordinate 238,611 of CAWIJP010000020.1, read as the reverse complement.
GAAAAGCAGACCTGCTTCAGGACGGGGCAAGTTGAAAGCTGCCTGGCTGGCCGATGCAGTGGCCAGGCTGGATAAGAAAAATTCCGCTAAGAAGTCGACTGCTAAAAAAAAACAAAAGAATTAAACACCGGGGAGACGGGGGAGCACAGGGTAAAACAAACTGAATTAGTTCCAAAGAATTACCCTGTGTCCTCTGTGCCCTCTGTGGTAAAAGCTTCTTCTTCCACTCCCCTCGAGCGTCCGATGCCGACCGAAATCCATCCCATGCTAGCCACTTCGATTGCCGAGGCCTTTGACGGAGCGGATTGGCTGTTTGAAATTAAGTGGGACGGTTACCGAGCCGTCGCCTTCATCGAAAATGGCAAGGTGCGGCTGGTCTCGCGAAATCAGAACGAGCTCACACAGCGTTATCCTGAGCTGAAGGATTTGCCGAAATTCGTCAAAGCAAAGAGCGCAATTCTGGATGGTGAAGTTGTTGCGCTCGATGAGCAGGGAAGGCCTTCGTTCAGCCTCATGCAGCAGCGGACCGGATTTCGTCCTGGAGGACGGCGAGGCGTGAGCAATGCGGATGTGCCGGTGCTTTACTATGCGTTCGATCTGCTGTATCTGGACGGCTACGATTGGCGCAAGGTTCCACTGGAAGAACGAAAGAAGAAGTTGGCTTCGATCCTGGTGACGGGCGATTCGCTGCGCTACTCCGATCATTACCAGAAAGAGGGGAAGGCGCTGTTCGAGGTCGCGAAGCAAAAAGGACTGGAAGGAATTTTGGCCAAAAAGCGCGAGTGTCCATACCAGGAGCGCCGCAGCAGCGACTGGCTCAAGATCAAGATTCGGCACCGAACCGAGTGCGTGATTGGCGGATATACGGAGCCCGAAGGCAGCCGCGCGCATTTCGGATCGATCGTGCTAGGGCTCTACGATGAGCAAGGTAGGCTGATTCACGTGGGACAGGCGGGCAGTGGGTTCAATCAGAAGTCTCTCGACGAAATCTGGAAAATGCTGCAGAAACGCGAAGCCAAGCAGAAGCCGTTTTACGGCGAGGTGGAAGCTCTACGAAAAGTCTTCTGGGTAAAACCCGACCTGGTGGCCGAGATCGAATACGCGGAATGGACTGAGGGTGCTAGCGGTGGCAGCGGCCCCAAGCTGCGCGCTCCGGTCTTCTTAGGTCTTCGCGACGACAAAGATCCAAAAGAATGTCTGCTGGAAGAAGCTATGCAACTGAGAACTGAGAACCGAGAACTGGCTTCTCCTATTTGATGTCCTTCATCGGCAGCATCGTGCCGTAGTCGCGACCACTGGGGTCGACCGCGCGCGCCACGACCGAGGTAAAGGCATCGCGCAGTTCCGGATACTTCGTTACCAGTCCCTTCATCACCGCCATGTTGCTTTGGTAGGCCTGATTCGTATTGGAAGCGTCAGGCACCTGATAGCGAACAATCAGATCCAACTCGTTGTTCACAACTTCAGGAAATAGATCGAGCAGTTTGTAAGTTGTAGTACCGGAGGCGAGATCTACAGTCTTGCCATCCCCGGGCAGATCGGCGGGCTGTGCTTTCTGCGATTCGTCGTAAAGCTTATCGGTAACCAACGTGCTCATGAAAGGCAGCGGCGAAATTAAAGAACGTGCTTCCACGTAATAAAGCCAGGCATTGTGCGTTTGTCCCTTCGCTTTGAATTCACGGGCGTGAGTGGTAAACCAGTCGCTATCGTGTCCTGCGACTTGCGAGGGCTTTACGTAGAGGCCTCCCAACTTCCAGTCGGTGCCAAGTTGCTGCAGAATGAAGGAGACGTAGTATGGTCCTTTCGAGGATGTTACGTCGAGAATAACGACAGCATATTTTGCCGGAGGTAAATTATTGAGATAGAAGGCGGCGCTGTTGGCGGTCTGGCCGTTCCGGCCGAAAACACCGCAGTAGAATTCAGCTCGAGCGATAGGCGCGACGCCCTCGGCTTCGAGCAGGAAAGGTGGGCGAGGGGTGCCTTTCGCACCAGCCAGGGCAGCTTGATTGTCCTTCACCGTTGCATCGATGGCTGAAAAATCCGAGGCAAGGCTGGGAATTGCCGCCTGGCGGAGCGAACCTGCATCGCCTTTGGCTAAGAGATCGAAAAAGTGCTGGCCGGCGGAAACCAGTGCGCTGCGCGTAGCTGGCTCCATATCAGTCGCAGTAGTGCAGGTTTCAGCGATGGCAGTGCTCGCGCAGTACATCAGCGTCAGAGCCACGGATGTAAGAACCAAACTGCTCCGAATCATAGAAACCATCTTTCGTGTGAAATAACCCTTTTCAGGCTCGTCAGCGTCAGCCACTCGATTTTCCCCCAGGAAAATTGTAGGTCCGCGCGACCCAGGAAATTGCACGGTCCCGCGCGCTCGCTAATTTAAGGTCACCCTGCAAGAGGATAAAGTCAATACGTTCTGATTGGTAGAGCAATCGGTGGCTACCGGGGAGCAGCAAGCGCAAAGCAATGTTAGAATTGCTCTAAGAACGTTGCTGTTCCTCCGGCCAAAGCGATTTAGATCAGGAGTTCTCATGCGTGTCCAAGGAAAGACGACGGGATTTGTGCTGGCAGTGGCGTTATGCCTACCGGTTGCGGGAGGCGCGGACACGCAAACCACCCCGGCCCCTCATCGCGCCCACAGCAAGAAGAAGACAGCTCCGCCTCCTTTGCCCTCGGGAACACAGGGACCCGTACCCCAGGTTCCACTCGATGCAATCCCCGCGGTTGCGCCCGAGGTCAGCTATGAGAATGGACTTCTGACGATTAACGCTCCGAATTCGACGCTGGGAGATATTCTGCGCAGCGTGCGTAAGCACACTTCAGCTGACATCGAAATTCCGGCAACTGCCAACGAGCGAGTGGTAACGCGTCTGGGGCCTGCGCCCGCCAGGGAAGTGATGGCCGAGCTGCTGAATGGATCGCGCTTCAATTATATTTTGCTGGGATCGCCAGCAGATGCCAATGCACTGGTGCGGGTGGTTTTAGTGGCCAAAACACCGGACACGCCAACTGGCCAACCTGGCCAGACCGCAAATGGCACCCCGTCACCTGCCGCTACGAATCCGACAGCGGATGCGCAAGCGGAAGCGGCGGAAGAAAACATCGACGAAAGTGCGGACCAGAGTGCCGCGGACGCGGAACAACCCGCGGCGAACCCCGACCAGCCGGGAGTGAAGACGCCGCAGCAATTGTTGCAGGAGATGCAGCAGCGACAAATGCTGATGCAGCAACAACAAGCCAACCAGCCGGGCGCGCCGCCGGTGATGCCAGCCCCGCATCAACCGCAGCCACAACAGGACCAATAGGACTGCTTCGAGAAGCTGCGGGCTTTCTGATTGAGGCGTGATCGACTACGGGCGGTTACCGGCGCGGCTCCAGCGCGATTGCACGGCCGTTGACGATTGTCGGGCAGACCTTGAGGCGACTTCATCGTCGGGAACCTTCCGAGCTTTTTCCAGCAGCGACCAATCATGCTCCACATCGCTTTCCGAAACTCTAGGCGGGTTCCCGCGACGTAGTTCCTCCCGCAGCCTGGCCTCGAGAATCTGCTGGGCTACTCTTCCAGGGGATTGAGTCGCGAAGAGGTTGCTCTGCGCCACGCCCACGGTCACTGCTTCGTCTCCATCACGTATGCGCAGAACTGGACGCCCCTCCGAATCGAAGCCGGGAGCGGCATTGTTCATCATCCGTGCCAGAGTCTTCTCGACGCGAGTGCCGGGAGCTTCGCCAATGTCGGCTGCGACCAAATGATTGAGTTCAATCTGGTAAGATCGCCGATCCTCCGCGCCAACCGGAGGTTCCAGTTTTCGGTCGGCGTTAAAAACCATCGCCTGCTTCGCCGGATCGAAGTGATCTGCGTTTGTGCCTACATACAGAGCGGCCACGCATCCCGCGAAGACCGGACTGGCTACAGCGCTGGGAACAATATATTTTTTTGATTTGAAAAACGACTCGACCACTCCGTGTACCGCAGTACTGCGCGCAGCACTGCCAGGGACCTGCGGAATAACATAACGCGAGAATGCGAGCTGAGGATGGCGAGTGCTAAGCTTAACCATCCTCTTTGCCATCTGCTTGGGAGTGGCGATGCCGACATCGGCGACGATGCTGCGGCGCAGAGCTTTCGGATAGTAAAAGTTGATTACGTCCTTCGCAAAATCGGCGCAGTTGTGAGAGACGGTGCGGAAGTGAGAACGGTTTGGCGCCGCATTGTAGGCGCGGATAAAAGCCTGGTCTTGCGCCGCAGAGGTTTCGATTTCAAACGCGTACGCCGCCCGGTCATAGGCCGACCCTATCAGTTCGTACCAATTTCCGCCCGGAGTGGCGCCTTCCGCCGAATCGGGTGCTACCGCTTCAAGATGCTTGCGACGATACTGATCGCGCAGAAAACTGACCATCTTCGGATCTACGAACAGCGGGATGTCTTCGGTCTGATCGACCGCATACAGGTAGGGAATCAGTGGAATTGCCACCCAATCGTAGTGGCCGATTCCGTCATAGCGACTGATCACGGCACCAAGTTCTCCCGGCGCGCAAGGGCGAAGTAAGATCGGAGTCTCCGCGCAAACTCCGGAGAGGTAAACAGCAGCGTGCCCCGTGGCTGTAAAGAATCCCAGCTTGCCGTAAGGCTGCTCGAGCAAGAGCGTGGCCGAGGCGTTTGCCATCGCCGCCGAGAGCACGACCATCATCAACGATAGCCCGATCGAGCGCCGTGTTTGAGCTAGACCACGCATACTTCTCCCTGCGGAGAAACCCTTAATAAGAACCCCGTTTCAGTAGTTTAGTTGCTGGTAATCGGCGGGACCAGTTACGGAAGTCAGTTTGGCAACATTGGCCCGGGCCAATGTCTTTTATTTCTCGGACTTTGCGGAGTGTTCATCATATAAGCCATACTAAATGCGCCCGGAAGATGATGTTTTGCGTAAAAGCTAATCTGGTGAATCCAGTTTTTGAATGGCCCATGCCGCGCTCTGGGCCACTACTTCGTCATCGTCCGTTGCCAACTTCTTAAGCTGTGGAAGGAAGTTGCGGTCTCCACTGTTGCCCATGGCGATGACGGCATTCCGGCGCAATCCGGCGCGTTTCGCACGCCGCAGCGGAGAGGTCTTGAAGGTGCGGCGGAATTCCTCGGCGCTTATATTTGCCAGCCATTCCAGCGCCGGATTCACCAATTCTTCGCGGGGTTGAAATTCGGCTGCGCCGGATGCCGGCGCTTTCCGGTTCCATGGGCACACATCCTGGCAAATATCGCAGCCGAAAATATGCCGTCCCATGCCGGAGCGAAGGTCTTCAGAAATCGCGCCGCGCTTTTCGATCGTGAGATAGGCGATGCACTTGTTGGAATCGAGCTGATACGGCGCGATGAATGCATCGGTCGGGCAGGCATCGGTGCAGCGTGTGCAACTGCCACAACGATCTGGCGCGGGCAAGCCCGGCGTGAGATCAAGCGAGGTCAGGATTACGCCGAGAAATAACCACGAACCGATCTTCTGATTAATGATGCACGTGTTCTTTCCGATCCATCCGATGCCTGCATACTTCGCGGCCACGCGCTCGACGATGGGACCGGTATCCACGTAACAGCGAGTCTGCAGGTCGTCGCTCGCGACCGCACTTCGCAGCGCAGCTTCGACTCGCAGGAGACGCGGCATAACAGAATCGTGATAGTCGCTCTGACCCCAGGCGTAGCGGGAAATCCATCCGCGTCGTTGATTTTCGCCGGAATGATTTTGCGCGTCAGTGGAATACGGTTCCGCCGTGTTGTAGTTGATAGCGCACACTACGACGCTTCGCGCCCACGGAGCAGAGTTGGCTAGAGACGCTCGCTTCAACCGACCCTGTTCATCACGCGCTTCGAGATACTTCATCTCGCCCGCGTGCCCCTCGGCAATCCAGAGAGGAAAATACTCAAGTTCCGGAGAATTCCGCACCGGAGCGATGCCGGCAAGCTCGAATCCCGCATCGGTGGCGGCTCGCGTTACTACCTCTTTAATATCGACCGGCCGGGGGAGAGTGTTGGAAATCACAGATCAAATTTTATCGTGCCACAACAGGAAAGTTGGGTTCCGAATTGGAATTTCGCACCGATTTTTTGCTGGCGAGATATTCTCCCGCACTTCACACGCGTATAAGCTTTGCTCAACAGAGTCACGCAACCTTGAAGCTGCGCGTTCTCCGAATAAGTTTTCCAGGAGATAAGTCAATATGCCACAAACCACGCACGCCCAGACTCCCACCATTCAAATCTCTGTCATTAACGAGAGCACGGTGCTGGCCGACGCGGATGTTACGCCGGTCGTAGCCGCGCTCCAGAAACAAGTCACCAACGACTTTCGCCCAATTTGGGGAACGGACGCAGAACTTACCATCGTTCCTAAAGGTACGCAACCAGCCAACGGAAGCTGGTGGCTCGTTTTGCTCGACGATTCTGACCAGGCGAACGCTCTCGGCTATCACGACCTCACCAGCGAAGGTCTACCCCTCGGCAAGGTATTTGCCACCAGCGATCTGAAGGCCGGCACTTCGTGGACCGTAACCGCCAGCCACGAGTTGTTGGAGATGCTGGGTGATCCCAATATCAATCTCACAGTATTCGTGCAAAACAGCAACACTGCAGGAATGCTCTACGCCTACGAGGTCTGTGACGCGTGCGAAGATGACAGCTTCGGCTATTCGATCGATAACATTCTGGTTTCCGATTTCGTTTACCCGGCGTGGTTTGAAAGTTTCCGCTCGGAGGGTTCCACCCAATTCGACCGCGGGAACAAGGTTCAGCTTCCGCTGCATTTGTTGGCCGGAGGTTATATCGGGACCTTCACTGTGAACTCCGGCAGCGGCTGGCAGCAACAGACTGCTGAGAAACATCCTACCAGTCTGCGCAACCGCGGGGCAGTCGGCTCACGTCGCGAGCGCCGAAGCATTCCTCACGAGTTGTGGGTGAAAAGTCTGCCGCAACGAAAGATCGTAAGCAATGCACAGAAATATCTGCAGCAGTTGCATACGATTCAGAGTCGGCGCGTAGCAGCCTGAAAATTGGTTGAGTGCTCCTCTCCCAGCCCCGCGCGGAAGTGCACGGGGCTTTTCTGTTTTTGCAGTAACGTCTGATATCGCAGTCGCTCGCCGTGAGAAAATGAAGCTCGTAACCTGATTTGAAGTCCGTTCCTCTCGGAGATCACAATCGACGTCACTACGCTGGGTGTTCTATTCATCGTTTTCATCGCTACTTTGATTCGATCCACCTTTGGCTTTGGCGAGGCCCTTGTAGCAGTTCCGTTGCTCGCCTTCTTTATTCCCCTTGAAGTTGCTGCTCCGCTCGCTGTGTTGGTGTCGATTACGATCGCCGGTATCGTGGTGGTGCAGGATTGGAAAAAAATTCACTTGCACAGCACGGGCTGGCTGGTTTTGTCGACGCTTTTCGGAATCCCACTGGGCCTCCTGCTTCTCACGAGCAGCCATCAACGGGCTCTCAAGGGGACACTCGGATTACTTATTGTTGCGTTTTCTGTCTATTCCTTGATCGGACGTACAAGGATCGGTCGCACCCCGCTGGAGTTAAAACACGACAGTCGAGGATGGCTGCTGCTATGTGGATTCTGTGCCGGGGTGCTGGGCGGAGCCTACGGCATGAACGGTCCGCCGCTCGCCATTTACGGGGCTATGCGGCGTTGGTCTGCGCAACATTTTCGCGCGACTTTGCAAGGATACTTTCTGCCCGCTAGCATCATTGGTATGGCAGGTTATTGGCTGGCCGGACTGTGGGTCCCCGCCGTGACACATTATTATCTGCTTGCACTCCCAGCCACGGTGATCGCAGTATTTCTCGGCAGAGCGATCAATCATCGGCTGCATGGAGAGGGTTTTCTGAAATATATTTACGTAAGCCTGACAGGGGTCGGAGTTGTGTTATCGATTCAAGCTATCGCCGGCCGGCTTTGAGAAGACCGGAACTATCCGAGGTTCAGGCGAGGCGCGGTACTTACATCCCCAACTTCTTCACTTCCTCGTTGTAATACTTGCGATAGAGAATATCCCACTCCTGCGAGCCTTCAAGAATGGTGCGCTTCTGGCTTTCAATCTTCAGCCGGGCGGCTTGATCGATTCTCGCTTCCTGGTTGAGCAGGTCTTCGAGAATCTTGCGCGTTTCCTGGCGGATGGTGTTCGGGTCTTCGATGAAATCGACTTCGTCCATGGTCTTGAGCGCGTCGGCGACGGCGCGCGCCAGCACATTCACTTTATCGCGGCTCAGTCTCACAGCACCGCCTTGTACTTGCGCACCAGTTCGCTCTTCACTTTGCGAAACATCTCCTGATAGTTGGCGCCGGTCTTATTCATCTCTTCTGAATAGGCTTCGAGGATGACACGCACCTCGTCGTTGATACGGTCTTCGAGGGTGAGTTCGTCGAGCAGAGCGGCGTGCACGCGCTCCGTCACTTTGGGCACGGCGGCGGTTTCGATAGCCTTACCGGCAATCAGTTTCTTGGTAACTTCGCGGGCCAGGTAGCCCACATATTCCTTGGAAAGAAGCATGAGCGGATAGAATGTCCTGTATCAGCAGGGGTTGTTTGCGAAACATAGAGTGTAACACGGCGTTCATAAGCTCGCGTGCCGTTAGCGAATCGGAGATTGCGCTAATCCACCACACTAATCCACTACAATGGGCACGAAGGAGCACTAAGGTGAATCTCGATGATTTGAGTCCTCCTCGATCCCCTCGTGTCCCTTGTAGTTTATGAAGTCCGGGGAACACACCGGGGGTCGTCTCCCGCTGGCACCTTGCCCTCCAAACAGCTTACAATGCTCTCGTAAGCGGAAATCTCGATGTCACCCACTCCAGAAGATTTAAGTATCCTTAAAGATGACATGATCGCCTTCATCGAGGGCCATGGCATGAGCCGTTTCCATGGCTACGTGGATTACGACGAGGTGCAGTGCGTCATGTGGGAGATGGGCAACAATCCCGACGGCTGGAAGGATTTTGTCGAACTTGCCAAGAGTGCCGGCGCTCCGTTCCTTACCATGCATTCCTGGAAGCTGGAGCGCGAGGAACTCGACGAGTTGGTGGAACGGTTGGTGCACTCTGAGTTCAGCGACGGGGACGATGTGGAAGATGCTCGCTGGCTGCGCACGCACGTGGGCAAGGTAGGTTTTTTGCAGCTCGGTTGGGCTTATCAGGGATCGATGTTTCTCTGTGAGTCCAGCACCGAGTGGTACGACCGTTACCAGCGCTTGCTGGAAGTCTCGGAGGATTTCGGCGGCATTCCCATCGACGAACCGGATCAGGACGACGAGAACTAACCGTGCGAGGGAACGCACGCTGGGAACTTGCCGCGGATGACCCGGATCGAGTGCAGACGTTGGCGGCAAATCTCCGCGACCTGCCCTTCGCCTCTCACCAATCGAATGGACGGTCTAGTGCCAGTGCCAGTTCTCTCCATACGCTCGCGGGCCTGCTGCTGCGACGCGGATTGAGCGATGCTGAATCTGCCGCGCGTTTTCTTAGTCCTTCGCTCACACATCTGCATCTCCCCGAACAAATGACCGGACTGCGCTGCGCTGTTGATCGTATCGCTGCCGCCATCGAACGCAAAGAGCCCATCTTGATCTACGGTGACTACGACGTCGACGGCACGATGGCCGTCATCATTCTGAAAACTGCCATTGAGCTTTGCGGCGGCACGGCCGACTTCCACGTCCCGCATCGCATTCGCGAAGGCTACGATATGCGCGATGACGTGATCGAACGCGCGGCGGCTGCCGGCATCCGACTCATCATCAGCGTGGATATGGGCATCCGCGCTTTCGCGCCCGCCGAAACGGCGCATCGCCTCGGCGTCGATCTGATCGTCACCGACCATCACTTGCCCGGACCTGATGGCGTTCCAAAAGCGCACGCGGTCGTCAATCCAAATCAAGCGGGATGTGAGTATCCATACAAGCAGCTTTGTGGGGCGGGCGTGGCCTTTAAAGTTGCGCAGGGACTGATGCAGCGCCGCCTCGCGGAAAAAGACCAGACACGTTTGCTGCTGAGTTTTATGAAGGTTGTCGCCATCGCGACCATTGCCGACGCTGTTCCGCTCACCGGTGAGAATCGGGTTTTCGCCAGCCTCGGTCTCGATGCGCTGCGCCGCGCGGTGAATCCAGGATTAAAGGCTCTCCTCGAAGTTGCGCAGATTTCGACCAAGCGTCCGCCTAATTCTACCGAAGTTGCCTTCCGCATCGCGCCGCGCATCAACGCCGCCGGACGCATGGATGTTGCCCGCGACGTGATTGAACTATTCAGCGTGAAAGATCCCGACCGCGCGCGGCTGCTTGCCGGGAAGCTCGATCGTCTGAATGCCGAGCGGCAGGAAGAAGAGCGCCGTATTTTACGCTCAATCGAGGAACGGATCGCCGGCGATCCTGCATTGTGCGAGGCCTATTGCATTGTGGTGGATGGCGAGGACTGGCACCGCGGCGTGATCGGCATTGCCGCCACACGTATCGTCGAGCGTTATCACCGGCCCGCGATGGTCATTTCGCGCGAGGGCGAAGAGGCCTTCGGCTCTGGCCGGTCCATTCGTCCCTTTCATCTGCTGGAAGCCGTGGAGGCAAGCTCCAGTCTTTTCACTCGCTATGGCGGACACTCCCACGCCTGTGGCTTTGCCATGCCATCGGCGAACGTTACCCAATTGCGATCCGAATTAGATGCGTTCGCACGTTCGCGACTGACCGCAGCGGACTTCGATCCAGTGCTCGAGGTAGAAGCCGAACTGGATTTTGCGGAAATTACTCCCGCCCTTTTTCAAATGCTGATTCTGCTGGAACCTTATGGGACGGGAAATCACGAGCCCGTGTTTAGCGCCTGTGGTATCCGCCTGATCGCTCCGCCGAAAATTCTGAAAGACAAGCACATTAAACTGAAGCTAAAAGCAAATGGAAATGCCGCCGCCAAAAAACCGAGAACGCAGAACCGGGGGGCGAGAACCGCATTCGATGCCCTCGGCTGGAATATGGCCGAGCGCCTGCAGCAATCGCCGCTTCTCGCCGGAGATGCCATCGACATCGCCTTCACCATCGGTCACAACGACCATCCTGATTTTGGTGGCCTTGAACTGACTCTGCGGGATTTCATAGCTGAAGCGAGAATCGCTGACGGCAAAGAGAAGGATTTGCCGTACGCAATCCCGAACCGCGAGCGGTGACAACCGGCACTGTGCCGCAGAAGGTCCCATTCGCGGGACGTTGCTTTTTTTGAATTAGACTGAACTCAATGCCGCTCCCGGTCTATCGTTTACGACGCTGGCTAGCCGTTATCGCTGTGCTCTTTTCGGCGGTGGTTGCGGGTACGTATATTTACGCGCGTCTGCGCCAGCACAGCGTTCTGAAAGGATTTCCGGGCAAGATTTCTTACGATATCAAGCAGACGGCCAGCGGTTTCCAATTTTCAAAATCTGACGCCGGCCGCACGGTTTTTACGATTCGCGCCAAAGATGTTAAGGAGTTCAAACTCAACGGCCGCGCCGTTTTACATGATGTCACCATCATTCTTTACGGCAGCGACACATCGCGGTTTGATCAGATCTATGGCGACAACTTCACCTTTGACCCGAAATCCGGAAACGTGACCGCGAACGGCGAAGTGCAAATCGATCTGCAAGCCAACCCCAGCGGCGTGGGCGCGCCAGATCAGGCTGCGCCGAAAGAACTCAAGAATCCCATCCATCTCACCACTAGCGACCTGATTTTCAACCGGGATAGCGGGGATGCCTCCACCAATTCGCGGGTTAACTTCCAAACCACTCAAGCCACCGGTTGGGCGATAGGCATGCAGTACTCGGCGAAAATCAAAACGCTCACACTGGCTTCGCAGATTCATGTGACTTTGACCGGGCAGAATGCCGCGAGTATCTTTGCTGCCCACGGCACCATCACTCGCGAACCTCGGGAAGTCATTCTGGATCACGCCCGCATGGAGCGTGAAAGCGGAACGCTGCAATCGGACCAGGCTAGATTCTTTCTCGGGCCGGAGAATGAAGTGGAACGAGTCGTCGCTACGGGCAACGTGAACGCGGAATCCAGGCTGCAAGAAGATAATCAAATGCGTGCCCGCGCTGATGACGCCGACCTCTTACTGGCAAACAAGCAGAACCAGCTGCGAACTGCTACCCTTACCGGTCATGTCCACGTCGAGCGCATCGGATCTCGTCCCATGCAGGGCGACGCCGGAAGCGTAATTCTCGATTTTCTGGGTCAAAACCAATTGCAGAAAGTGCACGCTGCGGATGGAGTGCAGCTGGCGCATCACGCTGCGAGCGCCAATACATCCGGAACAAATTCCTCGTCGCCGCAGAATTTCGACATAACCGCGCCGATCATAGACTTCTTCGTCGTTGACGGGCGCCGACTCGCTCGCGCGCAAACCTCCGGCGCGGCACAAATTACGATCACGCCGGCCTCAAACCAGAATTCCGCGAGCGAGTCAGCGCAAAGAACAGTTATCACGGCCGGCCGATTTGACGCAAAATTTACCGCAACGCCGGAAGGCCAAAGCCGACTGACTTCCTTCCACGGCGCGCCAGATGCAAAAATCGTCAACGTGGCGTCCGGATTGCCCGACCGCGCGAGCACCAGTCAGGCTCTCGATGCCACATTTCTGCCTGAGGGCGGCATCGCATCCATCTTGCAACAGGGAAACGTTGCCTATACGGACAACCAGCCTCCGGAGAAGCGTACCCAAGCCTGGGCGGACAAAGCACTCTACACGCCTGTCGACCAGATTTTGGTGCTAACTGGGAAGCCGAGAGTCTCCGACGGCGGCATGATCACAACCGCGAACACAATTCGGATCAATCGCGTTACTGACGACGCTTTCGCTGACGGCAATGTCAAGAGCACTTACAGCGATCTCAAGGAGCAGCCAAACGGGGCGCTGCTTGCTTCTTCTTCGCCCATTCACGTTACCGCCGCCAAGATGACGGCGCACAATTCTCCCGCCGTCGCTTTGTATGATGGCAATACTCGACTCTGGCAGGACGCCAACATTATTGAGGCCCCCTCTATCGAGTTTGACCGCGAGCGCCGCTCCCTCGTCGCACAAGGAAATACAACGCAGCCCGTCTCGACTGTTTTGGTTGAGGAGAAATTAGACCATCCTAACGATCCGGGTACGGGCAAGAGTGAGTCGACGAAACCTCAACATAGAGGCGAAAATAAATCGAACAAAAAAACTGAGGAAAAACTCGATCAGGACAGTCCTGTCACCATCACTTCAGCCAAGCTCACCTATGCCGACGCTGATCGCCAGGCTCACTACACGGGTGGCGTCACAGCCAAAGGTACCGGCTTTGAAGCGACTGCGGATGAGATGGATGTGTACTTACTCCCGAGGAGTCAAACGTCTAACAGTCAATCACTTAGCGGACCAGGTCGGCTGGATCGAATGATCGCCAAGGGCCATGTTATCATCCAGCAACCGAGTCGACGAGCCGAGGGTCAGACACTGGTTTATACCGCCTCCGACGACAGATTTGTCCTCACCGGGGGACCGCCTAGCATTTTTGATGCCGAACGTGGCAAGATTACCGGGGTTTCGTTGACTTTCTTTAGGGCCGATGATAGGGTGCTGGTAGAAGGCGAAGCAAGTACTCCTGTGGTAACACAGACGCGAGTGGCCAGATAAAAAAGACAAATGGCAAGATAAATGCGTACCTTGGCCACAGATGAAATTGGCAAATCGTACCGTGGCCGCCGCGTTGTAAATGGTGTCAGCCTGCGGGTAGAGCAGGCGGAAGTAGTTGGATTATTAGGTCCTAACGGCGCAGGCAAGACAACCACGTTCTACGCCATCGTTGGCCTGATCCCCCCTGATACTGGCCGCGTGTTGTATGACGACCAGGACATCACTGACGTTCCCATGTACTTGCGGGCGCGCCAGTATGGCATCAGCTATCTCCCACAAGAAGCTTCGGTATTTCGCAAACTCACGGTTGAGGAGAACATCCTCGCGGTGCTGGAGGCGCAGCCGATGTCATGGCACGAGCGCCGCGAGAAGATGGAAAAGTTTATTGATGAACTTGGCTTGGAGCACATTCGCCAGAATCGGGGATACGCGCTTTCCGGTGGCGAGCGTCGCCGTGTGGAGATCGCCCGCTGCCTGTGCATCAATCCGACATTCATCCTGCTCGACGAACCATTTTCCGGGATCGATCCCATTGCCGTTCTTGACTTGCAGAAAATTATCAGCAGCCTGCGGGCCAGCGGCATTGGAGTGCTGATCACCGATCACAACGTGCGCGAAACGCTTTCCGTAACCGATCGCGCCTACATCATCGACGACGGCAGAATCTTTCGTCATGGAAAGCCCGAGCAGTTGGCCAGCGACCCAGAAGTGAGGCGGGTGTATTTGGGAGAAAGTTTTTCTCTTGTATAGAGATCCTGAACCACGAAGGACGCGAGGTGTCACTAAGTAAAGTCTTCGTGAATCTTCGTGCCCTTAGTGGTTGAAGATTTTGCATTACCCGGTACCCGAACCCATGGTTTTGTTGCAACACAAATTAAGCGTCAAGCTTTCGCAGCGCCAGATCCTCACTCCGGGTCTGGTGCAGATGGTCTCCGTCCTCGCGCTCAACAAACTTGAGCTCAAGGATATGATCAATGCGGAGATGGTCGAGAATCCGGTTCTCGAAGAGCTCGAAGAATCGGTCCCATTGATCGACGAAGTTGGTCGCAAGGAAGAAGACCGCGACCGCCTTACCGCCAAGACTTCTACAGAAGAAGCTCCGATCACTGCCGAGAAGAAAGATCCGTTTGAGGAGATTGACTTCGGTTCGTTTTTTCAGGACTATCTCGATCCCGGTTATCGTACTCGCGGCGAGATGGAAGAGATCGAACGGCCTTCGTTCGAAAATTTTCTATCCAAGCCGACCACACTGACCGATCACCTAGCGTGGCAATTGGGCGCGTTAAGCCTTCGGCCCGAGGTTCGCGAAGCTGCCGAACAGATCATCGGGAACCTCAACGAAGATGGCTACTTGATTGCCAGCGACGAAGAGATGTTGGGCGTTGCTCCACCCGCGAGCCCAGAAGCCGATGCCGCCGCTGCGAGAAATATCGTCATTGAAGCTCAAGCGCTGGGCCTGGATCAGCCCGCATCTGGCGACGCAATCTCGGAAGATGAAGATCTCGCCGCCGATCCATCCCTGAAGGGCTTGGACGTCCCGCTGGTCCCGGAAGCCAGTTCGGCGGAATTTTCCGCCGCCGATGCCATCCGCAAAAGTTTTTCTGGCGAAGTGTTTAATGCGTCGCCCGCAGGCAATCCGTCAGAAGTTTCGTTTGGATCACAGAATGTTGGCCCACAAAATGGAAGCATGGGCGCGGCTGTAGCTTCCGCCCCGGAGCTTGCAACCGCCGTGCAACCCGCAGCAGCGTCTCCGCACCCGATTTACTCCGCGAAATTTGCCGCTGCGGATTTAGCGGAAGCCCTCGAAGTGATTCGCCAGCTTGATCCTCCTGGCGTAGGTTGCCGCGATCTGCGGGAGTGCCTGATCCGCCAGTTGCGTCATCATCAGCAACAACTCGCACTCCATAAGAATGGAGACAAGCCGGTCAACGGCACAGCTCAGGTCCTGCAAGATGCTATTGCGATTGTTGATCAGCACTTGCGCGCGGTGCAGAACAAGGCGCATAAGGAAATTGCCAAAGCCATCGGCCGTCCGGCGGACGCTGTGCAGCAAGCTCTCGACTACATTCGTACCCTTGATCCGCGTCCCGGCTTGCAATACAACAAAGTCCAGGCGCGGCTGATCGAGCCCGATGTCGCCTTCATCAAACATGGCGATGAATGGCTGGTGCTGATGAATGACGATGATCTGCCTCAGCTTCGCCTCAATCCTGCTTACAAGAAACTGATCACTCGCGATACCAACGACAAAAATACCCGCGACTACGTGAAAGAGCGCTACAAGAGTGCCATCCAGCTCATCAAGAATATCGAGCAGCGCAAGCAGACCATCACCAAGGTCTGTTATTGCATCGTGGCCCGCCAGCAGGATTTTCTGGAAAAAGGTATCGACCAGCTTAAGCCCATGATGATCAAGGAAGTGGCCGAAGAAATCGGCGTGCACCCTTCCACCGTGAGCCGCGCTGTGGCCAGCAAATACGCCCACACGCCGCAGGGCGTATTCGAGCTGCGCTACTTCTTCAGCGAAAGCGTGCAGGGCCCCGAGGGCGGCAATACTTCGTTGCTGATCTTGAAACGCCGGGTCAAGAAATTAATCGATGAAGAAGATCCGAGCCGTCCGCTGACCGACGAACAGCTCACTCGCATACTGCAATCGCAGGGCATTCAGGTCACTCGCCGCACCGTTGCGAAATATCGAGAAGACATGCGCATTCCCAGCACGCACCAGCGCCGGGTAAGGGAATAGTCGGAGTCCTCAGGTCTATATGATGGCGTCATCCCAAGCGCAGCCGTACTTCAGGCGGAGCGAGGGATCTCCATCGTACCCTCGGCGCGCGGCGTTAAGTTGGACCTATCCGCCTTTGCTGCGATCCCTTCTTGCAACTCTTCTTCTAGTAGCGACCTCGGTTACAGCAGGCGACGCCTGGACAATCCGCGAAGATGGCGTAGGGCCGGTAAAGGTTGGCATGACACTCGCCCAGTTGAGCGCGGCCTTGCATCAGAAGTTGGCGGCTGACGAACAAGACGAGCAGGGTTGCTTCTATATCAATCCGCGCGGGCACGATAACATTTCCTTCATGATCATTGATGGACATGTGGCACGTGTTGAGGTTGGGGCCGCCGGCATTAAGACAACAACCGGGATTCAGGTTGGAGATTCAGAGGCGCAAGTGCGGAAAGCGTACGGTGCCAGGATGAAGGTCACAGCGCATCAGTACATCGATACTGGTCACTACTTGACGGTTCGTTCAGCCGATGGCCGCTACGGCATCCGATTTGAAACAGATAAAGGAAAGATCACGACGTTCTATGCGGGCAAGTATGATGCGATTCAATACGTAGAGGGCTGCGAATGAGACTCGTCTGATTGTAGTGCCCAATTCATCTCGAACAAGAATCCAAGGAGGGGCGCTCATGAACGTGGAATACACCGGCAGGCACTACGAAGTAACCTCCGCCATCCGCAAAGAGGTAGAAACCGGCCTCGGAAAAATCCGCAAGATTCTCGGTGACCGCTTCGAAGCCAAAGCCATCCTTTGCGTGGAAAAACACCGTCACAAAGCCGAAATCACCATCAACCCGCGCAATGGCCCGCTGGTCGGCCTAGCTCAAGCCAAAGACATGATGATCGCGGTGAGCGGAGCGCTCGACCACCTCGAAAAACAGGCGGTGAAGTATAAAACAAAGTGGGAATCAAAAAAGCGTTCCGCGCGCAAGAGCGAAGAAGTGAAAAAGTGGAACGGCCACTCTCCCGAGCTTGAAGCTCACACCAAAGTCGGCCTAACCGAGAAGACCGCTGTCCCCGTCGCTGTGCATCGCTATCCTGCCGTGGCCAGGACCACTGAGGTTCATCTCGTCCGCTCCGATGAAGCGGTCGCCATGCGCCCCATGACCCTCGAAGAGGCGATTAAGGAAGCCCACTTTCGCGATCGCGATGTCTTCGTCTTCCGTGACCCCAAGGGCAAAGTAATGATCCTGCACCGTACGCGCGACGGCAAGATGGAGCTGATCGAAGCTCCGTAGGTGTTTGCGGGTGGTCCCGCAGCGCATCGACATTCAGTCTCTACATTTCCCCTCGCTCCATTCATTGACGGGATTCCAAACCGCAGCCTAACATTGGCGCTTGAAGGAGTGCCCTGTGATCGGTCAGGTTCTCGGTCATTGCCGCGTCGTGGCGAAGATTGGCGAAGGAGGAATGGGCGTTGTCTATCGCGCCTACGATGAGGTGTTGCACCGCGATGTGGCTCTGAAAGTCGTTAAAAAGGATTCTCGACTGGATGCGTCATCGAGCCAGCGTCTACTCCACGAGGCGCGCGCTTCTTCTGGTCTTGCTCATCCCAACATCTGCACGATCCACGAGGTTGGCGAGAATGAGGGTGAGCTTTATATCGTGATGGAACTGGTCGAGGGCAAGTCTCTCGCCGACATGAGCAGAGGCGGAGGGCTGGCGCCGGAATCGGTTCTGCGATATGGCATTCAAATCGCGAGCGCACTCGCCCGCGCTCATGACCGCGGCATCGTTCATCGAGACCTGAAGACGGCGAATATCGTCATCACCTCTGATGGCCTGGTCAAAGTTCTTGATTTCGGTTTAGCTAAACAGGTGGGTAGCGGCATCTTCGAGGGGCCTACACGATCGCTTGCCAGCGTAGAAAACGCATCGAGCGTAAGCGGTACTTTGCCCTACATGGCGCCCGAAAGTTTGGGCGGCGAAGCGGCCGACCATCGCTCTGATTTATGGGCACTTGGAGTTGTCCTCTACGAATCTGCCTCCGGACGGCTGCCATTTGAGGGACGCACGGGCTTCGAGATCAGCTCGGCGATCATGCGCGAAATTCCTAACCCACTGGGGGCGCCTGTGCCTCCCGGCCTTTGGGCGATCATCCAACGCTGCCTGGCCAAGGAGCCCGCGCAACGTTATCAACGCGCGGGAGAAGTTCAGGCGGCCTTGGAAGCCGTTCAGTCTGCCGGCATCGTTTCTCCAAGCCCGGGCCCTGATCCGAATGCACCCAGAACTACCATCCTGCACGGTGTGCAACACGCTCATGTCAAGAAGGGGGACCTTCTTTTGCTGGTAGGAACCACGAAAGGAGCGTTCATCCTTCGCTCCAATGCGCAGCGCAGCCGTTGGGAGGTTGGTGGTCCGTATTTCCACGGGCACAATGTCTACGCATTGACCTATGACTCCCGCGGAGGTCAACACCGCATATGGGCCGCGTCCTCGAGTTATTGGGGCACTATGTTGCGATCGAGCGACGATTTCGGAAAGAGCTGGACCAACCCACAGCAGGCTCCGGTTCGATTCCCATCTGATACTGGCCTGTCCCTGAAGAACATCTGGCAGATCGCCCTCGGGCGGCCCGAAGAACCCAACGTGCTTTATTGTGGCGTAGAACCGGCCGCGCTTTTTGAGAGCCGTGACGCGGGCGAGACCTGGTCGCTGGTGCGAGGGTTGTTCGACCATCCGCATCGTCCCCGCTGGGTACCCGGCAACGGCGGGTTAGCCCTGCACACGATTGTGCTCGATCCATCTGACAAGCAGCGCATGTATGTGGCAATCTCAGCCGGGGGCGTTTATCGGACTGACGATGGAGGACGCAGCTGGACCGCGCAGAACCAAGGCGTGCGCGTGATGTTCACGCCAGATAAGTATCCTGAGTTCGGGCAATGCGTACACAAAATCGCGATGCATCCGGCTCGTCCCGAACGACTCTTCCTGCAAAATCACTGGGGGTTGTACCGCTCTGACAACTGCGCAGAAAGCTGGACTGACATTGCTAACGGAGTGCCATCGGATTTTGGTTTTGCTGTGCTCATGCACCCAAGAAATCCCGACTGCGTCTATGTCGTACCGGTCGAGTCCGATGAGTTTCGCTGCGCATGCGAAGGCCGGCTGCGTGTTTATCGAAGCCGTAACGCCGGCGCCTCGTGGGAGCCTCTGATGCGGGGCTTGCCACAAAAGGGCGCATATGAAACTGTGCTGCGCGACGCCATGGCAGCGGATTCAATTGATCCAGTCGGAATTTACATGGGCACACGGAGCGGGCAACTCTTTGGCTCGCGCGATGAAGGAAGAAACTGGCACAAGATCCTCGAAGGATTGCCCTCAGTAGTTTGCTTGCGGACCGCTGTGGTCGAGGATGCCTCTGCCAGCTTAAAGCCAGCTCGTCCTAAGGCTGCGCGTTCTCATCAGGCGAAATCTCATTCGAAAATCAAGAGACGAGGATCCAAGAATTAATCCAATGCCGGTCACTTTTCATATTCCGGGAGCGCTGCGAGAGTTCACTGCTGGACACAGTCGAGTTCAGATCGAAGCTTCGCCCTCGACTTTGGCGGATGCGTTAGCGGCACTCTGGACGCTGTATCCAGGGGTTCGAGATCGCATCGCTACGGAGCAGGGACAAGTCCGGGAACACGTCAACATTTTCGTCGGCGATGAAAACGTCCGATATACCGGTGGGCTCGCGAGTCCCATTTCTGCAAACTCTGAGATTTCGATCGTTCCCGCGGTGAGTGGCGGCTGAGTTATGTAGATCTAATTTCAGTGCACAGGTGGCGCGCGAATGACAGCCTAGTCGCGTGCTAAAATTCCGCCGAGGAATTTGCCGATGTCTACTCGGTCGGGCTCTACGATTATTTTTATTCTCCCAATGATTCTGTGCGCTTCATTTCTCGCACCAGCGCAGGCCGTCACGCCGCAAGCAAAGCTCTCCGTGCACTGGGAAGAGCTCACCGCCGCTGATTTCCGCGAAGGCATTCATCGCTCCCAGGGTACTTGCATGCTTCCGTTTGGAATTCTGGAGAAGCATGGACCGCACCTACCGCTGGGCACAGATCTGCTCGACGTACGATACGCCGCGCTGCACGCAGCGGAGAAGGAATACGCCGTAGTATTTCCGGAATATTATTTCGGACAGATTGCCGAGGCTCGCCACGAACCCGGAACCATCGCTTACAGCCGTGAGATGCAACTTGCGCTGTTGCAGGAAACCACTGACGAAATGGCCCGCAATGGCTGTAAGAAAATAATCATCGTCAACGGCCACGGCGGAAATGAGCACCTGCTCCCATTCTTCGCCCAAAGCCAGTTGGATAAGCCACACGACTACGTGGTGTATGTTTTCGATAAGCGTTCACCGGACACGGGCGGCCCGCAGAAGAAAACTTCCATCGACATGCACGCCGGCGAAAGCGAAACCTCGAAGATGATGATTGCGCGCCCCGACCTAGTGCACATCGACCGCGCCAATAGCGAATCCGGCGCCGACCAGCACCGACAGAATCTTCCCGAGGATGTCTACACCGGCATCTGGTGGTATGCACGCTTTCCCAATCACTATTCGGGCGATGGCTCTGCGGCAACCGTGGAGCTGGGAAAATTTCAAATGGATTGGTGGATAGATGCCGTCGTTAAAACCATCCGCGCTGTGAAAGCCGATGACGTGAGCCTGAAGCTGCAGAACGAGTTTTACGAAAAGAGCAAACACCCGCTGGACACGCAGCCATAGATCGGGAGCAGATCACGAGCTTCCGATCAGCACTCCGGTAATGAATACCAATACGCCGCCCAACCCGATTTGCAGCGCGGCGGAAATCCACGGACTGTCCATATATCGTTGCCGCACCCAGGTGATCCCTGCCAACTCGGCAACCACAACCACGCTAGCGGCCCACAGGGCTTTGCGGAAGTCGTGAATTAAGAACGGCAGCGTGTGTCCGATGCCACCGAGCGCTGTCATCGCTCCGCAGATCAGACCGCGCACCCAGGGATGACCTCGTCCCGTGAGGCTTCCATCGTCGGAAAGCGCTTCGGTAAATCCCATACTGATTCCCGCGCCCACGGAAGCTGCCAACCCCACCCGGAAAGCATCCCAACTATTCGTGGTGGCGAATGCCGCGGCGAAGACCGGAGCCAGCGTCGACACCGAACCATCGATCAACCCCGCCAGCCCCGGCTGCACAATCTGCAAGACGAACAACCGCCGCTGCGCCCGCTCTTCGTCAGCTTTTACATTGGCGGGAAGTTTTTCTTTGTCGAGTTCCTGAGCGCGCTCTTCATGCTCACGTTCTTCATTGATCAGATCGTCGAGCAGTTGCCGAATACTGGCATCCTGTGTTCGCGCGGCAGCCTTCTCATAAAAACGCCGCGTCTCCACTTCCATGGTGCTGGCTTCTTTGCGCACAGCCTCAATTCGCAGTGGGCGAATCAGCCAGAGTGCAGGGCGCTCCACAAAACCCCGCACGTCCTGACGGCGGATCAGTGGTATATGTTCACCGAATTTTTTACGGTACATTTCAATTAATTTTCTGCGGTGCTCCGATTCTTCCTCCCGCATGCCCTCGAACATCGCCGCCGAGGCAGGATAATCCTGTCGCAAACCTTCGGCGAAATCCGCGTACACGCGCTCATCCTCTTCTTCAAGGGCAATAGCCAACGCCAGCACTTCGCGTTCCGTAAGTTCATGAAACTTCTTCATGGCGACTTAGCTTACCTGTGCGAGTAGGGCTTATACAAATCGAAAAGTGATAAATGAAAATTGTCACATGCAATGGTGAGCAGTATCACTTCCTCCCCTGTATGCGGCCTTCGATGCTACTATCCAGTGCATGACGCCTCGAAAATCGTCTGCGCCCGCGAAGCGCGAGAAAGTGCCATCCAAGAAAAAGAAGCAGGCCATCGCGCGCGAGAGCAAGCATGCTCCAGAACTTGTAATCATCACGGGTATGAGCGGCTCGGGCAAAGCGTCCGTGCTGAAGGCGTTTGAAGATCTTGGCTATTATTGTGTGGACAACCTTCCCGTTGAACTGATCCCGCGCTTCGCCGAAATAACCTTGCAGTCCACCGAAATTCGCCGTACGGCGCTGGTGGTCGATGTGCGCGAAGGATCGAAGCTCGATCAGCTGCCTGGCATTCTTAAGGCAGTGCGGCGCACTATTCCAACGAAAGTTGCTTTTCTCGAAGCTTCCGACGCTGCGCTCCTGCGACGCTTCAGCGAGACGCGCCGGCCTCATCCCCTGGGCATCGACGCGCCGGTCAATACTTCGATCAAAGTCGAACGGCGTCACTTGGCAACGATCCGCGCATTAGCCGATATTGTCATCGATACGTCGAAGTTCAATGTCCACGAACTGCGCGCTCACATTACCGAGCGCTTTCGCGAACAGGCTTCGGAAAAAAGCATTCTGGTGTCCTGTGTCAGCTTCGGATTCCGTCATGGCGTGCCGGAGGAGGCCGATCTGGTCTTCGATGTGCGCTTTCTGCCAAATCCTCATTTTGTGCCCGAATTCCGAGCACTGACCGGCAAGGATCGGCGAGTGGCCAAATACATTCAATCGTTTCCGCAGACCAAGGAATTCATCCGGCGCATCGCAGACCTACTGGTCTACCTTCTGCCGCACTACATTCACGAAGGCAAGAGCTATCTGACCATCAGCTTCGGTTGCACCGGCGGTCAACATCGTTCGGTGATGATCGCGGAGGAAGTAGGCAAGCGCCTGCATAAGGCGGGATACCGAGTGAAGATTGCGCACCGTGATATGCCTAAATAGACTGGGCGGGAGCGGAACTTCGTCCCGACCACTTGGGGTATTTCAGGCCCACGCAGTAAAATAAGCGCTTGCAAATAATTCTTATGCTACCCGCAACCCGGCAGCGCGGACTCCCTGGAGCCCCATGCGGCAACTGATGCGACTGGTTCGCTACGCGCTGCCGTATTGGTGGCAGATTCTATGCTCCGTTGTTCTCATGGCGTTGGTAGGGGCGCTCGATGCATTCAAGTTTTTGCTGATCCGGCCAGTTTTTGACCGGGTGTTGAATCCTTCTACGGGATCGAAGGACATACAGCTATTTGTGATTCCGATTACGCATCATCCGGTTTTTCTGCAGCAGTTGGTTCCTTCCCGCTTTACGAATGCATGGACAATGGTGGCAGTAGCTTTAGTGGGCTCAACTGTGCTCAAGGGAATCTTCGATTATACGGGTACGTACCTGGTGAACCACGCGGGGTTTGGCATGATCACCGATCTCCGCGATGATCTTTACAACGCCATAATGCGGCGCTCCGCGGCTTTCTTTTCCAAACACACGACCGGAACTTTACTCTCCGCCATTATCAATGACATTGAGCGTGTTCAGTACGCCATGTCTACAGTGCTGGCCGAATTTCTGCAGCAGTTGTTTACGTTTATTTCGGTGGCCGCAGTGGTGATTGTCCTGGGCGGGAAGCTAGCCTGGGTACTTCTACTGTTTGTGCCGATCATTGTCTACTCGTCCCGAAAAATTGGGTCTCGCGTGCGCAGCACTACGCGTCAGGGTCAGGACAAACTTGCCGAAATACAAAATATTCTGCACGAAACGATTACCGGCAATCGGATCGTAAAGGCGTTCAACAGTGAGAAGTGGGAGATATCTCGCTTCCGCGGCGCCGCGCGCCGTCTATTCCGCGCCAACCTGCGCTCGGTTGCCGCAACTGCGATCAGTTCGCCGCTTATGGATATTTTCGGCGTCATCGGAATCGCGCTTCTCCTGAACCTGGGCCGCAACCAGGTCAAGCACAGTGAAATGACGCCAGGAATTTTCGTGGCCTTCATTACGGCGGTTTTCAGCCTGTACAATCCCGTGCGCAAGTTTGCCCAGTTCAATAATAATTTTCAGCAAGCGTTGGGCGCTTCCAGCGAAATTTTCAAGTTCATCGACGTCGAAGATGACGTCCGCGAAAAGCTGCACGCCCAGCGCTTGCCGGCTTTTTCCAAGGCGGTTCAGTTCGATCATGTGAGCTTTACTTACGGAGGGGAATGCGCCGAAGCTAGCGTATTGCACGATATCAACCTTGAGGTGCGCCGCGGCGAGGTGGTAGCTATCGTGGGATCCAGCGGGTCAGGGAAGAGTACGCTGGTCCACTTGATTCCGCGATTCTTCGACGCCACTCAGGGGCGTCTAATGGTCGACGGCCATGATGTGCGCGATGTTACTCTCGTGTCGTTACGCGAGCAGGTCGGAATTGTCACGCAAGAAACGGTTTTATTTAACGACACGGTTCGCAATAATATCGCGTATGGCCAACCGCATGTGCCGCTGAAGGAAGTGGAGGCCGCGGCCCGGGCTGCTTTGGCGCATGACTTCATTCAAGCGCTGCCCAAGGGTTACGATGAAGTGATCGGAGAGCGCGGCGTGCGGCTTTCTGGAGGAGAGCGCCAGCGCATCGCCATCGCTCGCGCGATTCTGAAGAACGCTCCAATCCTGATTCTGGACGAAGCAACATCGGCGCTCGATAGCGAATCGGAGGCTCTGGTGCAAGCCGCGTTGCATAATCTTATGAGCGGACGCACCGTTTTTGTGATTGCCCACCGACTCTCAACCGTGCGCCGCGCGGACCGAATCGTGGTAATTGAAAGCGGCGCGATTGCCGATATTGGCTCCCATGAAGATTTGATGACAAAATTGGGGACGTACCGCCGCCTGTACGATTTGCAGTTCGCCGATTTCGAGCACAGACTGGAGCCGGCACAACCGAGTTGACCTCGACTGCAAATTTGGAAAATATTTATGCCTCTCCGCTCCATGACAGGTTTCGCGCAAGTCAAAGGCGAACTCATCGGTCAATCTGGTGGAAGTGCTAGCTCCAAAGCGAGCGAGATCTCCCCCACTCAAGGCAATGGCCGTCTGGCGTTCTCGCTTTCCTTGAAATCGGTAAACCATCGCTTTCTCGATCTGCATTTTCGTCTGCCTTCAGGATCTGACGCAATCGAGATGCAGCTTCGGCGCTTGCTTAAGGAAAAGATCGCTCGCGGGCATGTGGAAGTTACACTTAGCCTGGAGCGTGGTGGCGGGGAAGCCCTGGCGCTGAATCGCCCGTTGGTGAGTGCCTACATCGCAGCTTTTCGGGCGGCCGCTCGCGAATTCTCCGTCCCGGCCGAGCCTGATCTTAACGCGATTCTGCGTGTCCCCGG
Organism: uncultured Acidobacteriaceae bacterium; assembly: GCA_963836305.1. Taxonomy (GTDB): domain Bacteria; phylum Acidobacteriota; class Terriglobia; order Terriglobales; family Acidobacteriaceae; genus Sulfotelmatobacter. The sequence goes on along the minus strand of CAWIJP010000020.1, from coordinate 213,008 downwards.
AGCGCTCGACTCCGCAGGCAACGCCGCAGATGGAGCGCTGGAGCCTGCCGTCATGGCAACTGTCGGCGAAGCGCTTGATCGGCTGAACCAGATGCGCGAGCAGGAAGGACGCAGCATTGAGCGCGAGCTTCGCGAACGAATGGATCACTTGCGAGCTGCCGTGAAGGTTGTGCAGGATCACCGGCGTGCGATGCTGCAGACTTACACGGAACGCTTGCAATCCCGATTGCAGGAATTACTGGGCGCAAATCCTGATCGGGAACGCGTGCTCCAGGAGGCCGCGCTGCTGGTCGACCGCAGCGATATTCAGGAAGAAATTGTTCGCCTCGAAAACCATGTTCAGCATTTCCTGGACTTGCTTGACCAGCAGGGAGAAGTAGGAAAGAAACTCGACTTCCTATTGCAGGAAATGAACCGCGAAGCCAATACTTTACTATCGAAGACCTCCGGACTGGCCGGCGAAGCCTTGAAAATTACCGAAGCTGGTCTCAGCATGAAGGCGGAGATCGAAAAATCGCGCGAGCAGGTACAGAACCTGGAATGAGCGCTTCCCCGCACAAGCCACTGGTTTACATCATCTCGGCCCCGTCTGGCTCGGGGAAATCGACGCTGGTCAATGAGCTGCTAAAGAAGGTGAGTGATCTGGAATTCTCCATTTCCTACACCACCCGCGCTCCGCGTGGCAGCGAGGTCAATGGCCGGCAGTATTATTTTGTTTCGCGGACTGAGTTCGAGAAGATGATTCAGGAAGATGCGTTCCTTGAGCATGCGGAAGTCTTTGGAAATTACTACGGAACGGCGCGGCGCTTTTTGCTGAATGCGGAACAACAAGGTCGCGACCTTTTGCTGGATATCGATGTACAGGGCGCCAAACAAATCCAGGATAAAGTGCCGGACGCAACCAGCATTTTCATTTTGCCTCCCAATCGCAAGATTCTGGAAGAGCGTCTGCGTAAGCGCAGCGAAGATAGCGACGAAGTGATCCAGCGCCGCTTGGATAAGGCGACGAGCGAGATTGAAAATTACCACCGATATAATTACATACTGATTAACGATCAGTTGGAAGATTCGATCAAGTTATTGCGTGCGGTCGTGCGCGGCGAACGGCTGCTGCGCGCGGGGTGGCCGCTCTCTGAGGAGGAAGAAAAGATCGTGGCCCTGGCCAATTGCTGCCGGCTCGCCAATGTTCGTGATCGCCTGAAGCAGATCCTGGATTCTTTCAAGCCGCCCGGAGATTCCGGGACGGCATAGACCTCAGTAACCGAAATGGAGGGCTGGAACCCCCACAACTTTGAGTTTCATGGGAAAATAGGAGGGGAGTTCTTAGCTTCCGCTGGCGAAGAACCAATCGTTTTGACTTTCGGCAATCAAAAAATTTGTCCCGGTTACACGGAGAAGAAATCCATGAAACTGATCGAAGGCTTCGACAGCAACTATCGATATATTCTGGTAGCCGCCCGCCGCGCCCGGCAACTGCAATCCGGGGCTCCGCCGGTGGTGCAAACAAATTCCCGCAAGCCGTGCCGCATTGCACAAGACGAAATCCGCGCCGGCAAAGTGAAGTGGGAAATTCCTGAAACCCGAAGTGCCGCCGAGCAAGCTGCCGAAGTTTTGGACCAGGCATTCGGACACGACGCTTAGTGTGTCGTTGAGCCAGGTTGTTGAATAAGGTCGCTGAAGTGCATCCGTTTCACGACATCGCTTCAGCGTGTCGGGCGGCGGAATCGATCGCGCTTTCAGTGCGTGATCGTTACAAACCATGAAAATTGCTCTGGGAGTTACGGGCGGAATCGCGGCTTACAAGGCGGCAGAGATTATCCGCCTCCTGCAAGACCGCGGCATACGCGTGCAAGTCATCATGACGCGGGCAGCCCAGGAGTTTGTCCGACCTCTGACGTTCGCCGCGCTCTCCGGCGAGAAAGTAATTACAGGAATGTTCTCCTCTCCCTCAGAAGAGCAGGCCGCGAACATCGATTCCGCCATCGAGCACATCGCAGTTGCTCAATCGATTGACGCGCTCCTGGTTGCCCCTGCGACCGCCGACGTGCTAGCACACTTCGCGCAGGGCATTGCCAGCGACTTTCTCACCACGCTTTATCTCGCCACAACGGCTCCCGTCGTAGTCGCTCCCGCGATGAACGTGAATATGTGGAATCACGCCGCGACCCAGGCGAATCTCGAAATTCTCCGCCAGCGCGGTGTGAAGATTGTCGAACCGGGCTCAGGCTACCTGGCCTGCGGCATGACGGGAGAAGGGCGCCTAGCGGAGAATGAGGCTATCCTCGCATCGGTGCTCGAAGCGCTAGGCGCGGTGCAGGACCTTAGCGGAGAAACCCTGCTCATTACCGCCGGCCCGACTCGTGAAAAAATCGATCCTGCTCGCTATCTTACAAACCGCTCCAGCGGACGCATGGGATACGCCATGGCTGAAGCAGCGATGCGCCGAGGTGCGCGCGTGCTTCTGGTCAGCGGCCCCACATCGCTGACTCCGCCCGCAACTGCTGAGATCACGCGTGTCGAGTCGGCCGAGCAAATGCGCGATGCGGTGCTCAATCTATTGCCTCAATCCACGATCGTTATCAAAACCGCCGCAGTTTCCGACTATCGCCCGAAGTCGGCATTCGCACAAAAGCTTAAACGCAAAGGTCCGCTGACTCTGGAACTTGAACCGACCACTGACATTCTTAAGGAAATTTCCTCGCGCAAGCAATCGCAGATTGTTGTGGGCTTCGCGGCGGAAACCGAAAATGTCCTGGAGAACGCCCGTCAGAAGCTGGGAGCCAAACAACTCGACGGCATAGTAGTCAACGACGTTTCCCACGACGGGATCGGATTCGACTCCGATCGCAACCAGGTGACTATCATTACTCGCGACGAGGTCGTCGACGTTCCTGAGACCACAAAATGGGAAGTAGCACAACGCGTCCTCGACCAGGTCGTGCGCATCCGACAGCAACGGAAGTCTTCGGTGAAAGTCTAACGCGAGTTCTTCACACCTGGCGTACAATTCCGTCAAACTTCTTATAGGAGCATGCGATGACGCAAAAAATAATCGAAGTGATTGGAACGTCCAAAGACAGCTTTGCGAAGGCTGCGGAGAATGCTGTGGCTGAAGCTGCGAAGACCGTACGTGGCATCAAATGGGCTCATGTAGATTCGCTCGACATGCAACTGGATGGAGCAAGGGTATTGCTCTATCGGGCGACAACCAAAATTTTCTTCGATGTAGAGCAGTGATTCAATATCCTTTACTACTCTAGAAGATGACCCCTACTCTCGATCCGGAATTGCGACGTGCGCTCACCGAGCGCGTTCGTTATTGTCAGGAGATGGGCATCTACGATTTTTACCGGCGCGGCGCCGAGGGTTCACTGCTTACGGAAGCTGAGCCTCACGGGTCCGCAATCGTTCCTTTGCCACAGTCAGAACTGCGAGAGGAAATGGCTGCAAGAAAATCCGCTGTCGCTTCAGCCGTCGTTGAAGAAAATGTCTTAGAGATTATTCCGCCGAGGCCAGAGCAGGGAATGACGGATCCCGCCGCGGCACTCCGATTGATTCGCGAAGATCTCGGCGACTGCACGCGCTGCAAACTTCACAAGCAAGGCCGCAAGCAGATCGTCTTTGGCGTGGGCAATCCGCGCGCCGAGTTGATGTTTGTGGGCGAAGGCCCCGGCGCGGATGAAGATACGCAGGGCGAGCCGTTCGTCGGTCGTGCCGGACAACTGCTTAACAACATGATCAAGGCGATGGGCCTGCGACGCGAAGATGTCTACATCGCAAACATCGTCAAGTGCCGGCCGCCCGGCAACCGGCAGCCGGAGCGTGACGAATGCGAAACCTGTTCGCCATTTCTCATGCGGCAGATCGCAACCGTCAAGCCCAAGGCGATTGTTGCTTTGGGAGCAACTGCGGCGAAAAATCTACTGGCTATCAACGCGCCAATGTCCGAGTTGCGCGGCCGTTGGTACGACTTTAAGCCTGCGGGAAGCGATTCTTCTTGGCCCGGAGCGCGCCTCGCCGTCACCTACCATCCTGCGTTTCTACTGCGTGACCCGCGCCAGAAGGGCGAGGCTTGGAAAGATTTACAGATGGTGATGAAGTATCTCGGGATTGTTCCTCCCCCAAAAGCTACCGAATAAGTCCCGGCTTCGCGGCTGTGCAGTGTCACTGTTATTCTCAGGGATCAATGCCCGAGTTCTGCGACGTCGCTCTGCCCGTGCCGCTCGACATGGTTTTCACTTACCGTGTTCCCGCCGAGGCAACTCCGGTGGTCGGGGGCCGCGTGCTCGTGCCCTTCCGCCAGCAACGATTGACGGGAATTGTAGTTGAGCTACACGATCGTAAGCCGTCGGTCACAATCAAGCCTCTACTGAATGTACTCGACACTGCGCCCGTGCTCGATGAGCGACTTTTGCGCCTTGGCCGCTGGATCGCGGACTACTATCTTGCTCCGCTCGGTGAGGTCTTCCGTACCATGCTGCCGCTGAACGCTGAGTTCAAACGCGCCATTGCCTATTGCATCACTGCAGAAGGCTGCCTGGCGCTGCATCTGGCTGGAATGTCGGGATCATCTGCGCGTTCTCACCGCACGCCTGATGAGCAGGCCGCCGAGTTTCGTGTGCTCGACTACCTTGCGGCGTATGAGGCCTCACCTGGAGAAAGTCCATCAGTGCGAGAGGAAAGATTGCGCTCCGCGACTCGCGTTTCTAAATTGATCTTGAGTGGAATGGTGCGGAAGAAGTGGCTTGTGCGGGAGGATGTCTCCAATGCCCGAGATGCCAGGCGCACTATCAGATTCGCGCTCCTTAAGTCGGCTGAAGGCAAACTGAACGACAACCAAAAAAAACTTGTCGAGACGCTCGCCGCGTCTGGAGGCCGAGTTGCGGTGGAGATGCTGCAAGAGCTACAAGTCCCACGGACAACTCTGGCTACGCTGATCAAGCGCGATCTGATTGAAATTGTCGAAGAGCCCGCGACATTCTCCGTTTCGCGTAGCAAGCCGCGGCCATCGCGCCTCGAAGTCGATTTCAACCCAGCGCAGTTGTCGGCGCTCAGTCGTCTACGAGAAGCGGTTGAGACGCGAAAATTCTCCGGCATCCTTCTTCACGGTGTAACTGGTTCCGGCAAGACTGCCGTTTACCTGGCGGGAATGCGTGCGGTGCTTGACGCTGGCCGCTCGGCCATCCTTCTGGTTCCTGAAATTGGACTTACACCAGCGATCGCCGCCGACTTGCATCAGATTTTTGGGGACGAAGTTGCGATTCTGCACTCAGCGCTCTCCGACAAAGAGCGCGCGCAGCAATGGCATCGCATCAGAAGCGGCGAAGCGCGCATGGTCGTCGGCACGCGCTCGGCTGTCTTCGCTCCGGTCTCTGATCTCGCGCTGATTATTGTCGACGAAGAACATGATTCGTCCTACAAACAGGAAGAGACACCACGCTATCACGCTCGCGATGTGGCGGTTGTCCGCGCCAAGATGGCGAATGCCGTCGTAGTCCTGGGGTCAGCGACTCCATCACTTGAATCGTATTTCAACGCGAAGAAAAATAAATACACGCTCATCGAGCTGCCTGACCGCGTGGAGCAGCGTCCTCTCCCAGAGGTTGAGATCATCGACATGCGCCAGGAATTCCAGGAGACCGGCCACGAACAGGTCATCTCACGCAAACTTGCCGCCGAAATCAAAGATCGCCTCTATCGCAAAGAGCAAGTCATGGTATTGCTCAATCGTCGCGGCTATTCTCCCGTGGTGCTGTGCCGCACTTGCGGCAAGAAGCTGGAATGCCAGAACTGCGCGATTGCGCTTACTCATCACAAGCGCGAGCACAAGATGATCTGCCACTACTGTGGCTACACTGCGCCCGTGCCCAAAGCCTGCGTGCACTGTGGCAGCGAGTACGTTTATTTTATCGGCACCGGATCGGAGAAGTTGGAAGAGTTGCTGCACGGTATGTTTCCACAAGCGCGGATTGCCCGCCTCGATCGCGACACTGTGCGCGGCCACGAAGATTTCGAGCGCACTCTGAATGCGCTCAACCAAGGCGAACTCGATATTCTTGTCGGCACGCAGATGATCGCCAAGGGTCACGACATTCACGGCGTCACTCTGGTGGGCGTTGTCGGCGCAGATGCCGCGTTGGGAATGCCCGACTTTCGCGCCGCCGAGCGCACTTTTCAATTACTCACACAAGTCGCCGGACGAGCTGGCCGCGGTCAGTCTCCCGGCAAAGTAATTCTGCAAACTTATTTTCAGGACCATTATGCGGTGCAATACGCGGCGCATCACGACTTCGCCGGATTCTACGACAAGGAACTGCGCTTCCGCAGTTGGATGCATTATCCGCCGTATGCCGCGCTCGCCAATGTGCTGGTTCGCAGTGACAAGCTCGACGAAGCATTGCAATGGTCTGGCACACTAGGAAAATGGTTTGAGCAGACGCACCATGAGGGCGTGCGCGTCCTCGGCCCGGCGACCGCACCGATCCTGCGGCTGAAGCGCGACTACCGGTACCACTTCGTGCTGAAGTCACAAAGCCGGGAAAAGTTGAACGCTACGTTACGCGCGATGCTGGCTTATGCCGGGCAACATAAAATTCCCCGCACGCAGCTAATTGTGGATGTGGACGCGATTTGGCTGATGTAGAGGTTCCGCTAGATCGCGATAGTGTTGAGACGGGCTGGGCGGACGAGGCGTCCGCCCCTCCACGAGCCATGGAGAGACGGACGCCTTCGTCCGTCGGAATCTGATTTCGCAAGGTACGTTGAGCGGCACCGCCCGATCGGCTTACCTTACTCCTTCATGTCGCCGATGTTTCCTCGAATTACAACCACCGATGCTGCCGGAAGATCGTACTGCGTATTTTTGTCTGCGCTAAGCTTGGTGTGAAGGATCGGCCCATCGGGATCGGCCCAGCCTTTGGTAGTCGCTACAATCGTATGTTCCGCACCGGCTTCCGCGTGTGCCATGAAGCGCGTTTGCGCCGGGTGCCATTGATACTGGGCGCTGCCGAAAGTTGAAATCTCGATTGGCCCTGCAAAGCCATCGCTCTTGCCTCCCGCTCTGTCAAACACAATCCGCACCCGGTGTGCGTTCTGCTGGTCGCGATTGACGAGCATCAGCGACCATGTGCCATCCGGCCGCTTCACCGCATACCCCGTTACTAATTCATGATCAGCGCCATCCTGCACATTGCTTTTTGCGACGAAAACCTTATGTTCGCCGCCGTCCGTCTGCACCCAATCCAGATTGATCAACTGCGCCACAAAGAACTGCGCCAGCGGTTGTTGAATCTGATAATTGGCGTCGACGGTAAACATTCCAAAGGTTCCCGGAGAGCTGTTGCATCCCGGTTCCATCTGCAGCGGCAAATAATGAAAGAAATAAACTGCATTGCCACCGGAATTCAAAACCGAACCGATATAATCCGCCAGCCAAACTCCAGCGAAAATATCCTGATAAGTCTCGCTCGCGGCGGAGGAAAGATTTCCCTCCGTGATGAACATGGGCATGTCGGCCGGAATTCCATCCTCATGCCATACCTGCATGATATGGCTTACCAACTCGGGCTCGTCGTAAAGCATGCCCCACGGAGTTCTGCAGGGATCGAATGGATAATGCTCGAACGAGAAAAATGCCAGATCGTTCATTCGTCCGTGCTGCTTCAGATAATCGACAAACCTCACCGTCCAAGAAACTTTTCCATTCGCATCGGGCCAAACCTCGATGTCTTTATTTACTCCCTGAAACGACGGCCCGCCCAGCTTCAGCTTCGGATCTACGCGGTGTAGCGCGGTCGCCCACTGCAAATAAAGTGCAGCGTAATCCTCCGGCAGCATGTACTGCCCGTCGGCTTCTTCGCCCATTTCGATGTAAGAAATCGGGTAACCACGCTTCTCCAAATATGCAATCTCCGCCGCGGCATTTTCGGGAGTGTCATACAGCATCGCGACCGGCATCATCGCCGGCAGGCCGCGCGTAACACCGCTGGTGAAGAAAAGATCAAATCCTATCTGCGCTTGCTTCGTCGATCCCAGATCGGATGGCTGATGCCAGGGATCAACCGACGAGCTATAGGTCGTTGTCTGTTCCTGATCTGGAGTGTGCCGCATGACGTCGTGAAACGCCCCATCACCCGTAGTGGTGCCGAGGTAGAGTTCGCGAACGGCGTAGCCCACGCAATTGCGTGGGTCGGCGGGACCGTCGGCGTCGCAGGTGTTCGACGATTCGGTCATCCAGATCCGCAGGAATCGCACGGGCATGGGAACGGCGCTCAAGAGAATCGTCTCGGTCTTGCCCTTGCCGTCCGCAATCGTCCCTTGCGGAAACGTCTGCCAGACACCGCGCGTAACCGCCCTAATGGGATCCTCGCCCGTCCAATACTGCACCACATAATGTCGGGCGTAGGGTTCTGCCCAGGCGATGCGAATGCTGTCTACCTGCTGGATTTGCGCCAGGTCCATGACCACCCACTGCGGATGCAGCGCGTCACTCTCTCCGGTAAATCGCTCGGTGAGATAGGGATTGCTTTTCCAGAAAGTGTTCAGATCGCCATCGTCCAGCCGCGAGAACCCAACGTTATCGGTGCCGTCATTGCGCGTAGTGCCGCGGCGCGGCAGCGCATACCCGTAGGAGTAACGGATCATTTCCGTCGGAGTCGACGAGCCGGTGAAATATCCTTTGCCGTTGGCAACGCTTCCAGCACTCCACGTCCCTTGCGGATTCCAGTGCCATGCCTCGATGGCGAGTTCCGTATTCTGCCGGTAGGTGACTGGCTGCCATCCGGAGGCCAGAGTCTTCTCGAGCGTCGGCTGCTGCAAATCTTTGTCGATCGCTTCCACGCCGATGCGATCAACTCCGGCGCCCAGCGTTTCCTTTGGCACGAAATGATTCGTGGGATGTGAGGCATCCACTTCGACCACCTGTGCCCTCATTACGTTCGCGACAGAGAAGCATCCCACTAGAAGCGCCAGACACGCCGTAGTTCTTTTCAATGTAAGTCCACCTCCGGCTGGCCTATTGAAACGATTGAATAAAGGAGTATAAGGGAAGAGCGGGCGCAAGGGAATATTTTCACATGCGTGTCACTTCAGCGCCGCGCTACGCGGGTCGGCATCCGGTCGGCAACTCTACCGAATCCGCAGCCACTGACGCACGACCTGTGGTTCCGGAAGAGCCTCTCGCAAAGAAGAATGCGCCATCGGCGCCGGTATGATTGTGAGCACAAGCATGAGCAGCGCGAATGCTGCCCACCATATTCGCGCGCCTGAAACTCGGGGCCACTCCGCTACCTGCGGATGCCGTAGGCTGCTCAACCACAGCAGGCAGGCCCACACCAACCATCCCAGCCACAGGAGGTAAGCCATCGGCAGAAGAATAAGAATAGTCAGTCTCGACACGATCCTGTGGGCTCGCGGTGCAATCGAAAAAATAATATGTCCGCCGTCGAGTTGCCCGCCGGGCAGCAGGTTGAGCGAGGTCGCCAGCATTCCGACCCAGGCCGCGATGGCGGTCGGATGGATGAGCATTCGGTCGAGTGGGACGGCTGAAGGACCTTGAATCAGGCCGGTCAGTGCCAGCAGTCGATACAAAACATGAAAAATCAAGGGGTAACCGAGTTGATAGTCGTCGGGGCCCAGAGCAAAACGCATAGGCTTCGACCATGTGAGCGAAATTACAAGAGCTACGACAGCGACCACGAAGCCCGCGATGGGTCCGGCAATCCCAATGTCGAACAGAGCGGTGCGGGAACGGATGCGTGACCTAATGAGAATGATCGCGCCCATTGTACCCACTCCGATCGGTACTGGAATGAAGAACGGCAGCGTCGCGTACACCCCATAGCGGCGGCAATATAAGTAGTGGCCCATTTCGTGGGCCAGAAAGAACAGCATCAACGTTGCCATAAAGGGCAAGCCGCCCAGCAAACGCTCTGGATGCGATCGCACCCATTCCGCTGGAAAGAACGGAACCGTCTCTCCCTGCCCGGCGTGATCGACGAAGGGATCGCCGCTGAATGAGAGCGATGGCCGATTGTGCTGAAAGTTGTACTGCATTCGCGCGCCCATTACCAGCGTGGTGAAACACGTAGCCAGCAACAAAAGTATATGCAGCCAGTACCGTGGTTTCGGCCGGCTCGGAGCCCACTCCGGCAGCGGCCGATAGTATTCGAGTGTGGATGAAACTGAGGAAGGAGTCGGGTCCGACATGCGATTTTCGGCCTCGCGATTCCAGCGAGACCTTTCCCTTAGATGCTACTACTCGCGGCAAAAATGCGGGCGGAAATGCGAGAGCGATTTCCCTCCAACATAAATCAAGAAAGTCTTGCGTTGACTCTTCACCAGGTGGAAAAGCGAGAAGGTAGCAGCCAGCGGCACTTCAATCAATCGATTGCAGCTCTTTGCCCGGTTTGAAACGCACCGCCTTGCCGGGAGGAATCGAGACCTCGGCCCCAGTGCGGGGATTGCGCCCAATCCCAGTCTTGCGGGGACGCACGTTGAACACACCAAATCCGCGCAACTCAATGCGATTGCCGCGAGCCAGCGAATTCTTCATGCTTTCGAATACGGTTTCCACTGCCAACTCAGCCTTGGTTTTAGTAATGCCGGTTCTGGCTACAACTTCGTTGATAATATCGAGCTTAATCACGCAATGCTCCCGGATGCAGTGTGAAAATCGTGCTTCAAGTTATTGATGCTATGGGAGATAAGGGAGATTGTCAACGGGAGCATCTTTCCCGTAAACGCGGGAAGGAAAGAAGCGTGACAAATTGGCCAACAGGGAATCGGTAATTTCAAACCGGAATGAAACTGCTATCCCGCCCGAGCGGCCTGAGTTTTCCGCGCGCCTATCGCCCCCGCTCTTCTTCCTTGAACATATATTTAATCGCGGGTTTGTAAATCATCAAATTCGGTGCGCCGTCTTCGCGGATCACTTTGATGCAGGTTTTGTCATACCATTCAATGATGCCGTGCACTTCCTCGCCGTCGCGCAGCACAATTACCATCGGCGTCCGCGATTGCATCTGCTTCTGATAATAAAAATTCTCGGCATTGGTCTGCTCCGGAGGCGCGGTCTTCCGCCCACCACCAGCCCCACCAGCCCGCTCGCCTCGGTCGTATCCGCGATCCTGTCCACGCTCCGGACGCTCGTGCCGGTCGCGGCGTTCCGCCATCTGCGTGTGGTTGGAGTTATGGTTCGGGTTATGGTTGCCGTGGTTGTGATCGACCCGAGGCAAAGCAGGACGGATCAGCTTGCGATTGGCAAAATTTTCGTCGTCGGCTAATGCCTTGGCCGGAATGGGATCCATAGTTTCTTTCATAGTGGCGTCGCTCCTGCACACGCACTCGCGCAAACCGCAACATACAAAAACCCTTGGAAGAATTACGAAGGCGTGAAATTTCCCCTACCGTACCACACGGGTTTCCCCGTGACAATGGAACTCTCGTGCCAGTACGCCTCCCCTTTGACATCCGGTGGGCGATTGCTGGAAAACTCCTAATTTAGTCTAATTGGTACCGGTCATATCGGTTCCTCTGCGCTCTCGGCCGCTCCACGTGACCACTGCCACCAGCGTAGCAACTAGCACTACGGTCCAGGCCAAAACTGGCGGATACATGCCACGATAACGGTTCTCCGCCAACCTCGCCTGGATCACTACGTTGCGCGACGAAAGCAGGTTGCCCAGTTGATAGGCGAACCCAGGGAACGTCCCCCGCACCTCAGGCGGAGAGAGTTCATTCAAATGCGCCGGAATCACTCCCCATGCACCCTGCACCATGAACTGCATCAGAAATCCCCCAAGCGCTAGCATGGGAACGGTGTGCGAATAAGCCCACAGAGGAATCACCGGAATCGCCAGCAACGCGGCAATCACAATCGCCTTCCGTCGTCCAATGCGCTCCGACCAGGTTCCAAACAAAATTCCACCCAGCAGCGCGCCGATATTCGCCACGACGGTGATGAACATCACCGTCTTTGGATCGAGGCGATGCCCCTTGGTCAGAAATGTGGGATACAGATCCTGGGTGCCGTGGCTAAAGGAATTGAAGGCAAACATCAGAACCACCAGCAGGGCAAAAGTACCAAAGTAGGTGAGAATATCCTTCCCCAAACGTCTCTGCGGACTCTTCTTCGCCTGTCCTTGCAGCCACGCGGGTGACTCATCCACTTTCGAACGAATATAGATCACCAGAAACGCGGGCAGTGCGCCAATCACAAACATTCCGCGCCAGCCGACAAAGCGAAATGCCGTACCGAAAACCAAAGCCGCGAATAGAAAGCCCACGGAGTAGCCTTCCTGCAACAGGCCGGAGAAAAATCCGCGTCCCTCGGCGGGCAGAGTTTCGAAGGCCAATGCCGCGCCCACCCCCCATTCGCCGCCCATGGCGATTCCGAATAATGCTCTTGTAATCAGAAAAACTTTCAGCGAAGGAGCGAAAGCCGATGCGAGTTCGAACACGGAGTACGCGATGATATCGACCATCAGCGTGGGGCGCCGTCCGAATCTGTCGGCCATCATTCCGAAAAGGAATGCGCCCAGCGGACGAAATGCCAGGGTAAGAAAAATTGCCTCCGCAACCTCTGAAACCTTGGTCTGGAATTGCGTGGCAATGGCGCTGACGCAGAAGGTCAGAATAAAAAAATCAAAAGCATCCAGCGACCAGCCCAGGAAGCAGGCGGTGAAAGTGTTCCGCTGCAGAGGCGTGAGCCGGCGGAAATGTCCGAAAAACTCCATCGAAGTCCCTCCGCGCAATTCGGTACCGCCCGGAAAGTCCTGCGAATGCTAGCATATGTTTTCAATCTGCAATCAGAAATCGACATCTTCTTCCATGGCCGAATCCGACTATCCCCAACGCCAGGCGCCTGATCCGCTGATGCTCACTGGCTTCTGGTACCGTGCTCTGCCGTCCGATCGCGTACATCGCAATCAACTGCACAAAGCTATGCTGCTCGAGATCCCGCTGGTCATTGGACGCGATCGCGCGGGCCGCCCCTTCGCCTTGCGCGACGCTTGTCCGCACCGCGGTATGCCACTCAACGGCGGCCACTTTGATGGCGAAAATGTCGAATGTCCCTACCATGGCTGGACCTTCGACGCCCATAACGGCCAATGCCAACTCATCCCGTCACTCACCGCCGATCAGAACTTAAAAGTCGACCGCATCTACGCCGGCAGTTATAGCTGCGAAGAACAAGACGGTTTTATCTGGGTATTCATCCCCGATCCCGAGCCGCCGGGCGCGGGATTCAGTCAGCGCGACGAAGCACCGGAAGCTGCGCCAGAAATAGAAAAATTTGGGACATTGGAAAAAAACAAATATAAGCTCGCCTATCTCACCGCCGATATGCCGGTCAGCATTGATCACGGCATCATTGGATTAATGGATCCGGCGCATGGCCCCTTCGTTCACCAGGCCTGGTGGTGGCGCAGCCGCCACAGCATTTACGAGAAGAAAAAAAACTTCGAGCCCATTCCTAACGGCTTCCGCATGAGCGCGCACACTCCCAGCTCAAATTCCGCGCCCTATAAACTGCTGCGCCTATACGCTGCCGCGGATTCGATCACGACTACGATCGATTTCGTTTTGCCTAATTTGCGCAGAGAAACTATTCGGGCAGGGAAGTATTGGTTCTCCTCGCTGACAACGGTCACACCGATTACTCGCAATCAGTGCCGCATCGACGTAGTTGCCGCGTGGAATATTTTTCGCTGGATGCCGTTTGGCCCCGAGTTGTTGAAGTTCGTCTTCGCGAAATTCGTCGAACAGGACCGCCACACCATGGAACTGCAATCCGAAGGCTTAAAGCACAATCCGCATCTCATGCTGATTGACGATGCCGATCGTCCCGCCAAATGGTATTTCCAGTTGAAGGCAGCTTATCTCGAAGCGAAACGCAGCGGGGCTGAGATGAAGCATCCCATGACAGGGCCGGTTACGTTGAAGTGGAGAAGCTAAAAAGACGTAGCCACACATTCACGCGTGGGGACTGCAGTTGTCGGCGATCAGGGCCTCGCTTGTAGTCTGACCTATCAAGCCGCTTGCCCTACGTGATGCTCACTTCAGTGTATGTGCCATATACAGCGCGCAGGGCCTCGCAAATTTCGCCAACTGTAGCATAGGCGCGCACTGCGTCTACGATGTAGGGCATAGTGTTGGCAGAGGAAATACTTTCATTTGCGGCGACTTTCGGCTCTTGCGCCGCGATTTTTTTCAGGGCGTCGAGACGGCGTTGCACTTCGTCATTCGACCTCCGCGCCCGGAGCGCCTTCAGTTTCGCCGACTGTTGCCGCGCTACGCTTTCGTCGATGTAGAGAATATGCGGCGACTCTTCTTCCACGACAAATTCATTTAGCCCCACAATAATCTTCTCTTTGGCTTCGGCGGCGCGCTGAAACTGATAAGACGCCTCGGCAATTTCCTTTTGTGGATAACCGCGTTCAATGGCTTTCACCATGCCGCCCATTGCATCGAGTTTGCCGAAGTAGTCCAGCGCACCTTTCTCCATTTCGAGAGTTAATGCTTCCAGGAAATAGGAACCGCCAAGCGGGTCGACAGTGTGGGTCACGCCGGATTCATACGCAATGATCTGTTGTGTGCGCAACGCGATCCGGGCAGCTTCTTCAGTAGGCAATGCCAGAGCCTCGTCGTAGGAGTCGCAGTGCAGCGACTGAGTCCCGCCCAGCACTGCCGCCAGGGCCTGCAATGCGACCCGCGCAATGTTGTTCATCGGTTGTTGAGCCGGTAGCGACACGCCTGCAGTTTGGGTGTGGAAACGCATCAGCCAGGTGCGAGCGTTCTGCGCTCCGAACCGGTCTCGCATCACCCGAGCCCAAATTTTGCGGGCTGCCCGGTACTTGGCGATCTCTTCGAAGAAGTCGTTATGCGCGTTGAAGAAAAAGCTCAGACGCGGACCGAAATCGTCCACATCAAGTCCACGCCGCCGCGCCCACTCTACGTATTCCACGCCGTCGTATAGCGTGAAGGCGAGTTCCTGTAGCGCGGTCGAACCAGCCTCGCGGATATGATATCCACTGATCGAAATGGTGTTGAATCGCGGCGTGAACTTTGACCCGAACTCAAAAGTGTCGATGACCAAACGCATCGATGGCGCCGGAGGAAAGATATATTCCTTCTGCGCAATGTATTCCTTCAGAATGTCATTCTGAATTGTGCCGGAAATATTTTTCCAATTTGCGCCCTGTTTCTCGGCGACGACCAGATACATTGCCCACAAGACCGATGCAGGTGAATTGATGGTCATCGATACAGTCGTTTTTTCCAGGTCGATGCCACCAAATAAAATCTCCATGTCTTCGAGCGAATCGATGGCGACGCCGCACTTTCCAACCTCACCCTCGCTCGCGGGATGATCGGAGTCATATCCCATCAGGGTGGGCAAATCGAAGGCTACGGATAGTCCGCCTCCGCCATGCTCCAGCAAATATTTGTAGCGTTGGTTGGTCTCCTCTGGCGACGCGAAGCCGGAGAATTGGCGCATGGTAAAAAGTTTGCCGCGATATCCCGTGGCATGAATGCCGCGCGTGTAGGGAGGCTGGCCGGGATAGCCGAGATATTTTTCTTCACTCCAATCTTCTGGAAGGTCCGCTGGCGTGTAGAGACGGCGAATGGGCACGCCTGAAATTGTGGTAAAGCGCGCATGACCATGCTCGTCCAGGTTCACGCCAGTCGGCGCGCCAATCGGCCGCTCGGGAGCTTTCTCGATGGTGGGGGCAAGAGTCTTTTCGGCCCAGCTCTTCTCAGCGGCAGAAGGATGGCGATTTTCAAAAACGTCAGCAATCGGACTGTCGGCAACCGGCGACTTAGACGATTTCTTCTCCATACGAACCCCGGTGTTCAGCTCCGATCATAGGGAAGCCAGCGTTTAGGAGCAAGGCGCTTAAGTAGGATCAAACGACCGGTCGGTCGTGAGCGGCGGACGATTGATTGCGGCTGAGTTCCCAGGCCTTCGCGTATTTCCACGAGACATAGACCGCGTGGTTGAGATGCAGCAACAGTCCTTCGCGTCCATCGAGAAAGCCCAGGCGGAAAAAGTAGTTGTAAATGAATGTCGCCAGCGGGCGCAGCACGATGTTGATGACGCTGAAACGCACCCTGCGATTGCTTTTCGCCACGACCATCTCTGCTCCCAGCGACGAGTAGCGGTTCATGTGATCGATGTAATCGGAGAGCGTGGGGTAGGAGTGGTGGATAAGGGATGCGTCCTTGAGCTTAGCGGTGTAGCCATCGACTTTAACCGTCTCGTGGACGGATCGCCCTTCAAAACGGCCGTAACCGCGACGAAACAGCCGTAGCTTCGGATCAGGCCAGAAACCACCATGCTCAATCCAGCGGCCTAGAAAGTGATTCTTGCGAGGAACCCAGTATCCGCTTGCCGCATCAACTCGATCCTGCGGTTGCTTTCCGGCATGTACCTCTTCATACGCCATTACCAATTCCACGGTGTCCAGTGAATCGCCGCCAACACTCCGCGAAAAGTTTTCCAATTCAGTTTCGGTGAAGCCGCCGGCCTTGGACATGAGTAATGGGATTAACTTGGCAAGTTTCGGTTCAATTTCCTCATCCGCATCCAGACTCAGAATCCAATCCCCCGTAGCCTTATCGATAGCGGAATTCTTCTGCGCGGCAAAGCCCTTCCACTGCTCAACAAAAACTTTCGCGCCGAATGACTTCGCGATCTCAACCGTGCGATCGGTCGATCCAGAGTCGACGACAATGATTTCTCCTTTGCCATCGCAAACCAGCGGCTTCACGCTTTCCAGCGTGCGGCCAATATTGGCTTCCTCGTTGTGCGTAATGATGACGACGGACAGAGTCACGTCAGGAAGAATACATCGTAGAGCCGTAGACGGAGAATTGACGGCGAAGTATCCCGCTTGCCGGGAATTTGCCCAACACGCTCGCGACTAAGAAGGCGGCGCCTGGGGTTGAGTTGGTTGAGCGTTGGGGCGTAAGTCCTGACGCGGAGCAACGTAAGGCACATTCGGCAGATGCGTAACCTGGCCGCGCGTGGCTTCGGCGACATCAATGTTGGAGTGATCCAGCAACAGTCCCGTAGCGCGATCAAGTTCGATGCGCGATTTCTCGTACGCAGCCTTGGCTGAGACCAGATTCGATTCCGAGGTGGTCAGCACCGAAGCATCCTGCAGAATCGCGGTGGTTGTGGTGAGTCCAACTTTGAGTTTCTGTTGGTCCGCATCGAGTGTCTGGCGGGCAAAGTCGACCGCATACTGAGCGGCCTGCACCGAAGCCCGGTTTTGTTTCACGTCAAACTGCGCGTTGCGTACCTCGATGCGCACCTGATTTTCCAGTTGGTGCAATCGCACCTGGGCCTGTCGGTATTCCAGTTCCGCGCGCACCTGATCTGCCTGAGCTTCGCGATTGCGTAGAGGAATATTCAGCGTGAGTCCCACTCCTTTATCCGGGGCGGTGGAGTTAACCAACTGCCTCAAAGTGCTGCCGTAGCCCACCGTGGTGGCGCTCTGGAATGGCGGCGGAGCTGTGCTCTGCGTGTAGCAGAACTTGCTCGATGTGGGTGAGCAAGCCGGTACGAGTGGATTGATGGCTCCTCCCACTCCCGAGCCGCCGTAATAGGCGAAGGCATCCAGCGTGGGTAACAGAGCGTTGCGCACTGCCTTGCTGCTCAGGTCGCGGGAGTTGAGATCAATGCGCGATTCCACCAATTCGGCACGATGATCCAGCGCCTGAGTGATCAGATCTTGTGTGGGAATGACCGGCTCTTGTTCCGGCAGTTGCATAGCCGAGGTGGGAACGACATCAGCCTCGGCCAAAATAGGGTCTTCAATGCTGCGGCTGAGGGCATTCTTCATCAGCAGTTCCTGCAGTTGCAGATTGTTTTGTGCAAGGATCAGATTTTGCTCATCGGTGGAGACTGTGCTTTGCGCGCTTACTACCTGAATCGGCGGTACCGTTCCAACTTTGGCCTGCCGCTTGGAATCATCCAGAGCTTTCTGCGCGTACGCCAAAGATTCTTTCTGCACCCGCACATTCTCGTAGGCATACACCAGGTCCCAATACATGTTTTCAATCTGGTCGACCGTGGTGATGATTTGCAAGCGGAAGGCCACGTCGGAGATCTCGCGATTGTTCTTGGCAATGCGAATGAAGCGCACGTTGGGGCCCGCGCCAAAACCTTGCAACAGATTTTGCGTGACCCGAAATTGAAAATTTGAACTCAAATCGGGAGTGAGCAAGCTGGTGGGATTGTTAGTCGTGACGTGGGTATTGTTGAATCCGGCGCTGATGGCTGTGCCCCACACAAAGCCCTGAGTGTAAGCGAAATTTGAGGTATAGGTATTCTGCGCAATGACCGGAATCGGACTGAATACGCTGACCGATTCGGCATCGTCCTTATCGAGTTGCAACGTGCCCGATAGGACGGGATCGAAGCTCGTGATTGGAGCACCGATGCCCAGAGTGGAACTGACTAAGCCGTTGGTTCCGGTTCCAATTCCGCTGGCTGCGACGGTGGTTCCGCCCGTGCCCGAGCCTACCGTACCACCCAGTCCACCGACGCCACCGCCCGGAGTGTTCTGCACGATTCCGGCGTTAACCCCAAGTATGTTGGCCCCGGACTTGGCCCGCAGGTAATCGGTATCGGCAATGTTCAGGTTGTAGCGGGCAATATCAAGATCAAGATTGTTTTCCAGCGTCAGTGCAACCGCATCGTCGATCGAGAGATAGATTTTTCCGTCGCGCAGCAGGGAATCAATGCGGGGTGAGTTGCTGAATACCGGTGGCGGCACCTTCTGCGCTTCGTAGGATTGCAGGATATGAGGAAAAGGAGCGCGAGGTTTCGAGTAATCCTGCAAATGCACCGCCTGCGCCGGGGCAGCTTGAGACGCGGGAGCCGATGGAATATTCTGCGCCAGCAATACAGACCACGGTGACTGCATACAGGAGAAAAAAATAATCGTTGTCAGCAACGCGCGAGGACGGGAGGTCTCCTTAAGCAGTCGGGATAAAAACAAAGATAAAGACATGGTTCGTCTCCTTGGGTGGGAACGGTATCGCAGCATTTGGAATGGCAAAATGATTTCGAAAAGTTGGACGCGCCAGTGATTATGCGTTCACACCATCTTACCGGGACGGGGCAGCAGTGAAGCATTAGCGGATTGTAAAGAATTGTGAGAAGAAAACAGACGCGGTTTGCGTCCGCGCCTGTTTCCTCTTCTCGCTTACTGGGGCGGTTGCTGAGCGGCAGCCTGCGGTGGCGGTTGCGCTACCGAAGGTAATTCCTTGCGCGGCGCAATGTAAGGCACGTTGGGCATATGGGTTACTTGGCCGCGGGCCGCATCGTCTACGCTAATGCCATTGTGATCGAGCAAGTCGCCGGTGGCGCGGTCCAGTTCGATACGCGACTTCTCATAAGCGACGGTGGCATTCACCAGAGTAGATTCTGCAGTGGCTAGTTGGCTCTGATACTGCAAAACCAGTGTTGTGGTCGAAGTGCCGAATTGATATTTCTTTTGCTCTGCGTCCAGCGACTGGCGTGCCAGGTCGAGCGCGGCCTTGGCTGAATCCACACTGGCGCGGTTTTGCAGCACGGCATACTGCGCATTGCGGACTTCGATGCCGACTTGGTTTTCGATCTGTTGCTGGCGCATCTGCGCCTGACGATATTCGAGTTCCGAGCGAACCTGAACGGCCTGCGCCGCGCGATTACGCAGCGGAATGTTGAGTGAAAGGCCGACTCCCTTGTCCGGGTTCGTGGAATTCACCAACTGGTTCAGGGTGGGCCCGATGGGGGTCGTCGGAAATACCCCTTCAATTGAACCTGGGGTCGGACTGGCGCAGCCGAATATGCTCTGCAGTTCCAGTTGCGTTGCTGAACCCGAGGGATTGCACACGTTGATCGGATTCTGAGTCCCTCCAACGCCCGCGCCCCCGTAGTAGGCGAAAAGATTAAGCGTGGGCAACAAAGCGCTTCGTACTGCCTTGTTGCTGTAATCGCGGCTATTCAAATCGATACGGGTTTCAACCAGTTCGGCCCGATGGCGCAACGCTTCATTGATCAAGTCCTCGGTAGGAACAACCTGTTCTTGCGCCGGAATTTCCATAGTCGAAGTAGGAATGACCTCGGCGGTTGCCAGCACCGGATCTTTCAAGCTGCGGGTAAGTGCGTTCTTCATCAGCAGCTGTTCTAGCTGGAGATTAGTTTGAGCTGTCGTCACGAGTTGCTGGTCCTGCGCCACGGTGCTTTGTGCGCGCACAGTCTCAATGGGAGCCAGACTGCCGATCTCGACCTGCTTCTTCGTGTCTGACAAAGTCTTTTGCGCGAAGGCCAGCGACTCATTCTGCACCCGTGCGTTTTCGTAAGCATAGACCAGATCCCAATAAATGTTTTCGATTTGATCTACCGAGTCGATGATCTGCAAGCGAAAGGCAACGTCCGTGAGTTCGCGGTTATTCTTGGCGATATGAATAAAACGCGTATTCGCGGCGAATCCGAAGCCCTGGAGAATAGGCTGCGTGACTGTAGCTCTGAAGTTGGAGTTCAAAGCGGGGCTCACACTCGAGAAGAAGCTATTTGTCGTCTGCCGTGTATTGTTGAAGCCCACCGAAAGATTCATTCCCCAATGGAAGGCCTGACTGTAAGCGAAGTCTACGGTCCCAGTGTTCTGAACCAGGCTGGTGTCGGGAAGAACACCCTGAAAGATGCTGGTGGCGGTCTGGCTCAGGTGATCATTTTGTAGCGTGCCGGTAATAATCGGGTCGAAGCTGGTAATCGGCGGACCGAAGCCAAGCGTGGAACTTACCAAACCATTGGTGCCCGCTCCGACGCCGCCCGCTCCCAGGCTGGTGCCGCCGGAAGAAGCACCGGCGGTGGCGCCGATTCCTCCCACGCCACCACCCGGCGTGTTCTGCACCACTCCGGCATTGACGCCGAAAATGTTAGCTCCGGCCCTTGCCCGGAGCACGTCTGTGTCGGCGATATTCAGATTGTAGCGGGCAATGGCGACGTCGAGGTTATTCTCGATCGCCAGCGCGATAGCGTCATTCAGCGACAAATAAAGCTTGCCATCGTGCATCAGGGAATCGACACGCGCCGTATTGGCAAGATTTGGCGGAGCCACCTGCCGTGGTGTGTAGGGCCCGACGGGATTGGGAAAATGCGAAACCGGCTGGGAATAGTTCAGCACAGGAAGACGCCCAGTCTCCGGGCTATTCTGCGGAGCCGGCGCGACGGGCGGTTCCTGCGCTCGCGCGACGATCGTCAAACCCGCCATCATCCATGCTCCCAACAAAATAGCAGCGGCGGTCCACCGGATATTTGAAGCTATGCGTGCGAATGGCATCTACTCATCTCCGTTCATGATGGCCTTGCAAATCAAAAGACGATGTGTGAAGCGAGGGTTCCGACTTGCGCAAAACGAAAATCTATTCAGACTTTGGTACGCAACAAGAGCCGCCAAGGTTCCTGAAAAAAGAAGCTTTCGACAAGTACGTTTCTGAATCCCTTCGCGGTGCTATATCGCCCCGCCCCTTCGCGCCGGTTGTTCGCACAACCTGCCGTACAAACGGCGGGCGTCTCTCTCCCAGATGAAAGCTGATGAAAACCAACAGTATATCTGATGCGATGAGTTCCTTTTGATCGCTCCGCGGTGGCAGAAACTGGTAAAGTCCTCGCAATGCTTTCGAGATCATCCGAGTACCCAATGTCTTCGAAGGTGTGGGAATTTAAGTCCAAGAAAAGCTTTGGATGAACTGCACCGGCTTCGGGACTCGAAAGATGGCATGCGCAATCTCAAACTCATTCTCTCCTATGACGGGTCGGAATTCTTCGGCTGGCAGGTCCAGCCGGATTTACCGACGATTCAAGCAGTCCTTGCCTCAGCCATTGGACGAATCACCGGCGAAAAGGTATTGCCGCAAGGCTCAGGTCGGACTGACGCCGGTGTGCACGCCTTAGCTCAGGTGGTGACATTTGCGACTGAGTCCTCAGTGCCGACAGCAAATTTCGTCAAGGCTCTGAATGATGTCCTGCCAGCGTGCGTGAGGGTGCTCCAAGTGGAGGAAGTCGCTCCGGATTTTCACGCGCGGCATTCGGCGCGGGCCAAGACCTATCGTTACCGGATTTTTCGCAGTGCGATCTGTCCACCATTCCTGGCGCGATATGTTTGGCATTATCCCTACCCTCTGGATGAGGAAACGATGGTGCTGGCGGCGTCTTTGGTCGAAGGCGAGCACGATTTCACTTCGTTTGCGGCGGTCGATGCCGAGCGCGGACGCGACGGCGAACCCGTCTCAAATCTGCGGCGCATTTTTCTTTCAAACTGGCGCCGGGAGGGAGACGAGTTCGTCTACACGATAAAGGGATCAGGATTTTTGCAGCACATGGTTCGCAACCTGGTAGGCACGTTTATTCTAGTGGGCAAAGGGACGCTGCAAGTTGCGGACATCGCGCGGATTCTGGAAGCTCGCAACCGCTCGACTGCCGGAGCGACAGCGCCGGCGAGCGGACTATTTCTGGTATGCGTTGAGTACTAGAGACGTTTCAAAGCTTATCGCAGAGCACACGGAGAATGGCTGCGGAGATCGCGGAAGACCCTTTTCGAATTTTGATTTGCTATGGGGACGGGACTAGAAGTTGCGCTGCGTAAGATTTCGTCGGTGAATCCGGCGACAGGCGAAGTTCTGCGCGAACTGGAAGCCGCAAGTGAGAGCGAAGCTTATGCAGCGGTGGCGCGGGCGCGAAGTGCTCAAGCGTCATGGGCTGCGATCGGAGTGCGGAAGAGGATTGTTATCCTCCGCGAATTCCAGCGCAGGCTGCATGAAAGGAAGCTAGAGATCGCCGAGGCTATCACGCGCGAAGCGGGCAAGCCCGTAGCGGAAGCGCTGACTACCGAGGTGCTTGTGGTGCTTGATGCGGCACGATTCTTGATCGATAACGCATATCGTCTGCTGCGCGACGAATCTGTCCCTCATGGCAATCTTGCAACTAAGCTCAAACGCGGCCTGCTGGTGCGAGAACCGTATGGCGTGGTGGGAATTATTTCGCCATGGAACTATCCATTTTCGATTCCCGCGACGGAAACCCTGGCAGCGCTGATCGCGGGCAATGCTGTGGTGCTAAAGCCATCGGAATTCACTTCTCTCGTGGCGCTTGAATTACGTTCCCTGCTGCACGCTGCGGGCGTGCCCGCGGATATTTTTCAGGTCGTCGTGGGCGATGGCGCGACGGGCGCGGCGTTGATCCATTCGCCAATCGACAAATTGGTATTTACCGGCAGCGTGGCTACGGGTAAACGCATAGCAACGGTTGCGGCGGACCGTCTGTTGCCTGTAGTGCTGGAGCTCGGCGGCAAAGATCCCATGCTGGTGCTCGACGATGCCGACATCGACGTCGCCTCCAGCGCGGCCGTGTGGGGAGCATTTATGAACGCCGGCCAGACTTGTTTGTCAGTGGAGCGCTGCTATGTTCATCGCGGTGTGTACGAAGAGTTTCTCAAAGCCTGTGCTGCAAAGACGAAGAGACTGCGAGTCGGCCGCGGGCTTGATCCCGCTACCGACGTTGGGCCGATGATTCGCGATCAGCAGATACGAATTGTGGAAGCGCACATTGAAGATGCAGTGGCTCGGGGCGCGCGCGTTCTCGTCGGAGGCTCACGACTTCCGGAACTTGGGCGGAATTTCTTTAAACCGACAGTCCTCGCTGGCGTAACCCATGAGATGCGAATCATGCGGGAAGAGACGTTTGGGCCGGTACTCCCGGTGGCAACATTCAATAGCGACGACGAAGCCTTGCGTCTGGCCAATGATTCGGAATTTGGCCTGGCGGCCAGTGTGTGGACGCGCGACGCCGCCGGCGGTGAAAGGCTGGCACGGCGTATTCAGGCTGGCACAGTAATGGTGAATGACGTGATTTCCTGCTTCGGAATCAGCGAGGCGCCACACGGCGGCGTAAAGTCGAGCGGCATCGGCCGCGCTCACGGACGCCTCGGATTGGAGGAGATGGTCCGCCTGAAATATCTCGATGTGGATCTTACTCCAGGAATGAAGAAAGTCTGGTGGTACGGATACGGCCAGAATTCCGCGCGACAGATGGAAGGATTTCTGGATATGCAATTTGCGCGTCGACTCAGAGCAAGGCTGCGCGGTGCGGTGCTCGCGGCTGGCGTGATCCGAAGGAAGCCATTGTGAAGGGAACCAAAGCGTGAACAAAAAGGCACTCCTATCCTGGAGCAGCGGCAAAGACAGCGCCTGGACCTTGCACGTTTTGCGTCAATCGAACGAATACGAAATCGTCGGCCTTCTGACCACGATCAATGCCAGCTTTGACCGCGTTGCCATGCACGGCGTTCGGCGAGAACTCGTCGAAGCCCAGGCAACGGCTGCCGGGCTCCCTTTGTGGAGAGTTCCATTGCCCTGGCCGTGCTCCAACCAGGAATACGAGACAGCGATGAGCGCGGCTTGCGTCAAGGCTATTGCGGCCGGCGTACAAGCCGTTGCCTTTGGCGATCTCTTTCTGGAGGACGTACGGCAATATCGCGAGGACCGCATGCGCGGAACCGGATTAATTCCAGTGTTTCCTCTGTGGAAGCTTGAGACCCGGCAACTCATGAATGAGATGTGCGCCGGTGGGCTGCGCAGCCGAATCGTCTGTCTCGATCCTCAGAAACTTCCTGCCTCGTTTGCCGGACGCGATCTGGACTCGCTGCTAGTGGACGAGTTTCCCGCAGGCGTCGATCCCTGCGGGGAAAAAGGCGAGTTTCATACTTTCGTGTATGACGGTCCTATGTTCGCGCATGCGATCCCAGTGCAAAATGGGCAGGTAGTGACGCGCGACGGATTTGTTTTTGCCGATCTAACCTTGCACGCACGAGTGGAAGCAAGCGAGAGAGAGAAAGTACGGACCTAGAAATTGCACTGAGATCTCATAAATGTGGATCACTCGGCATGGCGGTCGCCGTGGCTGGGCGGCTGCGAAATCACCAGAAATCGCGCTGGGCTGGAAGATGGATTGCTGATCTGGTGGCGCTCTCCCGGCAAGATGCGGATCCCACTCCCCGCGCCCAGTAAAGTGTTACGCCCCTCTACTTCCATCATCACTTCGCCGGAGAGTACGTAGAAAAACTGCTGCGCTTTCTGATGATAGTGCCGAACCTCGGACGCGCCAGAAGGAAGCAGTTCTTCAATAACGCTCAGATTGGCATCTTTTACCAGATGCCAGCCATCACAATTGTCTCCCCAGCGATAGTGCTCGGCGTTCTCACGGCTGACCGAACTTGATCGGATGACATCTTTCGGCATGCTTTTCGTGTCCCCTGTCGACAGTGTATCTTGTGTCCATGAAAAACCTTTCGAACTCGGATCCGAAGCGTGAATTGTTACGTCACGGCCTGGCCACGCTGGCCTATCGCGGAGGCAAGGCGATACGTAACGCGCCTGCAGTATTCGCTGATTTCAGCCCGTCAGAAGGCGTGCGTTCGCCGGGAAAAATTCTGGCCCACATCGGCGATCTGCTGGACTGGGGCCTGTCGATCGCTGCTGGGAAACAGACCTGGAAGGATTCGAAACCGCTTTCCTGGGAAAAAGAGAGCGAACGATTTTTCGAAGCCTTGAAGCGATTTGACGAGTACCTTGAATCTTCCGAGCCGCTGCATGCGACTCCGGAGAAACTTCTCCAGGGCCCGGTTGCCGATGCTCTGACCCACGTTGGGCAGATTGCAATGCTGCGCCGCCTGGCGGGAGGCCCAGTCCGTGGCGAGAACTATTTCGAGGCCGAGGTCATAGTGGGCCGCGTTGGGGACGAACAGACGCGACCGAAGCGGGAGTTCTGATCATTAACTGGGTTCTCGGAAATAAGTTCCCGGTATCACTCCGAACGGTTGCGATAGAGTGTCGCGTCCACCTGTTGGGTCATTGCTTCCACATTCAAGCTGATGCCCAGAAATTGAGTTATTTTCTTGGCGATGGCTTCCGCATCGCGCAGCACTTCGTGATAGGGAACACGCAAAGTTTTGACGTAAGCCCTGCTATCGAGCCATGTATTGGCTGAGCGCAGGATCTTCTCGAACGGCGCGGCGACGGAAGTGTCGGTGCCAGCTTTGGCTGTTCCCCGGTGATGCATCATCACTTCCTGCGATGCCAGCACTTCCCGCATGGGCCTCTGCATGAAGATGACGCGATACTCGTGCCCTGCGGGGAGCGAAGGCAAAAGAAACGAGATCACTTTCACGGCTTTACCTTCCGCTTCCGCAATACAGGCAGGGTCCTGAGGTAGTTGCTTGATGCGCTCCCACTCGAGATATCCGCGAGGATTATCGGAATCTGGCGCGCGTTCGCTATCAGAGAGGATGGGCATTCCACCTGCGGCCAACATCTGCATCATCAGCGAGGTGCCGGAACGCGGCAGGCCCGAAACAATTGTGATCATAAAGGTTTAGGAGTGCGGTTCCGAAATTCAAACGGAGAATCGCGCATTGCGCCTGTCAGGGCTAGCATACGATATCGCGGCCTTGGGTTCTCGCCTTTCCGCTTCGCGTACAATGACGCTCGTAAGACCAAAGACCGAATCCGGCGGCGCTCGCGCCGCGCAACGAAGGTGAGCCTGTGGCAACTGGTGAAATCGCGGCTTCGAGCCCGCAAACTCCCGCGCAGCTTCCGCATCATAAAGTAAAGGTCAAAAAGGCCGGGCAGCGCGCCTGCAACGAGAAGAACGAAAAGGGGAAATTCTGTGGCGGCCATCTGAAGCGCTGGTTCTATACCGAGGACGTAATCGAGCAAGCCTGCGGCGATGCTGAAAAAGCCTGGGGCCCAGACGCCGAAGTTTACCGCTGCGAACATTGCCAAACACTTTATTTACCGAATCCCGCGGAAGCGAAAGTGAATGTCGCCGGACAAGGAATGATTTCGGTATTCGGATTGACGCTGCCGCCGAAGGAAAAATAGAAAACACCAAATGCTGCGATAGCCCTGCGAAGAGTGTCTGGACTCGAAACTGAACTAGAGCCTTATGGCCAGTGCGGAAAAGAAAACCCTGTGGTGGTGCTTTCTGTTGGCACTGCACTGCTTCGTAGCGATAGCGGGCGGAATGCTTCTCGGTTTCCTGCCGGAAGCACTCATAGGCAAGCTTTACTACAACACGGGTCTTGAGGCTTACTCGCCGGCGATTGCTCTTACTGCTCTCTTGCTGGGCTATTTTGTCAGCGGTCGGATCGGGAACGGTCGTTCAGCATCGTGGGTGTGGATCATCGGTTTTCTTTGGCTGCTCTTTGGAATTTGTGATGAGACCAGGTTCTGGAGTGCAACTTGGTCGCCGGAGAAGACGCGTTGGGCCTATACACTGGCTAATTTCTTCGGCCCGACGCTTAAATGCAGCGCTAGCGAATGCGTAGATGAAGTGTTCTATACCACTCCCTTCACCGCAACTGTCGTTTACTCGATCGGGGCATACGTCCGGAAACGTCGCATGTCGTTTCTCGAGGCACCGCGAGCTAAGAGCGTGGCTTCATGAACACATCCGAACTCATCTACGATTGGAACGCAAATCATCCGCCGGGATTGAAGCCGCCAGGTCCTGTGCTGCTCAACGATGAGAGCCTGCGCGACGGACTACAATCCCCTTCCGTCCGTGACCCATCGATTCCAGAAAAACTTGAAATCCTTCATCTGATGGAGGCGCTCGGCATCGACTCGCTCGATCTGGGGTTGCCCGGGGCAGGTGCGCGAGCGGTCGAGCATGTAACGGCTCTGGCTCGCGAAATCGTCGCGCACAAGATGAAGATTCGCGCTAACTGCGCGGCACGCACGCATGAGAACGACATTCGCCCGATTGCGGAAATCGTTCAGAAAACAGGATTGCCAATCGAAGCCGCTACATTCATCGGGTCCAGCCCGATTCGCCGTTTTACCGAAGGATGGTCGGACGATTTTCTTTTGCAGACCACCGAGAAGGCCGTGAAGTATGCAGTTTCGCTCGGCCTCGAAGTAATGTACGTCACCGAAGATACCAGCCGATGCGATCCTGAGACGGTGAAGCGGCTCTACACGACAGCAATCAACTGCGGAGCGCGCGCCATTGTGATCTGTGATACGGCTGGGCATGCCACGCCCATGGGCGCACTGGCGCTGGTGCGATTTGTGATGGAAGAAGTAGTGAAACCCTCGGGCGAAAAAATTCGCGTGGACTGGCACGGCCACAGCGATCGCGGACTGGCAATTGCCAACTCCATGGCGGCGATCGTGGCAGGTGCGAATTGCGTACATGCCTGCGCTATCGGCATCGGCGAGCGTGTCGGCAACACGCAGATCGATCAGATGCTGGTGAATCTAAAACTCATGGGCGTCGCTCCCTGGGATCATCAGGATCTCACCAAGTTAAAACATTATTGCCAGGCAGTTTCGCGGGCTACGGGCGTGCCGATTCCGGCGAACTATCCGGTAGTTGGCGATGATGCGTTTCGTACGGCCACGGGGGTGCACGCCGCGGCCATCATCAAGGCCTATCACAAGAACGACATTCTGCTGGCTAACTCCGTTTACTCCGGCGTGCCTTCGCACGTATTTGGACTGGAGCAGATCATCGATATTGGTCCCATGAGCGGCAAGTCGAATGTGCTCTTCTGGCTGGAACGGCGTGGCATCCCGGCCACTGATGAATTGGTTGAGCGCATTTATCACCGTGCCAAGACGAGTGACCATACGCTCAGCGACGCGGAGGTCGTGGAGTGTTTGCCCGCGACCGTAAAGCAACATTCGTGAACCAGCATTGCAATCGAGTGAATCTAAGGTTTCATGGCCAGTACCATTCCTAAACCGCTACATCACGCAATTCTCGGCGCCGGCGGCGTTGGCGGTTTGATAGGTGCTTGCCTGTCACATTCCGGAGATTCCGTTACGCTCGTCGTCAGAGCTGAGACGATCGAGTCGTATCCCCGGAAGCTTCGGCTGGAAAGCCCGTTCGGCAACTTCACGGTGGATGTCGGAGTCTCGGCCGAAGTGCCTCCGGTGGATGTCCTCTGGATTACGGTGAAGGCCACGCAACTGGATTCGGCGCTCGCTGCGCTAAGAAATCCCGATGCAGTGCGAGGCATCGTTCCGTTGCTGAATGGCATTGATCATCTCGCCGCGTTACGCGCCAGATACGGATCTCAGCGCGTGATCCCCGCTACGATCGCCGTCGAAAGCGAACGCGTGAGCCCGGGACACATCGTCCAGCGCTCTCCCTTTGCGCGGTTGAATGTTTCATCCTCGGGCCGCCCTCTGCTCGAAAGCACCATCGATCAGCTTCAACAACTTGGTTTTACCTGTCGCTTCATCGATGACGAGCCCACGCTGATGTGGAGCAAGCTGGTTTTTCTCGCGCCCTTTGCCCTGTCTACCACTGCGGCAGATAAAACCGTCGGCGAGATTCTTGCTGATCCACAGTGGCGGAGCCTGGGAGAGGCTTGTGTACGGGAGGCCTGCGCCGTTGCCACGGCGGAAGGCGCCAAGGTTGATGCGGAGTCGATTCTCTCCGGTGTGAAGGTCATGCCGGGCAACATGCGCAGCTCCATGCAAAAGGATGTGGAGCGGCACAATCCACCCGAGCTCGATGCTATTGCCGGGCCGATTTTGCGCGGAGCCCGCCGCCATGGGATCGAGGTTCCGGTGACGAAGAAGCTTGTGGCTGCGGTGGAACAGCGCACGCAACAGAAATAGGTTCTTGCCAATGTTTACCTCTCGCCCAATCGGATTTGTTCGCAGCCCCTACAAAATAACCAGTGAAATTCCCAAAGGTCTTGGCGCCAAGCACGACGCGGAGGGTGGGCTCGAGATCCTGCCAGAATTTTCCGCCGGTCTCACCGACGTTGAAGGCTTTTCTCATCTGTTTGTTCTTTGGGAATTTGATCGGTCCCAGGGCTTCGAACTCCTGGGTACCCCGCCTTTTGACAATCGCGAACATGGCGTGTTTGCCACGCGATCGCCGCGGCGGCCGAACCCGATCGGTTTGACGGTTGTTGAACTGCTGCGGCGCGAAGGCGGCAATCTGCATGTCCGCGGCGTTGACATGCTCGATGGGACACCTATTCTTGATGTCAAACCGTTGTTGTCCAGCATTCCGACGGAGAAACTTCGCCGCGGCTGGGTGGCAGAAGCTGAGCAGCGAAATCGGAGTTGATGTGTCTCCAGTTCGTACCTGTGGCGAAAGTAGATCAGGAGTGAGTCTTTCTGCTAAGGGCTTGCTGATTGCACGGCTAAATCGTGCGCGGCCCCTTAGCCCTTCCCGTTCTTCTAGCGAGCTTCCCGAACTTCCTTCTCGGACCAGTTCTTGTCAATCGCTAGTTTTCCACGCGCGTTGTAAGATGACGCAATAACTTTCCATGAGCCCCACTCCCCCGCGTGCGGATATGCCGGATGTTGCGCCAACGGTGCAGCAGGATGTGGCGCGCCTGGCAGCGTCTCCGGAGGTGCGCTCGGCATTCAACTGGCTGCGGACGCAGGAGCCGCAACTGGCGCAGTGGCAAATGGAGATGGCGCGGATTGCCGCACCGCCCTTTGGCGAATCGGCGCGGGGAGCATGGCTGGCGGAGCGCTTTCGCGAAGTCGGGCTGGACGATGTTCGCATCGATGATGTGGGCAATGTGTTCGGCGTGCATCCAGGGTTCGGCCAGCGCCACGTGGCGTTGAGCGCGCACATCGACACGGTGTTTCCCGCAAACACGCCGCTGAATATTCGCCAGCAGGGAAGCCGGTTGTACGGACCGGGAGTTTCCGATAATGGTGCAGGGGTCACGGCATTGCTTGCCATCGCCTCGCTGTTACGCTCGGTCCGGGTGCGGCACGCTCTCCCGTTTGTGTTTATCGGCAATGTTGGCGAGGAGGGTGAAGGTGATCTGCGCGGCATGCGGCACATTTTTTCCACTCCGCGCTGGAAAGATTCCATTGCTTACAGCGTGGTGCTCGACGGCGCGGGCTCAGATACGATTGTCGCCGAAGCCTTGGGCAGCCGGCGCTTTGAAGTGATCGTGCGCGGCCCGGGTGGCCATTCATGGAGCGATTTCGGCGCGCCGAATCCCATCGTGATTCTGGCCCGCGCCATCGATACGTTTACCGCAACGCCCGTTCCCACCGCGCCCAAGACGACGTTCAATATTGGGGTGATTCGCGGCGGCACGTCGGTGAATTCGATTCCAGAATCGGCCAGCATGAAAGTCGATATCCGCTCGACCTCGATGTCGGAAATGGAACGTCTGGAACAGACGCTGCGGCTGGCGCTGAATCGTGCGGTGGAAGACGAAACGCTCGCCGCTGAGATGCGTTCCTCCCAGCAGAAGCGGCCTCCCGGGGTCAGTTGTGAAGTGGTGGCGATCGGGAATCGTCCGGCGGGAGAACTGGCCTTGAGCTCGCGGATCCTGCATGTGATTCGAGCCGTCGACAATCAGTTGAACAATGCGGCCCAGGTGCAGCGGGCGTCGACGGACGCGAACATTCCTCTGTCCCTTGGTCTTGAGGCCATTGCGATTGGCGGCGGCGGTTCAGGGGGTGGCGCTCACACTTTGCAGGAATGGTTTGACAGTAACGGGCGCGAACTGGGCTTGAAACGCATTCTGCTGACGATGCTGGCACTGGCAGGAGCGGGGGAATAATGGGTCAGAACTGGATTCGATGTTGTCGGGTCAAGGTGACATTTCTAAGTACTATCCTTTTTCCCCTTACAATTTTGAGCGCGCAAACTATCCCTCAAAATCCAGGCGATGTAAAACCCAAGGCCGACATTATTTTCATTCACGCGAATGTTTACACCGGTGTGCCTTCGAACGCACAATTCAGTTCGATCCTGCGCGAAGAAGCAATCGCGGTGAAGGGCGATCGCATTCAGGCAGTAGGAAAGAATGCGGATATTTTGAAACTGAAGGGCCCGCAGACTCAGGTCATCGACCTAGGCGGTCACTTCGTGATGCCGGGGTTTAACGACGCCCACCTGCACCTTGCCGATGCCGGGCTGCAGAAGTTGAATGTAGATCTGACCGGGGTAAAAACGCTGGAAGAATTCCGCCAGCGGGTGCTCACCAAAGTCGCGACGGCGAAGCCTGGCGAGTGGATTCTGGGCGGCGGATGGGACGAGACCATGTGGCCGGTAAAAACTCTGCCCAGCCGCTGGGACCTGGATGAGATTTCCGGTGGGCATCCGATACTGCTGGATCGCGTCGATGGTCACCTGGCTGTGGCAAACACGCGGGCGCTGCAGCTAGCCAACGTCACCATTGCCAGCCGCGATCCCGAAGGCGGTCAGATTGATCGGGATGCCAACGGCCAGCCCACCGGCATTCTGCGCGACACGGCACAACAGGCGGTGCGGGCGGTCGTTCCGCCGCCGACGACCGAAGAGCGCCGGCAGGCAATCGAAGTCGCCCTCGCGGACCTGGCCGAGCACGGCATTACTTCGGCGCAGGATTATTCGCCAGCCTGGGAGAATTTTCAGATCTACGAGGACCTGGAAAAAGAAGGCAAACTCACGGCGCGCATCTCCGAGTGGTTGCCGTTCGACGATTCCATCGAGGAATTGCAGAAAAAGCGCGATTCGCATCCTCAGGCGGATCTGATGTTGCATACCGGAATGTTGAAGGCTTTTATGGATGGCTCTCTGGGCGGACACACGGCGGCCTTGCTGGAGCCGTACACGGATGATCCGAAGACTTCTGGCCTGCCGCGCTACGAGCCCGCGAAACTCAATGAAATGTCCAAGGAGCGCGTGCTGGCGGGTTTTCAGCTCGGCTTCCACGCCATTGGCGACAAAGGCGTCCAGATGGCTCTCGATGCCTTCGCCGAAGCCGAGAAAGCAGCGCGCGAGCAGAAAGTGAAAGCGCCCAACGGCGGAGACGATTTTCGCCTGCGCGTAGAACATGCCCAGGTCACCACTCCCGCACAAATCGCGCGCTTCAAACAACTGAAAGTGATTGCTTCGATGCAGCCTAGCCACGTGCTCACCGATATGCGATGGGCGCAAGACCGGTTGGGGCCGAAGCGTGCTGCAACGGCTTATGCCTGGGCGGCGTTTCTGAATAAGGGCGTGCCGCTCGCTTTCGGCACGGATTATCCCGTCGAGCCGGTAACGCCATTTCGCGGCCTATATGCAGCGGTTACGCGCAAGAGTGAGGATGGCAAACAAGAATTCTTTCCCGCGCAAAGGCTGACCATGGATCAAGCCATCGCTGCTTATACAACTGGCTCGGCATTCGCGGAATTCGCAGAGAAAGAAAAGGGCATGCTGATGTCCGGGATGCTGGCAGACCTGATCGTGCTTGATCGCGACGTGACCGCGTCTTCGCCAGAGAAAATCCTGACGACCAGAGTGCTCCGTACCGTGGTCGGAGGAAAAACCGTTTACCAGGCAAAATAAATCTTTACGTACATAATGCCGCATTCTTGCGTCTAATCAATGGCGAGAGGCGGATACTAATGCGTGATCGCAAAGGCACGATCCACGCGTGGTTGTTATTCCCTTTTTAAATTTGCAATATGGCAAACGGGTATAATTGAGCAGTTTACCGTCCTCGGAGGAAGCAGGAATATGGATTCGCGGGCATTTTGGCTGCGTTTGAAAACTCATCGCTGGATTTATTCGTTCAGCATCGTCACGACGCTGGCGTTGGGTATTTTAATTGGCTCAGTAGTCTCTTACGGCGTGAAGGGCAAGGAAGGGCAGAAATCCTCGTCTTCCGACGCTACTCCGTTGACAGTTCCATCTCCCAAGCAGCTATCCGGTGAGTTTTCCCAGATCGCCAAGCAGTTGGGACCGGCCGTCGTAAACATCAATACCGAGTCGACGATCAAGAATCCACATCGCCGTCGCGGCGACCAGAGTCCGGACGACGACGACAATGGCGGCGGCGGTAACGGCGGCATGGATGACTTCTTCAATCGCTTCTTCGGGGGCCAGGGTGGCCCCAACGGACCCAACGGTGACGCGGCAATTCGCGAGCGTTCGCTGGGCTCTGGCGTGATCGTCGATTCCAAAGGCTACATCGTTACTAACCGCCATGTGGTGGAGAAGGCGGACCGGATTCGCGTTCGTCTGCAGGACGATCCTCCCGGCGTGCAGCATGACGCTAAAGTGATCGGCGAAGATCAGGAGACCGATCTGGCAGTGATTAAGATTGACCTGTCTCGCGCCGTACCCGCGGCCAAGATGGGCAATTCCGACAGCATGGAAGTCGGCGATTGGGTGCTGGCCATCGGCAGTCCCTTTGGGCAAGTGGGTACGGTAACCGCCGGCATCGTCTCGGCCAAGGGACGAGATATCGTCCCCGGCCGCCAGTTTCAAACCTTCATTCAGACCGATGCGGCGATTAATCCGGGAAATTCCGGCGGACCGCTGGTCAATCTGGATGGCGAAGTAATCGGCATCAACACCGCTATTTTGAGCGAAACCAATGGCTACGCGGGCGTGGGATTCTCGCTCCCATCGAACACCGTGGTACAGGTCTACAACCAGCTTATCGGGCCCGAGCACAGGGTAGCTCGCGGTTCCATCGGCATCATGTTTGACGCGGTCGAAAATCCTGCTATCACGCGGGTTTACGGAAATGGCACCGGCGTCACAATTTCCAGCGTGGTCCCCGGCAGCCCTGCTGATCAGGCTGGCTTGAAGGTGGGCGACACCATTACCACGGTCGACAGCAAGAAGGTGACAAAAGGTTCAGAGCTGGTGGCGGACATCGCCTCGCGCAAGCCTGGGTCGAAAGTGGAACTCGGTTTCGTGCGTAACGGCAAACAGCAGGATGCAAGCGTGACCATTGCAGACCGCGCCAAGCTGTTCGCTGCGCGGCTGAACGAAGACGAGGGTGGTAACGACGAGAGCACGCCTAAGCAGGACAAGTTTGGCATTAGCGTGCAGAGACTCACACCGGAGATTGCTGAGAAACTTGATATACCGGCAGGCAAAGGCGTGATAGTGCGGGATGTGAAGCCAGGGTCGTTTGCCGACGACATTAATCTGGGCCGTGGCGACGTCATTCTGGAGGTCAACAAGCAGCCGGTCAACAGCGAAGAGGATTTCGCCAAGGTGGAGGCCAGTTTAAAGAGTGGCCAGGACGTCGTTTTCCTGGTCCGCCCGCGTGGTTCTTCGCGGCAGGACGGAACCATCTTCGTGCCTGGAACACTTCCGTAACCTGGAATCAGCCAACGGGAACTGGCATTGCGTCATCCGATAGAGGATGATGTCAATGCCAGTTCCGCATGGCCGTTGATTACGCAGGGTCACATCGGCGGAAACCTGAGGTTAGCCGTTGGAGTCAAAACATCGTGCGAAAACCGTGACGGGATGTTTGAGCGCTATTTGCGCTCTGACGGTGATGTGCGTTTGTTTGCAGCCCGCCACAGGACTTGCGCAGGACTCCGCGACTCATGCCTCTTCGGGCAATGCAACTGCGGCTCCCAAGGCTGAAGGTTCTAAGAAGCAAACGTCCTCGCCCGCGAAAACACATCCCGGTTCGCATCCCTCGACCGTCAAGCATTCCAAATCGAGCACAACGTCTGCCACTCACAAAGGCAAAGTGAAGTATGCGAGTTCGCGCAAGAGCAGCAAGAGAAAGCCGCGCGGCCAGCAGAAAATTGATTCCGAACGAGCGGAGGCCATTCAGGAAGCCCTGATTCGCGAACATTACATGACCGGCGAACCGACCGGCACCTGGAACCAGGCCAGCGAAGACGCCATGCGCCGCTATCAGGCCGACCACGGATGGCAATCAAAAGAAGTTCCAGACTCGCGCGCTCTCATCAGCCTTGGCCTAGGTCCGAGCAACGATCATCTGCTGAATCCCGAAAGCGCGATGACCACTGCGCCTAACATTTCACATGCAGCTGCTCCGGTCAGTTCGACCTCCCAGAGCCCAGTCTCGCACGGTGCAGATCCGGGACCGCGCATGAATCCGACTCCAGCGCCATCCTCAGAATCACTTCCCGCGACTCCCGATCGCGACGCATCAAGCCCGCAGTAGTTCGTGTAGAGCGGGCGCCCCCGCCTGCTGCCTTTGGCATTGTTGTTGCTGGTCTCCATTCTAATCGCCGGAAGATTTCCGATACCCGCTCGTAACCGGTTTCGGAAAATAAGGCAGGGGCCGCGACTGAATAATGGCCTGAGGATTTGCCTGCACCAGCGCGTCGGCAATTTCCTCACCGCAGATTTCGGCCGCTGCATCGCGAGCCGTGGAAAGAATCGGAATCCGCTTCTCGGTGTCGTGCGCATCGGTGGCCAGCACGTGGACGGCATTGTGCTCTAACAACCAGTGTGCCGCGCGCCGCACTCTTTCTCCCCAAAATCCCGTAAGTGCCGAGCCCGTCATCTGAATCACGCAACCTTGTTCCGCCCACTCCACCACGCGCTGCGGACTTTCGCGCAGAATTGGATTGCGCTCGGGATGCGTAATCACCGCGGTAATGCCACGGTCGCCAAGCTGCATGAAGCAATCCGTAGTCTGCTGCGGCACGCTGTAGTTGCTCAGCTCCACCAGCATGTAGTGCGTGCCTTCAATGGCATAACGCTCGGGATTGGCGAGCACATCCTGCAAATTGTCGTAAGAAAGATGGAAATCGCAGCCCAGGCTCAGCGTGAGCGCGTTGCCCACGAGCTGCTGCAAATGCGTAACCACTCCTTGAAGATAGGCACGGTCGTAGTGATAGCGGTCGTTGGCGTGCGGAGTCGCCACCTGGTGCGTAATGCCGTCCGCTGCGGCCATCCGGCACATGGCGACGGACATCTCCCACGATTTCGATCCGTCATCTATTTCCGGAAGAATGTGAGAGTGAATGTCGACCACGGTCGTAGAAAATGAAGCGGCCCAAATGGGCTTCGCCTTCGAATTGATTTAAGCAGATTCGCGGGGAAAGAGAAAGGAGGTTGCAACGCAGAGTTTGCCGGGAAAGGCGTCGGAAACAAATCAGGCGTGGGAGATCACCAGATCGTGGGAACAACGCCCGAGTCACGAATCTCTCGGTCCGCGGTCATCAGAGTGAGTCCTTCGGCCAAAGCGGTACCGACGATGATTCGGTCCGCAGGATCTTTGAAATGCTTCTGTGGCAGCGCGAATGCACAACTGCAGATTCGCGCGTTCATCGGCAGGACCGAAAAGCTGGTCTCCACCTGGGACGAAAAGGACTCCGCGGTTACGTTCAGTCGGATGCGTTTCTTACTGGCGAGCATAGCCAGCTCCAGCAACGTCATGTCGGAAATGGCCAGCCCCTCGGCTGCTCGTCGCGCCTCTTCGATGGTCTCTCTGGCTTTCTTCGACAGCCGGTCGGCGTCAAGGCCATCCATAGGACAACATTCGTGTCGAGCAGAATCAATACAGGTCACCCCATTCTTCCGGGGTAAATGCGGGAGAGACCACGTCGCCGACGATGGATCCCTTGCCCTTCATAAAGTTGAAGATGTCGTCTTTTTCTTTCTCGACTGGGACAAGCTTCGCGACTGGCTTGCCGCGTTTGGTGATCAGCACCGTTTCCCGCTTGGCTTGGACTTCATCCATGACCGCCAGACAATGGACTTGAACTCACTCGCCGCCATTTTCTTCATGGAGAAACCCCCATTCGATCATGGTCATTATACCATAGTCATGAACGGACATAATTCGACAAGAGCCGATGAAAATCGGCCTGGTTCACTGCCTAGACTCAAGGTCCAACAGTTCGTCCTCGGAATACTCTAAGAGGAATCTTCCATGGTTCCGAAGACCCTTGGCGATGGCAATAACGCTGAGAATGGCTCGGATAGTTTCCGGGTCTTCTGTGTGAGAAATCTCGGTAGCACCAAGTTCCGCCAGTTCCCGAATTGCAGCGAGGTAATCCTCCTCCAGCCACTTTGGTACTTCGGGATTTCTCCCTTTCCCGCGAGCTAGCTCGATGACTGCGACAATCGCATACGTATTCCAGTCAACGACACGGTTCTTTCGGTGAATCGCAACAAGATGTGGGACGGATGCATAGGATGCCTCGCCCACGTCGCCTTGATGGTGAAGTTCTCCCCACAGTTTATGTCCACGCCGTTTCCGTATTCTTCCCACTCTCCAGTTTCGCAAGCAGCGGCCGAGGATCACACGTGATTCTGTAGCCGCCTGCAAGGCTGCTCCAACGAATGTCATCTAGGCGGAGCATACGAAGGCAATCTAACACAGGCAGAAGCGTGGATATCCGAAGCCCTATCTGGAAGCTGCCCGCCGGAAGCAACAGTTTGGCCCCTCCCTTGCCGCACCTTCCATCCCTTCTGTAGCATCAATAATGAGCATTCATAAGGAGCAATTATGGCAACCGATACTCTGGCATCCCCGGCCACGCTTGGCCAAATTCCCACCAAAGTCCTCAAAAATTTTATCGACGGCGAGTGGGTGGAATCCTCGACCGGCGAAACTTTCGAAGATCGCAATCCAGCCGATACGCGCGACGTAGTCGGCATCTTCCAGAAATCCGCCAAAGCCGATGTTGACGCAGCCGTCGACGCGGCCAAGCGCGCCTTCGCAAAATGGCGGCTCGTGCCCGCGCCGCGCCGCGCCGAGATTGTTTTTCGTGCCGCCGAAATTCTCATCGAACGCAAAGAAGAGTACGCCCGCGACATGACCCGCGAAATGGGTAAAGTGCTGAACGAAACTCGCGGCGACGTGCAAGAAGCCGTTGACGCCGCCTACTACAACGCCGGGGAAGGCCGCCGTATGTTCGGCCCCACCGTTCCGTCGGAGCTGCCCAACAAATTCGCCATGGCCGTGCGCCAACCGATCGGCGTCTGCGGCATGATCACTCCGTGGAATTTCCCCATGGCGATTTCTTCCTGGAAGCTGCTGCCCGCCATTGTCTGCGGTAACACCTGCGTGATCAAGCCGGCGCAGGATACTCCGCTCTCCACATTCAATCTTGTCCGCGCTCTCTCCGACGCTGGCATGCCGAAAGGCGTGATCAACATCGTCGCCGGATTCGGTCCCGACGTAGGCACGCCACTGGCCGAGCATCCGGATGTGCGCGCCATTTCGCTCACCGGATCTTCCGCCGTCGGCCGCATCATCGGTGGCATCGCGGCCAAGAGTTTCAAACACTGCTCGCTCGAACTCGGCGGCAAGAATCCCATGATCGTGCTCGACGATGCGAATCTCGATCTCGCCATCGATGGCGGCCTCTGGGGCGGATTCGGCACCACCGGCCAGCGTTGCACCGCAACCAGCCGCATCATCGTGCAGAAGGGTGTCTACCGAGAATTCATCGAGCGCTACGTCGCGCGTGCCAAGAAGTTGAAGGTCGGCAACGGACTCGACGAGACGACAGAGATGGGTCCAGCCATCAACGAAAAGCAGCTTCAGACGGATCTGAGCTATGTCGACATCGGTAAAAACGAAGGCGCCAAGCTGATGTGCGGCGGCAATCGCCTCACCGAAGGCGAGTACCAACATGGCTGGTTCATGGAGCCAACCGTCTTCTCCGACGTGGATCCCACGATGCGCATTGCACAGGAAGAAATCTTCGGTCCTGTCGTATCGGTCATTCCCTGCGACGGTCTCGAAGATGCCATCGAAATCGCTAATGGTATCGAGTACGGGCTCTCTTCTGCGCTGTACACGAAAGATGTGAACAAAGCTTTCGCAGCCATTCGCGACCTCGATACTGGCATCACCTACATCAACGCTCCAACGATCGGAGCTGAGGTTCATCTGCCCTTCGGTGGCACCAAAGCCACCGGCAACGGCCATCGCGAAGGCGGCATCGGCGCGATTGATTTCTACACTGAATGGAAGTCGGTTTACGTCGACTACTCGGACACGCTGCAAAAGGCCCAGATTGATCGCGGGGAGTAAAAAGCTTTAACACAGGGATCATAAAGGAACACAGGGTAAGGCAATCGGTTAGAATTGCCCGTGATCCTCTGTGATCCCAGTGTTCAAGGTTTGGTCCTAGCTCGATGTCCACAACTCAAGCCCGCGAAATCACCGCAGCCGCCCGCCTCGATAACGTTCGCTATGCCATTCGCGATCTCGCTTGCGTGGCTGACGAAGTCATTCAGCAGGGACAGAAAGTCCTCCCACTGAACGTTGGCGATCCGCTCAACTTCGATTTCAAAACTCCAGCACATATTATTGAAGCCGCTTACAAGGCAATGCGCGAGGGCAAGAACGGCTACGCGCCATCCCCCGGAATTCCGGAGGCGCTTGAAGCGATTCGCGGCGAGGCCGCGCGCAAGGGCATCACGACCGTTCGAGATGTCTTTGTTACATCCGGCGTAAGTGAGACCGTTGATCTCTGCATCTCCGCGCTGGTGAATCCGGGCGAAGATATTCTCACGCCCAAGCCTGACTATCCGCTTTACTCAGCCGTTCTATGCAAGCTCGGGATTCCGCTCAATGCCTACGATCTAAACGAAGATGACGCGTGGCAGCCGGAACTTGCGGACATCGAACGCAAGCTTACCCCCCGTACCCGCGCGATTGTGCTGATCAATCCCAACAATCCTACGGGCTCGCTTTGCTCGCGGCAGATGCTGGAGCAGATAGCCGAAATCGCGCGCAGACAAAACCTTGTCGTCTTCTCGGATGAAATTTACGACAAGCTGATACTCGAAGACACTCCGCACATCGCTTTCGCTTCGGTCGCGCCTGACGTGCCTTGCATCACCTTCGGCGGGATGTCGAAGAATTATCTGGTTCCAGGTTGGCGCATTGGCTGGGGCATAGTCTCCGGAGATGCTGCGGCCGTAAAGTCTTACACCGAAGGCATTCATCGTCTGTTGCGGGCGCGGTTGTGTGCGAATCATCCTGAGCAATATGCCATCAAACCCGCGCTTGAAGGTCCGCAGGATCATCTGGTCGAAGTGCAACGCAAGCTGCGTTCTCGACGCGATCTGACGCAGAAGTGGTGCGAGGCGACTCCTCGCGTGAGTTGCGTTGCGCCTCGCGGCGCTTTCTACGCCTTCCCACGCATCGATATTCCCGAGAGCGACGAGGTTTTCGTCAAGCAACTCATTCGCGAGAAACATGTGATGCTGGTGCACGGTTCCGGCTTCGGTCAAAAGCCCGGCACCCAACACTTCCGCATCGTGTTCTTGCCGGATGAGAAGACGCTGACGAAGGCTTACGCTTCCATTGGCGAGTTTATTCAAGAGCGCTACTGAACTCCGGCCTCTGCTTCAGGCCGGGGTTCATGTTTGCTTCTTTCGTAGGGGCCAGACCTCGTACGGAATGAGGGAACAGGTTTACAAACCGGTATAAAACACTGGTTTCGGTCGTCACTGGCTCATCATGGATCGCCACAGTTTAGGAAGCGAGCCTAAATGCCGTAGTTCACTGCGCGGAGCGCGTCTTTATAAGCGTCGCGGGCTTGGTTAGCTTTCGTGTGGGAGTCTTCTTCGCGGAAGTGGGCATCGTCCCATTTTTCCATCGCAATCATCGAATGGTCGACGGTGGCTAATGCTTCTTCAGCGCGAATCGCGCCGACCCATTCGTCAGTTGCCTGTTTGTAGGCGAGACGTAATTGATCCAGTTCTGCCGAAGTTCGGTCTGCCGTAGTCATGCCTTGGAGACTAACGGCGCTACATACGGCGGTCAATTGGGCGAGACGAATTTAACGAAAAATTAATATAAGTGGCGAAAGCGGTTACTTCCCTGCCGCCTTTGTGCTGCCTGCGCTCGTGTCGAATTCTTCTGCCATCCAGTGCTGCAGTGCGGTGATATTTTGCGGGCGCCCAAGAAAGTTCTTTACCAGATCATTCGCTGACATCGATCCGCCGGGTTCGAGGACCACGCGGCGGTAGCGCATCGGTGCGTTGCCAGCTAACAAGTTATTGTGGTCGAATTGCAGAAAGAAATCCTCCGCAATTACTTTGTCCCAGAGGTAGGTGTAATAGGCCGACGAATAGCCACCGAGATGGCCGAAGGAAGCCCACTGATGCGTGTCCGGCAGCGGAGTGAATAAAGTATAGCGACTGGCGTCATCGAGAGTCACTTTGTCGAGATCGACATTCTCCGGCTTGGTTTTGTAGATGTCATAGGAGATGGCGCTGAAAGAATTTTGCCGCCCTACCCAGCCGCCGCGCCCGAATGCGGAGGCGCGATTCATGCGTTCGACCAGTTCGGCTGGAATCGGTTCGCCGGTTTTGTAGTGGCGTGCGAACTTGGCCAGCACCTGCGGGCTGCTGATCCATTCCTCGAGCATTTGCGACGGAGCCTCGACGAAGTCGGATTCCATGGTAATGCCACTAATCCCGGCCCATGGCTGCTGTCCTCCCAGTATGTGGTGCATGAGATGACCGAATTCATGGAAGAAAGTTTGCACATCGCCATAGTCCATCAGGCCGGGATCAGTGGCGGTGGGTGCGGGGAAGTTGCAAACGAGAATGGCTTCCGGCAATTGCTTGCCGCGAATGCCGTCGAGTACCGGAGCCATTTCGGCGTGGCTATATTTGCCGGGCCGCGGGTGCATGTCG
The DNA here is from genome assembly GCA_963836305.1 of uncultured Acidobacteriaceae bacterium. Classification (GTDB taxonomy): domain Bacteria; phylum Acidobacteriota; class Terriglobia; order Terriglobales; family Acidobacteriaceae; genus Sulfotelmatobacter. Next base: position 170,587 of record CAWIJP010000020.1, on the reverse strand, counting down.
AGATAGAAGCGGCCGATCGGCTTGCCGCTGTCGATGACAATCCAAGTCTCGACCGCTGGATCCCATGAGGGAACGTTTTGTTCCTGCTGAAAGCTGACGTGGAAAAGATCAGCCGCGGTATCGAGAATGCCTTGCTTTACTTCCGTGAACGGGAAGTACGGGCGCACGGACTGAGAGTCGAAATTGTATTTATTGCGGCGAACCAATTCGGAGAGGTAGCCGCGTTCGTAATCCCATATTTCTTTGGCTCCAGGATCCGTCTTTTGTTTTTCCGCCAGCAACATTTGAAACTCGCGTTCGGACAAGGCGCGGGAAGCGTCGTTCACCTGCTGAATGAAATCAGCAATGTTGTGGCCTTTGGCAATCATCTTGTCGGCAGCGTTGTAGTCGGCCCACGAGGGGTAGCCGAGTAGCGTCGCAATTTCGTAGCGAGTTTTCATCAGGCTGGTGAGGACTTCCAGATTCTTCGGGTAGGCGCGAGTATTGAATGCCATGGTCATGCGGCGGCGCAGAGAATCGCTCTTGGCGAAACCGAAGACGGGAAGCGAGTCGGGATAATCGGTGGTCAGGCGTATCTTTCCATCTGCGCCGGGCTTGTGGCGATCGATGTAATCCTGTGGCAAGCCTTCGAGTTCGGAAGGCGAGGCCTCGATGGTTTTTTGTCCGTCGGAAATATTCCGATCGAACATCGACTGCTCTTCGGTTGCCTGATCGTTCAATTTCTTGAGCCGGGCGCGCGTGGCATCGTCTTTGTCGACACCGGCGAGACGAAATTCAAGGAGTTGGCGGGTCACATAGTAACGGGTAACGGAGTCGACTTTGGAAAGATCGAGAGCCCCGAGGGCATTGTAAACATCGTGATTGAGGGCGATGGCGGTCTGCGCAGCGCTGGCCTTCGTGAGCATAGCCGTGGCGTGGTCACGAAACGTAGCGTCGGGATGAACTTGTTCCATGAGCCCGGCGAAGTAGGCTGCAGTGTTGATCTGGTGGAAGGCCTCATCGAGCGGGGCAAGGGTGTTCTCTACCGTGCGCGGACCTTTGGCGGCGAGCAGATTGTCGATCGAGCGCTGGCCAGCGGCGAGGCGGTCAGTTTCGATCTTTTCGAAAGCAGTTACGTCTGGCTTGCTGGCCCAGATTGTGGGCTGAGAAATGGTGATTTTCTGAGCGGAGAGAACAGCCGCCAGCACCAACGGCAGGCAGAAGAAGATCGCCACGCGAGCTGCTAGTAACATGAATAACCTCGTCGAGGAAGCTTTCTGAACGGATCGAGTAATTTAGTCCGATGATTTCAGAAGTGACTTAGAAGTGCAGATAATTGTTGATGACGAACTGTTGCGATGTCAAGGGATACCGGAAAATCGCGGGCTTAACAAAACCGGGAGGGATTGTTGTGTCAGTCCGATACTTATGCTCAGTCAGTGTTGAATGGAGTTGTGCGTTGAGCATCCGTCAATTTCCGGCCAAAAAATTTTATGGCTAGCGCCAGCGTTTGATTTGTGGCCAGATCTCGGCGAACGTACCGAACTTTGCGCCGCGGCAGATGAACACCGGAATTTCTTTCTCCAGAGCGTAGGGATTATCGGCGGATGTGCCCACGTATTCGACGCTTTGCCAGAGTTGTTCGAGTCGTTCGCGGCGGTCATCAAGAACAATCATGCAGTTGCCGGAGTAGCCACGCGGTCCCCACAGAAACCAGGTCTGATGGCCGCTGAGGGCTGGAGGTAAACCGTAGCGTCGTCCGAGAAAATCGATTGCGCCAGCCTGACCGTAATCCTGGGCGAAAATTCCACAGGTCTTATCAGTTCGATCTGCAGCGGGAAGGCGATTCCAGGCTACAGCAGTTTCGGCGACGATTTCATTCCAGCCGAATTGATCGGCGTACCACTGCGGCAGCGCGGCGCGGACGTGCGCGTGCTCCATGACCGGAAGCTTGAAGAATAGAGTCTTAGTGTAGGCGAGGAATTTATCGGGAGAAAGCACCGGCACCGTGATCGGGACCAGGTGGATGCCGTCGGCGAGAAGGATGACGATGATTACTGGTTTCAGCCATGTGAGGCGAGATCTCCTTGGCACATTTAGCTTTGCCTCTTTCCTGCCGTCGATTGCGGAATCGATTATCACTGCGCCCGCTGCCAACAGCATCGGGTACACCGGAGCCAGATAATAATTCTTTCCATGCAGCAGGAAAAAAACGGTGAAGCAGACGAGATAGCACCATCCGAGAAAGCGATACGGACGCAATCGCGACGAAAAGAGTAGAGCGAATAGTCCCGTCAACCAGATGGGCGTAGTAAACGGATGAACCAGAATGGTCTGCTGCAAAAAGTACTGCGGCAGCGGAAGGACGACGTCGCGGCCTTCGGCGCGAATGTTGTGCATCAACTGGATAAAAGGCCAGTCATAGTGGATGTTCCACAGCAGGTTGGGAAGAAAAATTAGAAATGCCACCGCACCGCCGATCCAGATCCAGCGATTGAGGAAGACACGCCGCTCCGCGGTGATAAGAAGGCCAACAACGATGCCGAATCCGAAAAGAGCGATGGAATACTTTTCTTCCAGTCCGATGCCTGCGACCACCCCGAACCACAGCCAATAGCGAGGGGCATCGCGCTTGATGGCGAGAATAGCGAAGTAAGCGCAACCCATCCAAAGATTAGGCTCGAGGCAGTTGGTGGTGAGCAGGCTGCCGTCCGAGAGATATTGGGGTGCGATCAGAATTGTAATCGCGCTCAGCAGAAGCGCGAAACGGCGCCCGCCAAATTCGCGTGCGAGGAAAGCAGCTTGCACCACAAGAAGGGAAGAAGCCAGTGCGGGGATGAAACGAATACTGCGCAGCGAGTCGCCCAGTACGGCACGGCAGATGTGAATCAGAAAAGGAATGAGTGGTGGTTGGTCGACGTACCCCCACGCGAGGTGATCGCCACAAACGATGTAATCGAATTCGTCGCGAAAATATCCGTATTGGTTATTGAAATAGATATGAAAGAGCAACTTCGCTAGAGCTATCCCCCAGATGATCGCCATACCCGAGGCGAGAAATGCCCCATGGTCCTGGCGGGAAGAAGAAGTGGTTGGTGAAACGCTAACCATGAGTGAAGAAGAATAGCGGAAGGCCGTAGGTCTGTCACGGACTCACCGAAGAATGGCCTTTACTCGGAAAATTGCTCGATCCGAGTTCAAAAAGTGGAAGATGCCGAAAGGTCCATCGTGCCGACGGAAGTTCGTACCAAACGAAGGTAATGTTCCTCGTTGATTACCTATTCTTGGCGTTAACAAGCTTGTGGTAACGTTTGAACTACCGCATATTCAAAAGGCTTAAACAGGGTTTTTCGTCCACGTGTCTTCGTCGACTCGCAAACCGGGTATTCACATCGCATGGACAACGGTCACCTACCGCAGTGTGGCCATGATGGTCCTGGCCGGGGTAATCCTGTTGCTGCTGGCGATGCGATTCACCTTCCCGCAATTTACGGAAAATGGCATTAAGGCGGCAGATGATGCAGCCAATAAAATCCTGGAGCGGGTCGCGGGGATGGCTCCGGCCACAGGTAGCGGCGTGTCCATGGCACAGCAAGCCCACTTCACGGCACTCGATGGCACGGTGCGGGTGAAAAAGGGTAGCAGCAACAGTTGGCTAGCGGCGGATTACAACGTTCCGCTGGATAAAGGCGACGTGGTCCAGACGGGCTCGGAAGGCATGGCGAAGGTGGTCTTCAACGACGGCACCAGCTACACCGTGAAACAGGATTCGCTGATCGTGATTGAAGAAAATTCGGCCAACGATCAACAGCAAACAAATGTCGCCGTCGCCGTGAGCACAGGAACCGTGGACCTTTCCACGGCGACTTATTCCCAAGGTTCGAAATCGCAGGTCATCGTGGATGGTGCTACTGCATCTCTGGCTCCGGAATCGACCGCGCAGGTGCACAACGATCCAAAACTGGATCAGCACGAGATCTTGATGAAAAAAGGTGGCGGCGAAGTAACCCGCAATGGCGAAACGGTGGAGCTGGCAAACTGGGAGAAGGTAAGTTTCCAGGCGGCTTCGCCGCACATGGAAAAGGCGAAGGGTACCGGTCCCCCGACTCCGATCTCCCCCGCCAACATGGCGCCGATCTTTACATCTGGTGAAACAACCAAAGATGTGGAATTCTCGTGGACGCCCATGGCGAATGCCGCGGGTTACCGCCTTCGTATATCGAGAAATCCCTATTTTTCTTCTACACTGGTAGACAAAAGAGTAAACACCGCAGACGTTACGGTTACAAGTCTGGGCGAAGGTGCGTACTACTGGATGGTACAGTCGTACGAAGCGTCCGGAAAAGAGTCGGTAGAGAGCGAGAAAAATCGCTTTACGATTATTCCCAAGGGAAAACAGAGCGAAGCCATCGATTTGGAATTGGATCCGTTCATTCAGCACGGACATGTGATTGAAGTTACCGGTAAAACGCAGATCGGCGCGCGTGTGATGGTGAATGGGCGGGAAGTACCGATGGTTACCACCGATGGAACGTTCCATTACTTTACCCCGCCGTTGGCGACGGGCGAAGCTGTAATTACGGTGACTGCACAGACCTCGCAGGGCGGAGTGAATACGCAGCAGAAGAAAATAATTATTCAGTAAATGCGCTAAGAAGTTCGCGTAGGAGATTGGGAAAACCGGGTTCGCCCGGGAAATCGAGCGGTTCGAATCGGCAAAAGCGAGAGAAGACTTCGTCATGTCAAGCAACGGTTTTCATTCATCACGTTCCCACAACCTCAGGTCGTTATTCAGCCTGTTCTCAAGCGATCTGGCAATCGATCTGGGGACGGCCAACACCTTGGTGTACGCGCGCGGGAAGGGCATAGTGGTCAACGAGCCCTCCATTGTCGCCATCAACAAGAACACCGGCGAAGTAGAGGCCGTGGGCAAGGAAGCGAAAGAGATGCTGGGCCGGACGCCGGGCAACATCGTCGCCATCAAGCCCATGAAAGATGGTGTGATCGCCGACTTCAAAGTCACCGAGAAGATGTTGAACTATTTCATTCAGAAGGCGCACAACCGGAAGATGCTGGTACATCCGCGCATTGTGATTGGAGTGCCTTCGGAAATCACTCAGGTGGAAAAGCGCGCTGTCATGGATTCGGCCTATCGCGCCAAGGCCAGTGAAGTGCATCTGGTGGAACAAGCCATGGTGGCGGCAATTGGCGCGGGACTTCCGATCACTGAGCCCAGCGGCAACATGGTCGTCGACATCGGCGGTGGTACGACCGACATCGCGGTGATCTCTTTGAGCGGTATTGTCTACTCGCGTTCGGTGCGGATGGCGGGAAATCAGATGGACGAAGCCATCATGAATTATCTGAAACGGAAATATAATTTACTGATTGGCGAGCGCACTGGCGAACAGATCAAAATGGAAATTGGTTCGGCTCATCAGCTCGACAAGCCGATGACCATGGAGATTAAAGGGCGTAACCTGATCGAAGGCGTGCCGAAAACCATTACAGTAGACGACGGCGAAATCCGCGAGGCGCTGAGCGAATGCGTGTCGACGATCATGAATGCGATTCGCGTGGCTCTGGAGCGAACGCCGCCAGAACTTTCCGCCGACATCAGCGACCGCGGTATTGTGCTAACCGGCGGCGGCGCGTTGCTGAAGAATCTGGATAAGCGCATTCGCGAAGAAACCGGACTGCCAGTTTCGATCGCCGACGATCCGTTATGCAGCGTGGTCCTGGGTACAGGCAAGATGCTCAGTGACTTCAAGCTGCTGCGGAAGATTTCAATTGAATAGAAACAGTTTCCAGTTTCTCGTTTCTGGTTTCCAGTTTCCGAAGCGCTGGGTTCACTAGAAACTGGAAACCGGAAACTTGAAACTGCATCCATGGAATCCGTACTTGGCCGTTACCGCAATCTGACCATCCTGGTAGGCGTTTTGTTTCTGCAGGTGCTGGGACTTGCGGTACAAGTCAAACGCAGCGGTGATTCGCCCGAGCACACTCGCTTGATCCGCATCTGGGCGGTGGATACGATTACTCCCTTCGAGCGCGTCCTGGTCTGGGCCCAGAACAGCAGTACGAATCTCTGGCATAACTATTTTTTCCTGCGCGGAGTGCGCGCGGAAAACCGCCAACTCAAACAACAGATCGAGCAAATGCGCCTGGAGCAGGTGCGGCTGAGCGAAGACGCCGACCAGGCGCACCGCTTGCAGCAGTTGCTGGGTTTTCGCGAGCAGTTCGTCGCTAAGACCGTACCCGCCCAGGTCATCGGGTCCGGCGGCAGTGATCTTTCGCGAATCGTTTATATCGATAAGGGCGGGAACGACGGAATCAAGCGCGATTTCGCGGTGATCACGGCGAACGGCATCGTGGGTAAGGTGCTGGAAGTATTTCCCGGCGTTTCCCAGGTGTTGCTGATCAACGACCAGACCAGCGGCGTGGGTGCGATGCTGGAGAAATCGCGTTTGCAGGGTGTATTGAAGGGAACGCCGGATGGCGAGGTCGTTCTGCAGCGCGTGATGAGCGATGAAAAAGTCGCCCCGGGTGACGTGGTGCTGAGTAGCGGCGGCGATCGAATCTTTCCCAAGGGACTGCCGGTGGGCACGGTGAGTAAGGTCAGTCCCGGCCATGAAATGTTTTTGAATATTCAAGTGAAACCTGCGGCCGATTTGAGCCGTCTGGAAGAAGTACTGGTGGTCACGCAAAAGCAGGAAGAAGATGCAGTCGTCGAGGGTGGAACGCGCCTGCGCGCCGCCGACATTTTGGCGCAGCGCCTGCCCTCGGTGCCGGATAAGCCTGCGGCGCCCGCACCCATGGCTGGAGCAGCAGCCACCAGTAAGGCCGCTGCGGCAGGACAGGGCATTAAGGGTGCGGCGAAGCCTGTGACTGCGGCTGAGAGTTCTGCGAATCCCAAGGTCGTGCAACACGCCGCCGCGATCCCGGTCGCGAGTACGACGGCAGCTCCAAATGCGGTAACCATTCCAAAGAAATCTGCGCCGAACACGGAGTCTGACGGCGCCGTCGCGGATCCAATTTCTCCGGCTGCGACTGGATCGGAGACTGCAAACTCGCCGACCATACCACCGGCGGCACGGCCCAAGCCCCAGGCTTTACAGCCTGCTGCGCCGGCCCCTGCGACGGCAGACGATCCCCACTAGCGTGCCCATCACTTACACTTCGGGCGAGCAGATTGAGGTCTACCGGTTCAGCATCCCGGTAACCGTCGGCGTTCCTTTGCTGGCATTGTTTCTGCAGGCGTTCGTACCTCGGCGGTTTCCGTTCTTTTCTATCTTCGACTTGCCTCTGCTCGTGACGATTTTCTTCGCCATGGCTCGGCGCAATCCGATTTCTGGGCTCTTAACCGGAGCGGCGATTGGCTTGGCGCAGGACATGCTCGGTGCCTATCCCATTGGAATCTACGGCATCGCCAAGACCGTGGTGGGATACTTCGCCTCGTCGCTCGGCGCGAAATTGGACGTGGAGAATGCCGGCGCCCGGTTCCTGGTTACGCTGGGATTTTATCTGGTACACGCCGCAGTCTATTTCACCGTGGCGCGGGGAATGGTAAACATGACGCTGAATTGGAGCTGGAGACACGGAGTCCTGGCCGGGCTGGCGAATGCCTTTCTCGGCGTGGGGCTATATTTCCTGCTGGATAAGTTCAAGCAGAGGACATAAGCGGCCTTCCGGCTTCGGACTTCTGGCCCAAGCGAGTTCTACCAGTGACCTTCGTTATCCGGATGCACTCCGCTGACGTGAGCTACGCATTACAATAAAAGGCAATTCCCCGAGAGGAAAAAAAGGCATCCACTTCCGGATCTGGTCGCTACCGCGTCTGACTCCGGAAGCACGAAGCCCGAGGTCTGATGTTCGGTCGTGATGAAAAAGTATCGGCGATCCGCCTGACCGCGGCACAGTACCTGATCCTTGCGATTTTTCTGGTGCTGGCTTATGGATTGTGGCGGCTGCAGGTGATGCAGACCAATCTGTACGCGACTCTTGCGCAAAAAAACAACATCCGCAATGTGCCGATCCTTGCGCCTCGCGGCAAGATTCTCGATCGCGAAGGGCGAATCATCGTCGACAACTATCCGTCGTTTTCGGCGCTGCTTCTGCGCGATTCTTCGCGTGACCTCAATGCTGACGCCGATCTGATTGCGGAAGGTTTGCATCTGGATGCGAACGAAGTGCGCACCCGCATCCGCCACTTCGCCTCCATGCCGCAGTACCAGCCGATTTTTCTTAAGGAAGACATCACTCAGGACGAGCAAGCCTTCATCGAGGCCCATCGCAACGAGTTGCCGGAACTGGATACGATCAGAGCCGATCGTCGTCTATATCCGCGCAACGGATTTATGGCGCATTTGATCGGCTACGTGGGCGAAGTCACGGAAGACATGCTCAACCAGCCGCAGTTCGAACTCTACAATCCCGGCGATGTGGTCGGAGTCTCCGGGGTTGAGCGGCAGTACAATGATGCCTTGATGGGAACGAATGGCGCGCGGCGGGAACTGGTAAACAGTCACGGCCGCGAAGTAGGGCTGCTGGGGGAAACGGATGCGATCCCGGGAAAGCAGCTAAAGCTCACGGTAGATATCGATCTGCAGATCGCCGCCGAGGAAGCGCTGGAAGGAAAGAACGGAGCGATCGTCGCCATGGATCCGCATACTGGCGAAATCCTGGCCATGGCGAGCCGCCCGACTTTCGATCCCAACGATTTTGCCGTACGCGTCTCGCGCGATGAATGGAACAAGCTGGTCACCGATCCCGAAAAGCCGCTGCTGAACAAGGCGATTCAGGCGCAGCTGGCTCCGGGTTCCACTTTCAAAATCATCATGTCGGTTGCGGGCTGGCAGGAAGGCATCGCCCAGGACTTGCATGTGAATTGCACCGGCGGCGCGGAGTTCTACGGGCGCCGGTTTGGCTGCTGGGTGAAAAGCGGACACGGCGCGGTCAACTTGGAAAAAGCCATCTATCAATCTTGCGACGTATTTTTTTACACTCTCGCGGAAAAGCTCGGCATCGAGCGCATCGCAAAATGGGCCACTGCCTTCGGGTTAGGGCAGAAAACTGGAATCGACCTGCCCAACGAAGTGAGCGGAGTAATGCCCTCGGAAGAGTGGAAAATCCGCAACTTCAAACAGAAATGGTTTGCAGGGGAGACAATTTCCGTCGGCATCGGCCAGGGCGCGGTCGCGCTCACACCAGTGCAACTGCTCCGTGCGATTGCCGCAATCTCCATGGGCGGGCGCATGGTTGTGCCCCACGTGGTCGATCCGCAAGAGCTGCCCAGCGGATACGTCGAGACCAGTCACGTCACCGAAACGAAAAATGTTCCAATCGATCCCAACGGATGGACTTACATCACGGATGCGATGTCGCGGGTTTTACTGCCGGAAGGAACGGCTCCCTCAGCGCATATTCCCGGAGTTGATATCGCGGGCAAAACCGGATCGGCGCAGATTGTTTCGTTGGCCACGCGCGCCAAATTCAAGAATAGCGAAGATCTCGCACAGAATGGCTGGTTCGTTGGCTTTACGCCCCGACGGAATCCCGACATCGTGATATGCGTGCTTTTTCAAGGCGGCGAACATGGCAAGTTGGCGGCCCGTATCGCGACCCAGGTGCTCAAGGCTTATGTCGACAAGCAGCGCCGCTTACCCAACAAGCTGGCAGCCAAGCCGAAGGGCGACGGCAAAGTTGACATAGGCGCTCTTTGGACAGCACCTGACGATGACAAGTTGCAAGGTGCCCGCTTTTCTCTGGAATTGCCGAAAAGGCCAACAGCATTGGCAACGGCCGCGCCGGGGATGTACTAAAGAATGAAGCAAACTGTTTCCGGAAGAACTAAGAGCAAAGTGCTAGGAGCTAAAAGCTAGAAGCTGCCTTTATGTCCCGTTATGTTTCATTTCGCGATTTCGACTGGCTACTGCTGGTTTTTGTGCTCATGATCTGCGGCCTGGGTGTGATGGAGATCCGCAGCGCAACCATGCACACCAAGTTTGCCGGCTCGCACATAAAGCAGATCTATTGGGTCGCGGCCGGCGTGGGAGCGATGTTTCTGATCAGCCTGTTAAATTACCAGGCGCTTCTGGAAAGAATCCATTGGTTCTACATTGCCGGGGTCGCTTCGCTGATGGCCGTGCTGGTTTTTGGGCAGAAGTATTTAGGAGCGAAGCGCTGGATCAAGATGCCCGGTGGCAACCACTTTCAACCCTCCGAGTGGGTGAAACTAATCCTCATCCTGGCGATGGCGAAGTTTTTCGCCGACCTGCGGAACCGCGAACTTTCGTGGCCAGATTTCATGAAGGCTGGAGCCATCGTCGTGATCCCGATGCTTCTGGTATTGAAGCAACCTGACCTTGGAACGGCGCTTACGTATATTCCAATCGCCATCATGGGAGTGTTCCTGGGCGGAATGCAGTGGAAGCAGGGACTGACGGTTGTTCTCCTCGCGGGGATCGCGATCGGGGCCGTGTTTTATGTTCCTCAGGTTCACGTCCTAAAGTCTTATCAGAAGGCGCGCCTTACAAGTTACCAGCACCCGGAGGACGATCCCCAAGGCTCAGGGTACCAAGTTGAGCAATCCCTGATTGCGGTAGGTTCCGGCGGGTTATGGGGCGGAAAAGGCTCGCAAACGCACGGAGCTTTCCTTCCAGTTCCCCAAACGGACTTTATTTTTGCGGCATTTTCAGAGGAACATGGATTCGTCGGCGCGCTGGGGGTTCTGCTGTTATACTTCATTGTGCTGATGCGTTTGACGCAGAACGCGCAAACAGCGCCCGACCGCGCTGGTACGTTCGTGGTGATGGGTGTGGTGGCTGTGCTTAGCTTCCATATCCTGGTCAATGTTGGCATGGTGGTCGGTTTTATGCCGGTCACTGGAATACCTCTGCCGCTGATGAGCTACGGTGGGTCTTCCGTTCTGTTCATGTTCCTGGCGCTGGGGATGGTAATGAATGTTCGTATGCGCCGATTTGTGAATTAGCTGGTTCAGCCAAGGATTTTAGTCAGGATTGGACGAGCCAGCCAAGGGATCTTGAAGATTAGCAGCGGAAGTTTGAAGGCAACACGGCAGAGAGCAGTTTGCTGCGCCTTAGGCGTAGCCCCAAAAATATCGATCGCCCTCGCGTAAAGGGGGCATTTCACCGGCGATTCGAACAATCGAAGGCCGGGCAGGATTGAAGCAATAAAAGCTGCTGGCAGGGAAACGGCCCCCCGACCGGAAACGGTCTGAGAGTGCGGTCACAAACCCGGCAGACGAAAGCGAATAGTGCAGAAGATACCCAAGCTTGTGCAGCGGATTCGGTCAGAAGAAAGCTTCTTCGACCCTAGCCGTCCCTTATCCGGGGCCAGCATCGCGACGCTCAATTCTCCCCTTTCCTTCCTCACTTCGCCCCGGTGAACCCCGCGCGGCTTTTTTAGGAGCCCAGCGAGACCGGAGTGTCCATGAATAAAGAGTTGTTTGTTTCTTCCACCCCACATGAAACCAAGGTGGGCCTGGTGGAAGATGATCTGCTCGCGGAGATCTACCTCGAGCGCGAAAATGAATACACCTTAGCCGGATCCATCTACAAAGGCCGCGTAACCCGCGTTCTTCCCGGCATGCAATCGGCTTTCGTCGATATTGGCTTGGAGCGCGATGCTTTCCTCTACGTCTCCGACTTTATGGAGTTGGAAGAGCACGATGAGGATGTGACCGACGTAGTTCCGGCGAATCGCGGCGTGCAGGACATGCGTCCGCAACCAGTGCGAACCGAAGATGCATCTGCCGATGTGCAAGCGGCTGGAGATGCTCCGGCTGCAGCGGAAGCGTTCGAAGGCGCTGCCGGCAGTGAGTTCGAGGGCGAAGAACATACGGGGGGCCAAGCTTCGCTACAACCCCCAGCCGGGCAAGAGACCTCTTCAGGTCGAGATTCGGAACGCGGAGGTTGGCGCGGACGCCGTCGCCGCCGTGGCGGACGTCGCGATGGACGCGGCGATGGTCGTAGTAATGACGTCCGTGGCGATGGGCGCGAGCGAGGAACTGAGCCTCGCCTTGCGACGCCTGTATTGGAAACTACACCTACTCCGGTAATTCCGCGTCACCAGGAATCGAATAGAAGCCAGCAGTTTGGACCGCCCGCAGGCTACCAGCCAATCATCCTTCCCGGCGAATCGATTTCCAAGTACCGCGGATTATCGCAGCCGCCTGCGTCGCAGCCTTCGCCAGCTCCCCAAGATGGAGAAGAAGATCGAGCAAATGATCGGGGAGAAGCGCGGGAATTTGCAGACGCTACCGGAGCACGTACCGACGCGGCTGCTCCGATCGCTGCCACTTTCCCGGACGACGAACCTATCTTCGCCAGTCCCGACACGGCTGCTCAACCCAAGCTTCGGGAGCAAGATCTGGCGCAGCCTCGCCAAGAAAAACCTATAGAGTCGGCCGCAACTTCCGTGGATTGGAACCGCGAATTTCATCGTCGGGATGCCGCGGAAACGGTGATTCCTGAGGCGATAGAAGAGGCTCTAGAGGAGGAAGATCAGGGAAGAGTTATTCCTGAGCTTCCGGAAGCAGCGGTGGCCGCAGCTGCCGAGGAGGTTGTCGCTTTCGCATCGCCTGGAACCTTGGAAGAAGAAACGATCGACGAAGAAGAAGCGGACGCGGTGCGTTACGAACAATCGTCCGATGAGGGCTATGAGGAGTTCGAAGAGGAAACCCGGGCCGCCGGCCAGCAAGGTTCCGATAGCAGAAACGAGTTTTCCGATGTCCGCGCTACAGTGGATGAAATCCACATGTCTTCCCTAGCGGAAGCCGGCGGGCCACCTGCGGCGGAAGGCGCTCCAGCCGAGAGCGAGGAAGACGCCGAGGAGATGGAGCTCGAGGAAGCGCAAGCGCAGGCGGAGGCATTGCTCGCCGCCGAAGCCGGTGAAACTGATGCGCGCGCTGAGGTTCGTGCTCCCGCGGCAACCGCCGGTTACACGCAACGGGCTCCGCGTCCTCGGCCTGGTTTTGACCGGCAACGCGGCGGACGGCGGGGAGGCGGACGTCGATTCCCGCGCCGCGAGTCGCATGAAATTCCGAAAATCAGCGATCTGCTGAAAGAAGGCCAGGAAATCCTTGTGCAGATTGCCAAGGAACCCATCGGCAAGAAGGGCGCGCGCATCACCAGCCACATCGCATTGCCGGGACGCTTTCTGGTTTACATGCCTACCGTGAACCACACTGGCGTTTCGCGCAAGATCGCTTCTGACGAAGAACGCCAGCGCCTGAAGCGCATCGTGATGAGCGAGCGCGATAACGGCCACGGCGGTTTCATCGTTCGCACGGCTGCGCAGAGCGCGAGTGAAGAGGAATTGCGCGCCGATATTCGCTTCCTGAAAGGCTTGTGGAACGACATTAAGACGCGCGCCGAGGCGTCCAAGCCGCCGGCATTGATCTATCACGATTTAAACGTGGTCGAGCGCGTCCTTCGCGATCAAGTCACGTCTGACTTCTCCGTGATCTGGGTCGACACGGAACCGGAGTACGAACGCATTCTGCGTTTCTTCAATCGCTTCCAGCCCGGACTAGTAAAGCGCGTGAAGCTCTATACCAAAGAGACCCCTCTGTTCGAGCAGTTCGGCCTCGCCGAGGAGATGAATAAGGCTCTTAAGTCGAAGGTCTGGCTGAAGAGCGGCGGCTACATCGTGATCAACCAAACCGAAGCGTTGGTGGCCATCGACATCAACACCGGCAAGTACGTGGGCAAGACCTCGCGGCTGGAAGACACAATCGTTAAAACCAACGTAGACGCGATCAAGGAAATCGTGCGCCAGATTCGCCTGCGCGATCTCGGCGGCATCATCATCATCGATTTTATCGACATGGATGAACGCCGCAACCGCCAGCGCGTGATGCAGGCCCTGGAAGAAGAACTTCGCCATGACCGTGCACCGTCGAAAGTTCTTCAGTTCAACGATTTCGGACTGGTTGCCATCACCCGCAAACGGGTGAAGCAATCGCTGGAACGCACCATCGGCGCGCCTTGTCCGTACTGCCAGTCCACCGGCTATGTGAAATCACTCACGACAGTCGTGAACGAAATTTACGTCGAGATGCGCAAGATCGCCAAGCATCTGGAACATGAAGACGTCATGCTACGCGTGAATCCGGATGTGGCCAAGGAGTTGAAGGGCAACAACGCTCGCCTGCTGAACGAGATGGAAGAACTCACCAAGCGGACGATCATTGTTAAGAGCGACCCGGCGCTCCATCAGGAGCAGTTCGACATCAACTAGCGGTTAGATCACTTTCTCAAGGTGAAAGACGGGCGATTCCAGCCCGTCTTTTTCTGCACTCCAGTCCACTCCCGAGCGCAATACGGCTGCAATCATCGTGACGAGCTGTAGAGGGAGTGTTTTTATACCAAAAATAATGGTAATTATTATGGTAGAATTGATACCATGACGACTACCTTAACGATCGATCGAGCCGGACGTCTGGTTTTGCCAAAGCCTGTGCGCGATGAACTTCAGTTGGCTGCGGGGGATTCCTTGGAACTGGAGAGCTCGGAAGACCAAATCGTTCTACGGCCTGTGCGGGGAGCCGCGACCTTGCGAAAAAAACAGGGCGTATGGGTGATGAGAACTGGTAAGCCCCTTTCCGCGGAAGTCGTCAACGAAACCATCCGCAAAATTCGCAACGAGCGTGGGCGGATCGATGTTAGGTCTCTCCGCCCCTCTCGACGCCGTGCTGCGAAAACGAGTTGAAATCGTTCTTCGACACCTCGGTGTTGCTCCCAGCGTTTTTGGAAGGCCACGCGGATCATGATCGCTGTCTGGCTGTTTATGCTCCGTCTCACAAACGGGTCGCATGCTGTGGCGCTCATAGCCTAGCCGAGGTTTATGCGACGGTGACGCGATTGCCTGGCGAGTTTCGCGCGAGTCCCGAGCAAGCAATTCTCTTCCTCACTGATATCCGTGAGCACCTCACAATTGTGTCGCTCGACGGCGCCGAGTACTTCAGGGCAATTCAACAGGCGGCTTTGAAGGGGATCGTGGGTGGAACTATCTACGATGCGCTCTTGGTAGAATGCGCGATTAAGGCGAAGGTGGAGACCATCTATACCGACAACGAGAGGCACTTTCGTATGTTCGGGCCCGAAGTTGCCAGCCGAGTTAAGAGACCCTAGCTGTGAATCTTGCACCGGAGGTGCTCAAAGCGCAGTCAGCTTGGGTTTGAAGCCTTTTTCATCGCGACTTGAGAACCGGAAATCGCCGAACTGCCGCTAGCTTCCCGGGTGCGCCAGCGCCTTCACCGCTAGATCAGAACGTTCTCGAAGTTTCTGTACGGTGGCGTGAATTGCCTTGGCCGATGCTGCATCGCCGCTCTCCGCCATCTTCGCCACGCCTGCGGCCTCTTCGGTGGCGGTGCTGGCGATGTCGAGCAACACAACCAGCGCATCTGCGTGAAGTTTCCACAATGAGGACATGCTCTGGCTGCGTTTGAGTTCTTCGAGCTCCGTATTCACTCGGGCCACGCAGGAAACCAGCCGGATCAGGGTGCGAGCTACGTCGGCGCGAAGGCTCTTCTCTTCAAGAAATCCGGCATTGTAGGCATCCGCTTCAGGAACGGTCAGCGTCAGATTGAAAAAGCGCATCGGCACGATCTGGCGATACTTGGGATCAGCCACCCGCACGAAGACGCGAATCGATTCTTCAACTCGACGCAGTTTGCCTTCCTCAACCGAAATTTGCTGAGCCGTGATGGCCGGAGGCTGGAATGCCTGTGGCGCAGCCGGGACTTTTGCCGCAGCCGCTCGCGCCGGCTTGGCTGCGGCCGCTGCCCCGCCAGAGGCAGGAATGCCGCGCCCCGCACTGGGCGCCAGCAGTGACTTGCGAATTGGCGGTCGTCGATCGAGTTCTTTTTTTAACTTTGAAACTCGCCGGAATTTTTCCAGCGCGCTGCCATAATCGGCCTGCAGCATTTCTTTTTGTTCGATCGCAGCCACATGTTCGACCGTAACTTCTACCCCATCGACCGTACTAAGAATGCTGCCGCCCATTTCGTCCAGAGCCTGTGCGAATTGTTTGATCTCGCCCAGAGCTTTGGTAAACAGCTCGTCAAACCGCGCTCCAAATGCGGCATTGTGCGCTGCGACCGTGGCTAGCACACCGGGATGATAGAAGGACGAATCCAGCCAGCGCTTCAACTCACGCACCCGCGACACGATGCCGGAATCCATGAGCGAATTGAAGTCGCGATAGCGTGCAATCTCTTCGCGCAGCGGATCAAAGTTACGAAGCAACTGCACGTGCTCTTCGGGAAGCGACGGCACGTCAGTGTCGGCAAGGATCTCGATCAAAGCGATTTCGAACGGAGAGAGAGGTAACGCCCCGTCCAATCCGTAGCCTTGCTGCTGCCATTGCCCCTGAACGCGGGGATGTCGATAGAGAAAGGTTGAAATCAAATCGGTCTTGTCGCGGTTGATTTCGCTTGGTTCACGCCGCCGCACAAAATATCGCAACAGCGCCTCGGCGACTTCAGAATCCGTGTCCGGGGTCAGCGCTTGCCGCAACATGGCAGGAGTGATTGCCATGTCGAGCACATGCAACCAGCGATACATCCGCGAGAGAGTTTCCGGCAGATCCCGGTCGATATGGCGGAGCGCAGATTCGTCGAGGCCGCCGGGCAGGGGAACCTCGCCGCCGAGCAGGTCGCGCAGCAGCTTCTGATAAAAACCCTGGACAGTTGCCAGGATTGCCAGCTCAAATTTAAGATCCTCGGCCAAGCACGCTCCGCGAGCGAGATTCTCCCGATTATTTGGAAAATTTCTTTACTGCTGTCTAAGTAAAAAGGAATGTTACCAATGTCGCAAGTTACTACCGGAGCGACACTGTTAAGCGCTGACATTCGCTTTCCGGAAGTGCATGAACTTCCGCGCGGAGAGCGGTTTCAGGATCGTAGCGCTGCCATCGGCCTGTTCTGGGCGGGCCAGTGGCGCTATTTTTTCAGTTCCTTCAGAATCTCTCTTGCTGCATTCCAGCCCGAGCCTCCCGTCAATCCAGCGCCGGGGTGCGTGCCGCTACCGCACAAATATAAATTCTCAATCGGTGTTTTGTATCGCGCCCAGTCCAACAGCGGCCGCATCGTAAAAAATTGGTCCAGTGCCAGATCTCCATGGAAAATTTGCCCGCCTGTTAATCCATAAAGATCTTCCATATCCTGCGGGGTGATGATCTGGTGATGCAAAATCATTTCAGGAAGATTGGGCGCATACTGTGCGAGCGTCTGTACCACGATTTGTCCAAGAGGCTTACGCTGTTGTTCCCAATCTCCTTTCAATTTGTAGGGCGCGTATTGCATGTAAATCGACATCACGTGTTTGCCCTCGGGCGCGAGCGTTGGATCAGTTAGCGAAGGAATCGCAGCTTCGAGATAGGGCTGGCGTGAGAAGTTTCCATATTTCGATTCGTCGAAAGCGCGCTCCAGATAATCGATCTCGGGTCCAATGTGAATGCGTCCCTTGAGCGCTTCGCCAGATCCGTTCTTCAGGGCAGTGAAATTCGGCAGGCCGGAGAGCGCCAGATTGACTTTCGCTACCGTGCCGCTGCCGCGAAAATGCTGCAGCTTCTGCACAAAGTCAGGAGAAAGATGCGTGGAATCGGTGAGCTTGAGCAGAGTGCGCTTGGGGTCGGCATTGGAAATAACGGTGTTGGCACTGATTTCCTCACCGGTTCCGAGCAGAACGCCCGTAGCTGCGCCGTCTTTGACGCGGATTTCAATTACCTCCGCTCCGGTGCGAATTTCCACGCCGGCCGCTTTCGCGGCAGCGGCCATCGCCTGCGTCAGTGCGCCCATTCCGCCCGCCGCGAAAGACGCACTGCCGGCGGGATGAGAATCGCCGGCGGCGCGAATCAGCAATTGCAGGCTGCTGCCCGACGACCATGGGCCCAGAAATGTTCCGAAAATTCCGCGAGCCGCGATCACCGCGCGTAGCAATTCGGTCTCGAAATATTCCGCCACCAGATCGGCGACGGCCATCGGTCCCCAACGCAGCACGCGGTACATATCTCGCTTGCCCAGGTTGCGCAACGCCCGGCCGGTCTTGAGCATGCTCCATAGATCGCCGCCGCTGGGGTGATCGATATCGGGCGGCGTAGTAGCCAGCGCTTCTGCGATCACTTTGCTGATTTTTTCGAGAGATTGTTCAAACTCAGCATATTTCGCCGCGTCTTTTCGCGAGAAGACAGCAATGGCCTCAGCGGATTTATTTGTGTCTTGAGAAAGCGAAAGCGCGCGCCCGTCGGGCGAGAGCGAAGTCACGCAAGTCTCTGGCCTGATGAACCTAACGCCATGTTTCTCCAGTTGCATATTGCGGACGATATCTGGACGAATTGGACCTGCGCTGTGCGCCAGCGTGGAGCAACGGAAGCCAGGGTGAAATTCGTCGGTGATCGCCGCGCCGCCAACTTGCGCGCGGCGTTCGAGGACGAGCGGCTTGAATCCCGCTCTTGCCAGGTAGAACGCGGTGACCAGCCCATTGTGGCCGCCGCCAATGATGACGATATCGCGCCGGTCAGATTTATTTTCGGGCATGACTAGGCCGCTCCCTTGCTGTCTTTCAGCATTTCGAGAGCCGCGAGACGTCCCGGCGCGCCCATGATTCCGCCGCCAGGGTGCGTAGCCGAACCACACATATAGAGATTTTGAATCGGTGTACGGAAGCGCGCGTAACCCGGCGCTGGCCGCAGGAAGAAAAGTTGCTCAAGTGAAAGCTCGCCCTGGAAGATGTTGCCTTCACTCAGTCCCCACTCGCGTTCGAGGTCGAGCGGAGTGATCACTTGCCGGTGCAGAATAATGTCTTTGATGTTGGGCGCATATTCGGCAATCGTATTCACCACAGTATCGCCGAAGGCTTCTTTCTGGTCGTCCCAATTGAGCCCGGGACGCAGCTTATAAGGCGCATACTGCACGAAACAAGAAAGCACATGCTTGCCTGGAGGCGCAACGGACGGGTCGGTGAGCGAGGGGATGACCATATCGATATATGGCTTGCGCGAAAAATTGCCATACTTGGCATCGTCGTAGGCGCGTTCCATGTATTCCACCGAAGGCGAGATCGAAATCGCGCCGCGCAAGTGTGCGCCAGGTCCAGGAATGGCTTTGAAGTTCGGCAGGGCATCGAGAGCCATGTTTACCTTGCCCGAAGATCCGCGATATTTGAAGCGGTTGATGTCTTCGAGAAAATCAGCAGGCAAGTGTTCGGCTTCGATGAACTTGTTAAAGGTGAGCCTAGGATCGACGCTCGAGGAAATTGTTTCTGCGTAGATTTCGTCACCGTTAGCGAGAACTACTCCCTTGGCTTTGCCATCTTTTACGATGATCTTCGCAATGGCGGCCTGCGTGCGAATCTCCACTCCGGCCTCGCGGGCGGCGTCGCCGATAGCGTTGGAAATTGCACCCGTGCCGCCGCGGGCAAATCCCCAGGCGCGGAATGCGCCGTCGATTTCTCCCATGTAGTGGTGCAGCAGAACGTAGGCAGTGCCGGGAGAGCGCACGCCGAGAAATGTTCCAATGATGCCGGAGGCAGACATTGTCGCCTTGAGCACGTCGGTCTCGAACCATTGATCGAGAAAATCGATGGCGCTCATGGTCATGAGCTGGACCTGATTGTATTTGTCGTAGCTCGACATCCCCTGAAAGCGGCGTCCGATAAAGAGCAGCTTCATCAGTTCGCGCGGGTTGAGAGTGTTGGGATCGGGCGGCACCATGCTGAGGATCGGCTTCACGAAGCGGCACATGGCTTGCATGGCCTTGCCGAATTCGTCGTAAGCTTCGGCGTCGACGCGGGAGTGGCGGGCGATCTCGCGATGAGTCTTGCCGTGATCATTCACGCGCCATAGATAATCGCCACTGGGCATCGGAGTGAAAGTTCCATCGAGCGGAAGAATCTCGAGACCGTGGCGCGGGAGATCGAGGTCGCGGATAATTTCCGGCCGCAGCAATGAGACCACGTAGGAACAAACCGAAAACTTGAAGCCCGGGAAAACTTCTTCCGTGCAGGCCGCGCCGCCAAGAATGTGGCGGCGTTCGAGCACCAGAACTTTCTTTCCCGCGCGGGCCAGATAGGCGGCGTTGACTAGCCCGTTGTGGCCGCCGCCGATCACGATTACATCATATGAATTAGCCATAAGCTCTTAGCCTTTAGCTGTTTGCATGCTGGTTGAGAATTGGGGACGAGGAATATTAGCGCAGTTTTGGTGTGTGCGTATTAGAGGCCGCTGGGTAGGACACTCCAACTGCGGAGCGTATTCGATAAAGTTGGCATCATTGAGCGCATGGCTGGAGCCGAAGCGCCATTCTATCGGGAACGGGCAGTTTTGTCTGCAGGATTAGCCACAAGTCGAGATTTGTTGAGCGCTAGATCCTTCGCTCCGCCTGAAGAACGGCTGAGCTCAGGATGACGCAGGATGCTAGCTTGCGGCAATTGACTTTCAGTGCTGTTTCCGGGGCGTCATCCCGAAGACGAGCGGTTTCTCCAGCGGGGCGAGGGATCTCCCGCTGATCTGCTGCCGGTTGGGCTTATACACATTCTCCCAGTCTTTCGCTAAGTCTTCCCAGCGGGGATTCATGGATTCGATGAGCTTTATCTTCTTGCTTCGCCGCCAGCCTTTGATTTCCTTTTCCCGATCAATTGCGGCATCGGGATAGAAGAAGCGTTCGTAGTGGACGAGTTGGGTTAACTTGTAGCGGTTGGTAAAACCTGGTGTCAGCTTGTTCTTGTGCTGCCAGACGCGGTGCGGGAGATTGCCCGTGATGCCTGTGTATAGAACCGCGGGCTTTGGTGCATTGGTCATGGTGTAGACAAAGAATTGTTTGGGAGGGCGCATCGTTCTTGTTTAGTGCAGCAGGGTTGGAGCTGTCTGTGACGGATGAACAATGAGCCTATTTGGCGGGAGATCCCTCTCTCCGGCTGAAAAACGCCTGCGCTCGGGATGACGCATTCGATGAGGACTCCAGCGTATAATCCGGTTTCAAGTTCAATATCGATTGAGGCCAATCCCTTGCCCATTGGAACCGCATTTCACGAGCGCACTTTTCCGCTTTGTCACAGTTTGAATTATCGAGAGTGGTCGGGATACTACACGGTCAGCGTGTATGAGGTGCACCACGAGCACGAGTACAACGCTATCCGCAATGCGGCGGCGCTGATCGATATTTCTCCACTCTACAAGTATCTGATTACTGGGAAAGACGCGACGCGGCTGGTGAACCGCGTGATCACACGCGACATTAATAAAGTTAAAGTGGGGCAGGTGATTTATTGCTGCTGGTGCGATGAAGAGGGCAAGGTCATCGACGACGGAACGATTTCGCGGCTGGAGGAAAATGTTTATCGCTGGACGGCCGCCGATCCGAGCCTGCGCTGGTTTCGGCAGAATGGCCTGAACATGGATGTGCTGGTCGAAGATATCTCCGAAAAAGTTGCGGCACTGGCGTTGCAAGGACCGACTTCGGCCAAGCTGTTGAAATCCGTGGCGGAGGCTGACATCTCGAACCTGAAATATTTTCGCGTGACGCATGGCAAGATCGCGGGCGTGCCCGTCGACATTTCGCGCACGGGTTACACCGGCGATTTGGGATATGAAATCTGGATCCCGCTAATGGAAGCGCGGGACGCGGTAAGAGTCTGGGATGCGCTGGCTGAAAAAGGAAAACAATTTGATTTGCATGCGGCCGGCATGCTGGCCCTCGATGTGGCACGCGTGGAAGCAGGGTTGCTGCTGATTGAAGTGGACTATACGAGTTCCAAGAAGGCTCTGATTCCGTCGCAGAAGTATTCGCCGTATGAGCTGGGCTTCGCCAAGATGGTGCATCTCGAAAAAGAAAACTTCATCGGCAAACGGGCTCTGGAAGTGGACGCGAAGAATGGCGTACCGCGGCAACTGGTCGGCATCGAAGTGGACTGGACGGATGTGGAGGCGCTCTACGAACGCTACGGTCTAACGCCAGCCGCGCCCAGCCAGGCGTCGCGCGTTGCAGTACCGTTGTATTTGGGAGAACAACAGGTGGGCAAGGCAACGACTACCAGCTGGTCGCCAATCCTGAAAAAGTTGATCGCCCTGGCCAGCGTGGAGGCCGAGCACGCGAAGATTGGGACTCAATTGCAGATGGAAATTACGATCGAAGCGATCCGTCTGAAGACGAGTGTGAAAGTAACCACGCTTCCGTTTTTTAATCCCGCGAGAAAAACCGCAAGTCCCGTATAGGGCCGCGTTCGGGGACCGCAGCTCTCGGCTCCCCATTAGCTGTTCTCGGATTCGCTTTTTACGCTTCGTTTTCCGGCCAGATCATCCGAATACCGCGATGCAGAAGGTAAAGCATTACGAGGGATGCGACAAACATCAGCCAACCCTGAAATTCGTGGAAGAATCCCTGCGCCTTATCCGGATCCCAGTACTGAACCAGCAGTCCTGTGCCTACGACGCGCAGGCTGTTTGCGGCGACAGCAATCGGGAGCGACGCCAGTGCCAACAATACCCGTACGGAAGTCTTCCGCTCCATCAGATAGCCATAAATGACGGCCAGCGTTGCCAGCGACATCAGTGAACGAATGCCGCTGCAGGCATCGGCTACTTCCAACGACATGGCCGGAAGCATAATCACATTCCCTTCGCGCAGAACGGGCACGCCCAACCACGGCAACATCGTGCTCGCCACTTTCGACGCCAGCAATTGCAATGGGAAAGTAATCTGATTGAAAACAATCGCGGGAATGGGAATCATCAGCAGCAGGAAGGCCCAGGGAAAGAGAACGGCGCGAAAGAAATTCCATCCCAGAAAAAATACGGTCAACCCAGCCAGCACAATCAATAACGAAAAGCGCGAAAGGAAAATCTCCGCGCCCATTTGGCCAAGAATGAGCACGCATAAACCGAATCCTAAAATCGCAACTCCAGACCACGAAGGTTGCAATTTCACTCGGGCCCACCGCACGCGTTCCTGCCAGATTACAAAGCCTGCAAAAAGTGGAACGAAGAAGCCGTGGGAAAAATTTGGATCCTGCCACCATTGCACAACCAGGTGGAAAAGGGTTGGCAAATACAGCCACAGCAGCAGCCCACCCAGCGCGATGATTTGCCACGCCGCGGGCCACACCGGTTTAGCGGCGTGCGCCGGGTGCGCAACTGGGGGCTCAGTCTGCAACACTTGGCTCAAGAACCAGCCTCTAACTTCCCGGGGGACACCTACAGCATAAGCGAAGTTGATAGCTCCCGCAATCGAAACTGTACTCTGTGGCGCACACCACGGCACGGTCCGAGTATTCGAAAAATACAGGAAACACAGTAAGTCGCTCTACTCTGCCGCGACTTAGAATTTGGGCCGCATGAGCTTTCAGTTTACCGCGACCGTCGCCCGTGAAAAAAGTTTACGCAAGGAGAAAGTATGAAAAGCAGGTCCGTAGTTGTGATGGTGTTGTTGTTGCTTTCCGCATCGGCATGGACCCAGGACCGCGACCAGTCGGCTCGGTCGCAAGAGCGCATCACCCGGGAGGTTCGCCACGAACTTCTCATGCTTCCTTATTTTGATGTGTTCGATTACATCGCCTATAAAGTAGATGGCTCTACCGTGACTCTGTTGGGGCAAGTAGTTCGCCCCGTGCTGAAGTCTGACGCGGAGAATGCCGTGAAGCACATTGAAGGCGTCGAAAAGGTGAATAACCAGATCGAAATCCTTCCTCCGTCGCCTATGGATGAGGGTTTGCGTATTCGTCTGTTCCGCGCGATCTATGAGTATGCCCCACTGGAGAAGTACGCTCTGGGTATACAAAAGCCGATTCGTATCATTGTGAAGAGTGGCCGCGTCACCTTGGAAGGCGTTGTCGATAACGAGGCCGACAAGAATCTGGTCAGCATGCGAGCCAACACTGTGCCAGGCATCTTTTCAGTGACTAACAACCTGCAAGTAGCTCCATCCAAATAGAATTCTCGGGGCTATTCGGAAGGGGTTGTATTTCGACGGCACCATGGAAGTGACTAGCCGAATGGATTTTCCAGCGACGGGCTTTGCGGAGTGAACAACTCTGCGCCGTTTTCCGTGATGTGCATATCGTCTTCGAGACGAATGCCGAATTCTCCTTGAATGTAAATGCCGGGCTCGTTGCTGGTCGTCACGTTCGCGGCAAGCCGAGTGGCGTTGCCGCGAACCAGATAAGGCCATTCGTGGCCATCCATGCCCAAGCCGTGGCCCAGGCGGTGCGAAAAATATTTATAAGCGGGTCCATAGCCGGCGTCGACAATTACCTTTCGCGCCGCCGTGTCTACCGCTCCGCATTCCACATCCGGGCGCGCAGTTGCTAGCGCCGTCTTCTGTGCACTGTGCACGACGTCGAACACTCTCTTCATTTTGTCGCCCGTTTTTTCCGGAAGTTTGCCGAGGACGAAGGTGCGCGTAATGTCGGATTGATACCCTTCCAGGGTGCAGCCATCGTCGATCATTACAATCGAACCCTCGTGGATCACCTGTGGCACGCTCGAGCCATGCGGATAAGCCGTGAACTCATCTACCTCCACGCTGGCTTCGCCGGGGAAGCCTAGTTGTTCGTAAGCGGCCGCGATCATGGCGCCAATCTGCTGCTGAGTCATGCCCGGTCGGAGCGCGCGATAAACCGCTTCATACGCGCTTAGTGTTACTTGAGCTGCCAGACGCATGAGTGCGATCTCGTGTGCGCTCTTGATCATTCGGCAACCGGCTGTCACTGGCGTGGCGCTGGTCAGCGTAAGGGCGGGGGCGGCCTTCGCAATTCCATCGGCAAAAAAGAAGCGCACGGTTTCTTCGATTCCGAGTTTACCCGTCGCAACGCCGTTATCCTTCAAACCCTGGGCCAGCAGGCGATAAGGGCTCTCGTCTTCCTGCCAGGTACGAATGTCAGGACGTTCTCCATCCGGAGCATTCGCAATCTGCTCGCGGGCGCGGCCTTCTTCGAATGCTGGACAGATATAAAACGCCGATCCTTTTGCCGGCAGCACGAAAGCGAACATGCGCTCACTGCCCCACCAATGAATTCCGGTGAAATATTTCAACGAAGTGCCGGACATGAGCACTATGGCATCGATTGCGTTCGCGCTCATCAACTGGTGGGCACGCTCCAGTCGCCCCGAGCGTTCTTGCCGGGTAATGGGAGTTGCTTCTCCTCCGCGAGATTTTAATTGCGCCAGCGATGGCGGTAAGGAAGACTGGTTAGGCTTTTCGTTCTGAACCGAGCCAGAAGCTGCGAGTGGAGATAAGGCCGCGAATGCTCCCACTCCTCCCACTTCAAAAAACCGCCGCCGCGAAATCATGCACCCTCCCAAGAATGAAAATGACAGCCCCGTCATTATAGGGGCAGAACGTAGCGCTGCCGTGCCCGGCTGTCCAGAGAGCGTTTTCGCTCGCTGCGCCGAGGGCAATCTGGATGGCAACTAGTTGTTCTGGCGAGTTTGCCGCGGCAATTTGCTGTGGAAAGAGGCTTTCGGTGCGCGGGATTTTGGCCAAGGTGCACCAGGAAAGAATCACGAACTTTAAACCGATCCCCCACATTCCGCTCTCTCAAGGAGGCAAGGGCTGGACGCGTTCACTGTGAAACCACTGAAACACAGAAATACGGAATTTAAGCAGATAACTTGACGGCATCCAAGTTGCGGCTCAAGCTGCCCGCGTTTTCTGTTCTAATGCGTGCTTGAGCGCACGTAGAGCGTAAATGGCGTCGTCCAAAGCGTCTCGCTCGAGTTCAACATTCGCTCCAGTCCCGTGAAAGAGTTCCCGCGTACGGGCAATCACAGCGGACTCCGCATCGGCAAGTTCTTGTTCAACTGCGGAAGGGTCCGTTTCTAGAATCGCCTTCCGGGATTTAGCTCGCCATTCGTATGGGTGCATAATCAAGGCTCGCTGAAGTCTGCGTTGGGCAGAAGGGCGAGCGCCCCTCCCCGGAAGTCGCCCGCCTTCTTGCCTATTTCTGCTGATTACATTCAACCTCAAAACAGACACAGGTGTCAGTGTCTTCTGACACGCTGATATGTGATGTTAGGCTTGGGAGAAACATTACTGTCGCGGTTTGTCAAATTTCATAATTCCGAGTTCTTGATCGCGGCTGATCTGGAGTGACGAGTCCGGAATTTTAAATTTTGCGATTTTCGATTGCCGTATATCCGCGATTGAAGCAACAGGGCTTTTGGAATCCATATCTCTCGATGGGCAATTGAAAATCGGAAGTCGGCAATTTGTCCCAGCCGCCACTCGCGGTATAGTTAGCTGCTAATCGAGGACAATCCCGTGGAGAGGCAGAAAGGAACGGCAATGGCAGCCAGCTATACAGGTGGTGGACGGATGGTGGCGCACAACATGGTCACCACGCAGTTCGAACTGGACGGCTTCCGCGTGACGCGCACGCTGGGAGTGGTGCGCGGCATCGTAGTGCGCTCGCGCTCGATCTTCGGCACGATCGGAGCCGGCTTGCAGACGCTGGTCGGTGGCAACATTACCCTGCTTACGAATTTATGTGAAAAAACCCGCGCCGAGGCTTTCGACTTGATGCTGATCCACGCCGCTGAACTCGGTGGCAACGCCGTCGTCGGTGCTCGTTACGACGCGACGGAAGTGATGCAGGGCGTCACCGAAGTGCTGGCCTACGGTACAGCAGTGTTCGTCGAACCGGCGAAGTAAGGATTTTCGATTGCCGATTTCCAATTGCCCGATTGGATATGCAGGCCATCGCTGGTGCTGCGAATGCAGGATTTTCCAATTGGCAATCGCAAATGGGAGATTGGCAATTGAAAGCAGCACTTAGCTACCCGCTACCCGCTACCACGCCGTTCAGTCTTTATAGAGCCAGCCCGCGACCAGCGAGGCCAGTATGGCGCCGATCCACATGTCAATCATCCAGCCAAACGGAAGCCCACGGTCAATGGGTGACCACGTTGCCTGCGCGAAGTTGCCGGGGAACCCAGCAAAGAAGCCTGCTACAAACCCCACCTTCAAAGCGGTGCCAGGACCACGCCCTATTCCCGCACGGGACCAGGCATATAGGTGCGCGACCGCAACCGCCAGAACAAACAACAGAAGGATCCACATACCCACAAAAAACGGATAGCGCGGCGTTTTCAGGAATAACCCTGCATTCTGCGCCGCAAGGTAGCGCGCATCAGTGATGACGAACTTGCCCACCACGAAACTCCACAGTGTCCAGACCGCACCTCCCACCAAACCGCCCAACCAGATCCTGCCTCGGTTCAGATGCATAAGCCCTCCGAAAGTCATCGATCAATTAAATGGACGCAGTGTACACCCCGCAGTCAACTGAGCAGCGGTCAATCTGCAAGGGACTATAGCCAGAGCAATTTTTAGTCTCAGTGTTCTTGCCCGATCACGCTTGAGGTATATTCGTCGGGTCATGAAACTCGCGAGCGTTCTCCTCCTTTGTTTACTGTGTTGTGCCGATGCCTCCGCCATCGGCCGGTCTGCCTCCTACAAATACAAACGCCTCGGTAGTGAACTGGATGCCCAAACTCGTACCGATCCCGGTATCGCCATGATGGGAGGCGGCACTGATCTGGACGAGGCTTTCCGCTGGCTCTGCGGCAAGGGCAACGGCGGCGACTTCCTGATTCTTCGCGCGCACGGAAAAGACGACTACAACAAATATGTGAATAAGCTGTGTCAGATGAACTCCGTCGCCACATTGATCATTCCGAATCGCAAAGCGGCGCAGGAGCCACGGGTAGCGCAGATCATTCGCAAAGCTACGGTAATTTTCATCGCCGGCGGAGACCAGGCACGTTACATCAACTTCTGGAAGGGAACTCCGGCGCAGGACGCCCTCAATGCACACGTGATTGCGGACAAGCCGATCGGAGGAACCAGCGCAGGATTGGCGGTGCTGGGGCAGTTCGTTTACGCCTGCCTCGAAGACAAACCGAATGACGCCGATCTTACGTCGCGCGAGGTTTTGGCCGATCCCTATAACAAACGCGTGACCCTGGTGCGCGATTTCCTGAAAACGCCCGGTCTCGATAACACACTTACAGACAGTCACTTCGCCAAGCGTGACCGCATGGGCCGCAGCTTGGGATTTCTGGCGCGCATCGTGTCCGATGGCTGGTCGAAGAATCCGCGGGAAATTGCCATCGACGAGAAATCGGCTCTTCTGGTGGAAGTCGATGGTCGAGCCAAGGTGGTGGGCACGGGCATGGGAGCGTACTTCCTGCAGGTAACGGACGCGCCTGAAGTCTGCAAACCGGGCCAGCCTCTAACCTTGCGCAACGTGGCCGTCTATCACGCGCCCACCGGCGCCGCTTTCGATATCCGGGCTTGGAGCGGGGAGAAAGGAGAGCCCTACTCAATCTCAGTAGAGTCCGGAGAGATTCACACCAGCCGCCCGGCGAACGCGGTGTATTGAGATTCACGCAAACCCGGAATTTCCACAAGAAACTGCTTGACTGGCGCGGGGTGCAAGAAAAATCGAAGCGAATGAATAGCGAAGGAATATAAATTCTAAACGCAATATCTTGTGGTCGTACGATTAGTTAACCACAAGTCCTCGTATTTTGCCCTGACATCCAAAATAGAACAACCCAACCTTCAAGTTTCTTATTGACAATCAACAACTTACGGTTAAGATGTGGTACAAAGTGGTACGGAGTGGTCAAACAAGTTAAGGCAGTGGAAGCGGAAGCTGATAAAGAGGAGCCGGTGGGAAACCGACCCAAAAGCACGACAAACAGCCCGAACCACCCGAGTTTGACCCGATTTCGCGCCACTTTTACCTCCCCGGTTGCTGTGGAAGTGGCTGTTAAGAGCATAGGCCTTACACATGTTTCGCGGCAATCACCCAACTCGCGTCGACGAAAAGGGACGGTTGAAGATCCCCGCCGAGTTCAAGCGGGTGATCGACGAAAAGTACAGCCAGGAATTTTACATCACAAGTTTGGATGGGGATGTTGCTCAAGTGTATCCCTTCGAGGAATGGGAGCGGATCGAGCAGAAATTGGCAGGGCTCTCCACTTTCAATCCTACGAAAAAGAAGTTTCTGAGCAAGGTCAACTATTGGGGACAAGTCGTCGAAATGGACGGGCAGGGACGGTTGCTTATTCCCCAACTGTTGCGGGAAGCGGCGCGCATCAAGGGCGAGGTTGCCGTGAGCGGATACCAGACCTATTTGGAAGTCCGCAACATCGAAGCGTATCAGCAGAAGGTTCGGGAAGAAAAGTTCACGCCTGACGATGAGAAGACGCTCGACGAATTGGGCATCTAGTGGGCGAGGGTTCAACAGACACCCCTCAGGGGGTTGGGCATGGTGGTGGAAGGGAAGCGAGCCATCATGTTCCGGTTCTTTTAAAAGAAGCGATCGACTTTTTAAACGTGCGGCGTGGCGGGACTTATATCGACGCCACGGTGGGCTTGGGCGGACACAGCTACGAAATCGCAAGACGCCTCGGCGCACCGGGACATTTGATTGGGCTCGATAAAGACCCGGCAGCGCTAGGAATTGCAGGGAAGCGACTTCACTCTCTGTCATTCCGAGCGAGCATTTCATCCCCGGCAGGGGATGAAAGCGCAGTCGAGGAATCTGCTGTTGATTGGCCGGCGATTACGTTGCTGCATCGCTCGTTTGCAGACGTTGCCAACGGCCAACGACCAGCGACTATCGACGGCATTCTGGCCGACATTGGCGTCAGCAGTTTGCAACTGCAGGATGCGGCACGCGGATTTAGTTTTCAGGCGGATGGACCGCTCGACATGCGGATGGACCCGCAGAGTGAGCGTACCGCCGAACAAGTGGTAAACCACCTCGACGAGCGCGAGCTTGCCGATGTGATTTACGAATTCGGAGAGGAAAGGAGGTCGCGGAGAATCGCCAGAGCCATTGTCCGGTCGCGGCCGATACGATCTACCGCACATCTTGCGGATGTCATATCAGCCGCGGCCCGGCCAATGAATTCTGAATCGAGGCGAATTCATCCGGCGACCAGAACTTTTCAAGCTCTTCGAATCTTCGTAAACCGCGAACTGGACGATCTGAAGGCGCTGCTCGAAGCAGCGCCGCGGATTCTGAAGCCAGGAGGACGCGTGGTCGTGATCAGTTTTCATTCGTTGGAAGATCGCATCGTAAAGGATGCCTTCCGCGAGGGCGGAATTAAGGACAGGTACTTCCGGGTGTTGACCAAAAAACCGGTGACGGCATCCGAAGAAGAGCAAGATCGTAATCCGCGGTCACGCAGCGCGAAATTGCGGGCGGCGGAGAAAGTTTAGATTCCGGAAAACCTGCCGGAGTCCCCGGCACAGCTGTAATGGCGTGCCGGGAGTTCAGGTTTAGGTGAAACAGGTTCTGAAAAAAGGTGGACGAAGATCCGCCGATGTAGAAAGGCTTCCGGTTCGAAGCCAGGCTCTGGGTAGGAATTCGAGTTGGAAGGTGCGTGATGTACACAGGAACTTTGATCACGGATTTGATGGCGGTGGTGGAACGCGCGGAACAAAACGCTCAACAAAAGCGCATGTCTGAGGAACGCGTGTCCGAAGAAATGGACCTGCGGCGGCTTTTCGATTTACCCAGTTCGCAGCAGGCAGAATCCATCTTTGCGGGAGCAGCCTAATGGCAACGGCAGCAGCAATGCGGATGGCAGTTCCAGCGGCGCGACGAAACACCTTTTTTACCGGCACTCCAGAGATTTACTTCGCCAAGGCGATCGACAATTCGCGTTTGGTCAAAGCCGAAGATCCAGCCCACAACCGCGAAATGAAACAATTTGGCACCGCGCTGGCTGTCCTCTTTCTGCTGGTATTTACCTACGCCTGGCAACACTTTCGCGCGATTGAATATGGCTACCAGATCGAATCCGCCAAGCGCGAACTCAACAATCTGACCGAGATGAACCGCGCACTGCGCCTGGAAGATGCCAGCCTGCGCGACCCAGAACGCATTGATGTGATGGCGCGGCGTATGGGTCTCGTACCGCCGGAGCCGGGGCAGGTGATTCGCATGGATGGCCCGGCCCTGGAGCAAAGCAACGGCCCGGTAATGGCCAGTGCGGCTCCCATCACAGTGCTGGCGGGGCAATAAGCAAGAGCCGAGCTTTGCTCGGCGAACGGCCGAGTGCCTGCACTTGATCGACGGGACGGTTGTCCCACATGAATTTATTGGCGGTCCGCCCTAACGGTGGTCCGCCATGTTTGTCTAGGTATGTTTGTCTAAGGATGGCTCCGCCAATGCTACTTGTCATTCCGAGGAGCGAATGCGACGAGGAACCTGCTGTCTGCCTGCACTACCACAAAGCAGATTCCTCCTCAACACGTGAGATTTGCAATCACAAAGCTTGAAGGTGTGACGTTTGGAATGACGAAGCTTCAGAGCAGCGATGATGAGTGCTAGCAACTTTACTCTCGGCAAGAACTCCCGGCTCTACTTGCTCGCTGGCATGCTGTTGTTCTGGTGTGTTGCCATTTGCGGGCGATTGATTTATCTCCAAGTCTTTCAATACGGCAGTTTCGTAAAGCAAGCCGAACATCAGCAGCAGCGTGAGATTCCACTCTCCGCCAAACGCGGAGTCATCTACGACCGCGCCGGTCACGAGCTGGCAATGTCCGTGCTCGTGGATTCCGCTTTCGCCGTCCCCTCCGAAGTGAAGGATCTTCCGACGGCTGTCTCTCTGATCACGCGCATCACAGGCGAAGATCACAACGTTGTGCTGGCCGATTGCCGCAGCCACAAAACCTTCTGTTGGGTGGCGCGAAAAGCGGACGATGAAACCATCGAGCGCATCAAGTCGCTGAACCTGCAAGGCATCCACTTTCAAAAAGAACCA
This sequence comes from uncultured Acidobacteriaceae bacterium, assembly GCA_963836305.1. GTDB lineage: Bacteria > Acidobacteriota > Terriglobia > Terriglobales > Acidobacteriaceae > Sulfotelmatobacter. Next base: position 138,805 of record CAWIJP010000020.1, on the reverse strand, counting down.
AAACGTTTTTATCCGGCGCGCGATCTCGCGGCGCAAGTGGTTGGAACGGTTGGCATGGAAGATGCCGGCCAGAGCGGCATCGAGCATGAATTTGACGACGAATTGCGCGGCCACGGCGGCAAAATGTTTATCTCCGTCGACGCCCGTCGCCAGTGGTTCTCCGACGTCGAGAAGCAGCCTGAGCCCGGCGAAAATGTCGTTCTTACCATTGATAAGAACATTCAATACATCGCCGAGAAGGAATTGGATCAGGCGATTCACGATACCCAGGCGATTGCCGGTACAGTGATTGTTGAGAATCCGCATACCGGCGAAATTCTGGCACTCGCGAATCGGCCCACGTTCAATCCGAATCTGCGCAAGCAGATCACGCCCGGCGCGCTAACAAACCGCGCCGTGAGCTATATCTACGAGCCCGGATCGACCTTCAAGCTGGTAACAATTTCCGCGGCACTCGAAGAGAAGCTCACGAATCCCAATGAAGTGTTCGACTGCCAAATGGGATCCATCGTCTACAACGGCATGCGTATTCGCGACTCCAGGCCACATGGCTTGTTGCCGGTCTGGGGCGTATTAGCCGAATCGAGCGATGTGGGCGCGATCAAAATTGCGCTGCGCCTCGGCGAAGATCGCTTCTACAAATACATTCGCGCTTACGGTTTCGGGCAGCAGACCGGAATCGAATTACCCGGCGAAACCCGCGGTCTGACTAAGCCTGTCAGCCGCTGGTCGAAAGTTTCTATCGCCGCGATTTCCATGGGACAGGAAATCGGCATCTCAGCCGTTCAGCTTTCAGCTTTGATTTCCACTTTCGCAAACGACGGCGTTTGGATCGCGCCGCGCATCGTCGCCGGAACCCTGGATCCGCAAACCGCACCAGGAAAAAACTCACCGCAGACTGTGGCGTTTCATCCTGGAGCTTCCCGGCGGGTAATTTCCAGTTACACCGCGGCCGAGATGCGGTCGATGATGCAAAAAGTAGTGCTCGAAGGCACCGGCCGCAAGGCAGTCCTGGAAGGCTACACGTCGGCGGGAAAGACCGGCACGGCGCAAAAGGTAGATCCGGCCACCGGCGCGTATTCAAAAACAAAGTATGTCGGCTCGTTCGCGGGATTCGCGCCGGTAAATAATCCGCAGATAGTCGTAGCTGTAATTCTGGATTCCGCCGTAGGCCTTCATCAGGGCGGGCAAGTTTCAGCGCCCGTGTTCCGCCGCGTGACCCAGCAGGTGCTTGAATATCTACACACGCCACACGACCTTCCGCTCGCCCCAAATCATCAGTTGCTACTGGCGCAAGCGAAGACCAACGATAAAGACTTGGAAGAAGGAACTCCAGATCATCCCGGCGAGCCGCTCGAGACAGCGGATGTAAATGGCGCTGCTCCGGAACAGACAGCTGGCAAGCCAACTGTGGCGCGGGCGCCCTCGCCCGCGACTGCCAGCAGCGACGGACAAGTCGTCCAAGCCGCCATGCGGCAAAATGAACCGTCGTCTTCTGATCAAGCTGTTCCCGCGAATGCAGGCCCCGCCGGCAATCCCGCGGCAGCCGCGAAAGCTCCAACCACTGGAACCGTTGTCCTGGACATTGAGCAGGGTGGAATCGAAGTGCCCTCATTCGTGGGAAAAACCGTCCGCGGTGCCGTGGAGTCCGCTGAGGATGCCGGCCTTGATTTAGAAGCCGTGGGCAGCGGCGTGGGGCGGCAGCAATTTCCGCCAGCCGGCACGCACGTGGCCGCTGGAGCTCACGTCACCGTGCAGTTCGGAAGATAGATCGTAGCTTTACCCTGTGTTCTCCGTGTCCTCTGTGGTTAAGCCCTCCCGTTTGACCCGCCGAAAAACCACGTGATACGGTAATCAGTCAGCTTTTCCTCGGATAGCCCGTGTGCCTTGAGGTTCCATTGTCTTCTGTTGAATCTATGCCAGCCGGTACAGCTCCCGCCGTCCGCAAGACCGCGCTGAATGCGGTCCATCGACTGATGGGCGCAAAGATGGTCGACTTCAACGGCTGGGACATGCCGGTCGAATATCCTGCGTCAATCGGCTGCGGAATCATCAACGAGCACATGGCGGTGCGCACTGGAGTCGGCATTTTCGACGTTAGCCACATGGGCGACATCCGCCTGGCCGGGCCGCAGGCGCTGGCCGCGGTGCAGCACATTTCCATGAATGATGCTTCTCGGTTAGCCGTTGGCCAGGCGCAGTATTCGGCTTTACTTTATCCGCAAGGGACATTCGTGGATGATGTAATCGTGCACCGCCTCGGCGACGATGAATATTTTCTGGTAATTAACGCCGGTACGCGCGAAAAAGATTTCAACTGGGTGCGCGGCAACACTCGACAGTTCGATTGTGCCGTAGAAAATCTTTCAGACAACTTCACGCAGATCGCGATTCAGGGACCGAAGGCGGCAGATGTACTGCAGAAATTGACAGACACGAATTTGGGCGCGGTAAAGTTTTACTGGGAAACCCATGGCACAGTTTGCGGACTGAAGAACATTCTGATCGCCCGTACGGGATACACCGCTGAAGATGGTTTCGAAATTTATATTCCCGCGGATGAGGCCACCAGCGCGCGCGTATGGAACGAAATTCTGACCGCAGGCAAAGAATTCGCGATCGTTCCTTGCGGATTAGGCGCGCGTAACACGCTTCGTCTCGAAGGCAAGCTTCCGCTCTACGGGCACGAGATTTCCGATACGATTAATGTTTGGGAGGCGGGACTCGATCGCTTCTGCAAGATGGAGAAGCCCGAGTTCATTGGCCGTGCCGCACTGGAGAAAGCAAAGGCCGCAGGCGTGAGCCGCACGTTGGTCGGCTTGGAGATGACCGAGCGAGGCATTGCGCGTGACGGATACAAAGTGCTGAACAGTGATGGCGACGGCGGCGAGATTGGCTACGTTACCAGCGGATCTCCCGCGCCATTTCTGAAGAAAAACATCGCGCTAGCGTACGTGCCGCCTGCATTCGCAGCGGTAGGCACGCCGGTGAAAGTCGAGATTCGCGGGCAGGGCGTGGGAGCGCAGGTTGTCCCAACGCCGTTTTATAAGCGACCGAAAAAGGTTTAACCTACGAAGCGCACTCAGTTACACGAAGGGAAGCTGGCAGCCATCATGGCATATCCATCAGATCGCAAATATACGAAACAGCACGAATGGATTCAGGTGAACGGAAACACTGGTTCGGTCGGAATCACCGATCACGCGCAGGAAGAGTTGGGCGATATCGTCTTCGTCGAGTTACCCAAGGTCGGAGCGGAAGTCACCGCCGGCAAGACATTCGGTTCTGTTGAATCCGTGAAAGCAGTATCGGATTTGTACTCCCCGGCTTCCGGCACGGTCACGGAAACGAACGACACTCTCGCCACGTCCCCCGAGAATGTGAACAAAGATCCGCACGGTTCCTGGATGATGAAGATCACTCTGAAGAATCCAGCTGATCTGGATGCGCTGCTGTCTCCACCGGATTACGAAAAGTTCGTGGCGGAAGAGGGCGGACATTGAGGAATTGCCGATTGTCGATTTCCAATTGCCGAGTAAAACATGTGCCCGACAGCGAATGAGGACCGATAGGGGTTCAATCGAAAATTGGAAATCGGAAATCGGCAAAGACTCTGGACTGCCGCGTTCCACAATCGAATTAACCTCGAGTTTCATCTAATCAACTTCCTATGCGCTATTTACCGAAATCTCCTGCCGATCGACAAGCCATGTTGAAGGCAATTGGCCTGCGCTCGGTCGACGAACTGTTTGCGCCGATCCCGGCGGAATACCGCCTGAACCGCGACCTCAAAGTTCCGCGGCAAATGGCGGAATCGGAAATCGTCGACTATTTTCGCCAACGCTCCCGAGAGAATGGTGAAGGGTACGCCAGCTTCCTCGGCGCCGGCGCCTATGCCCATTACCGGCCCGTCATTATCGATTCGCTGATTTCCCGCGGCGAGTTTCTCACCGCATACACGCCCTATCAGGCGGAGATTTCCCAAGGAACATTGCAGTCGATTTTCGAATTTCAAACAATGATCTGTGAACTCACCGGCATGGAAGTAGCCAACGCTTCCATGTATGACGGTTCAACCGCCGCGGCTGAAGCGGTGATGATGGCAGTGCGCCTCACCGGCCGGCGTTCAGTCGTAGTCGCGCGCAGTCTGCATCCCGAATATCGCGAGGTGCTAGCCACTTACGCTACCCATCAGGGGATGCCGCTATCGGTGGCAGGTTTCGGCGATGACGGACGCCTAAATCTCGAGGAGTTGCAGAAATCGATTTCATCCGATACGGCTTGCGTCCTCATTCAATCCCCGAATTTCTTTGGCACGATTGAAGACGTAGCGGCCATCGCCGAGATCGCGCATAAGAATGGCGCAATGCTTGTAGTCTCGATTGCTGAAGCCGTTTCTCTGGGAATTGTGGAGCCGCCGCGCGAAGCGGACATCATCGCTATGGAGGCGCAGTCGTTCGGTGTGCCACTCGGATTCGGCGGACCTTACTGCGGTGTGATTGCCACGCGTGAAAAATTTGTTCGGCAAATGCCTGGACGTCTGGTTGGTCAGACGGTCGACAAACAGGGCCGGCGCGGATTCGTCCTCACTCTCGCGACCCGCGAACAGCATATTCGGCGGGAGAAAGCCACGTCGAATATCTGCACAAATCAGGCCTTGGTCGCCCTCATGGTCAACATCTTTATGACGGTCTACGGAAAAGTTGGATTGAAAGAACTGGCCAAGCAGAATCTGGCGAAGACAGTCTATGCGGCGGCGCAGTTTGCGAAGCACGGCAAGATTCTGTTTAGCGGTGCTCCGCGATTCAACGAATTCGTGGTTGAAAGCAGCGAAGACTCGTATGCCGTGAATGCGCGACTGCTGGAACACAAGATCGTCGGCGGCCTTCCGCTGAACAAATTTTATCCCGAACTTGGAAATGCAGCCCTCTGGTGCTGCACGGAATTGACTACGCGTAAAGCGATCGATACTGCGGTGGATGTTTTTTCGAATCGCGAAGGCGTACGCCCCGCCAAAGAGGAAGTCACGGTGGAAGAGGTGGCGCGATGAAGAACAGGATCCGCAAAGCCACTCAGCATGTTACTCAGAACGAAGGCCTGATCTTCGAGAAATCGTCGGCGGGCAAAGCCGCATGGAAGCTGCCTCCCCTTGATGTCCCCGAGGTGGATACGTCCAAGCTTCTTGGTTCATCTGAAAGAAAAAACCTCGGCAACATGCCGGAAGTAAGTGAGATCGAAATCATTCGCCACTTCACCCGGCTTTCGACATGGAATTATGCGATTGACCTCGGCATGTATCCACTGGGATCGTGCACCATGAAGTACAACCCACGCGTGAACGAAGCCGTGGCGCGAGTGGAGGGAATCGCAAATGGCCATCCTTACCAGCCGGAGGTGATTTCGCAGGGCGCACTGCAGATCCTGAAAACCCTGAGCGAGTGCCTCATCGATATCACCGGTATGGATGGGATTACAATGCAACCGGCCGCCGGAGCGCATGGAGAGATGACCGGTCTGCTGATGGTGCGCGCCTACCATCATTCCCAGGGTCGCCCACGCAAAAAAGTTCTGATACCAGATTCGGCGCATGGCACCAATCCCGCAACCGCCGCCATGGTCGACTACTCAGTTGAAAATCTAAAATCAGATTCTCGCGGCATGGTCGACATCGGAGCGTTGGAAGCGCAGATGAATGAAGATGTGGCTGCGCTCATGCTGACGAATCCGAATACTCTCGGCGTGTTCGAGCAGGAGATTCACAAGATTGCCGACATCCTTCACGCCAAAGGCGGCCTGCTTTACATGGATGGCGCGAACATGAACGCGCTGGTCGGTAAAGTGCGCCCCGGCGATTTCGGGGTCGACGTGATGCACCTTAATCTGCACAAGACTTTCTCTACTCCGCACGGTGGTGGAGGCCCAGGATCGGGACCGGTGGCAATCAAAAAGAAGCTTGAGCCATTTTTGCCGACGCCGGTATTGGTCATCAAGTCTGACGGTACCCTCGGTTTTGATTACAACCGTCCGCAGTCAGTGGGACGCGTGCGCGCATTCTACGGCAACTTCGGAATGTTCGTGCGAGCGCTAGCTTACATTCAGGCGAACGGGCCCGAAGGCTTGCGGCAGACGACGGAAGATGCGGTGCTGAACGCCAACTACATTCGCAAGGGTCTCGAGGGCACTTACGATCTGCCGTATTCCACTCCCACCATGCACGAGGTTGTTTTCAGCGATCGAAGGCAGGCAAAAAAAAGCGTCCGCACCATGGATATTGCCAAGCGCCTGATCGATTATGGCTTCCATCCCTACACCACAGCGTTTCCGCTGATCGTTCCGGGGGCGCTGATGATCGAGCCCACTGAGAGTGAATCAGTGGAAGAGTTGGATTTATTTATTGACGCAATGAAATCGATTGCCGAAGAAGTAGAAGAGGATCCCCAAACGGTGCTCGACGCGCCCCACTCCACGCGGGTTTCACGACTGGACGAGACGGCCGCCGCACGCAAGCCCGTGCTCCGATGGAAGCCCGCTTAATTGTTGATTGATGACTTTTGATTGTTGATTGAACCCCGAACCGTTCAGGTGTTCAATCAACAATCAGCAATCAAAAATCAACATTCATACCGAAGTCAGCCTCACTTAGCGGTAATCTCCACCGACGCCCGCGTGGTCTCCCAGTCAATGTGCATCGTGCAGCCGCTGCCGGACTTCACATAAGAGATCGTGAAGTCCTCTACCGGGGACGGCAATTTGCTCACTTTCATATCCACACGACCCAGTTCATCGCTTTCATATTTATACGGAATGCCCCACTCGCCGGTTTTCTTGTTGATGATCAGTTTCCACTGATCAGCGTTGGGCACGGTGAAGATCGTGTAGCTGCCGGCGGGAACATTCTTGCCGCCCACCTCCACATCCGAGCTGGGGACAAAAGTCGTGGCCTCATTTGCTCCCGTCCGCCAGACTTTGTCAAAAGGCACGAGATCGCCATAAATCTTTCGTCCTCTCATGCGCGGGCTGGAGTAATCCGTCTTGATGCTTTTTCCTCCGCCCAGATCGCACGTGGCAGAGGCTGCCGGGCTGGGCTTGGCTTTGCCTCCACCCATCTGCGCCATCGCCACAGTCGTGAACGCGATGGCTAGTAGTGCTGAGACGACAATTCGTTTTCGCATGGTTTCTCCTGTGAATTATTTCGTTGTGGCAAGACATTAGACGCGGGACAAGCAATAACGTCAGTAGCGGAACGATTATGACGCATTCCCGCCAGCGGTTACAATCGCCCCATGCCGGTATTCGACGAGAAGCGCGATGAATTGGAACATTATGAAACCATGATGGGCATTCCCCGCGGGCGCCTGGCGGTCACCATGGACACGATCACCGATGCCATGGCGCTGGTCGGCCAACACGGAGTTTACTGCCAAAGCCAGCGCTGGCCGGGCAAGCCGGTCATGGATATCCAGCTCATCATGAAAGGCCTGACCGACGCAAAAGAATTGATCCAAAGCGTCATGGAAGAGCTGAAGAGCAAAACCAGCAAATGATTTTGCCCTTCAGGAGAACCAGTTAAAAAATAATTTTATTTCCCCGTCCGAATTCGCATGCCGTAAAACGAACGGTAGACGAAGAAGAACGACACGGCGAAGAATGCTAACGCAAGGATGTTAGTGAGCGTTGCACCTTGATCATGGGTAAGGGTAACCGCCAGTTCCACCGCCAATAGCCCAAACAGCGTGGTGAATTTGATGACCGGATTCAGGGCTACGGACGAAGTATCCTTGAAAGGATCGCCGACCGTATCGCCGATAACGGTCGCATCGTGCAGCGGAGTTCCTTTCTGCTTCATTTCGACTTCCACAATCTTCTTGGCGTTGTCCCACGCAGCGCCCGCATTGGCCATAAAGATTGCCTGGTACAGGCCGAAGATGGCGATCGAGATCAGGTAGCCGACAAAGAAAAACGGTTCCACAAAAGCAAATGCGAGTGTGCCGAAAAATACTGCGATGAAAATATTCAACATGCCCTTCTGCGCATATTTTGTGCAGATGGCCACTACAGCCTTGCTGTCAGCAACCGAAGCTTTCTCAACTCCCTCCAGCTTTATGTTGGCCTTGATGTATTCGACTGCGCGGTAAGCGCCCGTAGTCACGGCCTGCGTAGATGCACCCGTGAACCAGTAAATCATCGCGCCTCCAGTGATTAGTCCTAGGAAGAATGGAGCATGAAGCAGCGAAAGTTTATCCACATCTGCCGTTAAGCCGCTGGTGAGCGCCATAATGATGGAGAAAATCATCGTCGTCGCTCCGACCACAGCAGTGCCGATCAGCACTGGCTTCGCCGTGGCTTTAAACGTGTTTCCTGCGCCATCGTTGGCTTCGAGCAAGTGCTTGGCACGGTCGAAGTTGACCGCCATGTTGAAATCCTTCCTCACTTCGGCTTCAACGTTCGGAACCTGCTCGATCAGAGAAAGTTCGTAAACCGATTGCGCGTTATCGGTGACCGGACCATAAGAATCCACTGCGATGGTGACTGGACCCATGCCGAGGAATCCAAAGGCAACAAGCCCGAAGGCGAATACCGCCGGCGCCAGCATGGTTGCCGCCGCAGCCAGGCCCATGGTGCTGAAGTAGTAGCCGATAGCCATCAGCAGCACCATCGACAAGCCGAGGTAGTAACCGGAAAAGTTTCCGGCGACAAATCCCGAAAGAATCCCGAGCGATGCCCCACCTTCTTCCGCCGACGTTACTACTTCTTTTACGTGACGCGACTCAGTCGATGTGAAGGATTTCACCAGCTCGGGAATCAGGGCTCCCGCCAGCGTCCCGCAAGAAATAATCACCGCCAGCTTCCACCACTGAGAAACGTCGCCACCAAGTTCCGGAATGATGTAATACGAAACCAGAAAAGTCAGGGCAATAGAAACGATCGAAGTCAGCCAGACCAGCGAAGTAAGCGGAGTTTCAAAATTCATTTCGTCCGCTTTGCCAAATCGTGCCTTCGCAATGATTGCGTTCAGGAAGTACGACAACGAGCTGGAGACCAGCATCATGACGCGCATCACGAAGATCCAGACCAGCAATTGCACCTGCACCGTAGGATTTTTCACGCCGAGCAGAATGAAAGTGATCAGAGCGACGCCGGTTACGCCGTAGGTTTCAAAGCCATCGGCCGAAGGCCCAACAGAGTCGCCAGCGTTGTCGCCCGTGCAATCCGCGATGACGCCGGGATTGCGGGCATCGTCTTCTTTAATTTTGAAGACAATCTTCATCAGGTCGGAGCCGATGTCTGCAATCTTGGTAAAAATGCCGCCGGCAATACGCAGCGCGGCCGCGCCCAGAGACTCGCCGATGGCGAATCCGATAAAGCACGGGCCTGCGTAATCTCCGGGAATGAAAAGAAGAATGATCAGCATGATCAGCAACTCGACGCTGATCAGCATCATGCCAATGCTCATGCCGGCTTCGAGCGGTATCTGGTAAACCGGGAATGGCTTTCCGGGGAGAGATGCGAACGCGGTCCGCGAGTTAGCGAACGTGTTCACCCGGATGCCGAACCAGGCCACGCCATAACTACCCGCGATGCCAATCAGACTGAAAGCCAGAATGATGGCGACGCGAGCGGCCTCCATGTGCTCCAGCACGCCGAAATAAAGCAGGATGATGACCGCGATAAACACCCACAACAACAGAATGAACTTCCCTTGGGTGACAAGGTAGGTCTTGCAGGTCTCGTAAATCAGCTCCGAAATCTCGCGCATGGCGCGATGGACGGGCAGGTTCTTGAGCCGCATATAGATGACCAGGCCAAAGCCAAGCCCGAAAAAGCAGAACAGAATGCCGATCAGAAGCAGGTTGTGGCCGTTGATGGCGCCATTCAGGAAGTTCACCGAGGAAAGATCAGGAAGCTTCAGAGAAGCTTCTCCGCCATTGGCCGTTTCCCCCGCAGGTTGAGCCAGGGCCGAGCCAGCGCTCACGGCGAGCAGCGAGGCGACGGCAAAAGATGTTTTCATGAAGCCAGATAGCACGCGGCGTGCTTGGAACGCAGCATTGGCGAGCCAGGTGCGCATAATGAGTCCTCCACAATGGGTCGGTTTTTAGGAATTTATGAACGTGTTAAGGCACTACTTCCGGCGAAACCTTGTTCTCCGGGCACGCCCTGTGCCGGAGACCATCGCCGAAATCCGAACACGCTTCCACCGCAAACCTGAACGGAGTGTTGGAGCTTGGCCGCGTCGGATCTTGCGCCTCGCGCGCTCGAAGCACACTAGAACTCTGCTTCAAACGTACGAGTGCAAAACGGGCATTTATAGCATGTTGGAGGGATGGGGTCAATGACACGAGGGAGGGGATTGCCGTGCTGTTTGACGATTACACGGCGACTGTCATCCTGAGCGGAGCCGTTTTTCAGGCGTAGCGAAGGATCTCCCGCCAAACCGGTGCAAGGCGCAAGCCAAACTGCACCACTACCAGCGTGGGTTGTGGTGATGTTTGCCCCGCACCGCCGCGAGGGATTCCTCGCCTGCTTGCCGAGCCGACTTCCTCTTAATGGGTCTTACTTCAAATGCTCCACCAGAAACAGATCAGATAAGCTGCGAGTGTAGCCGAAGACGTAGTGTTGCTCGTCGGCGGTAATTAGAGGACACGATGCTGCCACCACGCCGGCAGTATCCAATGGGCTGAACGATTTCCAGAGGGTGCGGCTTCCGGTCTTGATGTCCAAACGAAAGGCCGGGCAGGAGGTTTCGCCGCGGCTTCCGATCAACAGCATTTGATCGTCATTTTCCCAGTGCAATGGCACATCGCCCGGCCCCGTGCCGGGAATCAATTGCGGCTGACCTCCATCCAAGGGCAGCAGATAAAGGCCGTCGGTGCCGATCGCGACGATGAATTTTCCGTCCGGGGAGAGCGCACCGCCGCGCAAGCGAAACCCTTCCGGCGTTATGGCGCGCGGCTGACCGCCGTCCAGATTCATGATAAAGAGCCTCGAGCCATGGCCGTCTTCGTGCCCCTCGAACACCAGTCGCTTGGAATCGGGCAGGAACCTGCCATCGCGGGGAATAATATTTCCTGTCGGCAACGCGCGTTGTTGACCCACGCCGGTGGGCAGCAGTACGAAATCGGGCGGGGACATGCTCTGCCGTTGCACCAGCGCCCATTTGCCATCGGGCGAGAGTGCGCGCGAGCTGCCTTCGCCCAGCCGGACCGCGGAAGTGCCGCTGGTCTCCCGAACAAAAACTGCGTAATCTCCTCCGCCGGCTTCCCCGGCCTCCGTAAACAGCAGAACCTTGCCATCCGGAGAAAGCGACGAAGGCACAGTCCAATCCTGCCAACTCAGATCGCGTTCCTTGGTTTCTCCCGGAACCAGGCCAACCGCGCCCGCACGCAAGGCGTCGCGCGAAATCAGGGCGCGCCCGCCGGCTCCGGTGTCGTGCAAAGTAAGCGTCCCAGGAGCGGTGAGCAATTCCCGGGTTTTCCCGGAAAGCGTAACCCCGCGCAAAGAGCGGCTGAATCCCGTCGCCGTCGCGGTGAACCAAACTTCGTCGCCGGAAGGGCTCCAGGCCAAACCGATAGCACTGGCCCAGCGCTCGGTCAGATCAGTCTTCTTGCCGTTCAGATCAACAACGCTAACGACTCCACCATCATCACCCAAAAGTGGATGGTCGATGAAGGCGATGCGGTCGCCGTGAGGAGAGAAGCGCGGATCGCTGACCCAGCCAGTTGTCTCATACAAAACTTTTCCGATGGGATATTCGAGACGATCCTTTCCCCCCGCCGAGTGAACTACCGCGAGCGCAGTACCGTCCGGAGTCCACGCGGCGGCCTCGACGTTATCCAGCAAATCACGCGGAGCGTCCGCGCCAACTGAGAGTTGCGCGAGCGTTCCTACGTAAGTGAACGCATTATCGGCGACGCGGAAGCGGCGCAGCACGGCCATTTGTCCGGCCGAGGAAACGGCCAGCACTTCGGTTTGTGGAAGTCCAAGGTCGCGCGATTCGGTGGAGTTCGGAGAACTTATGTAAACCGACTGCGGATTGCCTTCCCACGAGGCGCTGTAGATAGCTGAGCGTGGATCAGGAGCAAAGCGCGCAGCCGTGAGAGCTCCACGGCGGAATGTGAGTTCATGAAAAGTAGGCACTGGCCCGGAGGCCGTTCTGGCGCCGATGAGTAACCCCACCACAGCTCCGGCGATCAGCATGACGATAGCTGTGCCGGCCAGCAAAGGAATTCCGGTTCGAGCGGCAGGAGTCTTACCGCTCGCCGTTGGGGGGGCTGATCCCGACGATGCATCGGCCTGCTTTACCGCAGCCATTTGCCGCGAGGATGGATGCCAGTCGCGCTGCAGGCGCTTGAGATCGGCACGCATCTCGGCGGCACTCTGATAACGCAGGTCGCGATCCTTTTCTAACGCTTTGTTGATGATGCGCTCCAGTTCAGGTGGAAGTTCAGCGTTGAGCTGTACCGGAGCAATGGGAGGCTTATTCAGAATCGCATTAAAGATTGCCGCTGACGTGTTCCCTTCGAATGGCAGATGGCTGGTAGCCATCTCGTAGAGCACCACCCCGAAGGAGAAAAGGTCGGAGCGGGCATCCAGTTCTTCGCCGAGCGCCTGTTCCGGGCTCATATAGGCCACAGTTCCCAACGCAGAGCCGGGCGAGGTCAGTTGTTCGGGACGAACGCCAACGGTCGGTCCGGCGGTGGCTTCAGCCTCAATCTTGTGGTCCGAGATTACCTTCGCCAGCCCGAAATCAAGAACTTTGGCGTGGCCGCGCTCAGTCACAAATATATTCGCTGGCTTGATGTCGCGATGAACAATGCCTTTGGAATGGGCAGCATCGAGCGCATCAGTAATTTCGATCGCCAGACTAAGAAGGAGCCCAATCTCCAGAGGACGGTGAGTAATCCGGTGTTTCAGGGTCAAGCCGTCCAGAAACTCCATCGCGATGAAGGACTGGGCGTCGTGCTTGCCAATTTCGTAAATCGTACAAATATTGGGATGATTCAGGGCCGAGGCTGCGCGGGCCTCGCGGCGAAAGCGCTCCAGCGCCTGGGAGTCTTCCGCCAGATCATCGGGCAGGAATTTCAGCGCGACGGAGCGACCCAGTTCAGTGTCTTCCGCTTTGTAAACGACACCCATACCTCCGCCGCCCAATTTCTCGGCAATGCGATAGTGAGAGATGGTCTCGTCGATCACGCGGGAGGTTTTCCGGTCAAAATATAGTAGGTTGTGCTTGCGTGGAAGTCAAAGACTTGGCTTCGGCTAGAGGCCTTCCTTCGTGGTACTTCGTGTCCTTCGTGGTAAAAGCCTTCGACGGATCCATACCGAATTTTAGGTCCAGTAAGTGCGGTCCAGCGACCGGTATTGGATAGCTTCGGCGATATGCTTGGGCTCGATAGAAGCATTCTCTTCGATGTCAGCAATCGTACGTGCAACTTTCAGGATGCGGTCGTGAGCCCGGGCGCTCAGTCCCTGCTGCGTCATAGCACGCTCCAGCAGTCGTTCACAGTCGGCGGAAAGCTCGCAGAAGGTGCGAATGTGGCGGGATGACATCTGGGCGTTGCAATAGATCTTCTCGCGGGACGAAGCGAAGCGTTCCAGTTGCTTACCACGGGTGCGGATGACACGGTCTCGAATTTTCCCCGAGCATTCCGGCTCGTTGGTCGAACGCATCTCCTTGTAATTCACGGCAGGAACGTCGATGTGAATGTCGATGCGATCCATAAGAGGCCCCGAGATTTTCGAGATGTAACGCTGAATCATCGGCGTCGTGCAATTGCACTCGCGCGTTCGATCATTGCGAAAGCCGCAGGGACAAGGATTCATGGCCGCAACCAGCATGAATCGCGCGGGAAACATCAGCGACATGGCCGCACGGGAAATCGTAACTGTCCCATCTTCCAGCGGTTGGCGCAGCACTTCCAGCACATTGCGGGGAAATTCAGGAAGTTCGTCGAGGAACAGCAATCCGTTATGAGATAGCGAAACCTCCCCGGGCCGAGGTATCGCCCCACCTCCAATCAGGCCGGCATCCGAAATTGTATGATGTGGCGAGCGATACGGCCGCTTTCCCACGAGTCCGCTGCCCGGATCGAGAACTCCCGCAACGCTGTGAATTTTGGTTGTTTCGAGCGCTTCCTCAAAGGTGAGTGGCGGCAGGATGGTCGGCATGCGCTTGGCGAGCATGGTTTTTCCCGACCCCGGCGGTCCAATCATTAATATGTTGTGCCCTCCGGCGCAAGCGATTTCGATGGCGCGCTTGGCGGTTTGCTGGCCGCGCACGTCCTTGAAATCAACCAGAAATTCCTGATTTTCACGCAACAGCGCATCGCCATCGGCTTTCAGGGGAGCGATTCCGTTGCCCGAATTCACGAAGTGAATTACGTCCAGCAGCGAACGCACTGGATAAACATCTACCCCGCCGACCATGGCGGCCTCGCGCGCATTGGCCTCAGGAACCACCAGACGGGAGATCTTGCGGCTGCGGGCCTCGAGGGCGATCGGTAGCGTCCCACGGATTCCACGAACGCCGCCGTCGAGCGACAGCTCTCCTACGAAGAGACAGTCATCGATCTCTTTTCGCGTCAACCCACCGTAGGCGCCCACGATTCCCAGTGCCATGGGCAGATCGAAGCCGGAGCCCTCCTTCTTAATATCCGCCGGAGCGAGGTTGATCGTGATGTGGGTGGGAGGAATGTCATAGCCGCAATTTTTCAGCGCCGCGCGGACCCGGTCTCGGCTCTCGCGCACCGCCGCATCGGGCAGGCCCACCGTATGGAAGTGATCCTGGTCGGTCTTAATTCCCGAGCAGTCCACTTCCACCTGAATGATGTTGGCGTCAATGCCATACACTGCGGCGCTGAGAGTCTTGTATAGCATCGATTGTGAGGGGAAACTTATAGAGCCAGAATCGGCACACGAAGGCCTGATCCGGGAATATCTACGCTATGCGCCTGAGCCGCCGCGGCGCGGTGATGGATGTCACAGCCTCAGCCTGTGGATCGTTAGTAACCAACATTGTGCTATGGCCTGATGATTGTCGCGGCGCGGTCGGTATAATTTACGATGGTTGCGTCGATCGAGGATTTAGTCGTTCGGCAACCTGACCCCTTAATGATGCAGGCCTCTTCCGGTAGCTCTCAACGTCCCCGCCGTCCGCGCAATCTGGAGCGGGAAGAATCCCAGCTTTGGCGTTGGATCCTGCTTTTCATGGTGCTCTTGGCCGCCGGTTTTGCTGCGCTGGCATGGGAGCGTCTGGAATCCCTGCCTTACCACCTTGGTCCGATGGCGGTGGGCGTACTGGTTCTGTCGGTGCTGCTGGCCGTCTATGCCTACGGTCGCCGCAAAGAAGTCGGCGAACTTAAGATTCTGCTGGAGGATTTGCAGCAACATGTAGGAGCGGCTCCCTCGGAAGAACAACTCGATCAACTGAACGAAATGATTGCGCGCTCCCAGCGCAACTTCAAAGAGCTGATCGACTCGATTGACGACGCAGCTTGCGCCGTTTCGCTCGACGGCACTTTGCGTACCGTCAACAAACGGATCAGCCAGCTCGTGGGACTCCCTTATACCGCGATCGTAGGACAGAAATTCTTCGACTTTATCGAAGAACCAATGCGTGCCAGCATGGAAGCAGAACTCGTGCGCTTTCTGGACAAGAGACACTGGGCGGGCACAGTGCGGTTGCGGTTCAAGAACAACTCCCGGTACTTCTATTTCGATTGCGTCCTGAACGCGATCATGAAAAGCGGCGAAGTTGCCGGCGTGAGCGTGCTTGGTCGCGATGTTACCGAGCAACACGAGAAGGAACTGCGCTTCACCCAACTGTTCGAGACGCTGCAGGAAGGCGCATATTTCAGTACGCCGGAAGGCAAACTGCTGGATGCGAATCCGGCGCTGGTCAGCATTTTGGGCTATCCCACGAAAGCAGAACTTCTTGCTCTCGAGCCTCCGCAGCTCAATCTGGATCCCCAGCAGCCGCCGGTCCTTGGCCGGGCCCTCGATGATCGCGGCGGAGTGCGCGCCAGAGAGATCACGCTCCGCAAGAAGGATGGAAGCGCCGCCGTATTTCTGGAATCTTCTCGCGCCGTATGGGATGACGCCGGCAAGTTGATTCGTTATCAGGGCACATTGGTGGACGTCACCGAGCGGCGCAAACTGGAGCGCCAGGTGGCCCGCCAGGAAGAATTCAGCCGCCGCCTGTTGGAGAGTTTCCCCGATCTTATTCTCGTAGTCGATCTGGAGGAGCGATATACCTTTGTCAGTTCGCGGGTGCGTGATTTGCTCGAGTGCCCATCCGAAGAATTATTGGGCAAGAAGATTTCTGAGACTCAGCGTCACTCTCTCGAACTCTTAGAGCTTTACCGTGACGTGCTGGCCGGCAGCAAAGGATTTGGATCAGCTGAATATGGGGCGCGCCGCAGCGATGGAGCCGGGCGCAGCATGCGCGCCTCTGCCAGCCAGTTTTTCGATGCCGACTCCAAACTCGCCGGCGTCATTATTTCCGTGCGCGACATCACCAGGGAAAAGAAGTTCGAGCAACAGGTGGTGCAGAGTGAACGCCTCGCCGCCATGGGAGCCATGATTGGTGGCGTAGCCCACGAATTGAATAATCCGCTCACCAGCATTCTCGGCGTGAGCGAACTTCTGCAGGATAGCCAGACGACCGACGCCGCCCGGAAACAGATTGCCATTTTGCAGCAGCAAGCGCGCCGTGCGGCTGAAATTGTTCACAACCTCACCTACTTCGCTACCCCTCCCACACCCGGCAAGACTCGTGTCAACCTAGGCGAGATTGTCGAACGCACTCTCAATCTCCACTCCTATTCATTGCGAAAAAACAACATCACCGTAGACTTCGTGCGCGAGCCCGGATTGCCTTACGTTCAGGGTGATCCCCACCAGTTGATGCAGATTTTCTTGAACTTGATCTTGAATGCCGAACAGGCTATTCGCGAAACGCGCGACCGCGGCACTTTGCGCATTCGTTTGGGAACCACCGGAAATTCAGTGTGGGCCAGTTTTTTGGACGATGGTCCCGGAATCCCGGCAGAAATTCTTCCCAATATCTTTGATCCGTTTTATACGACGAAGCGGCCGGGGCGGGGAACAGGTCTGGGCCTGAGCATCTGCAAATCCGTAATGAAGGAACACAACGGAACTGTTGAGGCCTCCAACGTACCCGGAGGCGGTGCTGTATTTACCGTCTCACTGCCTGCTGCTGTTTCTCTAAACCCCGTCAATCCCGTCTAGGCACATTCTTCAATTTGACTCGGCGCCGCTAGTTTCTCTCCACAGCCATCGCAACGGCGTTGCCCCCGCCCAGGCATAGCGCAGCGATACCACGCTTCGCATTCCTCCGTGCCATCTCATAAATCAAAGTCACCAACACCCGTGCCCCGCTGGCTCCGATGGGATGGCCAATGGCCACGGCTCCGCCATTCACGTTTACCTTGTTAAGATCCAGTCCAAGCTCGCGCGTCACTCCCAGCGCCTGCACTGAGAATGCTTCGTTGAGTTCATAGAGATCGACGTCTTCGTTTTTCCATCCCGTCTTTTCCCATATTTTTCGCACCGCATCAACGGGAGCCATCATCACCCATTTGGGTTCGACTCCGCTGGTGGCCTGCGCCACGATCCGAACCATCGGTTGAGCGCCGAGTTCTTTCGCTCGCGTTGCGCTGGTCACGACGACCGCCGCGGCTCCGTCATTTACTCCGGGTGCGTTGCCTGCGGTTACTGTTCCATCTTTTTTGAACGCAGGCTTCAGCGCGCGGAGTGCTTCGATAGTGGTATCCTCGCGCGGCGATTCGTCTCTCTCAAATAATTTCGGTGCTTCGCCCTTCTTCTTCGTGGGAATTTCTACCGGCACGATCTGCGATTTGAACCGGCACTCTTTCCACGCGGCGACCGCCTTGCGGTGTGAGTTGACCGCGAACTCATCTTGTTCTTCCCGAGTTATGCCATATTTTTCCGCGACGTTCTCACCAGTCACGCCCATGTGATAGTCGTTGTAAATATCCCAAAGGCCATCGTGCACCATGGAATCGATCACCTTACCATCGCCCAGCCGGTATCCCTTGCGAGCTTGCGGCAGCAGGTAAGGAGCGTTCGTCATCGATTCCATACCTCCGGCGACAACGATGGAACTGTTCTGGGTTTGCACTGCTTGCGCCGCGAGAGCTACCGCTTTCAGTCCGGAGCCACAAACTTTGTTGATTGTCATGGCACCTGTCGCGGGAGACAATCCTGCGAAGATCGCAGCCTGACGCGCGGGATTTTGTCCCAGTCCTGCAGGGAGGACGTTGCCCATAATGCATTCATCAATCTGATCGGACTTCAATCCGGCGCGCTTCACCGCCTCGCGCACTACCACAGCACCTAGCTGTGGAGCACTCAAATCACTCAGGCTTCCCTGAAACTTTCCTACCGCTGTCCGACAACCGGAAATGATGACAACATCGTCGAAACCCGCCATAGATCATGCTCCCGCGAAGATTCGCAACTTCATTATAGATGCAGCAGTACGCGGAAATGATGAACTTCCGCGATATTGTCATCGCATTGCTCGGCCTTCGCCGTGTGAAGAATCTGCAGATGAAACAAAGCGCGTCCGACGCCTTCTCGTCTCCCCCGAGTTCCATGCCTGGCAGATTTCATTGCTGCGTCGAGCAGATTTTGTCGCTCGCGCTCTTTGCTCTGTGACTTTGGTACAGCATCGCTCGCCACACTACGTTCATTTTTTTCTTGACTTCATTTTTCATTAACTGAATACTTCATTTAGTTGCAACAAAACATCGTTGCAGATTTTTCCATGAAAATGGAAGGGAGAATAGAACCAATGGCAACCAAGAAAAAGGCAAAGAAGAAAAAGAAGCATTAAGAAGTCAGTATGAAGTCAAAGGGGGACGCCAAAAGCGTCCCCTAAGTTTTTGTCCCAAAGTTCTGAACGCCCGAAGCAAATCAATCGAGCGCCTTCGCCGCCGTCTTTCCAGCCTTCAGGCTAACGCTTGGTGGTCGCTTTTCCCGCGCCGGACACAGCCCGCGAAATGCGCAGAAGTTGCAGTAGAAATCGGGCTTCGGTTTGAAGTTTCCATCCGCGATGCCGCGCACCACAGCCAATACCCGCTCTCGAGCCTGCTCCAATTGGAACTGGGTGCGCCTTGAAACGATGGGAATATTTCCTTCCAGATTATGAAACACCAACTCACTTACGCGGTATCCCCACTTCTGCTCCGCAGCCATGGCATAGATGGAAAGCTGCAGGCTCTCGTCGGCGTCCTCCTGCGATCGCGCTTTGCCGGTTTTGTAGTCGACAATCACCACGCTGCCATCGGATGCGCGATCCATCCGATCGATTCGGCCGGTAAGCTTGGTGCCAGCGATCTCCACGTCAAACCACTCTTCGGTATGCAAAACCTCGGGCATCATGCCGGATCGTGTTCCGGCGAGAAATTCGCTTAACTGGGCAAGCCCCTGTTTCAGGTACAGATCGCGCTGATAGTCTTCCTGAATTCCAGCCGAGAGCAGATCATCATTAAACTGCCGCAGCAATTCATCATCCGGCTTGGTCCGCCGTAGACGAACGGAGTCATAGTAGGTGCGCAACACTCGGTGCATCGCGGCGCCGTACTGCAACGCCGCATGGAGTTGCCGCGAGAGCTTCCATTCCCGCTCGAACTTGAACTGCAACGGGCAAGTCTCGTAGGTCTCGATGGCACTGGCGCTCAACCTCGCGTCCAGTCCATCAATCGCCGGCAGTTCCAGCCAGGCGGGCAGGCGAGAGCCTTCATTGTGAGCGGAGTCCGCTGCCGCGGCGATCTCAATCAGTTCAGGTTGCGAAGGCAGCGCAGCCCGCGCTCTGAGCCATCTCTGTAATCCCGGGTTGCCGATCAGTTCGCGTAGGAAGCCCGCCGGCGTCTTATCGCGTCCGATCCCCTGCTTTCCGTACATGTGCAATGAATCCCTCGCCCGGGTCATCGCTACATAAAAAAGCCGCCGCTCTTCCTGATCGTGCAGCGTCTTGTCATCGCTTCCTACGGCCGAATCCGGATCGCGTAACTCTCGGGAAAACTCCACCAGGCTCTCCCGATAACTGGCGGGAAACGATGGGCTCGTGGCGCGCAGGATGAAAACGTGAGAAAACTCCAGTCCCTTCGCGCCATGCGCCGTCATCAGGCGCACTGCATCCTCACTGTCGTTCGACGCCAGCGGAATCGTTCCGCAGGCCTCGCGAAAATAACCCAGATACTCGATCCACTCGTGCAGGTCCCCGCTCTTGGTTGTCGGCTTCCGCTCCCAGTCAGCGGCAAACTTCAGAGCCGCCTGCATCACCGGCGTATCGAGGTTGAGTCCGAATTGCTTTCCGATCAACGGCATCGCCGCGCGAACCTTTGCCTGTCTGCGTTCGACTTCATCCCGCGCCTGGCGCACACACTGCAGCACCGCCGCACCGCCGGCAACGCTGTCCAGAACCGAAGCAAGCGGCACGACTACGCCATCCTTCGATTCCTTCGCAATCGCACGCAGCGCACTGCGAAGTTGTTCGGGATCCACTTCGAACTGCGGCAATGCCGCTACTCGAAACAGATTTGCATCGGAGCTCAGATCGACCACGGTGGCAACGCAGGCAAATAGATCCCGTACTTCAGGCGTATCGCTAACGTCCATGTTCTCGATAGTGAATGGAATTTCATGCTCGGCCAGGTGCTGCACCACGTCATCGCGATTCACGTGCGAGCGGTAGAGGATGGCAAAGTCTTTCCACTTGCATCGCGAGTGGCGCCGCGTCTCCTCAATGATTCGAACCACGTCCGGTGCCTCGGCATCTCGGCCCGTAAACGAGATTGCTTCTACGGCGAAGGCAGGCAGCAATTTCCCCTGCTTGCTGGCTTCTTCTTCCCGCGCGGACTTCAGAGGAGTGCGCCGGTAGGTGAATTCTCCCGGTTCGCCCGTTCGAAAAACAGCCGGATTCTTGTCCACTACGGCGAAGGCGCACTGCAGAATAGGCGTAGTCGAACGTCGGTTCTTGCCCAGGACAACCAGCTTGGCCCGGGGAAAATGCCGGCGGAACAGATGAAATGCCGCGCTCGAGGCTCCACGAAAGCGGTAGATCGCCTGATCCGGATCTCCAACCGCAAAGATGTTAGCGTCGCTCCCCGCTAGCGCCGCCAGAATCTGGATCTGCGCGAAGTTGGCGTCCTGAAATTCATCCACCAGAATGAATCGAGCGCGGGCGCGCTCCTCCTCCAGCACTTTTTCATCAGTCGTGAGCAACTCGTGGGCCCGCGTGATCATGTGACTGAATGTTCCGTAATTGTCTTCACGCAGCCAGCGCTCGGTAGTCGCGAACACGCGGGCGATTTCCTGGCAGCGCCCGACCACTTCAGCATCGGTCAACTTTTCTTTCGATCTGGCGACGCGCGGGACTGTAGATTCGCCACGCTCCAGACGCAGAACGTACGCTGCATATTTTTCCGGCGTGACTAGCTCATCGTGGCAACGGTTTAAGAACCGCAATAAATCATCAAGAAACTGTCCAACATTCGCCGCACGGACGTAGTGTTCGAGGCGAAGTTCGTGAATTCTTTTACGAAGGTAAATCCAGAGGTCTTTTTCGTCGAGCACGGCAAAGTCCCTCTTGGCGCGCCTCAGCAGGGCATTGCAGTAATCATGAAATGTGGCGGAATGAATCTTCTTGCCCAGCAGGCTGCTGACCCGGTCTCGCATCTCGCCCGCCGCGGCCACGGTATAAGTAAGGGCGAGAACTTCCTCCGGCTTGGCATGGCCCTGTTGCACAAGGCTTGCAATGCGGTGAATCAGGACAGAAGTTTTTCCGGTTCCAGCGCCCGCAACCACCAGCATCGGCCCGTGAACGTGCTCGATCGCTTCACGCTGGCGGTCATCGGGAAGAAATGGAGCGGGATGAGATTGAACTTTGGAAACTGCCATTGCGGCTCAGAATACCACTCCATGCACAAATCGGCGGGCTGTGAAAATCAGAGAGAATAAAGCGCGGAGGCTGCAATCGCCATCGCTGCAATGGCGGCCGTTTCGGCGCGGAGAATTGTGTTTCCCAGCGACGCCGAAATCCATCCCGCTTGCTGAAACGCTTTCACTTCGTCTTGCGTCCATCCGCCTTCAGGACCGATCGCCAGAACGATTCCACCGCTGGCGTTTTCCTGGTTCACTACGTCTCTCAGCAAAGTGTGCTCTTCCGATTCAGCCAAAAGTATTCGCAAGCCGGTGGGAGCATTCAATGCTTCGGAAAGCTTGATAGGCGCAGCGATTTCCGGCGGCGCAGCACGGCGTGACTGTTCCGCAGCTTGCCGCGCGATGCGCTGCCATCGCTCAACTCGTTTTATGGACGCCGCCGCCAGGTGCGAATCCGTGCGGCGAGAGATCAGCGGTACGATCCGTGAGACCCCCAGCTCTGTGCACTTTTCAATCGCCCACTCCATACGATCAAATTTGTATATTGCGAGAAGAAGCGTAATCTCAGCCGAGGGAGCAGCAGAAATCATTTCGTTCAACTCAAACTCAACGCGGTCATCTTTTACCAAAACAATTCGTCCGCGGCGAACCCCCTGGCCGGTAGCAATATCGAAATCTTCTCCGACGCGGGCACGCAGCACGCGGACCAGATGATCTGCATGCTCCCCAACCAGAGCAGCGCGATCTTCCGAGACTTCGTCAGCAATCCAGCGGCGGCGGGTCATGGCTTCGGCGATTCGCAGGTATGAAGGCGACCGATAGCGCGGCACTCGTGAAACTCCGAAGGCGCGCCCTGCTCCACGACTCTGACTTTCAGCCACGAATATAGATTCGTGTTTAGTCGAACAGATCTTTCATTTTGCCCAGCAGCGACCGCACCAGCGGCTGGTTGTCTACCGTCGCCGTGGTCTCCAGTTCCTGCAGAAGTTCTTTTTGACGCTTATTTAGTTTGGTGGGAATCTGCACTCGAACCTCGACATACAGGTCGCCCTTGCCGTGACCGTTCAGCACGGGCACGCCTTTGTTGCGAATGCGGAAAGTTGTGCCGGGCTGCGTTCCATCCGGAATCTTGAGCGTGTGCTCGCCTTCCAGCGTGGGAACCTTAATCTCCGCGCCAACCGCCGCTTGCGTCACCGAGAGCGGAACTGCGCAGTGCAGATCGTTCCCTTCGCGCACAAAAAATGGATGCTCCTTCACATGCAGCACGACGTAGAGATCGCCGGCTGGTCCACCGAAGGGACCGGCTTCACCGCCCCCGGTGAACCGGATTCGAGTGCCATCCTCAACTCCCGCCGGAATCTTCGCGTCCACCGATTTCTGGCGCACAAGCCTCCCTTCCCCTCTGCACTTGGGGCAAGGATCGGTAATCACGCTGCCCGTTCCCTGACACGATGGGCAAGTTCGCGCGATGCTGAAGAAGCCTTGCTGGTATCGCACCTGGCCGCGACCGGCGCAAGACTTGCAAGTAGTGGGACCTTTGCCCGGCGCCGCTCCCGAGCCGCGGCAATCTTCGCAGGCTTCGTGACGGCGCACCGTCACATTCGTCTCAGTGCCGAATACCGCTTCTTCAAATTCCAGAGTGATGTCTTCGCGCAAATCCGCGCCGCGTTGTACCCGGCTGCGGCGGCGTCCACCGCCAAATGCATCTCCAAATCCGAAGAACTCACCAAAGATCTCGCCGAAGTCCTGGAAGATCGTAGGATCGAAACCCGCGCCGCCCGAAGACGCGCCACCCACTCCAGCATGTCCGTAGCGATCGTAAAGAGAGCGTTTGTCGGAGTCGGCGAGAATCGCGTAAGCCTCGGTTACTTCCTTAAATCGCTCCTCCGCATCGGGATTATTCGGATTGCGGTCAGGATGCCATTGCATGGCCAGCTTGCGGTAAGCGCTCTTCAGTTCGATTTCAGTTACCGTGCGGCTTACGCCAAGCACCTCGTAATAGTCGCGTTTTGCGTTCGTGGTCAGAAGTGACGCCTCTCCTTCAAGAGAAATACAGCTAAAGGTTGGAACTTACCGTCCAGGATTTTTCGCTACCTTTACCATCGCCGGACGCAGCAGTCGGTCCTTATACTTGTAGCCGCGCTGCAGCTCTTCAATTACCTGATGGTCGGGCGCATCGGCAGTTTCCACCATTTCAATCGCCTCGTGGAAATGAGGATCAAAAGTTTCGCCCTTGGCGGCGATCGGCTGTACTGACAGCTTGGCCAGCGCAGCCTGCAGCTGCTTGTAGATCAGATCGACTCCGCTACGGAAGTCGGCGGGGTCCGATTTCACCTGCAACGCGCGATCAAAGCTGTCGAGCACGGGAAGCAAAGGCCTGATCGCCTCCGCGCCCGCGTATTCGCGAAAATCGTGCTGTTCCTTGATGTTCCTGCGTCTGACGTTTTCGAACTCGGCCTGCATGCGCGCCAGGCGATCCAGCAGCGCATCGCGCTCCGCTCTTAATTTTTGTAACTCCGATTCAGGAGTAGAAGATTCCGCGCTCGCTGCCCGGTTTGTTTCAGTCGCTGCTTCATTCTCTGGCGCTGGCAGTTCATGCTCCACGTCCAGCCCAGCTCTTTGTACTTCCGATCTTTCTGCTTCCGATCTACCGTACGCTTTACTCATAAAAACCTGGTTACTCCGCTTCATTCAAAATTTTGTCGAACAGGCGCGCAATGTAGGAAACGGCGGTCATGGTGTGCTGATAATCCATTCGCGTGGGTCCAATTACCGCCAGCGACCCAACCATGTCGCTTCCCGAGCGCGCAGGGGCTCCAATTAATACGAAGTTCTGCATCGAGGGGATCGCGTCGTCCAGCCCAATGACCACCCTCACCGCTTCCTGCTTTACATCCAGATAAGCTCCAAGAAGCTTCGCGATTTTCTCTTTTTCCTCGAGAGTCTTTAACATCTCCTGCAGACGCTGGCGATCCTCCTGGCCTGTGACCAAATTAGCCGCGCCTTCCACGAATACAACCTGCATTCCCGCTTCGGCAGCGAGAGCGCCTTGTTTGTAGAGCTGCTCGATGGAATTCATCAGCTGATCGTATTCGCTGCGTTCCTGCTCGATTCTTCGCGCCAGTTCCGCGCGCATCGACTCCATGGTCCAGCCGCGAAAATTCTCGTTGATGTAGCGGGCCGCTAGATCGAGTTCACTTTGCGCCAGATCGAGCCGTAACACCCGATCACGTACCAACCCCGATCGCGTGACCAACACCGCCAGAACTTTCTGGTCTCCGAGCCGCGAAAAATACACGTGCTCCAGCGCATTCTTCGTACCGCTGGAGGCTACGGTGACACCGACATTCCGCGATATCAGCGACAGCACGCGCGAGGTCCGTTCCATAAATTCCTGCACGTCGCTGATTCCAGCCAGCGATTCAGAAATCATGCTCTTTTCCTGCGGAGCCAGTTGCGCGGTTCCGGAAATCTGCTCCACGTAATAGCGATAGGCCTCGGGCGTCGGAATTCGTCCCGACGAAGTGTGCGTCTGTTCCAGAAATCCGGCCTCCGACAAATCGGCCATCACGTTCCGGATCGTCGCCGGGCTAAGTCCTTCACGATTCGAGCGAGACAGCGTTCGTGAACCGACGGGCTCGCCCGTGGAAATAAAAGTCTCCACGATCGCGGTGAGGACTTCGCGCTCTCGTTTGCCGATATTAGGATCAGAAGGCATGTTTATGAAATCAAGGATCGGCGAGGCTTTTGGCCATTCAAGTTCCAGCTAACTAATTTAGATGCAAAAACTTAGCTTCAGGACGCAAAACGCCCGCGCTGCTTGGATTCTAGGAACGGCTTGAGGTCCTGTCAAGGAGGTTAGTGAGGCGCGCGGTCAGTCGATTTTCTCTTCCGCCCATCGAAGCAGTCATTTCTTTAATTCAGCGGGCCAGTTCGTCAGCAACTGAAGCGGCGCCTGAGCTTCTTCTTCTGCGTGGTTGACGAGCAGGCGTTTTCCGTCAGCGGACACGTCAAAAGATATGCCGATTCCAGGCGCAGCGGTGTTGAACAGACGCTGGGGTGTTCCGACTTCGATCTCCGATCCTTTCATCGCGATCGGGCACGCGAAAAAATCATTGGCAAGATTCTGGTAGAAAAGTTCTTTCCCATCCGCGCGCCATGCGGGATAAGCCGCACCATTCGACGACACTTTCCATTTGCCTTTGCCTTCCGGAAAACTCGTTATGTAGACCTCTTGCATTCCAGATTCGTCCGAAACGTAGGCTACCCATCGGCTGTCGGGTGAAATCCGATAGCTGTAGAAGTTGGTCTGCGCCGAAGGCGGCTGCACGATCGCTACCGGCTTTGCGTCCCCGGCGACGGGAACCATCCAAAGGGAAACCATCTTCTCCCCATCGCCCCACATATAAGTTAAGTACTTTCCATCGGGCGACCACGCGGGATAATGGTAGTTATTTTGCTGGGCGATCAATGTTTTTTCCGCTCCGCTACCGTCAGCTGCCTTTGAGCGAATTTCGACATTGCCTCCGCCTTTGGCCACTCGCGCGGAGAAGATGATCGTTTTGCCGTCCGGCGACCAAGTGGGTTCTTGCACGATCTGCTGGTCGAATGTAATGCGCGTCTTGGTCTTGCGCTCCAGATCGAGCGTCCAAATGCCGGTGCCACTGGCAAACGCCACTCGCTTGTTATCGGGCGAAAGGCGAAGATCAATGATTGTGCTTTCACCTGGATCGAAGTCAGCCAGCGCTTTTCCCGAGCGCTCGAACCAGACGAGCTTACTTTTCGCGGAGGCGGCATTGCCCAGCTGGTACACCATCAGTCCGTTCTGTGACACCGCGAAGATACTGCGCCACACACCGACGTCATCGCGAAGGTTATTGAACAGCGGAACGGCAGATCCCGAGAGCGTGCCTGATTCTGGATCAAACGGTTGAGCGACCAAAGCGGTATTAGAGCGATAGAGCAAATACCCAGAAGCGTATTGCGCTGCGGAATCGCTGGTGACGAGCTGGCGAGTCTCTTTATTGTCCAACGAGCCGTAGTAGATTCCGTTGGGCGTAGGATCGCCTCCAGTGTGGCTAGTGGCGAGAAAGAGAAAGTGTTTGCCATCGGGCAGAAACCACGGCCAGCGATGGGTATCGTGCTTGGTCTTCTCAATCAAAGTTGCCGGCTCGACTGTGCCGCCTTGCCCACTTACTTTCGACAGCCCTCCCAGAAAATCCGGGGCGAACACAATCACATCGTTGGCGCTCCAGCTTCCGCCGCGCGAGTTGGCAGCGTCGGCTAACACCGTCACCGGACCGCCCGAGGCCGCAATCTTTGCCAGCTTGCCATTGGCAAAGAATCCGATGTAGCCACCGTCTGGCGACCAGAAAGGATGCATCGCGTTCTGCGTTCCCTCCAGTCGCTGTGCTGTGTCACTGTTCAGTGCGCGGACCCACAGCATCTTGGTTTCGCCGGAATGAGCCACGAAAGCCAACTTGTCGCCCTGCGGGGATAACACGGGCATGCCGCCGGCGTCACCTGTAGTATCCAGAAAAAATTTGTCCGGCGGCGGGATTTCAGCATGAAGTGAGATCGAATTTCCGGAAGATTTCGCCCAGCGATATCCGGCGAATCCGGCGAGTGCCATGAAGGCGAGTACAATCGCCACTGCCCAAACTGCCCATGATTTCTTGAACTCCGCAGGGGGGTCTTCGGATTCCCTGAGTGCGGATTCGCCGACCCAACGTAGGTCCATCGCGACGTCGTGCGCCGACTGGATGCGGTCAGCGGGATCCTTAGCGAGGCTGGCGCGCACCACGCGATCGAGCATCGGCGGCGCTAGCGGCTGGCTGGCGCTGATCGGCTCTGGATCCTTTTCCAGAATCGCGCTGAATACGCTAAGTTGCGATTTGCCCTCGAAGGCGCGCCGTCCGGTAATCATTTCGTAGAGAACGCATCCGAAACTGAACAGGTCGCTGCGGGCGTCGGCCTCAGCGTCCTGCAAAAGTTCGGGTGCCATGTATTGAAAGGTTCCTACGATCGAACCCTTCTGCGTGAGCGGCGACACCGCGGCCGTCAACGAAGCCAGGTTCACCGTCGGAGTGGAAGGCGTGAACGGACCGACGGCCTCCGCCGCGATGGAGATTTTGGGCTTTGCCAGACCAAAGTCCATCAGCTTTGCGCCGGCTCTAGTCAGCATAATGTTCGCCGGCTTCAGATCGCGATGAATGATGCCCTGTTGATGTGCCTTGTCCAAAGCTTGCGCGATTTCTGTTCCAATCTTCAAAACTTGCTCAACCGGCAGCGGACCCTTCACCAGCCGCTCGGCAAGTGTCTGCCCTTCGAGATATTCCATCACCAGGAACTGAGTGCCGTCCTGCGTGCCGATGTCATAAAGTGTGCAGATGTTCGGATGCTGCAGCGCGGAAATTGCTTTCGCTTCGCGCTCCATGCGTTGCTTCAATTCCGGATCAGAAGAAAGGTGCGAAGGCAAGACTTTGATGGCAACGGTGCGATCGAGGCGAGTGTCCTTGGCGCGATATACCTCTCCCATGCCGCCTGCGCCCAGGGGATTGAGGATTTCGTAGGGACCAAGCTTGGTGCCAGAGGCTAGAGCCATGGGTTCGCGCAATTTGGGTTCGCGCAATTATAGCCCTATGAAGATCGCCGATGAGAAAGTGGAGCGGACTCTACTTCGTATTAAAGTTCTAAACTCCTAATGCGCTTTCCCAAACCATTCCTCGAACCACTCGAGCGATCGCAACGAATAATCCCGCGAGTCAGCAGGCTTGATCAACATGTGGCCCTCGTTCGGATACACCACAAGCTTCGTGGGCACATGAAAATAATCCAGTGCGTGCCACCATTCCACCGATTGTTCCATCGGAACTTCGCCATCGCGGTCACCCACTAGAATCAACGTAGGAGTTTTCACCGCTTTAACAAAGTGCATGGGATCGCTCTTGTTGTAAATCGCGGGATCGTCATATACCGATGCGCCGAAGAATGGAATCATCCATTCGTCAATATCGTTGAGCCCGTAGTAGCTGAGCCAGTCGGAAAGCCCCGCGCCCGCCACTGCGGCGGCAAAGCGGTGAGTCTGGGTTTCGGCCCACATCGTCATGTACCCGCCATAGCTGTGGCCGCGGATGCCAATGCGTTTGGCATCGATCGGATACTGCTTCATCAGCGCATCGACTCCCGCCATGATGTCGCGGTAATCCCCTCCGCCGAAATCCTTTACGTTGCCCTGCGTGAAAGCTTCTCCCTGCCCGTAGCTGCCGCGTGGGTTCGGGCAGAGGGCA
This sequence comes from uncultured Acidobacteriaceae bacterium, assembly GCA_963836305.1. GTDB lineage: Bacteria > Acidobacteriota > Terriglobia > Terriglobales > Acidobacteriaceae > Sulfotelmatobacter. The sequence goes on along the minus strand of CAWIJP010000020.1, from coordinate 109,589 downwards.
AAGTATCCCATCGCCGACAGCGGTCCCATATTTCGCGCATCCCATAGCCCGGCGCAGGCGGCAGACGGCCCTCCATGCACGCTAACTACGAGTGGATACTTTTTGCTGGCATCGTAATCCTTGGGCAGCATCAACCATCCCTGCACCCGCATGCTGCCGTTCATCCAGTGCACATTCTTCATCTCGCCCCACGCCGGTTTCACGTCAGCATTCACATGCGTGACCTGGTTCCAATTTCCAATCGGCCCCGCCCATACTTCCGGCGGAGCGGTCGGCGATTGCCGCACAATCGCTGTCATGACCTCCCTCGCAGCCGATGAAACCCACGCGGCGCTGGCAGGTCGAACCAACTCTGGCCCGGTCCACAATGTTTTGATCGCGCTGCCATTTGTGCTCAAGCTGGCAAAACCAAAATTTCCGTCCACATCTTCGGCGAATAGGATGCGATCGGCACCCTGCCACACGAGAGCATAAGGGGACGCTTTGAGGCCAGCAGTCAGACTTCGTGCAGCCCCTCCCGCGCTGGGAACAACATGAACATCTCCTCCCGTAGAACCTTCGTCGCTCATCAGTCCTTCGATGAACGCAATGTTTTTGCCGTCAGGAGAGACTCGCGGATCAGCGAGTTGCAGCCGCGGTTTATAAATCTCGCGCATCTCGCCGCTCGCGTCGATTAAATAGAGGCGCGCAATCCACCAGTTCGCATCACCATTGCCGTGAGCCGCTGTCGCTGCCCATCCTTTGCCATCGGGCGTCCAGTCATATTCGTAGACGTACACGTCGGCCGGAGTGACTTGCGTCAAATGGTCCGTGCTCAGGTCCATGGTTGCAATGCGTTGCTCAAAGATCTTCTGGTTGATCACGCCCGCAAGGGGCGTCATCGGCTGCAGCGGTCCTGCAACACGAGGCATACCTTCAATGAAAAGAATGGCAAGCTTTGAACCGTCCGGAGAAAAGCGCGGAGCCTGGACATACCCTTTCAACTCCGCACGCTTCACGGGAGCACTGCCATCGGCGGCAGCGGTCCAGATTTGCGCGGATGGAACGTCGCCCGGAAGATCGGCGATGAAGACAATGTGCTTACTATCCGCAGACCACGCTACGTCTCGTATGGGAACGCCGCTTTCTACCGCGATCGCCTGTGAAGATTGACCGGCAACATTTGTAACGGTAAGTTTCTTGTCCACGATGTACGCGACCCGCGTTCCATCCGGTGAGAGCGCAACATCGCTGATCCTCTTAGCGTGCGGCATGGAGTCGAGAACTGCGGCGGCACGTGAGCTCGCGGGAGTTGAGTCTTGCGCAAGAAGGGAAGTACAGGCCAGGGAGCTTGCGACGATCAATAGAACTGTGGACGAGAATCGAATTTTCATGATTGGATGCATCGCGGAAGGAGTATAACCGACCGGAATCTTTGCTCGCATCTTCCTCTGCCCTCCCATCTGCGCGTATCCTCAAACTTCCCCGGTTCGAAAAGATTCCACATGAACTCGAAACCACATGTCGCGGTAATCGGCGCCGGCGCTTTCGGCGGCTGGACCGCACTTCATCTTCTCGAGCGTGGAGCCCGCGTAACCCTGCTCGACGCATGGGGACCAGGAAACTCACGCGCTTCTTCCGGCGGCGAGACTCGCATCATGCGCGGCGCCTATGGTCCCGATCAGCCCTATACGAAACTCGCCGCCCGCGCCCTACAGCTGTGGGCAAAATACGAACGGCAGTGGAAGCGACAATTCCTGCATCGCACCGGCGTGCTTTGGATGGTCAGCAGCCGGGATGATGAATTCGAGCGAGGGTCGCCGCCAACGCTTCGCGAAGCGGGAATCGAATTTCTTGAACTTTCCACTTCAGAGATGAAGAAACGCTGGCCGCAAATCAACTTCGCGGGTGTCCGATGGGGAATTTACGAACCAGAGTGTGGATATCTCGACGCGCGCGTCAGCTGCCAGGCCGTGGTCGATGCATTCGTGAGTCAAGGTGGCGTGTATCGGCAAGCAGCAGTCTCGGTCGACGGTCTGGAGACCGCGCCTATACGCAGCCTGACGCTCTCCGATGGTTCGCGCCTGAAGGCTGACTACCATGTTTTCGCGTGCGGGCCATGGTTAGGGAAAATGTTTCCACAAACAGTGGGCGAACTCATTCGACCCACCAAGCAGGATATTTTTTTCTTTGGGCCGCCTGCAGGAGACTCGCAGTTCACCGACGGGCATCTTCCAGTGTGGGGCGATCACGGAAAGCGATTTCTCTACGGCATCCCCGGCAGCTGCCGTCGCGGCTTCAAAATCGCGGATGATTCGCGAGGGCCTGCCTTCGATCCCACAACCGGCGAGCGAGTGGTCAGCCAGGCGACGCTAAAGCGCGTCCGCGAATATATCGCCCACCGATTTCCGGCGATGAAAAACGCCCCTTTGATCGAGACGCGCGTCTGCCAGTACGAGCAGACCCCCGACAGCAACTTCATCCTTGATCGTCATCCTCAAATAGACAACGTCTGGCTCCTGGGCGGAGGTTCCGGCCATGGCTTCAAGCACGGTCCGGCGCTAGGAGAGTTGATGGCGGAGTTAGTTTTGAAGGATGGTGAACCGGAGCCGGTCTGGCGGCTGCTAAGGTTTCAAAAGAAGAACCGATAACCACAGAGAACACAGGGGTCACCGAGTAGTTCCTCGGTGTTACCCCGTGCCCTCTGTGTTAAAGATTTTCCTTACTGAATCTGAATCACGCTCGCTGGCTCGCTGGCTTTGATTTCTGATACTCGCGCCACGACCCTCCGCGCGAACTCAAACATCGACTTGGCATGCGGCGAATTTTCCCCTTCCAGCACCACGGGCTTGCCGCCATCACCGGACTTGCGCACTTCCGGATCAAGTTCAATGTTGCCCAGGAACGACACTCCATACTGCGTCGCCATCGTCTCCGCGCCGCCGCGGGAAAATATATCGATCTCATGATTGCAGTGTGGACATGTGAAAAAGCTCATGTTCTCCACCACGCCCACCAGATCCACTTTCATCTGTTTAAACATTTCGATGGCTTTGCGCGCATCCTGCAGCGACACGTCGGAGGGTGTCGAAACCACTACCGCGCCAGTCAGCGGAACATTCTGCACCAGCGACAACGCAATATCGCCGGTCCCCGGCGGCAGATCGACGATCATGTAATCGAGGTGTCCCCACTCCACCATGCCCAGGAATTGCTTCACGATCTGGTGCAGCATAGGACCGCGCCAGATGATCGGCTTGTCCCCAGGATTCAAAAATCCCACTGAGATCACTTTGACGCCGTACGCCTGCATCGGCTCAATGCGATTTTCTCCAACCATCTTTGGCTGGCCGTTGACCCCGAGCATCAGCGGGACATTCGGGCCATAGACATCGGCATCGAGCAACCCAACTTTGTACCCCATTTTGGCGAGAGCGACCGCCAGGTTTACCGACAGCGTGGTCTTTCCCACGCCACCTTTCCCCGAACCAACGGCAAGGATGACATCGACACCAGGCAGCGGTTGCGGTCCCTGTGCAGGCTGACCAGGATGAGCAGGCATATGTGCGTTCAAGGAATCACTCCAGAAAAGAAATCAAGACGTCAAACCTTGATTATACAAGGCGGCCGGGGATCGTAGCGCCTTAGCGCTCTCCGCGGCATTTCTCGGCGACCTCTGCGATTGTGCTGTTGATTCGACGAGGGAAGAAGCAAAACAGCAAAGCGCAAGAAGCGTCCTAAGAACAAAGAAAAGATCAGTAGCCTTCGCCTTCCAGCCGCACCTTGCCGCGAAACATGCGGAACACGAAAGTGAAATATCCGAGAGCCAGAATCAGACCAATGCTCCACCAGATGATGCCGACCGTAAGCCCGTGTCGCCCAGCGGCGGTGTTGTAGATGGTCAGGTTATAAGCGGCATTCGTACTCGACGGCAAAACATTGGGATAGAGAGCAAACGCTGCACCCACCAGCATCCCCACGATGTAGAGCGCTGATGCGACAAAAGCAACTTTGTCCTGCCCTTTGCGGATCGCGTAAATCATCACCGCGAGACTGCCAAAAACAATCAGCGGGACGAAATACCCCACCACGTGCTCCTTATAGTTGTCGAGAACTATAGGCTGCACGTAGCAGGTTGCGATCACTCCCAGAATGGTCAGCATCAACTGTACCGGCCACGCCCACAGCGCCACTCTGCGAACGCGCTGCTGCAGTTCATTCTCTGTTTTCACCGCGATATACAAAGCTCCGTGTGCGGTCAGCGTGACCAGCGCGATCACGCCGGTCAATACCGTGTACCAGTCCAGAATGCCGGTGTTACCGCTGGCTCGGAAGTTGGTCCACAGCGGTTCAAAGAAGTATCCGTCCGCGCCGAGCGGCACGCCGCGCACTACATTGCCGAGGGCCGCTCCAAAAAAGATTGCCAGCATCACGCTGGACCCGCAGAAGATCAAATCGAAGAATCCCATCCAAACTGGATTTTCCATGTGGCCGCGCAATTCAATACCGATTCCACGCAACATAAGCAGCCACAAAACCATCATCAGCGGCAAATAGAACCCGCTGAAGCTGGAGGCATAGAGCAAAGGGAACGCGAAATACAACGTCCCGCCGGCTGCCAGCAGCCATACTTCATTCCCATCCCACACTGGCCCGATGGCGCGCAGAATTCTTCGGCGCTCCTCGCTATTTTTGCCGGCTGCCAGATAGATGGCGCCGGCGCCCAGGTCGAATCCGTCAAGCACCACATAAGCGGCCACCATAACCGCCACAATCATGAACCATAGCGTTTCCATTACACTCCTTGCAAAACAACTTGCTTCTAGTGCTGCAAAATTACGTCCGCCGCTGGCCCCTGCTCGATCTCCCGCCGCACCAAAAACAAAAACAAAATGCCCAGCACGGTATACATGCCGAGAAAGCCCAGCAGAGTGAACATCCCGTTGCCTGCCGATACCATCTTCGAATACCCGTCCGCCGTTCGCATCAGGCCATAAACCAGCCACGGCTGCCGGCCTAATTCTGCCGTCATCCATCCCGCCGTGTTGGCGATGTAAGGGAAGGGAAGCGCCAGCAATAAAATCCACAACATCCAGCGCGTCGAAAATAATTGTCCACGCCAGAGCAAGAAAGCAGCGACCACCATAATGGCGATGAAGATCGTCCCCAGCCCCACCATGATGTGGTAACTGTAATAAAGCAGTGCGATGTTCTGCGGCCACAGATCCGGCGGAAAGGAATCCAGGCCCTTTACCTCCGCCTTCCATGCCCGGTAAGTCAGAAAGCTCAGCGCGTTCGGAACTTCAAGCGCATTATCAATCTTGCGCTCATCCACATTTGGTTGTCCCAGGATTACCAGCGGCGCTCCCGGCTGGCCGACAAACAACGCTTCCATGGCGGCAAGCGTGACCGGCTGATTCGCGGCGATCATTCGTCCCTGACCATCGCCAGTGGGAAATAACTGCAGCACGCTGAAGATCAATCCAGCGATCACGCCTACCCGTACAAAAATCCGTCCATGCGCTTCAAATTTTCCCCACAGCAAATAAAACGCGCCCACCGACGCCATTACGATCGCACCCGTAATTACCGCGCCACTCATGTTGTGCGCGTACTGCCACCACGCCCAGGGATTCATCACCAGTTCCCAGAAGCTTGAGAGTTGCAGCGATCCATTGGGCGCTGTCGCATAGCCCACCGGATGTTGCATCCACGCGTCGGTAGCAATGATGAAATAACCCGAAAGCCACGATCCCAAAAAGACCGCTACCGCCGACCACCAGTGGCCGCGCGGGCCGAGACGCTTTTCTCCATAAAGAAACAGGCCAAGAAATGCCGACTCCAGGAAGAATGCGAACATGCCTTCCATGGCCAGGGTCTGACCAATCACTCCTCCGGCATAGCGCGAAAAGTGCGACCAGTTCGTGCCGAACTGAAATTCCATCGGAATTCCAGTCACTACGCCGAGCAGGAAATTAATCCCGAAAATCTTTGCCCAGAAGCGTGCCGCCTGATTGTAGATCTCGTCTTTGCGCCGAATGCCGAGCGTCTTGAGCACCACGATCAGCGGCGCCAGTCCCATCGTGAGTTGCGGGAAGAGGTAGTGAAAAGTAATGGTGAATGCGAAATGAATGCGATGAACGAGAAGGGCACTATCCATAGAGTCCTGCCGGAAATGATTAGGCTACGCGTTGCCTGGAAGAGAGGATGTGACGACCGTCACACGCAGTTTAACGCTTTGCCTTGCGCCGCCGCTCCGTCTCCGCCCGCCGGATATCCCGCCGACGCCCGGCATCGTCATAACGTTGCCGCTGCTCTTCGGTCTCCGGAATCACGGGGGCAACTTTCATACGGTTCCCGCTACCGTCCACTGCGACGAACGTCAGGTGAGCTGACGCGACATGCTGCGACCGGTCGGCGATATAGTTCTCCACGAACACCTTCACTCCCACTTCCATCGAAGTCTGGAAAACCCGGTTCACCGAAGATTTCAGGATGATCAGATCGCCGACTTTCACCGGCACCAGAAAGTCGATGTGATCCACCGAAGCCGTCACCACGTAGCTGCGCGCATGGCGGTGAGCCGCCATCGCGCCCGCCAGATCGATCCAATGCATCAACCGCCCGCCCAACAGTGCGCCCAGAGGGTTGGCATCGTTCGGCAGAACAATCTCCGCCATTTCCGATTGCGAATCCCGCACCGGACGCGGCGTCAGCGTTTCTTCGCTCATAGTCTTCCTTTGCCCCTGTTTAATGGCATTCTCTGTATGCCGGTAACTTCGATCGAGCGAAAGCCGTATCAGCTCGCAAGGCCTGGATCCACTTCCCGTTTTTTCCGCTTCTCCACATACGACGCGAGATAGCATTCCGCCATGCGCTGTAGTCGGTCATCGGAATGTTTCAACTGCCAACTCGCTCCCACCGCGTCAAACATCAATGTGCCATGCTCAACCGGAAGATGGTCTCGCTCACATACATAACGAACCTGAATCTGTCCGCCAGTTAAATTCCCGCCTTCAGCAAGAACAGTTCGCGCCCCAAAGCGTATCGAATCCCATGCGCGTTTTTGAGGCAAGCGCCCACAGTTTGCCGCATAGCCCAGATTGCAATAGTCGCGCAGCTCGTCCGGCGATGGAACGGTATCCTGATGTCCCGGCGCTGTGCAGTGCCCGCTCCATCCGCCGCCCAGCGGAAGCCGGCTGGCATGCGGCCATGAGCCATTCTCTAACTTCTCCATCGGCATAAAAAATGGACACGCCACCACAGCCTCCGCAACCGCCAACTTATTTAGGACTGCCCATTCTACTCTCAGGTATCGAACCACGGTGCCTATGAGCCACAGCAGTATTGGACGTTTATACTAATCACGTCCTAGCTAAGAACTGGGAACCGAGAGTTACCTTATGGACCGCATCGCCGCCCTCAACGACATTCTTACCCAGAGTCCCGACGACACCTTCGCCCGCTACGGTTTGGCAATGGAGTATTCGAAGCAGGGCGACCTGGATCGTGCCCTTGCAGAATTCTCCATCCTGCTGAAATCCAATCCCGATTACACTCCGGGATACTTCATGGCTGCCCAAACATTAGTTCGAGCCGATAGAGTCAGCGACGCCAGGACAATGCTCAATGATGGTATCGCCTCCGCCCGCCGCACCGGAAATCTGCACGCTCAGTCCGAAATGGAAGCCTTGCTCACAGATCTAGGATAGTTCGCGAGTTCGAGCGTATCGTGGGCTACCCTGTGCGCCCCTGTGTCCTCAGTGTTAAAGCCTTTGATCTCGCAGAAATCACTTCGCCATCCTACCCATCGCCCGCTCCACCAGTCGCGGGAAATGCTGGTAGATCCTCACCGGGATGTGCATGGTCCACGGCACAATCACTTCCCTCTTCTGCTTTAAATATCCCTGCAGCGTAGCCCGCGCCACGCGCTCCGCAGTAATTCCTCGTACTGACTTTGGACGCACCCGCTTCAACTCATTCCCTTGCACTGCATTCTCGCCAAACGCCGTCCGCACATAGCCAGGGCAAACCGTCAGTACGTGGATTTCATCTCTCTCCAATTCGACGCCGGCGCCTTTCCCGATCGCGTTCATGGCAAACTTGGTCGCGCTGTACGCCGCATGGAACGGCATGGGAATGTGCCCCGCGACGCTCGAAATATTGATGATTGTTCCGCCTCCCTGCTGCCGCATCACCGGAATCACAGCCTGCATCGCCGCTACCGCGCCAAAAAAATTTGTCTCGAACATTTCCCGGCAGGCCGCCATATCCATCTCAGCCACTGAATCAAGCAGCCCATGCCCCGCATTGTTCACCCAAACGTCGATCCTTTGGAAATGATGCATAGTGAGGCCGATGGCGCGGTCAATCTCCTCGCGATGCCTCACGTCGCAAGCCATCGCCAGCGTTCGCTCGACGTGACCCACTCGTCCCCGCGCGGCTTCCACACGAGCCGCGTCGCGCGAGAGCATAATTACACTCGCCGCCTGATCGGCAAAAATCTTGGCAATCGCTTCCCCGATCCCCATCGAAGCGCCGGTTACCACCACAACTTTCCCTGCAAGTTCCATGACGTGCTTTTATTCTACGGAGTCTCCGAAGTCAACTCCGCTGTTGCATTGAAGAAGAAAATTTCTCGGACAACCGGCGATTTGAGCATAGGCAAAAACTGCGCTTGCTTGCCTAACCTTAGGAAGGACCAGCCCGAACTCAATGCGATGACGCGGCGAGCAGTGCTCCCGCCTTGCGTGCGATAAGAAAGAAGTGTTCTTCGCGCGCCTGTTTCTCGAGCGAAGTAAGCTGCGCGCGCGCGGCATCAGTCTGACCTGACTTCAGGCCGATCTCACCCGTCATCAAGCGCGCCTGAAACAAGTAGGGCACTGAGACGGAGTTGCTCGGCCGGGAAAGGATCGGCGCCAGCTGCTTTCGAGACTCAGCGAATTTTCCTTCAGCCAAATCAACCTGCGCGGCAGCCAATGCCGCGTCATACTTCGGATTGCGGTCGCTGGCCTTGGCGGCTAACGTGCCCGCCTGTTGAGCGTCGTCCCGCGCTTCCTTCATTTTATTCTGTGCCAGCAAAGCCAGCGTCCGAAGCGAATAAGCCTCGGCGGAACGCGCTGGAGAAGCTGTTGACTCCAGTTCATGCAGCGCTTCGTTGGCCATCTTTTCGGCGTCCGCGGGCTTTCCTTCTTCCAGGGATATCTCCCCGGACTGCACCAGGCTTCCAGCCAACGGTATGGCGCGCTTGAGGTCTCTTTGCAGGGCAAGCGCCTGCTCGCTCTTTTCACGGGCCTGCTTCAGATCGTCTTGATCGAGCAGCACATCGGCGAGAGCCGAGAGCGTTGAGGCCTGCGCCGATTTATTTCCCGTTTCGATTTCCAGCTGCAGCGCGCGTTCCAAATGCTGCGTTGCCCCCGGCAGGTCGCCGCCTTCTTCGAGAACATCTCCAAGTTCGATTTCGACGATGCCGGCGGAGTCCTTATCGCCGACATCGTTGAAAATCTGCACCGCCTCTTCCAGATTCTTTCGCGCCCCGGCAAAGTCGGCCAAACGGTCGAGCACTTCGCCGATGTTTCCCAGTTCGTCCCCAATCGTCACTTTGTAATCTGCCTCGCGATAATTATGCAGCGCCTGCTCGTAGTAGTTTTTCGCCTCGCTGAGATTTCCCTCATCAGCCAGCACAATGCCGATCTCGTTCAGCGCCTGTCCCGCATAGAGCTGGTTGCCGATCTGGCGAAAAACCACCAAGGCTTCTTCCGCCTGCTTGCGCGCCCCTGCCAAGTCGCCCTTTCCTTTCAGAAAGTCAGCCGACCACACCAGCGTCATCCCTGAGTGTTTGAGATCGCCTCTGCCGGCAAACAGAACCTTTGCCTGAGCCAACGCAGCGTTGGCGCGATCGCTGTCTCCGAGTTGCTGCAGCGCTGTGCTTTCATATAAGCGCGCCTGGGCGACGACCAGACGCATCCCGCGCGACTCACCTTTCTTGGCAGCCGCGACCGATATCTCTTCTTCGCGCTTATAGTCTCCGAGAGCTTCGACCGCAGTGGCTTCCGCCAGATCAATCCGAGGATCGTCTCCCGAGGGTGGCGGAAGTTTGCGCAAAGCTTCGAGGGTATTGAAGGCTGTCTTAGGATCACCGCCATTATCCTGCAGATTGGCCAGGCGGAGCCCGTAGCTCAGACTGTCCGGATAGAGATCGGCCAGCGTGCGGGCAAGTTCGATTGCCTTCGGCTTCTCGTTGTTCAGATCTCGATATTGCGCCTCGATCCACAAGCGTTCTTCGTTGCTGAGGTTCGTCGACAGTTCGAAAGCTCGTTGCGCCTCGTCCTTGGCTTTGTTGTCGTAACCCAGTTCCAGCCAGGCCGCGCTCAGGGCGGAATGGGGCTGCGGAGATTTTGGATCGGCTGCGACTGCCTGCGTCAGCAGATCGCGAGCAGACAGCGTCTCGAATGCGCGAAGCTTGTCCAAACCTTCCGAATAAAGCCGTGCCGCTTTCGGGTCCGAGGGCAGCGAAGCGCGTACCTGATTGACCTGCTCACTGGTAACTTGGCCCGCTCCCAAACGTGCGCGCATGCGTGCGCCAATTTGCGAAACCAGATCAAAGAGATCGGCTTCGCTTCCCGCTGCTGCCTCTTCCGCAACCGTGTCGCCAGCAACCGTATCTTCCAGACGCAAGTCGAGCCGGATCTGACTCTTGTCTCCCTCCCCGACCACGGCGTAAGAACCGGTCGTCACGTAATCCGTATCAAGATTCGCGCGCAGGCGAGGCAGGGAGTCCTTCGGCATATCGGTCAGGCTCCAAGGCACGTCGCGGCTGGCCCGCGCAACCTGCTCGCCGGAAACCAAGCGCAACTTGCCTCCCGACGCCAGTTCGGCACTGAACATCTCCGCCAGTGCCGTAGAAAGCCAGGCCTTGTCCGGACGGTCCGTAAGATTTTTGAAACCGAGTACGGCCACGGACGGCCGCGTCTTCACTGTCGGTGATGTTACGGAATGAACGCTGGGAAAGAATCGCTCCCGGTGGCGGCCGATAAAAATGGCGAGCAGCACGAGTACGGAAGCAATGCCTCCGAAAAGAGTGACTTTCCAATTCTGCGGTCCGAGAAAACTGCGTCCGCCGGAAATTGCCGGTCGCGATCCCAGACGCACCGCGCGCAGGTCGGCAGCCAGTGCGCGCGGAGTCTGATAACGCTCGTCCGGCTTCTTGTGCAGCATCTTGGCCACAACTTGCGTCAACGGCGCGGGCATCGAGTGGCTGAGTTTTTCGAGCGGCATCGCCTCCTGCTGCACGATTTGCAGTGCCGTGGCCGCAGGCGTAGGGCCGAGAAAAGGATGCCGGCCGCCTAGCATCTCGTAAAAAACCACGCCCAGAGAAAAGATGTCAGCGCGAAAGTCGGGCAGCGTTCCCATCAAAACTTCCGGCGCCATGTAACTCGGGGTCCCGGCGATGGAAGCGCTCGAAGAGAAAGACGAGAGCGATTGCGTAGCGGCGGCATTGTTCACGCTACTCGTGCCGGCAAGGTTCCGCGCAACTCCGAAATCGAGCAGCTTAACCAGCGCGGCTTCGGTGAGCATTATGTTTTCAGGCTTGATATCACCATGCAGGATTCCGCGCTCGTGAGCCGCCGTGAGCGCATCCGCGCACTGAATGCCGATCTCGAAAAATTGGCTGATATTGATCGGCTGGTAAAGGCGCTGTCGCAGAGTCTGACCCTCGACGTATTCCATGACGAGGAAGACTTCCCCGTCCTGTTCCAACACGTCGTAAACGCTGGCAATATTCGGATGGTTCAGCGCTGAAAGCCGTTGTCCCTCACGCAGCAAGCGGGCGGCTTCAGTCGGATTGCCGGTTCCGCTCGCGGAAACCCGCTTCACTGCAACCGTGCGCCGCAGCTTCGGATCTTCGGCGCGCCACACTTCTCCCATGCCGCCGCCGCCAAGTCGAGCCACAACTTGCAGACGGCCAAGAGTTGTTCCACTTAAATCCTGTCGTGGGGTAGCGGTCGGTAGGCGGTCGGGCGTCTCATCCATAGGAGAAAGTCCTCTAGAGACGACGGTCCGGGGGTTACGTCGCTAAGCCCGGAATTCTACACTACTCAACCAGCCGGCGGAATACATTTAAGCGGGCTGAATGCTTGCGCGCTTCGCGAGTCGGCTTTTTCGGACCGCCGACGACGTAAGGTACAATCGAGATTCGCCACCCCTCTGGAGATCTTCCGGTGCCTTCCCTTATTCCCCTGTTCCCGCTCGATGTGGTCTTGCTGCCCAACACTCCTCTGCCGCTGCACATCTTCGAGCCGCGCTACAAAGAAATGATCGCCGAATGTCTGGCGCAGAATCGGATTTTTGGAGTGGTTCGTGCTCTCGAGCAGGGTCTCGCCGACGTAGGATGCACCGCCGAAATCGTTACCGTGGTGAAAGAGTATCCCGATGGTCGCCTCGACCTGGTCGCTGAAGGCCGCAACCGTTTCGAAATTGTCGCCGTGAATCAGGATCGTACCTTCCTGCAAGGCGAAGTTCTGATGATCGAAGATGAACCGGGAGCGCCGCCGCAGGAAGATGCCGCGCGGGCCGCTCAGTTGCACTCCGAACTGCTGGCCTTCGCCGGAGCCAAACAAGATCTCTCGGCAGCCGACCCCGCGTTGCTCTCGTTCCATCTCGCCGGCTCCTTGCCCCTGGATCTCGATTTCAAGCAGAAATTGCTTTCTCTACGCTCCGAGGCCAGCCGTCTTTCTATACTCATTACCTATCTTGAAACACTCATTCCTAATTTCCATCGCGCCGCCCGCGCGCGCGAAAAAGCCGGAGGCAACGGCCACGTCCATTAAAACTCCCGGGCTCGAAGCATTACCCTGTGAACCCTGTGTCCCCCAGTGTTAAAGATTTCGCTGATTTTGTTAAGGTCAACGAACAGAAAGCCGAAGCCCCGAACCGCGTATAATCCAGAAAAGTATTTCCCCGGGGGTTCCTCATGAGTCTTGCACGCACGCTCGGCGAATTGCGCCGCAGTCCATTTTCCGAGGAACGTCTGCGCACCCGCCGCGTGAAAGACGAACTCCGCGACAACTTGATTGCCCGCTTGCGCCAGCGCGACGACACTACAATTTTTCCTGGCATCGTCGGATACGAAGACACCGTGGTGCCGCAAATCGTGAATGCGATTTTGTCGCGCCACAACTTTATTCTGCTCGGCCTCCGTGGACAGGCCAAAAGCCGCATCCTGCGCGCGCTGACGACGCTGCTTGATCCGCACATGCCATACCTCGCAGGCTGCGAAATCCGCGACAATCCCTATGCTCCCATTTGCCGCCGCTGCCGGGAAGAGGTTGCACGCCACGGCGATGAAACCCCAATCTCCTATCTCACGCCCGACGATCGCTACGTGGAAAAACTGGCCACGCCTGACGTCACCATTGCCGACCTCATTGGCGATATCGATCCCATTAAAGCCGCACGCGGCGGTCATGAACTCTCAAGCGAGTTCACGGTTCACTACGGCTTGCTGCCCCGCGCCAATCGCGGCATCTTCGCCATCAACGAACTTCCCGACCTCGCGGGGAAAATTCAGGTTGGCCTCTTCAATATCATGCAGGAAGGCGACGTACAAATTAAGGGCTATCCCATCCGTTTGCCGCTTGATCTCGCAATCGTCTTCAGTGCGAATCCCGAAGACTACACGGCTCGCGGGAAAATCATCACTCCGCTCAAAGACCGGGTCGGCTCCGAAATTCGCACTCACTATCCCGCAACCGTGGATGAAGGCATCGCCATCACTGCGCAGGAAGCCTGGACCAGCCGCAATGGCCATGCTTCGCACATGCCCGCCTACATTCAGGAAGTGATCGAGCGCATCGCCTTCGCCGCCCGCGAAGACAAGAAAATCGACAAGCGCTCCGGCGTCAGCCAGCGCCTGCCCATTTCCGCGATGGAGAATGTAATCTCGAACGCCGAGCGCCGCGCCCTGCGCAACGATGAAAAACTTGTCGTGCCGCGCGTCAGCGACATATACGCTGCCTTGCCCGCCATCACCGGCAAACTCGAACTGGAATACGAAGGCGAAATGAAAGGCGCGGATTTCGTCGGCCGCGAGCTGATCCGCTCGGCTATCGCAAAAACATACGATCAATATTTCACTGGCGCCAACGTGCAGCAAATCGTGCAGTGGTTCGACCTTGGCGGCGAAATCCAGTTATCGGATTCCGTCTCCGCCGCGGAAGCCCTCGAGAACCTGAAAGAAATTCAGGGCCTGACCGATAAGCTCGGCCCGCTCGGCGTCTCGCAAAAAGAAAGTCCGGAGCAGCAAGTCTCCGCCGCCGAGTTCATCCTCGAAGGCCTGCACGCCCATAAACGCATCGGCCGCAACGAAGAGCGTGTGTTCAAAGCGGGAGAAAAAAAGCCCGAGCCGCGCACCGAAAAAAGTTTCGAGAAAGAAGAACCACCATACCGGCAGAGAAGGCAGTTTAACTAAAAGGCTTCTGGCTGCTAGCTTCTCGCTGAACCGAGGCCCGGCTAGAACCTAGCAGCCAGAAGCTAGCAGCTATTATGAAACGCATCCGTTACTCCAAATATGTCCCCGACCCCGCCGGTGAGATGAGCATGGAAGACTTGCTCGGTGCGCTCTCCGACTACCTGCTGCAAAGCGGCTTCCAGAGCGACATGTGGTACGAGATGCCGGAAGGCGAGCAGACGCTCGACGATCTCAAACGCGCCATCGAGCAAGCCCTTATGGACGGCGATGCTTTCGATGACGAAATGCGCGAGCGGCTGCAACAGATGGCAATCGACGGCGAGCTCGACGAACTCATCGAAAAGTTGATCGAGCGCATGCAACAGGAAGATTACATCTCCATCGATCAGCCTCCCGACCCGTCTCGCCCGTCCGGCGTCGGTGGCCAACTTGGCGAAAATCAATCACAAACCAAGTTCGAAATCACCGACAAGAGCCTCGACTTCCTCGGCTTCAAGTCTCTCCGCAATCTGCTCGGCTCGCTTGGCAAATCCAGTTTTGGACGCCACGACACTCGCGATCTCGCTACCGGCATCGAAGCCAGCGGATCATCAAAAACCTACGAGTTCGGCGACACTCTCAATCTCGACATTACCGCCACTCTCTCCAGCGCAATCCAGCGCGAAGGCCTCAGCCTTCCGCTGAACATCGAATATTCTGATCTGCAAGTTCACCAGTGCGAGTATCAATCTTCATGCGCAACAGTGCTCATGCTCGACTGCTCGCACTCGATGATCCTCTACGGCGAGGATCGCTTCACTCCGGCGAAAAAAGTCGCCATGGCGCTCTCGCATTTGATCCGCACGCAATATCCAGGCGACTCACTCTCGCTGGTCCTCTTCCATGATTCCGCCGAAGAAGTTCCGCTCTCGCAACTCGCCCGCGTCAAAGTCGGGCCGTATTACACCAACACACGCGAAGGCTTGCGCCTGGCGCAAAGAATTCTGCAGCGCCAACGCAAAGACATGAAACAGATCGTGATGATCACCGATGGCAAACCCTCCGCCCTCACCCTCGAAGACGGACGCATCTACAAAAACGCCTTCGGCCTCGATCCCCTGGTCGTCAGCCAGACGCTCGAAGAAGTGTCGAAGTGCAAACGCGCCGGAGTTCTCATCAACACGTTCATGCTCGCGTCCGATTATGGCCTGGTGCAATTCGTCCAAAAAGTCAGCGAGATGTGCCGCGGCAAAGCCTACTTCACAACTCCCTACACGCTGGGCCAATACCTGCTGATGGATTACATGTCGAGAAAAACGAAAACAATCCACTAGCCGGAAGTCCTCAAAGTTTTCGTATCACCCTGTGCTCCTCCGCGTCCTCTGTGTTAAAGATTTTTCCCTTCCCCCAAACTGCTGATAATCTTTAGTATCCATGGCAAATTGCATTCGATGCGGCCGCCAGCTACCTGGCTTTACCTTCGGCAAGAAGATCTGCCAGTGGTGCGTGCAGCATGAAAAGTATCAGCGTGGCGAGATCGCTGACGATGCGCCTCAGCCGGTGATGCGCACTCCCTGGGTCCGCCGCGGCGAATCCACCATTACTCTTACGCAAATATTTTTCGGCATCAACGTTGCCGTATTCCTGGGCATGGCCCTCTCGTCTTCCACCATCATGGATTTCCCTGCTCCGGTGTTAGTGCAGTGGGGCGCCAATGTGGGAGCGTTCACGATCAGAGGTGAATGGTGGCGGCTCCTGACTTGCGTCTTCGTTCACGGCGGCCTGATTCACATCGCCTTCAATATGTGGTGCCTCTGGGATCTCGGTGCGCTCAGTGAATCGCTTTACGGACGATGGACTTTCGCAGCCGTTTATCTCATTTCGGGCCTGGGAGCTAGCCTCGCCAGCGTGATGTGGAATCCTTACGTGATGAGTGTCGGCGCTTCCGGAGCAATCTTCGGTCTGGCCGGCGCCCTCATCGCCGCCTTTAAGTTAGGAGAATTTTCCGTGCCGCGCAGCGCACTCTCCGGCCCACTCCGCAGCTTGATGGTCTTTGTTGTTTTTAATCTAGCTTTCGGAGCGGCATCCGGCGTTACAGACAACGCTGCGCACGTCGGGGGTCTGGTTACTGGCTTAATTCTGGGCGCGCTAATCGCACTCTTAGCTCCGCGGCAAGAGCAGGCCCCGCAGCGCGCCGCCATTTTCCTGGTTACGCTTCTCGTTCTTGCCGGCTGCGCCACCGAACTGGCTCACCACTACGGTTTGCCGCTGCGCCTGGGTCGAGCACCTTTCGCGCGAACCAGCAATGCCCCCGAGAATAATCCCGCCGTTCCTGGATCGATGAATTTCGATAACAGAAAGCGCGCCTAGCTCTTAGTCAGGTCCCCCACCGCCCGCCAAGCCTGATTAATCGCTTCGTCTGTATACGCATAAGCTCCAGCGTCGGCATTCGCGATTGCGATTCTTCCGAAAGTTTTTCTCGCCACTTCGCAGGGAGTCCCGCCGCCCTCCAGCCAGAATGTGTCCCACAGCGAGTTATATTCATAGGCGTACCCGTGCGGCCAGCGGTTCACGGTAATGGCAGCGATATCGCGCGCGGGATCGAATCCTCCGGCGCCCAGCGTCCGGGCAAGCTGGCCGCGAATTTCGCGTTCCATGGTGTCAAACGTCGTGTTGTATAGCTCAATGCGGCCAAGCGTGTGCTGCTCGCGTGACGGCCTTCCGGGCTGGCACGGAGTCTTCATCATGTGCACCACAATCGGTTGTTCCGGCTGCTGCGCGCATTCATAGCCGCCAATGCTCACCGCAAGATCGAGCGCGACGCGCGTGTGATAACAGCCCGGAGCATACACCGCATTCGTTTTCAATTTCTGGAACGACGTCCAGTTGCGCAGCGCCACATTGGTGTAAAGTAACGGAACTTTCTGCGCCGAAGCCAGAGCATCGCGCTGCGTCTGCGGCAGTTCTTCGCAAATATAGGGAATCACCACATGCCAGCATGCCAGAACGCAATTCTTTGCCCGCGCCGTATACACTTTGCCGCCGCGCGCGTAGGCGACTTCCACTTCTTTCGCGGATGCGGCGTCTCCAATATGCTTTACCCGTACGGCCGTGCTGTTCAAACGAATCTTTACCGGCGACCCCGCCGAATCCAGCTTGGAATAATTCGCCTTCGCCAGAACCACGTCCGTTGCCGTATTCCCTGGAATGACATCCGGAATCAGTTGCCGGACCAGAAGCCGCGCGATGCTTGCATTGCCATCGGGAAAGTGAAAGAAGTATTTCTCTGCCTCTTCATTCGGAATCGCATCTCGATTCATTCCCTTGCCGGGAGCGGGATCGAGCTTCATCCCGGCAAATCCGGGCATATCGAATCCCCAGGCATCCTGCGCCGCGACTGCATCAATGCCCAAACCAAACAGGGGCTGGGGCACGGCTTGAAAAACTTTCACCACATCCTCGTGAGCTTTCACTATTTCTCTTAGAAAGTTGGCATAGCTAATGCGGGCGAGCTTCGCTTTCTTCTCGGTGGAAGTCAGGCCCGGAAAGTAGTCGACCTGATCGCGAAGAAGGCGCTCGAAATCGGCCTTGGCTTGCGGCGCAATCGGCGCCTGCGCCAGCATTTGCTTCCACGCCGAGTGTTCATTGGAATTGATGTAATCTTTTTCGCCACCGCTGAATGTTGAGGGGCTCACTACCAGTCGGTCCACGCCGAAGGTCTCTTTATCAAAGAAGATTTTTGACCCCAGCCCGAACGAATGATAAAGATTCGCATCGTGATATTTAGGATAGGAAGCCACATCGATCCCCAGCTCCTCAATCACTCCGCGCGCTACTTGGCTATACGGCGCCGGGCTCTCGATGGAATAAGTTCCGCCGAAACCCAGGCGGAAGGCCTGGCTCACGCGAAACTCGTTGCGCTTGGCATGCCCGCCAAAGTCGTCGTGATTGTCGAGGATAAGAATGCGAGCATTCGCGCCCGCACTCTTGCGGTAGAAATGCGCAGCCGCGAGCCCGCTGATTCCTCCGCCCACAACGATGAGATCGAAAGTTTCGCCGGTATCCTGCGGCGTTCCGGCTGTATCCCAGAAAGTGCCGTCGCGCAATGCATGTGCGGCATCGAACGATCCCGGATGGCTGCCGCGCATCCCAGTCAGCGCGGGCGGATAGTAGTTAGGAGACTTTTCGGGATTGAAATCGCCACCGAATAGCTGCCATGGCATCATCGCAGCGCCCGCAGTCACGGCCATGCCATTGAGAAAATCGCGCCGCGTGATGCGGCGATTCATTCCGAGTTCGCGATCGGTTTGGTCGCTCATTTACTGGTCGGCCTTCTTTACCGCCAGTTCTGCACCCTGAAAACCAATACGGCTGTGCGTGCCGTCGCAAAAAGGTTTATTCACCGAACCCCCGCAACGACACAGGGAGAACGCCGGTTTGCCGGTAAGGTCATATGGCGTGCCGTTCGCATCGACGAGTTCAACCGAACCCTCTGGCGCCTCCACTCGATACGGACCATTAGGACGGACAGTGATTTTTACTTGAGCCATCAGTAAGATTCCTCCAACCTTGCGGGATTCTAGTAAGGATAAAAGATAACACTAAGAGCAAGGGCGTGTCGCAGGGCTCCGGCTAAATGTCAAAATACGCGGGTGCTGCGCAGTTCAGCGGCATTTGTACCGGTGCAACGATTCTTCCAACATCAACCCCGCAAGGCTGCCATTGCGCCCGTGCGGACAAGTCTTTGTCATTAACAAAACTTTGTCGCGTCGCCCCTTTTAGACCAGCGCCCAGCCACACTTCCGTTTTTCCACGGCGATACTCCCAACAGTCGTCATAGAAGGTGATTCCGCCATCGAGCGCTTGATGGGTTGACGGAGAAAGTTTGAGATCAAGCCGCCAGCGAGTTGGCGCGGATCAGGCTACGGTACAAATCGAGATAGTCGTCAATCATCCGTTTAGCGGTGAAGCGCTCGCGGGCGCGGGCAAACGCTCGATCAGCGTAGGCTTGGCGCAAGGGCCGGTCGGAATCGAGCTGGGCAAGAATTGCGGCCAGGCTGCTGGCGTTGTTCGTGCGGAAGTAAAGCGCTGCATCCCCCCAGACTTCCCGGAAGCTTGGAATATCGTTGGCGACAATGGCGCAACGGGAGAAAGCCGCATCGAGCGGCGCCATGCCCAGCGGTTCGTAGCGCGCCGTGGCGGCATAGACGGCGGCACGGCTGTAAAGGGCGCGAAGTTGAGACTCCGTCTGTGGGCCGCGGATCGCGACCGTCGCCTGGCTGGTCGAGACCTTCACATCGGCGCGAATGGGAATGCGCGGAACCGGCACAGTCTGCTCGGCTCCCACAATGCAGACCGGGAAGGGATGAACGTGCTGGGTTAGCAGAAAGACCTGCTTGCCCGCGTCGACCAGGCGGCCGATCGAAAGCACGGTGTCGTCTTTGCTGATATACGGATTAAAGAAAATCGGATTGCGTCCGGGATAGATGATGGCCGCGCGCCGCGGCCGGCTGTAAGTCGCGATCAGTGTGTCGAGCATGCAGGCCGAAGGCGCAACCACCGCGTCCGCGGCAGCGATGCCTCGACCAATGGTTTCCCGATACCACCTCAGCCACCGCGTGGGCCGCGGCGAGCAACCCTGCACGGCATCCGCCCAGCTGATCAGGTCACCGTGAGCCATTACTACGCGAGGCACATCGACCGGAAGATCGCCGTGACAGAACTGGTGCAGCTGAAGCAAGTCAGGACGAACCTCGCGCACCAGGTTTGCCAGAAATCCTGAAGACTCGGCAAGATCTTGCGGAGCCTCATCCATCCACTCCAGCCGGAACGCGGTGGGCCGGTACTCCAGCCCGTGCAGACGATCCATCCACGCGGTTTGATCCGGAAGAGGAATCTCGCCGAACGTGACGAGCGTGACCCGTACGCCGCGAGTGACTAGCCCAGTGACCAGTTCCCGAGCGTAGGTCCAGGAACCGGACATCGTATCGGCAGTGACGAGAACGTGCAAGAAAACCCCTTAAGCATGTGGAACGCCGCCCGGGACGAGCGATTCCACTGCAAAGCTGCCCTATTCTAGTGCAGAATGAGGTCAGGAACGAGAACTTTTCTTGCAGAGACTACCGGTCTGGCCTTTTGTAAACGTCCACATTTCTTGGGGAAGACCATCGCCCTCTTCAGCATTAAGTCAGTTCGCCCCCAGTCGCTGGCGCATTTCTCGAGCCAGATTATCAACCGCGCGGATTTTTTCCGCTGCCGGACCGGGTATGCCCGGCACCGACATCGCGAGTTCGCAGGAAAGCAGCATGGAAGTGAGGCTCTCACCCATCTCGCTGCGAAACTGTTGCTCCACCGATCGGCGGGCCTGAGTTTCTTCGCGCTTGCGGCGGTGCAGCGCGGAGCGAACTTCCCTTATTAGCCGCTCCATACCGCTGACCGCGAAGTTGATGTAAACCGGAAAGGCGGTGCCCAGGTGCTCCAGTACCTGGTCGCTCTCGGCGGGCTCGTTCTCCAAAATAAACTGATCCATGACGACGGCGGAATAGGTTTGTTCCCGCAACCGTGCCATAGCCTGCTGTAGATTTTCCGCCCAATGGGTTTCATTCCCAGTGGACTCATTCAAAGTGGCTGCGCACTCTGGTCCGCGTGCTGACGGTGTGATGAGTAAAATCATGCTGGTCTTGTTGCACGCCAGGCTCCACGCTCGCTTTGATTGAAAATGTGAGAGTTACGCATACCGCCAAGACCGTACCTCCCGTTTGTGAACCGGGATTAAGCCTGCGCCGCGTAGTCTTTCAACTTGCGATACAGGGTGGTCTTGCCGATGCCCAGCAGCCGCGCCGCCTGCAACTTGTCGCCGTTGAGTTCGGCAATGGCGCTAAGAATGGTTAGCCTTTCCAACTCCGCCATGGGGACGATCTTATTGTGGCCGTTTCCATCCCCATTGCTCGGGGCCACGATCGCCGTCCGTCCAATTGCCGGCGGCAGATCGACGACATTGATGAGCGGTCCGCTGGTAAACGCACAAGTCCGCTCCAGACAGTTTTCCAGTTCTCGAACATTCCCCGGCCAATCGTAAGCCAGCATCACTTTCAGGGCTTCATCGCTGAGAATCTTCTCCTGGCCCGAGGCGCGCGAGGCGCGCTCCATAAAGTGGGCGATCAGTACCGGGATGTCCTCTCTGCGTTCGCGTAGCGGCGGTATCCGCAAGCTGAGAACGTTAAGCCGGAAATACAGGTCGCGCCGGAATGCGCCACCGGTCACGGCCTGCTCCAGATCGCGGTTGGTGGCCGCCAGGATTCGGACGTTGATCGGAATGCGCCGTGTGCTTCCCACCGGGCGGATTTCCTTCTCCTGAATCGCCCGCAAGAGTTTGAATTGGAGATCGACCGGAAGCTCACCGACTTCATCGAGAAATACGGTTCCGCCTTCGGCAATGGCGAGCAATCCGTCTTTCGCCTGATTAGCCCCCGTGAATGCGCCCCTGACATAGCCGAAAAGCTCACTCTCGATCAGCGTCGGTACCAGCGACCCGCAGTCGACTGGAATGAAAGGTTTGTCGCGAAAGTTTCCCGAGTAATGGATGGAGCGCGCCACCATTTTTTTTCCCGTGCCGCTTTCCCCCAGAATCAGCACGGGATGCGAGCTGCTGGCCGCTTTCGAGATAATGCGGTACAGCTTCTCCATTTCCGGCGCGCGCCCAACCAGCCCGCCATATCCCTGCTTGGACTTCAGCTTCTCCCGCAGGATCCGATTTTCGGTCTTCAGCTTGAGATGGTTCGAGACTCGATCCAGCAGGAGCTTAAGTTCATCAATGCTGAACGGTTTGGTGACATATTCGTAAGCCCCATGCTTCATCGCCTGGACCGCGGATTGCACCGTTCCATAGCCGGTCACCACGATCACCAGCGCCTCCGGTCGCTGGGCTTTGATCTGCCGTAGGACATCCAGACCACTCGCCCCCGGCAAGCGCAAATCGAGCAAGACGGCATCCATGCTGTGACTCTGCAGCAGACGGTAGGCATGCTCCGCGGAATCGGCTACATGTGCAATAAATCCCAGCGATAACGCGACCTCCCGGCAAGCTTCCCGAATTGAGCGTTCATCATCGACGATAAGCAGGTTGAGAAAATTGGCCGGCCAGAATTTGCGGTGTAGGGATCGACGGACTGATGGCGGCTGACGTCATAAGAGTGATTCCTTCTGGATCTCTTGAACTGCGGTTAGGGAGTTATCGGAATACTGACTGGAGATGTCGCTAAAATCTGCGCTGGCGGGGGGAATGATCCGGGGAAGCAGGATCATGACCCGCGTACCCCGGCCCGGCTCGCTTTCGAAGTGGATCAAGCCGCCGTTCGAAGTCACGATGCTGTGGACAGTAGTTAGTCCCAAGCCGGTACCTTGGCCCGCCCTCTTGGTGGTGAAGAAGGGATCAAACACGTGTTGTCGCGTATTCGTGTCCATGCCGCAGCCGTTGTCGCTCACCGCCAAAACCACGCAGGGAAAAGCGACTTGGCAGCAGCTCGGCGGGCCTGAGCTGGGAACGCTCTGAAACTTGGAGTTAGTGGTCTCCACAACGATATGGCCGCCATTGGGCAGAGCATCTCGCGCATTCAAGACAAGGTTGACGAGGATCTGCTGAACCTGGGCTGGATCGATCTTGACCAGGCCTAGGTCTGGGTCGAGCTTGAGTTCGAGCACAATGTTTTCGCCGATGAAGTGGGCCAGCAGGTCCTGCATCGCCTGAACGATCTGGTTCAAGCACAAGCCGCGAATCTGAGAGGCGCGTGGACGGGCAAAAACCAGCAACTGCCGCACCAGGTCTGCGGCCTGCACAATGGCCGAATGAATCTCTTCGGCATAGCGACGCCGGCGGTCGCTTGCATCCAGACTTGCGAGCAACAGATCGCAATACAGCAGCACTCCGGTTAACAGATTATTGAAGTCATGCACCACGCCCCCCGCCAGGCGGCCTACTGTTTCCCATCGCTGCGACTGAAGCAGACTCTCGTCGACCGGACCGGTTTCGGCCTACCGGTCTGCAATGAGCAGCGCGTGAATCGGCTTCCTTCGGTAAGCAGGAAGACGCCAGACTGTCCACGTCCTTGCTTCCATCCCGTGCTCACCCTCCGCTCCTTGCAAGCGGATACTGTCGCGGGTCGAATTCAATAGTTCGCGGAAGAGCGATTCGGTTGCGCCGCGCTGTTCGGGAGGAACTAAGTCGTAAACTTGTAAGCAACGCTTTTCCCTCCGGCCCGGATCCACAAGTTGTTCAAAGGCCAAATTCCTCTCCACGATCACTCCCTCCGGATTGCACCTCGCGGCGGCAACGGGAGCGTGTTCGAAGATGGAACAGAAAGCCGTTTCGGCGGTTTCATCCGCTTTGTGTTCCGTCCAGGGAAATGGAGTTGCCGTGTTCATATTGATACTTTGCCGTGGATGAAGCAGGAAAGTAACTGCAAGATGGGTCGGTCGATACCTTGGTGCTTCCCGAAACGGGACTGGAACACTCTCATTACTCTGCCCTTGCCCTGTATCAAACGTGCCCTGTATCAAGCGTGACGATACGAGGCCCAATCTCATACCGCGAAGGGCAGACGTCACCCTATTCCCGAATGCGCCTGTGCAAAACTGGCCAAGATATTTGGGGTCTTGTTCTTAAGAGGAATTAATTAAACATCCACACAAGTGAATGTGAAGGCAAGACCAGCCAGAGTTTTAACGCTTGGCTAGCGAGTTTGCGTCAGGGAATGTCACCGGAGCGGTAAGGCGAAAAGTCAAACGGTGCCCCTTTGGGATTCGAAAGCCCCTGGATTCCGTCGCCATCCCATTTCCGCCGGAAGCTACGCTCAACGGAACGTTCGACTCGAAAGTTCCCCTCGCGAACAGGCTCGATGTCTGTAGTCCAATCACTTTGCCATTGACGGTAACGGTGTTCAAAGTGAGCCCGACGTAGCCTGATTCGGGACTGGATCCTGGCCGGTTCACAGATGGTTGAGCAAACTCCACGCGGCCCGTCACCGGCGCCCCCGCTGCGATCACGGTATCTCCGTGAATGGACAATGATCCTTCCACAGATGCGGTGAATGCGTCCCCAGCACGAATCTGCGAGAAGGCCAATGAATTCCCCAGCCGCACGGTGATGAGCGTGCCTGCGGGAAGCGTCCGAAGATGGGACGCTGCGGGAAAAGGTGTGCTGACACCCGGCTTGCCGTCGGAAGGCACCGCCGGATGAACAGTGTCATCGGTGGACTGGTCCGGATTCTGATGGAAGGGAAGTGGTTGCTCGGCCGCCGTGGAGTTTGGCGTTACATCGCTTCGGCGAATCAGACTGGAGCGAGCGCAGCCTGCAACCAAGCTGAGCCAAACGCAAAGCAATACCAAAACTACAGTACTACCGGGCCGCACTCGACGCTGTACCATGCTAAATATCGTTGCTCGAACTAGTCTCGACGAGCTAGTGGCAACTGAAGTACCAGAATACGAGTATGAAGACAAAGGAGTTATACCGTGCTCAGATCAGCGCGCATGTAGAAGTTGCTATCCTCATGTTATTTATTGGATATTCGTTGTGGTCGCTAACTACGCGATTCCGGTTGTCCAAAGACGCGACTAAAGGCGAGCGGGAGGTCGAATTCACAATAGTGTGCCAGCCAAACCGAATCTTCTTGTCTGCCGAGTGGCGACACCTCCTAATGTTGAATTATGTGGTCGAGCCCGATCTTTTGCTCCCGTACGTCCCACCTGGCACATCGCTGGATTCATTCTGTGGAAGGACCTACGTTAGCCTAGTTGGGTTTCGATTCACTTGCACGCGGCTGTTCGGTTTCCTCCCCGTTCCGTTTCACACCAATTTCGATGAAGTAAACCTCCGCCTTTACGTTCGGCGCAAGGCCGACGACGAGCATCGAAGAGGCGTTGTCTTCATCGCCGAGGTTGTGCCCAGACGCGCTATCGCGACAATAGCCCGCTTGGTATACGGCGAGAACTATACGTCTTCTCCGATGAGGCACCAGGTAGCGATGGAGGGACCAAAGAAAACCACCAGATATCAGTGGCGGGTGGGTGGTCAGTGGTGCAAACTCTCCGCTCAAACCACGGGCGCGCCGAAGTATCCGGCCGAAGGGAGTTTGGAACAGTTCATCACGGAACACTACTGGGGGTATTCAAATCGACCGGGACGTGCATGTCTTGAATACCAGGTCGCGCACGATCCATGGCAAGTGTGGGCCTCCACTGAGGCTGAATTTGAAGGGGACGCTGGCAGCCTCTATGGATGCGAACTCGGAGCGGCACTTCAACGACGTTCGGATTCCGCATTTGTAGCCGAGGGCTCGCCTGTGGTCGTCTTCCGGGGCAATCGAATCTCATGATGTTACCAGATCAGGAAACGGAATCGTCCCTCCCGCGCGAGGGCTGGATTTTGTACGACGGCGGATGCGGATTTTGTTTTCGTTGGGTTCACCTGTGGGAAAGGGTCGTTGAGCCGAGAGGTTTCGCGGTCAAGAGCTTGCAGGCCGCCTCCGCGGACGGCACCTTGAAAATCAGACAGGAAGAGTTGCTCGACGATATACGCGTATTGACGCGCAGCGGCCAACAGGAATCGGGTGCGAACGCCTATCTCTACGTAGCACGGAGAATATGGTGGGCATGGCCTTTCTACGCAATCTTCAGCCTGCCGGGTTTAAATTGGCTGCTTTGGTCGGGTTACCGCTGGTTCAATCGAAACCGATACAGAATCTCTCGCCATTGTCCGCTGCCGTCACACGAAGGCCACATTTCGAAAAACAATACTTGAACGCTTGGCTTCGGGACTTCAAGACAAAGGAAAGAAAAACAGCAGCCTCTCACAAAAAAATCGCGGAGAGCATGACGCTCTCCGCGAAAGTTTTAGCGAGAACCGCGAGTTAGTTCGATCCGCCTCCGGCGTTCGCGCTCTGCGATTCGTTCTCCGGCTGCGCGATCACACCATCAAACGGCGTCGCCGCCACGTAGCGGCCGTGTACCACGCTGATGCGGCGCAGCGGGTATCCGGCATCCGGTCCACGCTGCCAGCTGCTGCCACCGTCAGTGCT
Source organism: uncultured Acidobacteriaceae bacterium (assembly GCA_963836305.1). GTDB lineage: Bacteria > Acidobacteriota > Terriglobia > Terriglobales > Acidobacteriaceae > Sulfotelmatobacter. Next base: position 83,087 of record CAWIJP010000020.1, on the reverse strand, counting down.
CTCGAAAACCACGCCAGTCTGGCCGCTGGTCGCGAGCAGACGCTTGTGGCTTCCATCGTAGGCCACCGAAGTGATGTCCTTATCAGGCAGGCCGGTAAGCACATGGTTCCAGCTCTTGCCGGAATCCGTGCTATGGAAAACGCCTTCGCGCGTCGCCACCAGAACTTGTCCATCCGGGGTCACGGTCACGTTGCGGATGTTGATGGGGTAGGAGGCCAGTACCGCAGCCTGCCAGATTTTTCCTTCATCCTGCGAAACCAGCACCTTGGACCGGGTCGCGGCGACCACCAGGCCATCCTGCGCCTGCACCGCAACGAAATCCTTCTCGCCTTCTACCGGACCGCCCATCCAGATCTTGCCGTGATCTTTGCTGGTGAACAGCCCCGCCGAGGTAGCTTCGAACCAGCGCGGCGAATTCAGATCCGCATCGTTCACTCGGCCTTCCATCACGGAATGGCTGCTGACGATGGAAGTTACATGCTTCTTTTTTCCGCTCTTCAACGTCACCGTACGCGAAATCGTCTTTTCGATCACGACTTCGTTAATCGGGTGCCAGCTCGAAGTGCCGGGAAGAAGCTCAAATGCGCCCCGGTTGGTTCCCGCGATTAGAGTGCCGTTGCTCGCCTGTTTCAGCGTGAATACGTCGCGCCCGTCCAGACCCGAGCTCTTCTGCTGCCAGTTCTGTCCACCATCGTGAGTAAAGAACACGCCGCCGAATTCGCGGTCATTCACCAGTCCGATGTAGATCGTATTCGGTTCTTTCTCGTCAGCCAGGATAGCGCTCACGTAACGGTGAGAATATCCATGGTTCGATGAAGTGAAAGTCACGGCCGAATTGTCGCTGGCCAGCACGCCGCTGCGGTCGGTTGCAAGCAACACGCGTTGCGAGTTGCGCGGATCGACTAGAACATCGTTCACTACCACTTCCGGGCTGCTTGCCAGTTTCCAGTTCTTGCCTTCGTCCACGCTCTTCCACAAACCTTCTGTGGTTCCGGCATAAACGATCGCCGGGTTGCTCGAATCTTGTCGCAGAACGCGAGTCCGTCGCGCGGTGAAAGGAATGCCCTTTACTTTGTCGAACAGCTCGCCGCCGCTTACGCTCTTGTAAATGCCCGAGCAGGCGCTGGCGAAAACTTCAGAAGGATTGGCCGCGCTGACGATGATCGAGAAAACATCGGAATCGTCGATCATGCCTTTATTAATGTGCTGCCAGTTGGCGCCGCCGTCGCTGGTTTTCCATGCCAGGTGCCAGGTTCCAGCGTAGACCACGTTCGGATCTTTCGGATCAACCGCAATCGATTCAATGTTCTTAACGATCCCGTCGCTCGGCGAGATTTTCTGCCAGTTGTTGCCGCCATCGTTGCTGCGGTAGACGCCATCCAGAGCGCCCGCCACTACAACTTTGTTATCAGACGCCGAAACTGCCATGGCGCGCACCGACTTGCCGTGCATTCCCGCCAGAGCTTCCCAGTCCTTGCCGCCGTTGCGAGTGCGGAAAATGTCGCCCGCCATCTGGTCCTGCACGCTCCAGGCTGAGACGAAAATGTGCTTCGAATTCTGCGGATCAAACACGATGTGGTCGAGGACGTAATCATCCCCGGCACCGAGCTTGGCAAACCTCGACCAGCTATGCCCATTATCAGCTGAGGCGAAAATGACCCCAGTGCTGGTTCCCAAAAGGATGTGATCCGGATTCTGTGGATCATAAGCGAGGCTGCGGACATCGCCGCCATCCGGACCCAGAACCGACCACTGGCGGGCTCCCGAAGCGAACGCGCACATGGAAGCTAACAGCAACAAGATCAGTAACTTAACTGAAGCGGATTTCATAGTGATTTTCAGCCCCACATTCGAAAAAGTTTAGATGCGAAAGCTAGCCTGACAGGCCAGCCTATACCCAGCAAGTTACTGAAGGACACGCAGAAAAAAGGGCCGGTCGATTTCCCGACCGGCCCTCTCACGTCTCTGCAAACTACTGCGCTTTCTTGGCGGCCGCCTTCTTATGAGCTGCCGGCTTGGGATGATCCGGAATCGCCTTGATCCTCGCTTCATCCACGGATTCCGTTCCCGTCGAATCGAAGGTCGCGCCCGAGGGCACGATCCAGTACTCGGCCGTCTTGGTTCCACCGCTGCCGGTGCGAACCTCGATGCGGCTGGGATCGATGTGCTGTTGCGCTTCGCCTTCCGTCAGATAGAACTTGGAATCGACGGCGCGTTCCGCCGCAAGATTCTTCCGCTTCTCTGTCGGCTCTGCGTTGCCCACAATCACCAGCTTGCTGTCCGGGTTCTGTTGCAGGTTCTTGGCCACATCATCCAGGATAGCCTTGCAAGTGTTGTCGACGCGCCAGGGCTTCTTCTCATTCGGGAAGTCGCACTGGCTGAGTTTAGCGGCCTTCGGCGGCGGAGGCGGCGGATTTTCCACCGTCGCTTGCGTCGAAGCCTGACTCGTCAAACCGCGAGAGTCGGTACAGGTTGCGGACACCGTAATCGTGCCCGGTTGTGCTCCGTTCGTCGAAAGAGTCGCGGTGCTGCCACTTCCGGAGATAGTGCCGCCGCTTGCGGTCCAATTCGAGACCGTAACCGGTACGCCGTCAGGACTGGTGCAGCTGCAGCTTACGGTTACGCTGCTACCCGCTTGCACGCTCGAGGGACTCGCCGTGCAGCTCATGGTCGGCGGATTCTTCGGCGGCAACGGCTTGATGGTGTAGTTCGCCGTGCAGCTCGCCTCCCCATTGTTCTTCATCTTCGCATCCGTCACGTGCACGGTGACGGTGTAGCTTCCGGGCGCTGCGTCCTTGGTATCAATCTGCGCAGTGGTATCTTTCCCGGTGACCTGGCCACCATTGCCACTCCACGCGTAAGTGACCGTGTGCTTGGGATTGAAGTTGCTGGTCGTAACCGTCGCCGTGACCGGCTCGCCCACCATCACTTCCGTAGGCTGGACTGAACAACTCGCCGTCGGCGTGACCGCCGGCGCTCCGCCCCAGCTGAATACCAGCCCGGTGCGCAGCCGAACTCCATTGAAAGAAGAGTGCCGCAAACTGTCGTCCGGCAAGGGAGCGACAAAATCGCTGTAGTTGTGCTCCGTCCAAACGTAGTCAGCTTCAAACAGCCGGAAAGCGAGCCATTTCTTAATGGGCAAATCCATGCCGCCGCCCAGGATGGCTCCAATACCATTCTGCGCGTTCAGTCCGTTTACCGATACTCGATTGAGGCTGATGAGAGTGTGCAAAAAGTAATTCGCACTGTCCGTTCGCCAGATGAATCGGGGACCGATCGATCCGGTAGCCTCGTAATTACCGCTCCCCCAGTTATGACCGAAATCGGCTTCCGCGCCCCAATGGGGATCGAAGTTGTAAGTAAGCGCAGTACCGAATCCCGGCGCCATGTCAGGAATCTGATAAGGGGTAGGACTGTTGAAATTGCCGAAGGCTCCAGGTACCGTGCCGCCGGGATGCAGCCACTGATATCCCACAAACAAATCCCATTTCGGATTTGCGTCGCTCTGCGAGAACGCCGGGAGAGAGATAAGTGATACTGCCAGAATAGCCAACAGACCCATGAATAGTCTGCTCTTGCTGAACTTAGAACTGAGTGACATTCTTTCCTCCATATTTCTACACACGCTTCACCTGCTAGTCGGGGTTGGTGAGATAGCTAAAAGCTCCGCAGGGTTGAAAGCATAATTTAGGATCGTATTTTGAGACCCGTAATTCTAACGCACCGTAATCTCAAAGCGAAAGTGATTTTCAAGACGCGATGAAAATTTTCACGCTGCGGGTGTTGTCTCAAATTGACATGAAATAATACAGATTCAGTTTCCAGGCCACATATTGAAGTCAGCAAGCCATCGCTTGCCCGCCTTGCCCACCGTAAGCGAGCCGCGTATGTTTGTACTTCGAGTTAAAGACCGCAACCACCGCGACCAAGGGGTCGAACAAGAATCAAGGAATGAGCCAAGAAAAAATACTGATCGTCGAAGACGAAGAGAACGAGCGCACCGGGCTAGCCGAACTAGTTTCCTCCTGGGGCTATCGCGCTGAAACCGCCACCGATGGTTCCGACGGCTTGGAAAAAGCCGCCCGGTGGAACCCTTCTATCGTCATTACCGACCTCAAGATGCCGCGCATGGGCGGCATCGAACTGCTGCAACGGCTGGCGGACCAGGCTCAAGCCATGGCGGTAATTCTGGTTACCGCCCAGGGCACCATCGACAGCGCGGTGCAGGCCATGCGCCTGGGAGCCTACGACTACATCACCAAGCCGATCGACACCCAGCGTCTGCGCGCCATGTTGCAGAATGCTTCGGCCCTTCTCGGTACCCGCGCCGAACTCGAAAGCACTCGGCGCCGCCTGCGCGATTCCGGTTCCCTCGGTCAGTTGCGAGGAACCTCGCGCAAGATGCAGGAAATCTTCCGCCTGATCGAATTGGTCTCGCCCAGCACTGCTTCGGTGCTGATCACCGGAGCCAGTGGCACCGGAAAAGAATTAGTGGCGCGCACTATCCACCAACTCAGCCCGCGCCGCGAGCGACCGTTTGTCGCCATCAATTGCGCCGCAATTCCAGAAACGCTGATCGAAAGCGAAATCTTCGGCCACGAAAAAGGTGCTTTCACCGGCGCTTTGGAACGCCGCACCGGATGCTTCGAGCTGGCCGAAGGCGGCACCATCCTGCTCGACGAAATCGGCGAGATGCCGGTGGGCACGCAGGCAAAACTGCTGCGCGTTCTCGAAGATCACAAGCTGCGCCGCTTGGGAAGCAAGGTAGAAACCTCAGTCGACGTCCGCGTGCTCGCCGCCACCAACAAAACTCCCGACGATGCAGTCGCTTCCGGGGAGTTACGCAGCGATCTTTATTACCGCCTCAATGTATTCAATATCCATATGCCGCCCCTGCGCGAGCATAAGGAAGACATCGCTGATCTAGTCCAGCTTCTAGTCTCCGAGATGAGCACCAAGCATGGCCGCAAGGTCGGTGCCGTCAGCGAAGCCGTGATGAATCTGTTTAACAACTACACCTGGCCGGGAAATGTCCGCGAGTTGCGCAACACTATTGAGCGCGCCGTGATTGTCTGCGATAGCGGTATGATCGAGACCAAACACCTGCCGCCCGGTTTCGGCCACGCCATTCAGCGCACCAGCGCCAACGATCCTGACGCGATCCGCCTCGGAGTCGGCACCACCGTGGGTGAAGCGGAAAAAATGCTGATTCTCAAAACGCTGGAATCCACCAGCAACAACAAAACGAAAGCTGCGGAAATTTTAGGTATTAGCCTGAAAACCCTGCATAATAAGCTTAAGGAGTACGGTGGTAACACGGCGGACGCAGACGCCGCCAAAGAAGAAGCGCAATAATTCCGCGGCATCCTGGATATTTTTGGCGCCAGCTCTCGATCTTCTACCTTCGGCATGCGACGTAAAGCCATCATCGTTCTCGCCATCACCTTCATGGTCACCGTGATGGTGGCAGCATTTTCCTATCTTTATATCTCGCAGATCCTGCGCCAGCGCATCAACAGCACCTACGAGAGCGCCGACCGCCTCACCCAGCAACTGGCGTACTTCGCTGAAAACGATTTGCCCGACCTCAGCAGCACTCGCGTCGATACCGATGATCCTGTGGCCGTGCGGCGCGCCCTCGCCGAATATCTGCCCATGGATACGAATCTGCTGAATAACCTAGAGTCTGATACCGCGCTGTGGCCTTACATTTATGACGCGTCGGTAGCTGATACCAACGGAAAAGCATTGCTCCACTCCAATGCTCAACTGGTGGGCAAGCCAGTTCCGCAAAGGCCGGATTTTCACAGCGTCACCACTGCGCGCTTTCGCGAGCAACTTCGCCTCGTCTACCGCCCGGCGGCGGTTTATGACGTGAGTTATCCGCTGCAGTTGAACGGAGAGCCTTTTGGCACGATCCGCATCGGCGTCTCCACCGTCTTTCTGCGAAACGAACTCACACCCCGGCTCATGCACGCTCTGTATTTCTCGATCGCATCCATCTTCGCTTCATTGCTGCTCGCGGCGATGATCTCCAACCTGGCCTTGGGCCCACTCAAACAGATCAGCCGCAACCTCGACAACGTCAGCTTAGGGACAAGCGAAGACTTTTCAGGCAACGAATCTGAACACGATGAATTCGGGCTGGTCACTCTAAAGATCGCGAACCTGGGACGCCAGATCCGCGACACCAAGGAAATATTCTCTGCATTGAAAGACAACGTAGACCAGCTCATGTCCAAGCTGCAGGACGGCTTGATGCTCTTCACCCGTGACTCTCGTGTCGTGTTGGTGAGCGCTCCCGTAGAACGGTTTCTCGGCCGCCCGCGCGGAGAGTTGCTGGGACGAACCGCGAACGAAATTTTTTCTGCGGATTCTTTCCTCGGTCCCATGGTGCTTGACGCGTTCGAGCGCAAGCGGCCGCTCTCGCAGCGCGAATTCAGCGCCGCCGGCGGCCGCCGAGTTCAGGTCTCTATGGATTTCGTTCAGGAAAAAGGCACGCAGATCGGCGCTCTGCTCATCATGCGCGACGCTGAATCCGTTCGCCGTATCGGCGACGAGATCGAGATGTCACGCCGCCTGTCCGCCAGCGGCCGCGTTACCGGGGGCGTGGCTCACGAAGTAAAAAATCCCATCAACGCCATCGTTCTTCACTTTGAGCTCCTGCAGAACAAACTGTCGCAACTGGATCCCGACACTCGCCGCCACATGGACATTATCGGCAGCGAGATTCAGCGGCTCGATCGCGTCGTGCAAACGCTGGTCGACTTCATGCGCACCCGTGAACTCCATCTAGTCGAAGTCGACCTTCGCCGCCTGCTCGACGAAGTCGCTTTGCTCGCGGCTCCCGACGCGGCGCAGCACAATATCGAAATCCGGCGCCGCATGCCCGGTGAACCGCTTCCTGTCAACGCCGATCTCGATCTAATGAAGCAAGCCCTGCTCAACGTAGTCCTCAACGGAGTGCAAGCCATGCCCGATGGTGGTCCACTCATTATTTCGGCGCACCGCGAAGGCAATGGAGTGGTGGCCGAGATCAGCGACCGCGGTATTGGCATCGCGCAAGATATGCACGAAAAGATTTTCGAGCTTTATTTCACCACCAAAAAAGATGGCAACGGCATCGGTCTGGCGCAAACTTACCAGATTCTGGACTGGCATCACGGTTCGGTAGAATTCGAATCGCAGCAAGGCGAAGGCACAACATTCCGTTTCCGCCTGCCGCTGGTCGGTTCTCAACTCGACTCCGAACCAATCCACCTGGAAAATTTGCTGACAGAACCGAGAGCCTGACTTAAGGTGCTGATTATCACGTGCTTGATTGGAACGTGGAAGAGCCGCTTCAGCGCCGCCTAACCTGCCCGAAATTGGTTGGGCTTCAGCCCCTGTACCCGCATTGCACAGTTTTCATCGCCGTGCTTAGAGCGTAAGATTTAGACAGTCTTCGCAGCCCCTGGCATTGAAAGTCTAGGATTGAAATATGACTCTGGCCGCAATCCTTTCGCTTTCCGCTTTTCTCATGATTGGTTCGGGCACAGCTGATCCGGCTTTCGGATCTCCTCCGAGCCTTCGCGAACCCGCGACTCAAGAGCAAAATACCCCGCCACCATCGCAGGCGAAGCCCGCGCCCAGCACAAATCCTCAACCCGCGTCTCCCGCTTCTTCACCGCAGCCACAAAATTCTCCCGCTCCCGCCAAGAAGCGCCCGCATCACAAGAAAACCAGCACTCCAGATTGCTCGCCATCTCCCGCCCCGCTGAAGCCGCCGGGCAATTCTCCAAATGGAACTGCCGGCTCAACCAGCGCCGCTCCAGGGACCGCCCACTCTGCTCCGCCCACAACAGCCAATGCGAAAAATCCCTGCCCTCCTCCGAAAGTTGTCGTAAAAGATGGAGGATCGGACGAGCCTACGATTGAATTGACCCGGGGCACATCCGATCAGCAAGCCTCACAGCAGCGTTACACTACGGAACAACTGAGGGCCGAAACCGAAGAGAATCTGAAGAAGCTCGCCGGACGCCAGCTCACCCCCAGCCAGCAGGATATGGTGACCCAGATCAAACAGTTCATGGATCAAGCCAAGTCCGCCGTTGCCGACCAGGATTTGGAGCGCGGCCACAGTCTTGCCATGAAAGCCCACTTACTCTCCGAAGAGTTGATCAAACCGTAAAGAATGCGGCCGATTCCCAGATCGTGCGAGCACCTGCTTCACAGTTAGAAGTTCCGGAGTTCACTTCTGCTCCAGCTTTTCTGAGCTCTGCGCCATGACGCTGGTGCCGTTTTCGGCACTTGTTTTCGGTCTACCGGGAACAGTACACTTCTCTACCGCTCGAGCAGATCGCAGATAAGGAAGTTCACTCCTCATGAAAACCAAAAACATCTCACGCTCCGCGCTTTTTCTTCTTCTTCTCATGGCCGCTTTTCCCTTCGCGTCGAGAGCCGACTCGATCATCTTCAACGACTTCGGTACTGGCCATAGCTACGACGCTAAAACCGGGCTCGCGATCGGAGGAACAAACTCCACGCCCGGCTTCGTTGAATGGGGCGAGGCATTTACCGCGAATGCCAAATTTGATTTATCAGCAATTACGATGGCGCTGGGATCGGTTACCGGCTCGAATGGTGTCACGATAAGTTTGGATACCAGCATCGGCGGCGCTCCCGGAAAAACCCTCGCATCGTGGTCTTTCCTTGGATTGCCGCAACTCGGGACAACCAGCAGCATCGTGCAAACCATGACTTTCGCCGATGTGATCGTGCTGCAAAAAGGTCAGACGTACTGGTTGGTGACGGCCCCGTTTGCAGCGAACACGCAAGCTGTCTGGAACGTGAACTCTACCGGCGCCACTGGCCTGGGCGCTGTCAACTTTGGAGGCGCTTGGCTTACCACGGAGGTCTCATCCGGTGCTTTCGAAGTGGTTGGCAAAACTGTAGTTCCCGAGCCAGGTATTTGGCTCCTCTTCGGAACCGGACTGCTTGGAATCATGAGTGCGATCTGCAGGGAAAAAAGTTGCGGGGCAATGCGCTGAAACGCGACGCGCCACTACCTGAGATTTAGCCTCTTTCCGAATCGTAGTTGGCTCGAAATTGCCGATTCAAATCAGAACTGAATCGATGAACTGCGCCTAAAGCAGCCATGTGAAGGCCGCTTGTTCCACAGCCTTTTGAGGCGTATACTCCCCGCCTCCGAGCAGATAGGTCGGGATAAGAGAAAAGCGAGGTCAAACACCCATGAAGTGGACAAGCAAACTGATTCTGGGCGTGCTCACCGCTCTGGCAATGATGTTCCTTACGTATACGCTGCCCCGGGGCGGCGCAGTGCGCGAGGCCGCCATTGTGCAGTTTCCGGTCACCGTTGGCGTATGGTCGATCTTCGTTCTACTCTTCGTGAAGCTGAAATAGTAGTTGTTAGTTCCCACGCTTGACTTCCTTTATCACCAGGGACGAAAATCCCTCTATGAACCCGTGAGAGGGAAACCACAGCCTGCCCTGTGCTCTCTCCGCTTACGGGAGCGCCCCGTCTACATGTGCCGGACCAAATTATGCCGGACGATCTGAGGCAGGCCTGTGCATTCCTGTTTGATTCGATTCCTTTCGAGTGCACCACACTTGATCCTGGTGATCGCTTCGCTCGCAGCCTCAATCGGATTCACTGCGTGCGGATCTAAAGCGGCTGAGCAGGCTGCTGCGATGCTGCCACCTGCGGCGCTGCCCGCCGCGATACCCGCGGCTGAACCCGTGCTTCTCTACAATGGAATCGGCACCTCCTCAGATGTCCTGGCGGTCGAAGCGGTTCTCGCCACGTTAGGCATCGGCTATTTAACTGCCGACGCAACCCAGTTGAATGCGATGACCGAACCACAGTTGGCGGGATACAAGCTGATCATCATTCCCGGCGGAAACTCGATCACCATTGGCGAGAATCTCACCGCCGCTACTACATCAATCATCCGAGGCGCAGTGCAGGATTACGGCGTCCATTACCTGGGACTTTGCGCCGGCGCATTCTTCGGCGGATACTCCACATACAACGGAGTCGATCTCACCGCCGGCGTCTCGTTCGATTTTTACGTCGATGAATACAAGGGAATCCATTTAGAGCCAGTCGAACTTTCTTTCCCTGCTGGCACGTCGCTGGATGTTTACTGGCAGGATGGTCCTCAGCTTTCCGGATGGGGCGATGTGGTCGCCAAATTTCCCGATGGCACCCCGGCAATAGCCGAAGGCCAATCCGGCAACGGATTCGTAATCTTCACCGGCGTCCACCCCGAGGCTCCCGAGAGCTGGCGCGGATCGCTGAACTTCACCACTCCGGTTTCGTCGGACTTGGCTTACGCAGGTACGGTCATCCAATCAGCACTATCAGGAACTCCGCTCCCTCATTTTTAAGAACATAATTGAGACGAGGTTTTATTTGTCTGCGACGAAAGCACGCGGACGCTTATGATGGTTGCGGAGCTGGAAAATGAGCGAAATGGATTTCTTCACCGGAAAAGCCGGCGAACCAGTCCCCGTAGTAGATGCGGCTGACATAAGGGCGATGTGGAATTACGGCCGTGAGTTGAACTCACAGAATGGCGGTCGCGGGGTGGCCGTCGAAGTCGATGTCTGGAAACAAGTTTGCCAGCCCGGCGCAGATATTCGAGCCGTCTCTCACCGCTGCGCCATGTTGTGGTTTTTGGAGACGATGCTGCGACCCGCCTGGACCGGTGGAGAGCTAAGTGAGAATGCTTTTAAGGTCGTTGCCAAAATTGATTTGAACTGGATGCCGGTCGGCGTCCCTTCAAAACGGCTTGCCGTTTAATTTAGAGGAGTTTCTCGTGCGAGCGCAGGTTGAGGCGGCATAACTCTTCCCCTATTTTGTAAGCTGACATTTTTGACGAATCCTAATCGCACTAGCCACTCACATTGCCCAAGTGACCCAAGTTGTTCAAGGTTGCTGGATCGCTCTCGAAAACTTCTTAACGAATTTGATCGAATTACGTAAATTGTCCAAACGTCGCTCGCTGCGGGCCGCTGGACGATCTGAACCGCGATGAAATCTTCGTCGGCCCGAATCGGATAGAAAGTTCTATCGGTGACGGGCACACCCGCGACCCAGATTGTCCGAACAAAGAAAGCCCCGCTCGTGAGAGCGGGGCCTTCGACTTGAGCGGAACGGTGACGACTATGCGGAACAGTTAGCGCCTGCCGCCGTGTCCGCCACCACTGTGACCGCCACCGCCGCCGCTGTGTCCACCGCTGGCATGTCCGCCACTAAAGTGCCCGCCACCGTGCGAACCGCCGGAGCCTCCATGCGAAGAGAATCCGTGCGACGCACTGCCTCGGCTGCCGCTGAAACCACCTGCCCGCGGTGCGCTGGATCCGCGTCCAGCGAAACCGCGGTTGCCGCCAGAGAATCCTCGGTTGGCTGCGTAGGCTCGGTTCCCTGCAGCGCCGCGGTTAACAGCTGCTCCGCGATTGCCGGCGAAGCCGTGCGACGCCCCCGCATAGCCGCGAGATGCGCCCGCATATCCGTGACCGGCATATCCGTGACTGCCATATCCATGGCCGGCATATCCGCGACCTGCGGTTGAGCCGTACCCGCGACCCGCATACCCGCGCGCTCCGAATCCGCCGCGCGCGGAGGAGAATCCTCGATAATTTCCGTGCACAAACGCGGCATGGTTATAAAACGCTCCGCCACGGTATCCCCAAGGGTGGCCGCCGAAGAAGACTCCACCGTGGAATCCCCATCCGATTCCCCATCCATGCCATCCCCACCCGAACCCGAAGAACGGCGCGATCGGAAAGCCGATGCCGAACGAAATGAACGGGCCGCCAAATCCAACTCCCCACCACGGATAGAACCCAGGCCAAAGGCCCACGGGATATCCGTATACATACGCCGGGTTATAAGTGGGCACATACACCACATCCGGATCAGCCGGCTGGATGTCTACATCCGGCCCCTGCTCATACACGCGCTCTTGAGGCGTAGTCCGCAGATTGCCCGCGTCGTAAGCCTTGTGCCGCATATACTGGACCGCCTGCATCACGTCATCCGACTGGTTCTGATAGGCTTCGCCCAACTCAGAGGTCCACGACAAATTCTTGTCCAGGTTCGCCAGCACTGTGGGAAACTCCACCAGAGACTTCACGCTCGGATCCCAATCCTGCCGGTCCACTTCCGTGGCCAGATCTTGCCCCTTCAGGCCCGGGTTCTCCCGTGCCATCCGGTCCGCCTCTACAATCTGCGTTGGGTACGCGGACGCGGCCAGTATCTGCGCCACGAGCGCGTCAGGATACAACGCAATCGGAGCCACCAGCTTATTCAACTGCTCCGGAGGTAACGATGTGTACGCGGGTTGGTTCGGTCCCATCGGAGGCGCAGGCGCCTGCCCCTGATCCTGATAAGCACGGTCCCGGTATGCATCTTGATCTTGCGGCGGCGGAGGCGCGACCTCCGGAGGCGCGCTCTGGTCCGGCGCATTGTATTGCGGAGCGTTGTACTGCGGCGCGTTGTACTGGGGCGCGGCCTGCTCTGGCGGTGGTCCTTGATCCAGTTGAACGCTTACGCCTGCTGAGGGCTTGGCCATCGACTGGTCCTGCGCCCACAAGGAAGTCCCAGTCCCCAGCGCCATTGCGCTCGTCAATACCGCTGTAAGAAGCGCTGTCGACAATTTGGTTTTCATAATAGATGCCTCCCCAAAATTCCCGTTAGTAGCTTGAACACTGGGAATGCGGAAGAGTTCCGTTCTTTTGATTGACTTACACTGGCTGATTTCGGCCAGGAGTGGTGGATTTCGCCCAATCAATGCGCTTGCGACGAAAGGTCGGTAAACAGAAAACTAGCCAGAAACGGGCTTCTCGCCAGTCAACTATGGTCGGCCAAACGGAGCCTACCTAAGCCTGTGGCCGGCGGGAACCATCCCCATTGGGGACGTACCTCAAGAGATAATCGGCAAATTACGAGAGCGCCCGACAACGCCGGCCGGACGCTGAAGAACGGACACTTCTGTCCCTTAACAATGTTCGCCACAGGTTCAAAAACGCCAATAGTCAAGTTCTGGCTTTCACGAAGTGCGCTTATTCGCGGTGCTCGTTTTCGGGCGAGCCACCACTCACGCCGAACGAATACACGCCAATCTCGCAGCACTTAGCTTGACGATCGAGCAAAAAGAATACCTTGGTTGAAAGAGCCGGCGATCATTTGCACAATTTGCTTTTACCAGTGAGCGCACCCAACCCTTTGTACCGACGCCATCCAATCGCCGCCAACCCACTGCCAAGAAACAGAAGAGTGTTCAGCTCAGGCACGGGGATCAGGTATTGGAAATTGTATTTCTGTGTGGTCCCATTAACATTCACGGTCAGCGAACCGAGGAAAGGGCCATGGTTGCTACCATCTGTCGGAATGAGGAAAGAGCCGTAGTCTGTGCAACTTGACGAGCAGCTCTGGGCTGGAAAAGTAATTGTAACGGACCCCGTATCGAGAGAAGTGAACGTCCACGACATGCTGGAAATCGGAGAATCAAACACTCCGAAAAAAAGTATAGATGTAGTGGGCCCCCAAGGGAATGGACGCTGGGAATACAAGAGTTGCTCTTGTCCCGGAACCATGAGTATAGAGAACCTGTTAGCGGGCTGTCGTATTTCGTATCCGTAGTTATACATTGTTACCGAATTTGCAAACGACGGGACGGAGAGAAACAGCAGAAAAAGCGCAACTGCGAAGGGTTTCATGACCTGAACTCCTTGCTGGCCGAGGGGTCAAAAAGTGGCGTTCAACATCATACACCTGATTGTCAAACCCATCTTCTTCTCTACGTAGGGCCGGTTCTTTCCTAACTCTGCGCACAGGTCAGTAGAGGGCCAGTCCCGGCCCTTTTGACAGTGATACACGATTCATGAATGGCGTGGACCGCATCGCAGTCCGGGTTCGATCTGACAGCTGTCGCAAAATCGCCATATCACTCATCCTATGAGAGAGGATGTCAAGCAAAAACACTTCTCCACTCCTCCCGTGAGACCTCGAAATCGGTGCTTGCATCCAGGCCCCTTCTTCTTCGTGGGAGGATTTTGGTTTTAACGCCTGACGCGCCACAGAGTGCGACCGGGATAGGGATCGCAGTTGCTGGTCTTCCTTGAGTGGTTTCATGCCGCGGTCCCGACACCATTCGTTGCGAAGCTGCGCAAGCCCACCGTTGGCTAAAGTGCCAACCATCATCCTATGTGAGGCTCGAGGCCTATGGCTTTTTTGGGTTATCCGAGGGGGCATAGGATTGACCCGGAGACTGGGTGCTGATTCCAGCACCCGAACGCCTAATGAGCGCTTGGATACTCTCCCTCGAACCCGAGCGTCGCAGAACGATGGGCCACCACCGAGGCAAGAGAACCTGGCGGATCACCTGAGTTGGTGCGGCGCTCAAGCTGCTTGCGGCTTCAGTTGTTCAGCGTCGAAACGTTCCTCCTTCTTCCAAAGTGTCAAGGCAATGGCCGCGATCTTGCGGGCTAACGTTAGGCGCGCCATCTCCGGCTTCATCCCTTTCTCCAGCAAAGCCGCATAGAAATCGCGCAACGGCCCTACCCCACAGCTGGCTCGGGTGGCGGCGCCCTTGAAGATCTCTTTCATCTCGTGGTTGTGATTCTGATTGAGACCGCGAATCTGTTGCGGTTTTTTCGTACGTTGCAGTTGTCCGTGCACGTAGCGATATTGCGCACTGTCACGGGTCTCAATGCCCAGCCCACTATAGGTCCAGAGTTGCCGTTTGCTACGGAAGCGATGCGGCGTTTGCATCAACGCGATCAAGCGGGCGGCTCGGATCGGACCGATGCAGGGAATCTGGCGCAGCAGTTTTGAGGCTTTATGTTTCCGGCTCTCCGCCAATAACTCGGGACGCAGGGTTCGTCGTAAGGTCTGCAATCCATCCAACTGTTGATAGAGCATCTCGGCGCGCCGGCGCACGCCGGCATGCTCGATCTTCTGGAGCCACTGTTCCCGATAACGCGGAGCATAGACTTGGGTACCGGCACAAGGGATGCTCCAGCTGCGATACAGAGCTTTGATCCGATTCATCACTCGGTTCAGATCTTGGCCCAGGCTCTGATAACTGCGCCCCAGTTCGCGCAGCGTCCGCAGTCCATGTTCTCCGTGATAGACCGGCCGCAGCATTCCCGTGCGTAACAAGTCGGCCAGCTTGCGCGCATCGATCTTGTCGCTCTTGTTGCCTTCCTTTAATAACGCATTGCGCCGCGGATCGCAGACCAGCACTTCCTGCACTTGCGGCTTAAGCAGATCGTAGAGCCAGCTCGCCCAGGTCCCTTCTTCCCAGGTCACATGCAACTCGCCCCGCAGACCGTGGATAAACTGCAGAATGCTGCTGGCTTTGGTTTCCACGATCGACTCCATTTCCAGCTTGCCACTGCCACTGAGGACAGCGATCACCACCGCTTCCTTGTGCACGTCCATGCCGATATACTTGATCTCGCGACTCATGCAGTTGCCTCCTTGGGGGAAAGATCATTCGCGTTCAACGGAGTCTTTCCCTCAAGGTAAAGTGTCATTCCTCAGCCGATTTTGCTATCTGTTCCTTCCGTTCTGAGGTGCCGCATTCCGCAGATCGGCCCCTCTCTCATAATGCATTGACCCATCGAGCGGCATCCTATCGCCCTAGCAGCTGATTGCATTAACTATCCTTGCCCCGGCGGCCTCACCGTGCCGCGTGCTGCACCCACGCCGCAAACGTCTGCCAGAGATGACTCTGCCCAATCGGCCCCCGGATGTGCTGGAGAAATAGAAACACCGCACTGCCCCAAAGCGTGGCACGATGAATTTTCCTGATCGAAAAAAGGTCGTAAGCGAACAGCGGTAGCAGGAACAAATCAGTTGTCCACTCCGAGGGATGCAGGCCCCACCAGCTGACATGAACTGGCCAGCGCGCCACTGCCGCGTCGAGAATCGCAATGGTAGCCAGAAGAATCAGCCGCTTGTGAGTCGCCGCATTCAGCGATACTTCCATGCGAAAAAAATCAGCGGCACAAAAGCCAGAATGTCAAAAGTAGGAACGGCGAAAAAAGCCAGCGCACCCGGCCGGCTCGCATGCCGCACCATCGAGTCGATCGCCGCCAGAATCGCGACCACCGGCACAATGCAGGCCAGCCCGAAGCCGACCAGCCCCAGGTTACGGTGAATATCCACCCGGTGCGCCGATACCAGCAGCGTTTGCGCGATTAGCAGAACAATCCAGCAGGTGAAGATGGCGCCGTGAATGTGCACCAGCCGGTTTGGCAGCGGTGCTTGAAAAACTCCCGCAAGATAATACGAGCGGCCAAAGCCGATAAAAACAGTAACCAGAATCAGCAACGCCATGCCCGAAAAAAACAGATGGTCATAGCGGCGTCCCGGTGCAGGAGATGGAGCGTAAGCGGATGGGACAACCGTAGTTGCCAGAGTGCCTCCAGAACGCAATTGATCGATTAACTTCTATTTCGCCGGCGCGAGTATCGCATCCAGACGATCAGGCGTCGTTTCCACTCGCTCCAGATGCGGGTATCGCATTCCGTTGTGGTAGTCGAGAGATACGGTAATAAACTCATCGCCACGCTTGAGCAACAGTTTGATCGGCTCCTTACTTTTTTCCGCCGCGAGAATGGTTTCGCGCAGCAGCGCAGCAGTGTATTTCTGATCATTCACCGCTTGCAGTTGCATATCTGGCGTTATTCCCGCTTTATACGCCGGACTCTCCCACCAAACATTCTCGAGGCCGCCATGCGACTCAGAGCCGCTCTCTGACTTCATTGAGAATCCCAGCGAGGTGGCGAAGCTCACTCCGCGAGAGCTCTCCGATTTCTTCAGCCACTCCGGCTCGTTATCGTTGTAGACCAGTCGATAGCCGCCCTGCGTAAATCCGTTCTCCGGAACTTTCGCGCTGACCTCATACACGCGCGTGCGGAAGAATCCCGCCCAATCAAACGGTTGCACGCTGTTCAGCGCTTTCACCAGATCCTCGAGCGTGTAAGGAACGGTGACGTAGCTTCCATTATTGATCCCGTAAAAAAGCTTCGCGAAATCGTCAAGAGACTTCTTCCCCTCACTCAGTTCGCGGATCTTCGTGTCGGCGTCAAGCCAGATCAGATCGGACTCCGGATAATAGTCGTAAGAGCGCTGCCAGCTCGACCAAGCCTCCGGGAGCATTCCGTGAGAAGAAACAATCGGCTGATTGGTCGTGTCTTCCAGAGAGCGCCAGGTGCGTCCCGGGCTGATTTCAAAAGACGCAGCGATTTGTGCGAATACGTCGCGGGCCTGCTCGGGAGTGCGCATTCCCGAGCGCGCCGTCAGAACGTTTCCGTAATAGTCCGTCAAGCCTTCGTAAACCCATAGCAGATCATTGCGCATGGGCACATTGAAGTTGGGCGTCCACAAGTCGGCTGGCCGGCGGAACTTGCCGTTCCAGGAGTGAGTGTATTCGTGCGGCAGCAGAGCTCGGCCGCCAACGCCGGCACTCCAATCTGTAAAGTACTTGGCAGGGGAGCCATCCTCACTCGATTGGTGATGCTCCAAACCTTTGCCGCCGATCGTGTCACTCACGGAAAACAGAAAATCATAATGATCGTAGTGGTGCGAGTTGAAAAGCTTCTGCGCTTCGATCACAAGATTCTTATGATATTGCAACTCATCCGGCGTGATCTCGAGATCCGCCGGCTTATCGGCGAAGACATCGAGATAAACCGGATTATCCGGCCCAGTGGATAGATCTAAACGTTTGAAGTTGGCCCCCGCATAAAGCGGCGCATCGACCAGCGTATTCAGTGTGGTTTCTTTGAACTGAACCTCGTTGCCGTTCTGCGATTTCACATCCAGCGCGCAGGCAAATTTCCATCCCTCCGGCAAATGGATTGCAGTTTCAAATTTAATATCCCGCGAAAAGTATCCCGCTGGATAGAGCAGCACACTGTTCCAGGTAACGTCGGCAAACTTTGTGGAAATGCGGCCCCGCTTTGCATCCATTGGCGCCAGGAACTGGAAGTTTATGTCCAGCGCCGATGCGTCCTGCGGCGCCTCGATATGGAACGCGTACATGTTTACGCGGTCGCGCTTCCACGGAATGCGTTTGCCATTCGCGGTGATGACAAGGCCCGCAAGTTCGCCAATCGGGTTCGACGGCGAGTGCGTCCCGGGAAGCCATTCCGGGTAGAGCAGTGTAATGTCGCGGCCTTTGATCGGAATCGTCTCATGCACGTTCAGCACGCGATCGTTCACGTTGGTGATATCCACGGACAGCGAAATTGTCCCGGGATAAGGCGTGTCCGCCGGCGCAACAACGGGTGGAGTCATTGGCACGGGCTGCGGGCCTGGTGAACTCTGCGCCTGCATGATTGTGGTTAAAGCCATGCATACAACTGAGAAAACTACTCCAGCGCTTGCATAACGGGAAAATGAATTTGGCATGCCGGTCCTCTCGAAGAGCTTTTCGACGATACGAGTGCGAGCGATGATCTGCTCAACTGCTGGAGCAGAATCCTACGTGCGCGAAGAGTACCAAGTCAATCAAAGCCAGGAGACGGCATGTGGCTCGATCTTAATCTCCTGTAGCAGATTCTTCGTCATCCTGAACGCAGCTGCTTTTCCGGCGCAGTGAAGGATCTCGCACGGGTTCGGATGTGTCGGCGACGTAGCGCTGCCATTGCTAATTCGAGTACCGCTCATTATTTTTTTTCTGAAACGTTTTCCCGCCGCCTTGCACTATCTGCCCAGAAGGAGCACATCCAATGCTCAGAAAACATTTGCCCAGAAAAAATTTTGACCAGCCAGGACGAGCCCAGAGCAATCTCCGCCGCGCGTTGCTGAGCATGAGTCTTTGGGCAATCTTTGCCTCCGGGATTGCGATTGAACTGCTCGCGCCCGGTCTGAAGATCGAGAATCATGCCTTTGTGATGCCGCCCGCAGCCCTGCAGCAGGGAGCACAAATTCGTCCCGACGCTTTGGTCGACCACGAACGTCACACGCAATGGGCTGCCGGCATTCTCACGATCGGCGGCGCCATCGCACTCGCTTTCTGGAACCGGCGAACGCTGGGAAATGCATTGCTCCTTCGCCACAATTTCGATCTGCAAGATCGCTGACGGCAACCGCCGCCAGCAGAATTAGAAAAATTCCCACCCCCCAGAGTTTATTTACCAAAGCTCGTTAGTTATTGCCCGT
Source organism: uncultured Acidobacteriaceae bacterium (assembly GCA_963836305.1). GTDB lineage: Bacteria > Acidobacteriota > Terriglobia > Terriglobales > Acidobacteriaceae > Sulfotelmatobacter. The sequence goes on along the minus strand of CAWIJP010000020.1, from coordinate 63,904 downwards.
CCACCATCACTCGACGAGAGCCCAAAACTCGGCGCGATCGTCCCCAACTCCCTGAGATATAGCTCAGGGCACAACTAAACTATGGAGAGACTACGATGATCAATAAAAGATTTTCTCGCTTAGGCACGCTGTTCCTGACCGCTCTCGTCGCTGTTTTAACGCTGGCTGTCGGTCTACACGCTGCCCAAACCATCACCACTCCCAACGCAGCCGAGGTCAAGTACAGCCTTGGTGCCGGAGACAACAGTGCCGCCGTCACGCCCGCCGTCAGCACGCCGGTTCTCGTCATGGGTGTACAAAACAGCCTCGGATACCGCGGTGTGGGCCAAGTGGCACTGCTTCACGTTCCTTCCAGCTTTTTGGAGTGGACAGGAATCGAATCACCCGCCGCCGCCGCTCTCACCTCGGGCTTTAGCGGCAGCGCCGGCACACACATTCTCTACCTGGATTATTCCCACCTGGTACAGATTCAAGTCGCCAGCCCGGACACTTTCCTGATTCACAACGGAAACAGCATCACCATGACGGGCGTTGTAACGATGATCTGGTAAGTACAAAACCTCGAGCCGTGGGCGATCAGCCCACGGCCTTATTTTGTGGGGTTTTAGGTGGGCGAGGTTGAGGTTCGGCTGCAGTGCCACAAACCTCGCATAGCCACCTCAATAATAGGTTAACGTGCGCTTGGTCGTCGTTGACGATTGGAACGCACCGTCCGGAGCCGATCGAAACGAAATTGCCTGCTCTATCCAATTTCCGCGCTGATCATACTTGTAAGAATAGCTAGCTTCGGAGTAAGCCGGTAATTTGGGGGCAGGAGTCGTTGCATCAGTTTTCCCCATCAATCCGGTGCTCCGCGTGATCTCCGATGCCTTGTCTCCGTGTTCGTTGTAGCTAGTCTCGATCTCCTGTCCCTCGTTGAAAATTCTCCGGTTTGCGCGGGTTACGCGGCCATGGTCGTCGTAGCTATAGGACATCGAATACGGTCCGGAATGACCTCCCATCAACTTCGTAAGCTGCGCACGCATCTCCTGCTGCAGTTGGTCGCGGGAAAGACCCGATTGTTCCAATAGCTGCGCGCGCATTTCCGCCGGAAACATCGTCTCTGGATTATCCAGAACCTGCTTTTCTTCGAGCAGGTGTCCCTGTGCGTCATACGTCCGAACCGCTCTGTTTACTATCTCCCCGCTGGCATCACGCACCTGCACCTCCGTAGCACGATCATGTTCGTCGTAAATCGTCGTCGCTGTTCCTCCACCTGGAAGGTTCGGCGCCATCTCAACCGCCTCAAATGGGGATCCTCCAGTCGCCACATCAGCTCGGTAGTCCGCTGGACGAGAGATTGCGATCTTGCTTTTTCTTCCCTGCTCGTCGTAGCGAAACGTGATCGCACTCTCCGGCTTATCGCTCTCGCTAATCATCTGGAGCCGGCCTTGATGATCGTAGGAATAGTCAGTCTCGGTGAGCGCTTGCCCTTCAACTCCCGAGGCCGTTTTCAGCAATCGCCCGGAAGGGCCATACACGTAACGCGCCACCCATTGTGAGCCATCAGAGTTTTTGTGGAAGGTAGCCAACCGTCGTCCCGCCGTTTCGTATTCCGTCGTAGATTCCGAGCGAACTTCGGGAGACGTTTTCCCCTCGGCATCTGTCATACCCGGGAAAGTGCTCTCTACAGTCCATGACTTCACTGGGCCGCGTAATCCATCGTTTTCACGATCAGACATGGTTGCACCGCTCTCTCTGGACGATGCGCCCTGTGCCGTCGTCAATTGCACAGCGAAAATCGCCATCGACAATATGACGATATTGGTCCATCTCACATTCCCATTGTAGAGCGAGTGATAACTTGCCACGGAAAACCAACCTTTCAAAATCGCTGAGATCGCGAGAAAAAGTCTGAGCGCAGCATTGACTCGACTTATCTTCCCTTCGCCCGCGCCGCATTCACCTTCGTCAGCAGATCCTGCGACATACTCTGCGCCGGCCCCGGAACCTTCACCGCCTCGCTTAAAATATCGCGCGCCTCGCTGATCTTGTTGAGCTTGGCATAAGCAAACCCCAACCGGTATAGCGCGACAGAATATTGCTGATTGTCTTGCCCCTTCAACAGTCCGGTCGCTGACCGCAACTCCGGAATCGACGCCGCCGTTTTGTCCTGCTTGATATACCCGTAGCCCACAATCGAATGCGCCACTCCTGCCGAAAGTTTGCGCGACTTGTCCGCATCCGGTGCGTCCGCGTTCGCCACTGTAATCGCTTTCTGCGAATAGACAATCGCCTTGGCAACGCTGCCGGGCTTGGCATCGTCAATGTAAGATCCAGCCATTAGAAGCAATGCTGGAAGCGAATTCGGATTCGCCGCCAATGTTTTTTCGCCATACGCCAATAACCGCGCCTGATCATTCAACTGACCCGGACCCAGCGTGTACATGGCGTAATTAGAAACCTGCTCCTGAAACTTCGAAGCCGGAAATGCGGCCGAGTATTCCTCTATAAACTCCATACGATTTTTCGCGTCCGTCTCGCTGGCAATTACGTTGAAGCCGGCCGACTCCAGAAAATCGCAGCTGTTCTGCGCCGCACTCTTGTCTTCCGCGATTTGTCTTTTGAAATCCTCGTCGCTCATGCCATCGGGCTTGGGTTGCTTCTCAATCGATCCGCAAACGGTCCCGCCTTTAGCCACATATTCCATCAACTTCGAATTGTTCTTGGCCTGCTGCGCGATGCTGCCTTGAGAGACCAGAATATCGAGATCGCGAGGCATCCCCGCTAAAGCCTTGTCTCCATATTCCAGAGCTTTGGCGAAATCGCCAGTCGCCTGGTAAGCCTGCGAAATCTGCCAGTCGCCATAGGTCACAGCCGCAGGGTTCGCCGAATACTTCTGCACAAACTCCTGATACATTCCGAGTTTCTTCGCCGCGTCCGCCTCGCTCGAAATAGCCTGCAGATCGTGGTCTTCCGGCGTGCCCGCTGGGATCACAATCTTATCCATCTGAGCGCACGCCTGTGGTGCGAGGAAAACAAGTGCAAGTGTGAGAAAAAGAAGAGAGAGGAAAACAACAGCCGGCACCAGCGACCCGAAAGAGCGTTTCATAGGTCACCTCCGCTACATTGAGAGTGGAATCTCCACTTCCAACAGCAGCCGAATCCTAGCTCCGAACGCGCCGGCGCGCAAGCCCGAAAGCCACATCGGACTGGCTACATTCGCCATGTGATTTTTGTCACAGACGCAAGGCGAATCGCCAGCGTGTAATGACCGTAACGGAGCTGATCGAGAGGAGAAAACCTATGTACAAAAACATCCTCGTCCCTACGGACGGCTCAGAGCTGGCTTGGAAAGCCATCCTCCATGGCGCCAACCTGGCTAAATATCTAGGGGCAAAGGTCACGCTGTTAACAGTGACTACGCCCTAGCACATTTTCACCATGGAAACGAAAATGGTAGAAGACACGCCCGCGGAATACAGCAAGGATGTGCAAGCCGATGCCGCGAAATTGCTCGCGTCCGCCGCCGCGACGGTGAAGGCCACAGGTGTCCCCTGCGACACCGTTGCAGTCGAGCACGAACATGTCTATCAAGCCATCATCGAATCGGCCAAATCGAGGGGCTGTGATCTGATCGTGATGGCTTCTCACGGACGTCGCGGCGTCTCAGCCATCGTTCTTGGCAGCGTAACCGTGAAGGTGCTCACGCATTCCCGCATTCCGGTGCTTGTTCATCGCTGACAGGGAGCATCTGCCCAAGCTCGCGGCAAACAATGGTGAGGTTGTGCTCAAGAGCAGTTGCCGCCAGCAATCCATCGATGGCTGAAAGCGAAGTCCCTTTGCGCTTGGCATCAGCTGGGAGCCGTCCCCAGCGGTCGGCGACCACGCCATCGACAGCCAGAATTTCCCCCGCGAACCGGCTTCGTGGCTCCACTTCCAGCCAGGATTCCAAATCTGTCCGCCGTCGGCTCCGCACTGTTCGTCAAGCCCGATCCCGATTCGGGCAGCGGGTTAATCTGAATTCCGCGCGGTCGCAAAACCCGGCGTCATCCCGACGGAGCCGCTTTTCCGGCGGAGGAGGGATCTCCCTGCCCGCGAAATCCGTCACAAGGGAGATGCCTCACCCGGCTGAAAAACGCCGGCTTTCGGAATGACGCCGAGCGCGACATAGGATCCGCCTCAAAGTGACCCACAACCGGCCGATGAGAGAGGCTGTCTATCGGACGGACTCTCGGGCATTTTCTTTGGCAGTACGCAGATCGCGCTTTTCGCATCCAAGGTTACGCCTTGGAGGGACAGGATATGGGTCAGAATATTGTGCAGGAAATACTCCACGAGCTGTTTGCATCACTCGAGGCGCTGGACACGCAAACCACCGCCATTCGCCAGTTCCTGAAAGACAAAGGCATCGCCACTGACCAGGAGCTGGCCCCGTATCTGAAGCAAGCGGGAAACGCCAGCGGCGTCCGCTGGCTCGCTGTCCGCGTCAGAATCGACCATCTTCTTTCTTCGGCCATAAAGCCTGCCGAGGGCGACAAGAAAGCGCCGCAACCGGCCGAAAGTGAGAATGGCAAAGAGGAAAATAGAAAAGAATCGAAGTCCGCAGACAAGGTAGGGGGAAAAAAGGTAGGGGGAAAAGAGGTCGGAGCAAAAGACACCACCGTCACTTCAAAAGTCGACACGAGCGCCAGCCCTGAAGCCGAGAAATCCGAAGCCGGTCTCGAAAAGGACCGTGATCAAATCCAAGAAGGCAACAACAAAAACGAAGACTCTACTAAGAATGCGGCGTGATGACAATCCGGTGCAACATTCAACTGAAGGCAGGCGAGACTTACGAGTAGATCTATCAGTTCCTTCGTCGGTCAAAAATCGGCAGCGGCGGCCTTTTGGCTCGCTCTCGATCGAAAGGTTCGCCGGGTTCGCGTGGCGCTTCGGCTCGTTTTTTGACCGGAGCGCTTGGGCGCTTAATTCCCTGAATCAGCGTGCTTCCATCGTCGTCGCGGAGAAGCACATTCAACAGCGAGCTATGAACGCGTAAATGATCGCCAAGATCATAGTCAATAAATCCCAGCTTCCGGAATTGATTCATAAAAAAACTAACGCGGGAACGCGTTGTTCCTACCATCTCCGCTAGAATCTCCTGGCTTAATCTCGGCACCGTCATCTCCGAGACTCCCTCTTTGCCAAACTGCGCCATCAGCAGTAGAACTCGCGCCAGCCGCTTTTCGCTGGAATTAAACAGCTGATCCACCAGATCGTCCTGATACCGAATGTTTCGCTTCAGCAAGTACTTAAGAAACAAGGAAGAGAGTTTCGGCTCCGCCGCCAGCGCGCTTAGCATCGCGCTCTTTTCAACATGCAGAAGCACGCAGTCCGTCATCGCGACCGCTGACGACATTTGCAGAGCCTGACCGGCCAGACCGCCCTCTCCAAAAAAATCGCCGGCGCCCAGAATTCCGAGAGTCGCCTCTTTCCCATTTTCCGATATGACGCTAAGCTGCACCTTCCCATTCTGGATAAAGTACAGTCCATCCGTCGGCTCACCCTGAGCTAAAACCGCCTTCTTCTTTTCGAATGACACCATGCTCCGGCCCTTCCCAATCGTTGAGAGAAAGGTGCGTGGGTTGAAATCGAGTTTCTTGTGCGCGGTTGTCATTTCGGGTGATCAAGGCCTGTCTGGCGCCCCTAAGAATGTGGTCAATTTGGAGTATGAAGGAAGAGCTCAATTATATATGAGCAATAGTGCTCAGAGCAGATTTTCACTCCCCGTGTTCAATTTTGAACAGCGCCCGAAACGAAAAAAGAGGACCATTAAGGAACTTTAAGAAAGACTCGCTCCCCCAACCGCCCTAGGAGGACTTAATGTGGATTCTGTCAAAGCAGTCGAAGCAACTGGCTCTGGCCCATTCCGAACTGGAATTGCTGGTCTCGGAACGTACCGCAGAATTGCAGGCTCTTTCGCAGCGTTTGCTCAGAGTGCAGGATGAGGAACGGCGAAAGATCGCCCGCGACCTGCATGACAGCACCGGCCAAACCCTGGCGGCGCTGAGAATAAGCGTCACAATGCTCCAGGATCAATGTAAGAATCTTCCGGCGACGCTGCCAGTTGTTCAAAACGTTGGTCGCCTGGCCGACCAGGCGCTCGAAGAAATTCGAACCATGTCATACCTGCTGCATCCGCCTCTGTTGGACGAGGTAGGATTTTCCTGCGCCGCCGCATGGTATATCGAGGGCTTCGCCAAACGCAGCGGAATTAGCGTAAAGGCGGATTTCGCGATCTTGCAGGAACGGCTGCCCAAGCGAATGGAGATCGTTCTCTTCCGCGTACTGCAGGAGAGCTTAACCAACGTCCATCGCCACTCCGATGCGACAAATGCCACCATCAGTTTGCAACATGATCCCGACACGATCACCCTCGAGATTCGTGATTTCGGAAAGGGGATATCTGCCGAACGGTTGCCTCTGCTGCGCGGAGTGAGTGCGGAAACCGGCGTCGGCCTGGCCGGAATGCGCGAGCGCCTTCGCGAACTGAACGGCAAACTCGAAATCGAATCAGACGGCCACGGCACCACCATGAGAGCCGTGGTTCCACGCTACGCAATGGCTCAAACTCAGATCGGAGACTACGGACAGATCTCCCCATGTACGGAGGTTTGCCGCCAGGATTTGGAGCAAGGCTCTATGGGTGCGATCGGGGAAGCCTGCTAGTCCGCCGCCATCGGCGCGGGACGCGTCATCGCAGGACGGGTTTTCAAAGCGACCGCAGTTTCCGCCGGAACCTCCAGCCACTTCCGCACTTCAGGCAGAGCCTGCCGCATTGCCACTTCTCCGGAGCGAATCAATTCGCCGGCGCGCTTGAAGTCATCATAAGCAAAGCCTGCCACGTCAGGCTCTACCACCAAATCAGCCGCTCCGCGCCACAGATGGCTCATCGTGTCTTGCGCGATTGCGAAAGACTGTCCAATCACATCAAACAGATGCCGCGGCGCGCCATTCTTCGACCACTGCCCTTTCAAATGGATCGCCAGCACCCGCTCCGCGCCCATCTCGCGCAAGGGCCGCGTGGGCACGGGATGCGACAGCATTCCATCCACCAGCCACCGTCCGCGGATATTCACCGGTAAAAACATTCCCGGATAAGCGCAACTCGCCCGCACCGGATCGATGATCGAACCGGAATGAAATACCACGCCCTCACCAGTATTGAAATCCGTCGCCGTCACGCCAAGCGGAATGCGCAACTCTTCGAAGCTCTTCACTTTCAGAGTTTGATTCAGGAAGGACACCATGCGGTCGTTGGAAGCAAATCCATAGCGCGAGACCGTCCAGCGCGCAAACGTCGTAAACCGGCAGGAGCGCGCCACCTGCTCCATTTCTTCGACGCTCAAACCGCCGCAGTAAAGAGCGCCGATCAGCGCGCCCACACTTGTCCCCGCAACCACGCGAATCGGAATGCCTTCTTCTTCGAGAACTTTCAGGACGCCGATGTGCGCCATGCCTCGGGCGAATCCGCCTCCGAGGGCAACTCCGATTGCCGGCATTCGCGGCTCCGGCAGAACAGCCTTACGCGAGAGCTCCCGCCCAAAGGCTTGCACCGACCGGACGATCTTGCCAAGACTTTTCACCGCTACCCCACATGCCCCTACCGGGCATCCACGGCTTCAACGGGCACTTCAACTCTACAAACCTAAGATGCCACAAATGCCCTCTGTGCTGCAGTGCCCAATAGTGCCATTTTCCATTACTTAGGGCAGGAGGAGGCTGTATTACCCTTGATTGCCCAAGCAGCCATCGCACAGCTCAACTCGTGACTAACCTCCATCGCTCTGCTAAGTTACAGAACATGCTGCGAGAAATCTCTGCCGGCGGCGTGGTCATCCGGAAACGTAACGAAGCCTGGTGGATGGCCGCCATCGAGCCCGCAGGCGAGCCTGCGCCCTCCGCGACCGCGCCAAAAACCTCTCTGCGCAAGTCCAAACCGGTACTGGCTTTGCCCAAAGGTCTGGTCGATCCCGGTGAGAAACCAGCTGAAACCGCGGTGCGCGAAGTCTTCGAAGAAACTGGAATCGTCGCTGATCTGATCGCCAAGCTCGCCGATATCAAATATGTATATTCGCGTACTTGGGGCGACGGCCAGCGCGTCTTCAAAATCGTCAGCTTTTATTTAATGCTCCATCGCTCCGGCCGCATCAACCAGATCGCTCCCGAAATGCGCATCGAAGTCGCCCGCGCTCGTTGGATCCTTCTCGAAGATGCTCCCAACCTCCTGGCGTACAAAGGCGAAAAACAAATGGCCCAGCGCGCTCTGGAATATGCAATTGCGCATCCCGAACTCCAATCGGCAGATGAATGAGCACCGCCGCGCGCTACACGATACTCACCTGATTCTCCCTCCCGTTCCGCAACTTTTCCTCGCGCATAATAACTTCATGTTTTGTCTTCGGTTTCTGATTCTGCTAGCTATCCTGTTTTCCTTGCTTCATTCTTCAGACGCATTCGCCGCATCTCACCTTGCCTCGAAGAAGGCCGCCTACTTGACCGCGGACTACGCCTCCGCCCTGGCCGCCGCCGACCATTTCCTGCAAGCATGGCAATCCGCCGACCCCGAGAACGGCATCGCGTTGCTCACCAGCCGCACCAAGCAAGCGACCTCCACCGATGCGATCGAGAAATTTTTCTCCAACTCCGCACCATCCGCCTTCGAAATCGGCCGCGGCAAATTGCTGAAGCACGGCCGCTACGAGTTCCCCGTAGTTCTCCTTGATACTTCAAAAACCAACCATTCCCGCCGCCGATCTTCCACCATCATTGTTTTGCATAGTGGCGACAATGACTGGGCCATAGATAAACTGCCATAGAAGAGATTGCCGATTTTCCAATTGTCGATCGAAAAGCGTTGCGACCGGCTTTTCATTTGCCAGTTGGAAATTGTCACTGGGCAATCCGTCGTCATAGCTTAAGTTTTTCTCGAGGTAAGATGATGAAGCGCATTAATAAAGTAGCCGTCCTCGGCGCCGGAACCATGGGCGCGCGCATCGCCGCCCACTTCGCCAACGCCGGCGTCCCTAGCTATCTGTTCGATATCGTTCCCGCAGATGTCCCATCCACCGCGCCTCCAGCGGTACGCAACAAAATCGCCGCCGCCGGACTCGATGCCGCAAAAAAATCCAAGCCCGCCGCCTTCATGGATTCTTCTCTCGCCCGCTTCGTCACCGTCGGCAACTTTGACGATGATCTGAAAAAACTTTCCGAAGTCGACTGGATCATCGAAGCCGTCGTCGAAAATCTCGACCTGAAACGCGCCTTGCTCCGCAAAGTCGAAGCCATCCGCAAGCCCGGCACCATCATCACCACCAACACCAGCGGCCTGCCCGTCGGAAAAATTGCCGAAGGCTTCTCCGACGATTTCCGCCGCTCCTGGTTCGGCACGCATTTTTTTAATCCCCCGCGCTACATGCGCCTGCTCGAACTCATTCCCACGCCAGAAGCCGACCGCGCCGCGATCGATTTCATCTCCCACTTCTCCGACGTGCGCCTCGGCAAAGGCGTAGTCCTCGCCAAAGACACTCCCAACTTCATCGCTAACCGCATCGGAACTTTTTCCGTGTTGAACGTCATGCGCCTCATGCAAGAACTCGACCTGAGCATCGAAGAGGTCGACGCGCTTACCGGACAAGCCGTCGGCTGGCCGAAATCCGCAACCTTCCGCACCATCGATTTAGTCGGATTGGATATCCTCGGCCACGTCGTCGGCAACATGACCACCAACGTCCACGATGAGCGCAGCGAACTACGCCTGCCGGATTTTTTCACCCAAATGATCCAGCGAAAATGGCTGGGCGACAAAACCAAATGCGGCTTCTACAAAAAAAATGTGGCGCGGGCGCCCTCGCCCGCGGATGCCGGCAAAGAAAAAGAAGACGAGCGCCTCGCCCTCGACTGGAAAACTCTCGAATACCGCCCGCGCCAGAGACCAAAATTCGCTGCTCTTGAAATGGCCAAAAACATCGAAGATACCGGCGCGCGTCTGCGCATGTTGCTCGGTCTCGAAGGCGCTCCGCAAAAGCCCGACAAAGCCGGAACGTTCCTCTGGTCGTCTCTGTCCGATCTGTGGACCTACTCCGCCAACCGCATCCCCGAAATTTCCGATTCCATCGTCGAAATCGATCGCGCTATGCGCCTCGGCTTCAACTGGGAACTCGGCCCCTTCGAACTCTGGGACGCCGCCGGCGTCGAGCCCACCGTCGCCCGCATGAAAAAAGAAGGTAAGCCGGTCGCGGCCAATGTCGAAAAACTCCTGGCCGCGGGAAGAAAATCGTGGTACGCCGATGATCCGAAATCGAGCTCAGGACGCGCCTACTTTGACCTGGCAAGCGGAAGCCTGCAGCCTGTCGAAGTTCCCGCCGGTGTTTGGTCGGTCACAGTGGCAACAAAATCCAATGGTGTCGTCAAGAAAAATTCCGGAGCCTCGCTGGTCGATCTCGGCGATGGAGTCGCCTGCATCGAGTTCCATAGCAAGATGAACTCACTCGGCGCCGACATTATTAGTTTGATCCTGCAAACTCTTAAACCCGGCGGCCCCGGCGACAACTTCGACGCCTTCGTCATCACCAACGACGCCACAAATTTTTCTGTCGGCGCTAACCTCATGCTGCTGCTCATGAGCGTGCAGGAAGAAGAGTGGGACGACGTCGACCTCGCTATCCGCCAGTTCCAGGGCATGACGCAAGCCATCAAATTCTCGCCCAAGCCAGTTGTCTCCGCCCCGTTCGGTTTGTGCTTGGGCGGCGGAACTGAAATCTCGCTGCATGCCGCCGCCCGCCAGCCTCATGCCGAGCTCTATACCGGCTTGGTTGAAGTCGGCGTTGGCCTGCTCCCCGGCGGCGGAGGCTGCAAGGAAATGCTCCTGCGCGCCATCGACGGCGCGACTGCCGCCCGCGGCAAAATTTCCGGCGAAGCTCTCGCCGGATCCATCGAAATGCTGGACGCCATGAAGCGCGCCTTCGAAACCATCGCCACCGCCAAGGTCGCCACCTCCGCCCACGAAGCCCGCGCCTTCGGATTTCTCTCTGACAACGACCGCATCACGATGAACCGCGAGCGCGTTCTCTCCGACGCCAAAACCCGCGCCCTCGAACTGGTTAGCGCCGGATACGAAGCACCCATCCCACGCACCGACATCCCCGCCCCCGGTGAGAATCTTTTGGCCACGTTAAAAATGGGCGTGCACATGATGCGGCAAGCCGACTACATCACCGACTACGAAGTAAAACTCGGCGGCAAAATCGCCGAAGTCCTCTGCGGCGGAAATGTCACGCCCGGCACGCCGGTGAGCGAACAGTACATCCTCGATCTCGAACGCGAAGGCTTCAAGTCTCTCTGCGGCGAGAAAAAAACCCAGGAAAGAATTCAGTACACGCTGAAGACCGGAAAAACCCTAAGGAACTAGGTATCCTATGAAGCCCTTCTTGATACTTAGTGCCCTTCGTGGTCGATTGATTTAAACCAATGGCTTTCCAGAGGCGCTCTTAATGGCGCCCCTTTGCTTTTTGCACGATAATTTCGCCCCAAGCGGCGCTACAATCGATGCTCATGAAAAGACTTCTGCCCGCCTTCGCACTTGTCCTCGGAGTCATCATCGCAGGATCTGCTTTCACCCATGCGCAATCCTCATCAACCGAAGAGCCCGCGCCCGACGTCCCTGATGCAATTCAAGCGCCGGCTGGATTACATGTTGTCGTCTACGCGCACGCAACCGGTTCGCAAATCTATACCTGCCAGTCCGCGCCGGATGGCAAATTCACTTGGACACTCAAGGCTCCCGATGCCGACCTGCATGACCGCAAAGACAAAGTAATCGGCCATCATTTTGCCGGTCCCACCTGGAAGTTGACAGACGGCAGTGAGGTCACGGGAAAAGCAGTAGCCCACGTCAACTCACTCGATCCCGACTCCGTCCCCTGGCTCCTGGTCAACGTTGTGACCCACACCGGCAACGGCCTGCTTAACCCGGTCACTACCATTCAGCGTGTGCACACACACGGCGGCCAACCTCCCGCCGAAGGCTGCGATGCCGCACACGTCAACACAGAAACAAAAAGCAGTTACACGGCGGACTACTACTTCTATGCTCCGGCGAAGTGAAGCTGGTAGCGCATGCTGTGCATCCAACAATATGAACGATACTGAACAGTGAGAGATTTTTATGCGTGAAGTCATCATCGCCTCCTCAGTCCGCACGCCCGTGGGACGCGCCTTCAAAGGCACGCTCCGCGCCACTCGTCCCGACGAACTCGCCGCTATCGCCATCAAAGGAGCGCTCGATCGCGTTCCGCAACTCGATCCCAAAGAAGTCGAAGACGTCATCCTGGGCTGCGCCATGCCCGAAGCCGAACAGGGAATGAACGTCGCCCGCATCGCCTCGCTTCGCGCCGGACTGCCAGTCGAAGTCTCAGCGCTCACAATCAACCGATTCTGTTCCTCCGGCCTGCAATCAATCGCCATGGCCGCCGAGCGCATCATGAGCGGAGGCGCGGAAGTAATCGTCGCCGGCGGCACCGAATCCATGTCGATGATTCCCATGGGCGGCCACAAAGTTTCGCCGAATCCGTGGCTGGTCGATCATTATCCCGACGCCTATCTCAACATGGGCCTCACCGCAGAGCGCGTCGGCCAGCGCTTCGCCATCACCCGCGAAGCCGCCGACGAATTTTCCCTGCGCAGCCATCAGAAAGCTTTAGCCGCAATTCAGGCTGGCAAGTTCGATGACGAAGTTGTCGCCGTACCAGTAAGCTTCACCACTCCCAACGGCTCGAAACCGAAACGTCAAGAAATTGTTTTCAAGATGGACGAAGGCCCGCGTGCCGACACTTCACTCGATGCTCTTCTCTCACTCAAGCCGGCATTTCACACGAAAGGCACAGTCACCGCCGGAAATTCTTCGCAGATGTCTGACGGCGCAGCCGCGGCAGTCGTCATGTCCGCCGAGCGCGCGAAAGCCCTCGGTATCGAGCCGCTCGCGCGCTATGTGTCCTTCGCGACCGCCGGATATAAGCCCGAAGAAATGGGACTGGGCCCCGTATTCGCAATTCCAAAAGCATTGAAGATGGCCGGCCTCAAGCTCGCCGACATCGACGTGATCGAATTAAACGAAGCCTTCGCCGCGCAATCGCTGGCCGTAATCAAAGAAGCTGGACTCGATCCCGAAAAAATAAATCCCAATGGCGGAGCAATCGCTCTCGGACATCCCCTGGGCTGCACCGGAGCCAAGCTCACCGCAACCATCCTCCGCGAACTCAAGCGTCGCAACGCCCGTTACGGACTGGTCACCATGTGTGTCGGAGGCGGCATGGGCGCGGCAGGAATATTCGAGAATTTGAATTAAGTGAGACGCGCGGCAGTATAATCTTTCGCAGGGAGGAAGCCCCATGTCAATCTTCCGTCTCCTACCATTATCGCTGCTGGTCCTCTTCGTCGCCGCGACATTGGCGGCGCAGTCTGCCCCCAATACGACCCCTCTCATTGCCCGCTCAACCGAGCCCGCACCGTTCATCTCTCCAAGCGCAAATCCCTTTTCTCCGAATCTGCAGAGCGCGGCTAACCCAAACGCCCCGGATCGCATTCTCCTCGGAGATTACCGTCCCCAGCAAAGTCAGTTCAGCGTGCCGCGGAACTGGTTGCGTAACAACTCGGATTGGCAATCACAGGCCGATAATGTCTGCCTGAAGATGCGCACCTACAAAGTCGCCCGCGATGATCCACGCTCGGATTCCACGCACCCAGTCGGCTATTCCACCTGCCAGCCCGCCGCGCGCTTTCAGACCCACAGCATTGTCTTGAGAGTCCCGTCGACGCCGTAAAGTTCGCGGACAAAAATCATTAACCACGAAGGGCACTAATGTCCACGAAGAAGTCCCAGAAGCTTTCCTTCGTGAACCTTAGTGCCCTTCGTGGTTAATTTGCTTTATTGTGACGGATGACCTGGACTCTCATCTCCCAACGCGATACCTCTGAAGCCAGAGGTGTCCATGTCCACCCAACCGATTCAAACCTCCGGAGCCCAGCAAGTCAGCCACGCCGTCATCACCGCGGCGATGAAAGTTCACACCGAGCTAGGCCCTGGCCTTCTGGAAAGCACCTACACGGCCTGCCTCCAATATGAACTAGCGATAGCCGGAGTGCGGTCGGCAACCCAGGTCGGTCTTCCTGTCGTCTATTGCGGAGTAAAGCTCGAACTCGGCTATCGCATCGACCTGTTGGCGGAAGACCTGGTAGTCGTAGAAATCAAGTCTGTCGAGGCAGTCTCGCCCGTCCATCATGCGCAGATTCTTTCGTACCTCAAGCTCAGTGGTAAATCCATCGGATTGCTTATAAACTTCAATGTCGTCCATTTGAAAGACGGCATCAAGCGCTTCGTAAACGGCACCAACTGGAAATAAAAGTATTCACCACAAAGTCACGAAATTGCACGAAGGCTTTTGAGTCAAAGATCTCCTTAGTGAACCTTAGTGTCCTTCGTGGTTGAAAGGTTCTATGGCAAGCACCATCGCAACTCCGAACACGAAGATCACAGGCGGCAGCTTCCTATTAGAATCCCGCCGTCCCGACGAAGTTTTCACTCCCGAAGACTTCACCGAGCAGCATCAACTCATTGGCCAAACGGCGGAAGAATTTGCTGTCAACGAAATCCTTCCCAATGCCGAAAAAATCGAGCACAAGGATTTCTCTATTTCGCGCAATCTCCTGAAGAAAGCTGGCGAGTTAGGTTTGAGCGGTGTCGAAATTCCCGAAGCCTACGGCGGCCTCGAAATGGATAAAGTTACCGCCGCCGTGATCGCCGATCACATCGCGCAATATGCGGGCTTCGCCACCACCTGGGGTGCCCATAGCGGCATCGGATTGCTGCCCATCGTCTATTTCGGCACTGAAGATCAAAAGAAAAAATATCTCCCGCGCCTCGCGTCCGGAGAAATCGTGGGCGCCTATGCATTATCAGAATCCACCTCCGGCTCCGATGCCATGAACTGCCGCACCCGCGCCACTCCTTCCACCGACGGCAAGCATTACACCCTGAACGGCGAGAAAATGTGGATCACCAACGCCGGCTTCGCCGATCTCTTCACCGTCTTCGCCAAAGTCGACGGCCACGACAAGCTGACCGCATTTCTTGTCGAGAGAACCTTCCCCGGATTTTCCGTCGGAGCGGAAGAACATAAGATGGGCATCCGCGGCTCCTCCACCTGCCCCATCATTTTGAACGACTGCAAAGTTCCCGCGGAAAATCTGCTGGGCGAGATCGACAAAGGCCAGGTGATCGCCTTCAACATCCTCAACATCGGCCGCTTCAAGCTGGGCGCGATGTGCGTCGGTGGCGGCCGCGTTTCACTACAAAATGCGATTAGCTATGCCAAGCAACGAAAAGCTTTCGGTAAGCCGATCGGCGATTTCGGCTTGGTGCGCGAAAAAATCGCCAACATGGCAATGCTGCTTTTCGTCGGAGAATCGCTCGTCTACCGCACCGTTGGAATGATGGACGTCGCGCTCGCCGAAGTCGACAAATCCGGCGCTGACGCGATCAAAGAAATCCGCAAAGCGATCGAGGAATACGCCGTCGAGTGCTCGATCATCAAAGTCTGGGGTTCGGAGATGGTCGACTATATCGTCGACGAAACTCTGCAGATCTACGCCGGCTACGGTTTCGTCGAAGAATATCCCGCCGAGCGCGCCTATCGCGACGCCCGCATCAATCGCATCTTCGAAGGCACCAACGAAATCAACCGGCTCATCATTACGGGCTTTCTGCTCAAGCGCGCCATGAGCGGCCAGTTGCCGCTGATGCCCGCCATCAAAAAGCTGATGGATGAAGTTCTCTCCGGCCCTTCCGCTGGCGAAGATCTCGATGGCCCGCTCGCCACAGAACGCAAACTGGTCGGTCAGGCCAAAAAACTTGGCCTCTTCGTCTCCGGCGCCGCCACGCAGAAATACATGCAGACCATTCAGGACCAGCAGGAAATCATGGGCGCCATCGCCGACATGACCATCGAAAGTTACGCCATGGAATCCGCCGTTCTACGCGCGCAAAAAATCGCCGAGACCAAAGGCGAAGCTGCGGCAGCTCTGCCCATTGCGATGACTCGCGTCTACCTCTCACAGGCGATGGAGAAAATCGAAGCCGCTGCAAAGAAAGTGATCGCTGCTGTCGCCGATGGCGACATGCTGCGCACCCAACTCGCAATCCTGCGCCGCCTGGCCAAGTACGAGCCTTTCAACACCATCGAGCTTCGCCAGCAAATTGCTCAAACAGTGATCGAGCGCGGCAAGTACACACTGGCCTGAGCGATCATGCATCTCTTGCGTTTTTATTGTTGCGCTTTCGCAAACTCGTTACGATGACAGCCAAATTTCTATTTCCAGCTGCCGTATTAGTACTGCTTGCCTCCAGCGTGCCCCTGCTTGGCCAATCCAGCAGTACAGTCCCGGCCAACCTCGCCCTCACTCCACCCATAGGCTGGAATTCCTGGAACAAATTTGCCTGCAACGTCAGCGAAGACATGATCAAGAGCATGGCAGACGCGATAGTGAAGTCCGGCATGAAAGATGCCGGATACCAATACGTCAACATCGACGACTGTTGGCAAGTTAGCCGCGACGCGAACGGCAACATCGTCGCCGATCCGCAGCGTTTTCCCCATGGCATGAAAGCAGTCGGCGACTACATTCATTCCCTCGGACTTAAATTTGGCGTCTATTCTGACGCCGGCTCGAAAACCTGCGCCGGACGCCCCGGAGGCCTCGGCCACGAATATCAGGACGCGCTGCAATACGCTGCCTGGGGCGTCGACTATCTCAAATACGATTGGTGCAACACCACTACGCAGGATGCGAAAGCTTCGTATGCCAACATTCGCGCCGCTCTCGACGCCTCAGGACGCGCCATCGTGCTCAGCATTTGCGAATGGGGCACGGCAAAGCCCTGGCTCTGGGGAAAAGAAGTGGGCGGCAATCTGTGGCGCACGACTGGCGACATCAAAGATCGGTGGGGAGGCCCGGAGAAATGGCCGGATGGGAGTTGTTGCTCAAATGGCGTTCTAGGGATTCTCGATCAGCAAGTCGGCCTGCAATCCTATGCCGGCCCCGGCCACTGGAACGATCCTGACATGCTCGAAGTCGGCAACGGCGGCATGACTGATACCGAATACCGCTCCCACTTCAGCCTATGGGCTATCCTGGCCGCACCTCTCATCGCAGGCAATGATCTGCGCGATATGCGTCCTGAGATCCACGACATTCTCACTAACAAAGAAGTCATCGCGGTAGATCAGGATGCGATGGGCCGTGAAGGCGAGCGCGTCTGGAGGAGCGGTGATTTGGAAGTGTGGTCGAAGCAATTACAGGATGGCAGCCGCGCGGTGATCTTGTTAAACCGCGGAAGCGCGGAGCGCGAAATCACCGCAAGATGGGAAGATATTGGCTATCCCGATCACATTAGCGCTTCCGTGCGGGATCTATGGAAGCACAAGGACCTAGGGAAATTTACCGAAAAGTTTTCCGCCAGTGTTCCGTCGCATGGCGTCGTAATGGTGACGATCAGACCGTAGCACACGAAGCGCTCTTCTTTTTTAGTTCGGCCCTTTCATCTTGTCTTTCACGCTATGCGCCAGCTTCTCGATCTCTTCCGCTTTCCTCAACACATCGATCGAAAGCGTGTTCTCGTTCGATTTATCCACTGAAGCTTTCAGTTCGGTCGCCAACTTCAGCAGTTTGTCGGTATCGGCCTTCAGCGCGGCTTGGCGCTCCAGGTTCGCCTTCTTAGCCATATCGCGCTCGATGCGCTCCCGATTTTCATCTTCGGTAGGCGGTGCCACGCTGCCATCGACCCTCGGTGGCGTCAATGGTCTCTGCGCATAGCTGGAAATCGTAAGCAATAAAACCAGCGAGAAACTCCACAGCAGCTGTTTCGCTCGCACGGGATCCTCGAAAACGGACGCGAACCTTCTGCCCGTTCCTAAAGTATGGCCATTTTAGGCGGAGACAGCAACGGGAAATGCGCGAGCTAGAGGCTTAGTGAAAAATGGAGCCATAGGAATAGATCGCCGGCGCAGCGAAAAGACAGGAACGGTTCCTTCGTGAACCTTCGTGTCCTTTGTGGTTACATGAACTGAAGGCCACGAAAGCGTTACGATCGCGAGTTTGTGTCCAACTACAGCGAACTCATATTCGACAAGAACTCGCCATTCGATTTCGTCTTGCTCAGCTTGTCGATCAGCAATTCCATCGCTTCCACCGGAGACAGCGGGTTTAGCACTTTTCGCAGCACCCAGATTCGCGACAGATCCTCACGCGGAATCAAGAGTTCTTCCTTACGCGTACCCGAACGTTGAATATCGATGGCCGGGAACACGCGCTTGTCCACCAGTTTGCGCTCCAGAATGATTTCTGAGTTGCCGGTGCCCTTGAATTCTTCAAAGATCACGTCGTCCATGCGCGACCCGGTGTCAATCAAGGCGGTCGCGATAATAGTTAAAGACCCGCCTTCTTCAATATTCCGTGCCGATCCAAAAAATCGCTTCGGCCGCTGCAACGCATTCGAATCCACGCCACCGGAAAGCACTTTGCCGGAAGGCGGAACAATCGTGTTGTACGCTCGCGCCAACCGCGTGATCGAATCCAGCAGAATCACCACATCGCGTTTGTGCTCAACCAGGCGCTTCGCCTTCTCAATCACCATCTCCGCAACTTGAACGTGTCGCGCGGCGGGCTCGTCAAACGTCGACGAAATCACTTCACCCTTTACCGAGCGCTGCATGTCCGTAACTTCTTCTGGCCGCTCATCGATCAGCAGCACCATCAGCACAACTTCCGGATGGTTCGTCGTAATCGAGTTCGCCACATTCTGCAGCAACATGGTCTTACCGGCGCGTGGCGGAGAAACAATCAGTCCGCGCTGTCCCTTGCCGAGCGGCGTCAACAAATCCATCACCCGCGCGCTGGAATTCTCCCGCGTGGTTTCCAGCTTCAGCCTTTCCTGCGGATACAGCGGCGTCAAATTGTCGAATAGAATCTTGTTGCGCGCTTCGTCGGGCGACTCAAAGTTCACCGCCTCGATCTTCACCAGTGCAAAATACTTTTCGCCCTCGTGCGGAGGCCGCACCTGCCCGCTAATCGTGTCGCCGGTCTTCAAATCAAATTTGCGGATCTGCGACGGCGACACATAAATGTCATCCGGCCCGGGCAGATAGTTGTAGTCCGGCGAGCGCAAAAATCCGTAGCCGTCAGGCAAAATTTCCAGCACGCCTTCGGCAAAAATGTGGCCTTCTTTTTCACTCTGCGCCTGCAGGATTTTAAAGATGAGGTCCTGCTTGCGCAGCCCACTGGCACCGGGCAACTCCAAGGTCCTTGCGATCTTGGTCAGCTCGGTAATGTTCTTTTCTTTTAGTTCAGCGATGGTCATGATTCACCTAAACCCGGCCACTCAAACGTGTTCGCTTAAGCTTTTCGGGAGATTTTCAAAGGAGGGTATTCAGGGAAGACAAAACACCATGAGGCGGGTAGGCGGGGCTGTTTTAAGCAGCCCGCCGTTGTGCCTCGGCAAAATTCTCCGGTTCCGACAAAATTTCCTGCCGCTCCGCGCCTGCGATCCGGTCCAAAACTCCATTCATCGTTTCCTGGATTCTGGTGCTGGGCCGATGGAACTTCCGCGTGGCCTTCGAGGCGAGCTGGCAAAGCATATAACGATTCCGTAATGTCTGTAAAGCGTCAAACACACGATCAGAACGCATGTGTGCTTTTTCCCCTTCCTTATAAGTATATGAGTAATCCCGCCTTCACCTTTTCGCCGTAGAAATTCGGCAACGTCCCACGCATTGCCAAGCTACTGATTCTACTGGGATTGTTAGGAGTTAGCGCAATTCCTACTTAGAATAGATGCGTGACCGGACCCCGAAGATGCTCACTTTTTCCTGATTTGGGCTCTCGGTCGAGGAACTTACAACTGACCAAAATAGCACCCGGATGTCCGTGGAACAAATTACTCTACCCGGAATCCCAAGAGTCGTCAATACCTTTTACGTATCTTTACTGGTTCGCCAGACCGATTTGAGACCGGCCCGCGGGCCCGTTCGGCAAACTCGCGCCCTCACCACTCGCCCAGACTTTATCTCTAACGACGTCTCCGCCAACCCAACACCATGCCTAGTCCAATGCCCGCCAGAATTGCTCCGCCCAGTCTTTTCCGGTCGGTAATGGGAACGAATCGCGTCTGCTGATCCGTAATCTCAATGACTCCAATCGGAATCGCCCGCACTCCCCCACCACCGCCCCCGCCTTCGCCTCGCGCGCTGGTGTTACCCACGCCTCCTGTACCCGCTCCCGCGCCGTACCCATAGAGGATTTTTGCCACCGGGATCACGGTTTTGCCCTGCGCCGAAATCGGTTCGCCGTAAACCGCCTTGACGCTCGCCTGGCTGAGAATGCCGTCTTTTAACGATTGCAGAATTCCGAGACTGCTCATATCGAACTCCTTATCGCCTTCCAAATCCACTCCCGCAGGCCAATTTGCTCCTAAGTAGGTAATGCAAACTTCACAAGTTCCACAGCCGTTGCCGGGTTGGCCACTTCCACGATTAACTCGTTGTATCTTTCGTCCCTCAATTCAATCACAACCGTGTTTTCAGGATGATGCACGTCCCAAAAAATACGTTTGCCGTCCTGATAAAAAGTTCCAGCCGTGATCACTCCCGGAACGTTGGTGCCAGGCATCCTGAGTCCGTGCCACCAGCCCTGCGCTATTGCCGGATCCGCCCTGATTCCGATGACATGCTTCAATGGAATCTCCAGGGAACTCTTCAGCGCCCACAGCTTGTCGGTTCCGCGCACATTCAGCACCAACTGGTCGCCAGAAATCGATAAGTCCACCATGGCGTCACTCCCGCATCATCCGGCTGCCCTCCTCCGGTTGCCCTCTTATGATATGCGTTTCCCGCTCGAACTTACTCGCGAAGCGCACTCACTCGTACGTGAAAGTCAAATTATCCAGATAGACGTTATACGAATCCTGTTTCGAATTTCCGTCCATCTGATAATTGATAGTAAGCCCGTACCAGCCCGGAGAGGAACCATGGGGAAAGGTCCAATTCAGCGTGTGCGTAGCTCCGTTCAGCGTGATCGATTGATACACCAGATCATTATTCGAAGTTCTCTGCACCTTGATCGTCAGATGATTCCACGAATTGCTGTTCGGGTTGCAGGGAATCCCCGTCGGCACCCAGCGCGCATTCTGGTTGTCCCAAACATCCCACTCGTTCCCGCTCGCGATCCGGCATTCGTGACCGAAGATGAAACCCATATTGCCAAAAAACTGGTTGATGTCGAACTCCAGCGCCTGCGCCAGCCCCAGATTATCTCCGTAGAAGTAAACGTCGTAAGTGAAATTGTGCAACGCCGGAACCATCGTCTGATTTCCGTCCGGCATGCCCTGCGACGATCCCGGCCCGATCAAGTGGTTATTCCACAAAGCGTCAGAGAACGGAACACTTCCGCCAACATAGTATTCAGTAGCCTGCCCGCTGAGAGAAGGAGACGAGACGCCTTGCGTCATGGAAAACGAAATTCCATCGCACGGCGAGGGAGAGCAGTCGATAAACTTCGGCGGCCCCTGCCCGAATTCTCCCCAGCCTCCGCTGTGCTGCAAACTCGTCAGCGAGGTTCCCGCACTTTGCCCGGCCGAGGTCGTCGTCGGAGGATTCGACGGAGAGTTCGTTGTCCCGGCATTTGCCACCGTCATTTGTAACGCCTGTTGCTTCGAGGCTCCCGTAGCATCTGCAACCGAAACCGCAAAACTAAAGCTTCCACTCGCAGCGGGCGTTCCAGAAACCGCGCCTGTATTATCGGTGAGTTGTACGCCCTGCGGTAACTGACCAGACGCCATCGAGAAAACATAAGGCGCCGTGCCGCCCGTTACTGCCAAACTCCCGCTATAAGCCGAACCTACAGTCCCCGCCGGCAATGTCGCCGAGATCATCAAGCTGGAATTCGTACTGTTTGCCGCACTCGTATTGTTGTTATTGCCCGGCGCGGAGGCCGCCGAACATCCGTTGAACCAGACCGTCGATAACACTAAGGCAATCAGCCCCGCGCCCTGCAGGAAAGCAATTCGGCGAAAACCTGCGCGAGAGCTGATACGGCGAGAACTATCCCAACCAAAGCCGGTTGCACGTGCAAATTTTTCCTGCGCAAAACCAGGTAAACCGTAAAACATTCTAAAACCTCTCCAAAGGAGGATTAAACGGACCACGGTGCAGAGTCCGTAACTTGGAATTACCCAGCTGGGAACGGCCCACCAGATAACCAATGGCCAGAAGAGGTGCCGAGACTTTCCGCACCCCGTTACTCGCATACGTTCAACTGCGGCGCTACTCCACTTTTCCGCAGACGCAAATCGAGCTTAACGATCAGACGCTACTGGATTGAAATGCAGGACGTACAGTGAGCACAGTATAGCTTTCTGAGCACGCGATTTCAAACAAATTGAACTATTTTTTTCGCTGACATTCCCCCAAGTCCCGCACCCAGCGCCGCATCCCCGATCATGTCTAAAGACTGAAAACTAAAAACGAAGAGCCTGCAATCATTCCTTTCCAAGCCCGAACTCAGCTTGCGACTCTTCTTCCTATCCGCAACCATCTCACTTACCCGCCTCCTCCAACCACTTCCACGCCTCCCGATACCCCTCCCACCTCGGATTCCTCCCCTTCAACTCGGGAAACAATCGCAGATTCTTCACCCTCGCAATCGCGCGCACCGGCAGCAGATACCATACGTCCGTCCCGTCTATCCCTTGCAACACCACATGCGCCGCCAGCACATCAATCTCCCGCGTCGTATACCGCTTTTTACCCTCGCCGCGCGTCGAATAAACCGGTTGCACATCATATCCTCCGCGATGCAACCTCCCCGTCGCCTTCACCTGCACCCGCAACAATCGCCCGCCCCGTCCCGCCCAAACCACAAAATCAAACTTCTCGCTGTCTCCCCAAGGCACCGCCAGCCCAAATCCCAAACTCTGCGCCTTCAGCAAAAACGCCGCCTGCGATCTTTCCCCCATCCGCTTCGGATTCCTCTTCCTCCGCTCCTTCCACCCATCATCCGCCTCCGCAAAAATCCACGGAATAAAATTATCAAATCTCTCATCCTCTTCCGACCCGTGCCCGCCATCCCTCGCCATCGCGTATCTCTCCCTCTGCCGCTCGCCGCACAGTAAAGTAAAACTGATAGATGTTTCCCGATAGCTATAGCCTATCCCGCACCTTAATCGAGAGCAAGACAATTTGCGCACGATTCCCACAGCCCGAGAATGTTCATCCATCACACACAGGCTGGAGAAGAAACGAAAGCTTGTGTAGAGCGGGCGCCCCCGCCCGCTGATTTTGACGTTGATTTTGATCTCGATTTTGACCTCGATTTTGATCTCGATTTTGATCTCGACCGCACCCTCATCGGACGGGGGTGCCCCATCTTTCGCGTCTTTTGCGAAAGGTGGGAATCACGAACCCCAGCAGCGTTGGCTTTGATGTTGACGTTGCCCGTGTGGAACGGACACTCCTGTCCGTTGCCTTTGACGTTGGTTGTGATGTTGATCTTGACCTTGCTCTCAATCCCGCGCATCGCCCCACTGTCCACACAACCGAGGAAGAGCGGCGCTTTCAGCGCCGCGCAAAGCGTCAAAATAAACGCTAGCCGAAACACCCGCGCTGTCATCTTGAGCGAAGCACGCCGGCGAGCGAAGCGAACAGGCACGCGTAGTCGAAAGATCCCTACCCCCACGCAAGCCCCCGTCAGCCTCAGGCCGAGTGTCGACTGCGGGTGCCCCATGTCTCGCTTCCTTTGCGAGACAGGGAATGGCGCCTCTCAAAGGTCAAAAGACGCAATCCGCCCATCCCAGTCCAGCCCCGTAGGGGCGACAGATAATAGCCCCGGACGTAAGTCCGGGGGTGAGCCCCCAAGAATAGCAACCGAGTCCCGTGAGGGACGGCAGAAACGCCAGCCCGAAAACGTCCGTGTGGAGCGGGCGCCCCGCCCGCTGCTTTTGACTTTGATTTTGATCTCGACCGCACCCTCATCAGACGGGGGTGCCCCATCTTTCGCGTCTCTTGCGAAAAGTGGGAATCACGAACCCCAGCAGCATTGGCCTTAACGTTGACGTTGCCCGTGTGGAACGAACTCTCCTGCCCGTTGCCGTTGACGTTGGTTTTGCCGTTGATCTTGACGTGGCTCTCGATCCCGCGAATCAACCGCCCACACAACCGAGGAAGAGCGGCGCTTTCAGCGCCGCGCAAAGCGTCAAAATAAACGCTAGCCGAAACACCCGCGCTGTCATCTTGAGCGAAGCACGCCGGCGAGCGAAGCGAACCGGCACGCGCAGTCGAAAGATCCCTACCCCCGTGCACGCCCCGTCAGACCGAGACCGAGTGCCGGCTGGGGTGCCCCATGTCTCGCTTCCTTTGCGAGACATGGGAACAGCGTGCGAAACGATTTACTCCTTCACTCCCAACTGCCAAAACAAAAACGAATAAACATCCGTAAACTCCTCAATCTGTTTCGTCACCGGTTTCCCCGCACCATGCCCCGCCTTCGTTTCAATCCTTAACAAAATAGGACGCGTCCTGCTCTTCCCGTTCTCCGCTTCATCCTGCATCAGCGCCGCCATCTTCTTCGCATGCATTGGATCGACGCGCGTGTCGGTATCGGCCGTCATAAATAAAATCGCCGGATATTCCGTCCCCGCCTTTACGTGGTGATACGGCGAATAAGCATAGAGCCACTTGAACTGCTCGGCATTGTCCGAACTCCCGTACTCCGGAATCCACAACTTGGCAATCTGAAAATACTGGTAGCGCAGCATGTCGAGCAGCGGCACCTGGCACACCACCGCGCGAAATAAATCCGGCCTCTGTGTAATCATCGCTCCCATCAGCAGCCCGCCATTCGACCCGCCCTGAATCGCCAGATGATCCTTGTCCGTATATTTTTCCGCGATTAGATGTTCCGCGCCAGTAATCATGTCGTCAAAAACATTCTGTTTTTTTTCGAGCATCCCGGCCCGGTGCCAGTCCTCACCGAACTCCGCCCCGCCGCGCAAATTCGCGACAGCATAAATTCCGCCATGCTCCATCCACAAATAAGCCGTGCGGCTGAACGAGGGCAACATGCTGATGTTGAATCCGCCATAACCCGTCAGCAGCGTCGGATTGTGCCCATCCTTTTTCAATCCTTTCTTGTACACAACAAACATCGGCACCTTCGTCCCATCCTTCGAGTGGTACCACTCCTGCTGCACTTCATAAGCCGCGGGATCAATCGAAGGCGCGTCTACCTTCGCCCACACGGAACTCTCAAAAACTGTTCCCTCGTCAAAAGCTCCGTTGGCGGTTCTCGCGTGTACAGGCTTGCTCAGATCGATTCGATAAATGGTAGGCGGAACGGTGAACGAAACAAATCCGTAAAAAATCTCGTCATGATTCCATTTTCCTTCCGACCCAAAAACCGTCCCCAGCGCGGGAAGATGAATATCGCTGATCACTTTTCCTTCGAGATCGAAAAGCCGCAGCTGCGAGCTGGCATTCTGTTCATATTGCGCAAATATTTTTCCGCCCCACAACGCTGCACCCTGGAACACCGCTTCCGATTGGGGAATGATTTCAGTCCAGTCGTCGCGCTCATAATTACCGGCTTCCGACATAAACATGCGGTAACGCGGAGCATCTTCATTGGTCACGATGTAGAGTCTTCCGTTGTAAACCGACCCGCTATAGAGAAAATTCTTTCCCGTGGTGATGCGCGTGGGTGGAGTGCCCGCTTTCAGATCCATTAAGAATAGTTCGGTCTTTGTCCAGCCCTGCGACACGCTGATCAACAGCAGGCGGCCATCGTTGTCGAGACTCACGCTGGGCCAGTCCTCCGGATCGCGCCCCTCGCCAAAAATCGGCGTATCGGTCTCCGGATCGGTTCCCAGGTCGTGATAGAACACATGCCGGTTGTACATCTCTTGTCCCTCCGGCACGTCACCCTTCTTCGGATATCGCGTATAAAAAAATCCCGAGTTGTCGTGCATCCATGCAATGCTGCACGCCCGCGTTCGCTCAATCGTATCGGGCAGCAGCTTGCCCGTTTTGGTTTCAAGAATGTGCAGCGTGCTCATCTCCGAACCGCTCGGCGAAGTTCCGTACGCCAAATATTTTCCATTCTCCGAAGCGTGATACCAATCGAGCGCAATCGTGCCATCCGCCGCTAGCTGATTCGGATCCAGCAGCACCCGATCCTTTCCCTCCACCCCTTCCCGCACATAAAGCACTGGCTGGTTCTGCATCCCGTCGCGCCGCGTGTAGAAATAATATTTCCCGCCAATCTCCGGCTGGCTGATGCTGCCGATGCTTAACAACTCAGTCAGCCGTTTATGAATCGCATCGCGCCTCGGCAACGGATCGAGCACGCTCTGCGTGTAGGCCATTTCTTCCGCCACCCACTTCTGCGTATCCGGAGAGTTTCCATCTTCCAGCCACCGGTAGTTATCAACGATCTTCACTCCCTGCACCGTATCTTCCAGCGGACGCTTCTCCGCCTTCGGCGGACCCGCCGTTTTATCAGTGGACTTAGAATTGTCATTCGCGAAAACCGCCGCCGCACAGACGATCAAAGAAAAAATAACCCAACCCAAACGCACCCCCATACCCACCTCACAACCATTCAGCCTACCAAATCCAACCGAAGAGTTTTCACCCGCGCCCTCAAATGTTATGATGAACCAGCAAACCGCGCGCGCTCCGCGCGCGCTGTTTCCAACACTCCTCAGTAGCTCAATGGCAGAGCATTCGGCTGTTAACCGAAGGGTTGTAGGTTCGAGTCCTACCTGAGGAGCCATTCTTTGGTTCGTCCTGAGCCGCGGTCCCACCTTCAACTAAATACTGTGGCAAAGATTTCTCAGCGTCTCGGCGGCGAATTCTGGAGTTATGTCGCGTTGGGGAGTGCCGAGCAGTTCGAAGCCGACCATGAATTTTCTTATGCTCGCGGAACGCAAGAGCGGCGGGAAAAAATGCGCGTGCAGATGCCACTCGTCATGAGGCTGGCCATCCGTGGGTCGCTGATGAAAACCCATGGAGTAAGGGAAAGGCGTATCGAACAAGCGGTCATAACAGGCAATAAGCTTCTGCAATACGTGGGCAAGCTGTTCATTCTGTTCGACGGTCAGTCGGGAAATATCTGCCGTGTGCTGGCGCGGGAGAATTAAGGTTTCGAACGGCCAGACTGCCCAGAAGGGCACGAGGACGACGAAATGTTCGTTCTCAAATATCAGGCGCTCGCCCAAAGATTTCTCGATGCGCAAGTATTCGCAGAGCAGGCATTGCTGGCGCGATTGCAGGTAATTGCGTTGCGAAGTTTGTTCCTTCGCCGGTTCATTGGGCAGGGAACCGGTTCCCCAAATCTGGCAATGTGGGTGATGATTACTGGCGCCCATCATGGCGCCACGGTTTTCGAAAATCTGTACGTAGTTGATGAAGTCGCGGCCTCCGAGATCGGCGAATTGCTGACGCCACATTTCGATGACCGCGACGATTTCGTTCTGGTTCATTCCGGCCAGGGTGAGATCGTGGCGTGGAGAGAAGCATCCGACGCGGCAGATGCCTGGTTCCGGGTGAGAAACAATTAGCTCGTTCTGCTGGACTTGTCTTGTTACCGGGTCAGGACGAAGCGCTGGGTAATCGTTGTCGAAGACGAAGACGGAGGAATACGCGGGATTGCGTTGGCCGCCGGCACGGGTGTTGCCCGGGCAAAGATAACAGTCTGGATCGTAAGCCGGTTCGCGGCGCTGCGAAGAGGATTCCACTTGACCTTGCCAGGGGCGCTGCGCGCGATGCGGCGACACTAAGACCCACTCGGCGGTGAGGATATTCAGGCGGCGATGGGAGGAATTACTCGACGGCGATATTATTTCGGTCACGAATTAGATCTTATGTGGTCTCAAGGTTATGTTGAGAAAAGCTTCGAACAATGATGCGACCACGGGGGCTAAAGCCCACGTTGGTTTTGCGGTTGACGCGGTGCTGAAGCGCCGCTCTTCCACGGTTGCGCATGCGTCCCGCGGTTGCGCATGCGATCCGCGGTTGCGCATGCGATCCACGGTTGCGCATGCGATCCAAGCTTGCCCTTGGGTTCGGTGGTTGTTGGGATGTTGCATGTTGGCAGTCCTCTTCACCTGCGAGTCTTCATTCTATTCAATCGCTGGACCGGCGCCGGGTGCGGCGTGCGTAATATAAACTTCTGGGCGAATTTGAGTTGCGTGCTGATACGCGTCGATGATGTGCGCGCTGAAGGCGCGAGCTTCGCTGCGCTCTACGAAATTGATGGTGCAGCCGCCAAAGCCGCCGCCGGTCATGCGAGCGCCATGGACACCGGGAAGCTTGCGAGCCAGTTCGACCATGAGATCCAGTTCGGAGCAACTGACTTCGAAATCATCTTTGAGGCTGCGATGTGATTCGTACATCAGTTGGCCGAAGCGCTTAAGGTCGCCGGATTCGAGAGCGCGGGAAGCTGCGAGGACGCGCGCATTCTCAGCGACGACATGTTTACAACGCCGGAGCAATACATCCGGAAGCCCGCTGCCGAACTGGCGCAAATCAGCTTCGGTGACATCGCGTAATGCGCTCACAGTTTTTCGATGCTGAGCCAAATAGCGCACACCGGCTTCACATTCCGCGCGGCGGACGTTGTACTCACCGTGCGCGACGGAATGTTTCACCATTGTGTTGCAGATCACAAGACTGACGTTCTCCGGCAGCGGAAGTGAGCGCGTATCCAGAGAGCGGCAGTCCAGCAGCAATGCGCTTCCGGCGCGGCCGTGCAGCGAAGCGAATTGATCCATGATGCCGCAGCGGGAACCGACAAACTCGTTTTCCGCACGCTGGCAAAGCTTTGCGATTGCGGTGGAGTCCATGGAATGCTTCGAAAAGCTAAGGAGAGCCAGGGCTGCCGCCACTTCAAGAGCCGCGGAAGAGCTGAGGCCGGCGCCGATGGGGACTTGCCCATCAATCAGAAGATTTGCGCCGGGCATGTTGAGGCCTTCATTTTCCAGTTGAATGAGAACGCCGCGTACGTAATCGGTCCAGTTGTGAGCGGGCTGAGGTTGTGGTTCATGAACGGGGAACATGGCGGCTTGGGGATCCTGCAGCGACTGGACCGATATATATCCGCCACTGGTTTCCGCGCAGGCCACGAAGGTGTCGAAGCCAATGGCGGCGGGCATCACAAATCCGTCGTTGTAGTCGGTGTGTTCACCGATGAGGTTAACGCGGCCGGGGGCGCGGAAGATGGTGCAGGGGGTGCCGAAGCATTTTTCGAATTCAGATCGGAGATTTTCGGCGGACATCGATCTTATCAAAACATATTCATTATATGAGCAGCGGTGTGATTAAATCTGATGGCATCCGTGAGGGGTGGCTCCGAAATCTCACTCGCTCCTGGCACGGTGAAAGATGGGTCCGCGACAACCTCGTCGAGGATAGGCTCATCTGAAGGGTGAGGCAGGGCCTGGTCGCGAGAACATTCTCGATATTGGCCAGCGTTGGGACGGGGAACGGCGCACCTCAGCGGCTAAAGCCGCACGTCTTCGGAATGGCATTTCGGCACGAGTGAACTCGTGCCCTTCCCGATCGTGGTGCTTGCGGTCGTGGTGCTCGCGGTCGTGGTGCTTGCGGTCACGGTCTGGAGAGGTGATTGGTCACAGCGTTCGTTGCGCAGTCACAGGAGAGGTACAGTCGTCACAAGAAAGGATGAGCCCGATGAAAGCTGTTACTGGAGTATTTCGTTCAGCGGCGGATGCGAAGCGTGCGAGCGAGCAATTGCGCTTAACTGGAGTGCAGGAAGAGCGGATTACTTTGTTAACTCCGGGAAGCGACGACGCAAAGTTGCAATCCGTGCCCACGGTTTCGACCGAGCAACCGGGAATGGGTAAGGCGATTGGAGCATTGGTGGGCGGAGCAGCGGGATTATCGGCGGGCCCGCTGGTAGTGGCGGTGCTGATACCAGGAGTGGGGCCCATTACGGCAATTGGATTGTTGGCCGGAGCATTCGTGGGCGTAGCAGGGGCGGGAATTGGCGCAGCGGCAGGCGGAAGAGCGGAAAATTTTATGACCGACGGACTGCCGGAAGATGAGGTGTTTATTTACGAGGATGCGTTGCGCAAGGGACGAAGTGTGCTGATCGTGATGGCAGAGGACGAAGCGCAGGCTGCGCTGGTTCGCGAGTTGTTGAAGGCCGAAGGCGCGGAGGAGATCGATGCGGCGCGCGAACAATGGTGGGTCGGTTTGCGAGACACCGAGCGGGAACATTATTCCTCGGACGGCAGGAAATTTGATGAGAATGAAAAGTTCTACCGCATGGGTTTCGAAGCGGCACTGCACGCGCGCACGCGCTGCAAAGAATACGATCAAGTGTTAGGGGAAATGACAGCGCGGATTGAAGAACTGGAGCGTCAGTATCCGGGCGCGAAGCTGGACGAACCGTTTCGCAGCGGTTACGAGCGGGGGCGCGACTACTATCAGCAGTTGTGTGATGAGCGCAAGGCGGCATAAGGCCGCTGCTCAGGACGCTTTGTTCATTATGATTTTTGTTTGAGCGCTATTGTGTTTTTTCTGGTTCTTTCTTCAGTGGTCCCTTCTTCTCCGGGTCCAGAGGCAACGTTTTGTCGCTCGGTTTTTCGGTTCCTGCCGGAGGCTTTGCGGAAGCGGCGCCCGCAGGTTTTTTTTCTTCCACTGCTGCAGCAGGCTTGGCAGCTTCCTGGTCAGTGTCCTTCGGGGTGTACTGCACGATGAGCGAGACGCGGCGGTTGGAAGGATCAAGCGGGTCCGCGGGTTTGCGCAAGCGCTGATCGGCGAATCCACGCACCTGCGTGATCTGGCCAGGGCCAATTCCGTTGGCTTGCATCAGGCGGCGTGCGGCGTTGGCGCGATCGGTGGAGAGTTCCCAGTTGCTGTAATTTCCCGCCGTGGCATAAGGCTTGGAATCAGTGTGGCCTTCGAGGGAAATTTTGTTGGGTAGCTTGCTGAGTTCCTGGGCGAGGGTAATGAGCAGATCGCGTGCATCGGCGTTTAGTTTGGGACTGCCACTGTCGAAGAAGGTGCCGGAAGCGGATTCCATGAGTTCGATACGCAAGCCTTCGCTGGTGATGGTCATTTCCACGTGGCTCTTGAGTTTTTCGAAGTCATTCATTTCACGAATCTTTTGCTCGAGCTGATCTTTCAGCTTGGGCATGTCATCTTTGGTGAGTATAAAATTCTCGCCGGCTCCGACGTTGATGGTTCCTTTTTTTTCGGCCGTGCCGCTGGGATCGCGGAAGCAGCCGCCAACGGCCTCCTGCACTGGTTTGCTGCTGCTAAGCAGCCAGAGGACGATGAAAAGGGACATCATCGTAGTGACAAAGTCTGCGTAGGCGACCTTCCACGCGCCACCATGATGGCCGCCGTGGCCGCCTTTTTTCTTGATGATAATGATGGGACGAGATTTATCCATAGGATTTGACGCGTGTGATTTCTATTCGCCGGCCGCGGCGGCGGCGGCCGCGGCTTCCGGCGCGGCAGCGTCGGTACCTTTGTTGCGGCAAGCTGCTTCCAATTCTTTGAAGGAAGGACGAACGTGGCCGGGAACGGCGCGGCGTGCCACTTCCACTGCCATGATGGGGGCGGTGCCCTTTAAGAATGAGACCATCAAAACGCGCAAGACGTAGAGGTAAGCGTGTTCATCGGCGGCAACTTTGACCATATTGGCCGCAATGGGACCAACCAAGCCGTAACACAGAAGAATGCCGAGGAAGGTGCCTACGAGAGCGGCGGCAACTTTTTTGCCGATCTCTTCGGGAGGCCCTCCCATGGCGCTCATGGTGATCACGATGCCTAGCACGGCGGCGACAATGCCGAGACCGGGCAAGGAATCGGCAACGCTGGAGAGCGCGGCGGTGGGTTGCTCGGCGTCATGGTGATGAACCTCAAGGTCGAGATCGAGGGTGCTGTCGAGATCGAAAGCATCGACGCCGGTGATGGCCATGCGAAGGGAATCGCAGACAAAATCGAGGATGTGGTGATTCTTAAAAAGCGCGGGGCCTTTGGAAAAGATGGGACTCTTCTCGGGCTCTTCGACATCGTTTTCGAGAGACATGAGGCCATCTTTGCGGGCCTTGTTGAGCAGGTCGTACATCATTTTCAGGGAATCCAGATAGGCTTGTTTGGTGAATTTGGAACCGCCAAAGACTCCGCCGATGCCTCCGGCAATCTGTTTGAGAATGTGAAGCGGATTGGCGATGAGGATGGTGCCAATGGCGGCGCCGCCAATGGTCAGGAGTTCGGCGGGCTGGAGGAGCACGCGGAGATTCCCATGCTCCATGAGATAGCCGCCAACCACGCATCCGAAGACAACGACGATACCGATAATTGCAAACATGTTTTAAGCCGTTCCGTTAACCGGTCGACGACGAAGTACCCGCTGCGGCGCCAGACGCAGCGCCGCGATTTTGCTTGAGTGATTCCTGCACGCGGCGCAAGAGCAACTCGACGTCGTCGCCGGGCAACGCCTCTGCGCTTCCGATCAAAACTGCCACAGACAGTTCCTCTCCCCACCACTCGATGGTGGCACGCAGCGTCATTTTCAAAATGCGCTGGCATACGGCTTGCAGCGCCGCTTCGTCGCACCCGGCGAGGATCACGAGAAAGCGGTCTTCGCTCCAGCGGCCGACGAAGTCGGTAGGCCATATCGTGTTGCGCAGGGTGCGAGCCAGAACGCGGAGAATCGACGCGGTTGCCTCCTGCCCGTAGCGGGCGCGAAATTGCTTGAGTTCAGGCACCTCCACACAAAGCACGCCGAAGGGGATGTGGAGGTCGGTAAACGTGCCGAGCATTTCGCGCAGGTGCGACTGCATCATGGCGTGGTTGGGCAATTCGGTGGCGTAGTCGAGGCAGCCGCGTTCTTTCATGCTGCGATCGTTGGGGCTGGGACCTTGCACGGCAAATTCGTTTTGGAAAGTCTGGATGATGCCAATGATGGAACCGTGTTTATCGCGCAGAGGGATGGCCCAGATGTGGACGGGAGTCCAATAGCCGGAGCGATGATGAATGGAGCTCATGGCTTCGGCGGGTTTGCCGCCGTGCAACGCGGCTGCCATGGGACAACTTCCGGCGCACATTTCGCAGCTATTGAGATTGCAATGGAGAAGGATATTTTCCGCACAGGCGTGGCCGAGGACATCGATGCGGGCAAAGCCGGTTATTTTTTCCGCGCTGTCACTCCAGAAAACTATTTTCTTTTGCAGATCAAGTACGCTGACCCCGATCTGCAGGCAGTCGAGGATGTCGCGGTAAATCTCCGGATCTTGAAAGGAAGGCATGGGGCGGCATCAAATTAAGGTGCTAATGGGTTTATCGGCGGGGAAGCTTTCCGACTTAAGGGGGATGGCATTGCGTGAGGATCGTTTCGCGCACAAAGGAAGGGAGTAACCGGAGCTGCCCAAAAGTTTCGGAGTTTCAAAGGCTTAGGTTCGTGGCACGTTTGGGGCGGCGAAATAGCACGAGAGAGCTATTTGCAGAAGAGGGAGCGCGTTTTAATTTTTTAAGTGACAGTTCTGGGGAGGGCTGCCCGGGCGCTCTGATCTCGAAAGAGGTCAGGGCGCTCGTTATTTTTGGGAGCAGGTTGCGGAATCTGAGCAGCGAGTTTCGGAAGCAGTTTTCAGGGTTTTTGAGTGGAATCTGGTTACAACAATCGAGGATGTCATCGCAATTGAGCCGAAGGAACAGATAGGGTGTATCCTGCCTTGCAATGAGAAGAACTCTGATCAAGTCAGCGGCGCTATTTAGCCTACTTGCGATCTCATGTTTTGCCTTCGAGCAAGGCGGGATGCAGCCGGAAACAAAGCCCATCCGATATTTTTTCGTTCTTTTGACTCGCCCCTCGAATGTACCCCAACTGAGCAAAAACGCGGCTGACAAACTTCAGGAAGAGCATATGGCAAATATCCGCAGGTTGGCCGATGAACACAAGCTGGTGATCGCGGGACCCTTCATGGATGACACCGCGCTGCGTGGGATCTTTGTCTTTCAAGCTGACTCTGCAGAGCAAGCACAAGAATGGGCCAATAGCGATCCGGCGATCAAGGCAGGCCGGCTGGCCGCCGAGGTGCACGGGCCGTGGCTCATTGATGTCGCTGCGATTCACCCGCCATCCACTCCTGAAGGGATGCAACAGTACGCTCTCGTTCTGATGAAGCGCGCCGCCAAATGGAAAGTGGACGCCGTTGGATTCAACTTTGTGGTGAAGGAGTATCCTGCTTTCGCGAAAGAGATGACAGCGCGAGGATACGTGGCCATTGCTGGACTGATTCCGTTGGCCGTTCCGGGAGAACTACGAGCGGTCACGATTTTCCGACTAGGGCCGGAGCCAACCGCTGCATTGCTGAAAGGCGATCCAAGCGTTCGAGAGGGGCTGCTTAAACCCGAAATCCATCCGTGGGCAACAGGCGCAGGGGTCCTAGCCTCCGGACAGCCGATGCAATAGCCACCTAATTCTTTCCGCCGGGCCTGAGGGCAGCACGATCCGGTCAATAAGTGGAATCGCTTGCTTACAACATCGGCCAAGACATCAACCCAACGCCTTCAAAAGGAGCTTGAATATTGCCTCCATCGGCATGACCGTGGCCAGCAGTGGCACCATGGGGATGAGACCGGCAAGCGCCAGTGCAAGGGCCGTCCTGGGCTCGAAGGGAAAAACTCTCATGCGGTCAACCAGTTCGTAGTCGCGGCTATAGTTGGCAAGCGAAGTATTGTCGGGAGTGGAGAGTAAGGATTCGCCCACGGGATTTCCCTTCACCCACTTTCGATCGTAGAGGCGTCCAAGCTTACAGGCGAGTGCGCTGTACTCATGCAGGGCTTTTCGGCGGGTCCGCAGCAGGAGCGGGGCAAACATAAACAGGGGTCCCAGGAAGAGGAGCAGCATAATGGCGATCAGGGCGGCAATGGGAATCTTGTAGCTTTGGATGGGCACTTGGTCAAACAGAACTTCGCGGCAGGCGATGGCCGAAGCTGTAGCCGTATAAGCGAAGATGAAGATTGCATACAGGCGGTGCGTTTCCCCCAAAAAGCCCAGTCCCGCCGCTTGATCCGGATGGGTAGGAATCAACTGCAAGTCGAGCTTGGAAACACGTCGCAGAAACCTAGACCAGATAAACGTTCTCCACAGCCAGCGGTACACCAGGAATTGGTAGATGGGAAGGGAGACGAGTGCATACCAATAGCCAGCCAACGTAAACCGGTGACCCGACTCGGTAACCAATGAATGCCAGGTTGAGACCGTGGCGGAAAGGAACCGAATCGACAGAAAAGCGCCACAATAAGTAATTGCGAGAATAGTCGCTTCGGCAAGTGTGGAATCGCGAAGCCGGATAGTGTCGACGACTGCAGCGTCGAAATCCTGGTAGCGGTCCTCGGGAATCAGTCCTGAAGTAATGAAATGGCTGGTGGCCGCCACGATCCGCGGGCCGATGACAACCTCCGCCACGATCAGGAGTGGGACAGATAGCAAGAAACGGATGTCGGCTGAAGGGTCATAGAGGAAAGGAATCCTGACGTTCGTGAGGAGTGTGCCCTGCACAGCCGAAAGGATGAGCAGCGGCAACCACGCAACCAGGGAGAAAACCAAGGCTCGCCTTACGATCAGCGGCGCCTCAAGCTTCATTAGCCCCAATCGACGCTGGAGCCGGTCCAACGGGCCACCCTCGACAACCGAGAGTCTTCTCATATTCATCGCGGAGTTCACGTGGCCTCCCTTGCTCCTAGACTGATGAACTCCGGTTGCGGCCAATTGCACCGGATTGCTGCCACAGTCGAAGATCGAGCCGACAGCTTTAATAGTCCAACGATGCAGGCATCGCAACTGTCAGTTTTGACACGGTTTAGATGATTGCCGGTTACGCCATCTAACGGTCTTCCCTCGCGGCAAGGTACAAAACATCAAGTCATCGGAAGAACCATCGCAGCAGACGAGTTCGTGCACTAAGAGGGGGCGTCGGTACGACTTCGTCGTGAGCAAATTGCGACTGTACGGATCCGGCGGAATTGCTGTTGTAACATCGCGATGGAACCCATTGACCGGACTTTTCGGCCTAAGATCCGCATGCTTAAACTGGGCATATTCAAGAAGGAGCAACTGACGCCGGAGAATTTGGAGGGCTTCGTAAACAGCCGTAAATTTATTGCTCTGGATCTATATAACTCCTTGGATGGTTTGCCACCGGGTGAGATCGATAAGATCCAAGAGCGAATGTTACGCCGGTTCCGAATTCACAATGGCGTTTTAAAATACACTTGTGCGCGGCGTTTCGACGATTTCGACCGTTCATCCGTTTCGGCTATAGCCGCTCACTTCCCGACTAGCCAAAATATCCGGGTGCACGACATCGGTGTATCGGATGGACGAACCTCCTGCAATCTATACGATCAACTGGAGCGCTTGTATGGCGGACGGCTCGACTTCCGGGCGTCGGATTACGCTCCTTTTTTATATGTTCTGAAACGGACGCATGGCACGAATCGGCTCATTGTTGATGATCAGCAGCATGTCTTGCAGATTGTTACACCGCCATTTGTATTCATCGAGATCGGCTGGCGGGAAAGGATAATGCCTTATCCTTTAAATTTTCTGATACGACAACTCGTGACGGTCCTCTATGTGCGGCCTTTGCTGGAAGGCCACCGTGCTGGGAGCCCTGATATTCATCGCACACGGATAGAGCTTCTCGGCCGGGCGTGT
The DNA here is from genome assembly GCA_963836305.1 of uncultured Acidobacteriaceae bacterium. Classification (GTDB taxonomy): domain Bacteria; phylum Acidobacteriota; class Terriglobia; order Terriglobales; family Acidobacteriaceae; genus Sulfotelmatobacter. The sequence goes on along the minus strand of CAWIJP010000020.1, from coordinate 27,088 downwards.
CGCGCACACATCAGCAAGCACGATAACTTTCGCGTTGGCGCCTATGACGTTTTTTCAGGATCTAACGAGCGTTTTGAGATTATTCGAGCGATGAATCTCCTGAACTACTCTTATTTCCCCGAAGCACAGTTAATCCAGGCGATGGAGAATATCGTCCACTCGTTGAAGCAAGGCGGTTTGTTTATCACGGGCTCGAATGATGAACGGGGTACCGTCGTCAACGGGGGAATCTACAGGGAAACGAACGGCCGCCTGCAAAGAATTGCCATGTCCGGGAGGGGCTCAGAGATTGATGCTTTGATTTCTGCTGTTGGGTGTCTTCGATGAAGTGACGTCAATCGCGGGGGCGAGACAACTTTGACGCGGGCCGGTCAGTTCGTCGAAATCGTGAAGTTGACGGTGATCTTGGCTTCGGTCTCGACGGCTTCGGAGCCTTCGAGATGAGGTTTGAAGTGCCACTGGCGGACGGCGTCCTGGGCGGCGGACGCGAGGATGTGCGGACCGCTCACTACGCGCAGATTCTGGATGATTCCATCCTTTCCAATCAAGGCTTGCAGAATCACGGAGCCTTGCACCTTCATCTGGCGCGCCAGCAGCGGATAGTTCGGCCGCACGGAACGGGTGACGATCGATGAAGTGTCGGACGACATTTGAACGCGCTCGGCGGCATTGCTGGTGAGGTTAGCGGCGATTTCGGTGTCGCGTGCGGGGGCTTCGGGCGCGGGCTGTGGAGGCGATCCGGGCTGCAAGTCTACGCGCACGGAACTGCTGCTGCCCGGGCGAACCATGCGATGGTTATCGCCCGCGACCACTTCGACTTCGAGTGGAGGCAGCACGGTGCGCGCTATGACCGGGGAAGCCGGGGGCGTGGCGGGAGGCGCGGCTGTGCTCGCAGCTTCTTTTTTCAGGGGAGTGTGAACAGCTTTGTGATTCCGTTTTGTGGCCGGGGCCAGTTTGTCGACGGGCGCGGATTCGCGAGCGGGAAAGGTTTTGGCGGCGGGGGAGTTTTCCACGGGCTGATCGGTATCCGCTGCTTCGGGAGAATCCGGAAACCAGAAATCGCGATCGCGCCAGAGAACGATGCTCAGTGCCAATAACAGGAGGCAGAGCGAGCCAATCATCAACCTGCGCTGGCGAAGGTCTTCGCTCGCGGGGACGGGAGCGTGGCGCGGCTGTGCCATTAAAGTGTCTTCGGGTTTTGGCAAAATGGTTCTCAGCTCAGACATCAGGATGCGCGCCCTTGTAGGTACGTTTATTGCACCCGATAGTATGCCTCGAAAACGTTTGAAAGGCTAGTAAAAGGTGCGCCAGGTGGTCGAGCAGTTTGCAAAAAGTTCGTATCAGGGCATGCTTCAGGCATGCCGTTGCAACGAGCAGCTTGGAGCTGGCTTCAGCCGTCAGGACAGTGAGGAGGCCTCAGGGGCTAAAGCTGCCGGTCCCTGAGTCGTTGTTGGCACGGCTGAAGCGATGCCCTGACACGAATCTTTGTTCAAACCACACCACTACCGTGCGCCGGGGATGGGATGGCGGCAGGTTATGATTATCGAACTGGGCTTTGAAGCGGGCTGTCGAAGTGGGTGAAAACGCGAAACTTTCGGCGCGTCTGGTGAATCCCATCCCTGGGGGCACCGGGCAGGATTTAATTCATGAAAAAGAATGCTAGCAAGGATACCGAACGAAAAATGGACGAGAAGAAATTCCGGCAGGTCAGCCGGCGGGAAGTATTGAAGCTAACGCCGGTGCTGGCATTGGGAGCATTTGCCATTCCGAAATTGCAGGAGGGACTGTTGAAGAAGGGGCTGGGCTTCAGCGATTGGGCCGCGGCTCGGCTTTTTCGGCCCGGCCATCTGGCGACGACCTTTGACAACTCGGAGCTGACGCCACCGCTGAAGTTTCCGATCAATGTGTATGACGTGGATGATCCTGGCATCGACCTCGAGAACTGGACTCTGAGCGTGAGTGGCGCAGTGCGGAAGCCAGGGCAATATAAATTGTCACAATTTCAGGCGCTGCCGCGGGTACGGCAGAACACACGGCATGTGTGCGTGGAAGGTTGGGATGTGATTGGAAGATTCGGCGGGGCGCGGCTGTCGGATTTTCTGCAGATGGTGGGCGCTGATCCGACGGCGAAGTTTATTACGGTGAATTGCGCGGACGATTATTACGAATCACTGGATATGCCGACGGCGATGCATCCGCAGACTTTGCTTTGTTATGAAATGTATGAGCAGCCTCTCACGCGGGAACATGGGGCGCCGCTGCGGCTGCAGATTCCGACCAAGATCGGCTACAAGCAAGCGAAGTATTTGACGGAGTTGAAGGTCACGCATGTGTTGGACAAAGTGGGGTACTGGGAAGATCAGGGGTATTCGTGGTTTTACGGTTTGTAGTTTTTGTAGCGCCGGCGTGTCGATGGCGTTGATGATCGCGTTGGGAGGCTGGGCATGAGTGGGAGCGTTATTGAAATTGTGAGACCGGCAGGGAAAGACGAAGAGCCGGTTGTGGTTGCGCGCGCGGTTTACGAGCATCCGTTTGTGGTGCGGCTCTGCCATTGGGTGAATACGGTTGCGCTGTTTGTGATGGTGGGCAGCGGGCTGCAGATTTTTCGGGCGTTTCCCAGCTTCGGGGCGAAGATTCCGCAAAAAGATTTGCTGCACTGGCCGAGAGCCTTCGCCATTGGCGGGTGGCTGGGCGGCGCGCTGCAGTGGCACATGACATTCATGTGGATCTATATGGGAACTGGCGCTTTGTACTTGGGATATCAGTTGTTCAGCGGGAACTATAGGCAGGTTTTGTTCGTGCCGCGGGATATCGCGGGGGTGTGGCCGATGGTGAAATATTACTTTTTGTTCGGAGAACAACCTCCGGTGCGGGAACCTTACAACCCGCTGCAGAAGCAAGCTTATACCGCGGCGATTGGGCTGGGAGTTTTATCCGTGCTGACGGGGCTTGCGGTGTGGAAGCCGATTCAGTTTTCCTGGCTGGCGTGGATGATGGGAGGATTTCATTACGCGCGCATTTGGCATTTCGCGGTGATGTGGGCGATCTTGTTTTTTGTGTTGGGACATCTGGTGATGGTGATTCTGCATGGGTGGGGGAATTTTGTTTCCATGGTGACGGGCTGGAAAAAGGATCCGGAGTATTAGAGCAATTGATGATTGTTGATTTTTGATTGCTGATTGAAAAGCCCAAGTACGCCGCCGTGGTGTCAATCAACAATCAACAATTATCAATCAACAATTATCAATCCAGTGGTGATTGCAATCTCAATGTCCGACACAGAGATAGCATCGAATAGCCCGGTGCAGACAGGCGAGCGAGATCTTATTGCCAGCGTGCAGAGCGGGCAGCGGGAATTGTTCTACGAGCTGGTGCGGCCTTACGAAAGACGGGTGTATGCGGCGGCGCTGGCGATTCTGCGCAACGAGCAGGATGCAGAAGATGCGGCGCAGGAGGCCATGCTGAAGGCGTTCAAGAATATCGGGCAATTTCGCGCGGAGGCCCGTTTCAGCACCTGGCTGATTCAGATCACGGTGAACGAGGCCCTGATGCGACGGCGGAGGGAGCGAACTGTGCAGATGGAAGGCATCGACGATCGCCGTGATGAGGAAGGCGAATATGCGCCGCGGGATTTTGCCGACTGGCGGGAGATTCCGTCGGAAGCGCTGGAGCGAAAAGAAGTGCGGCAGCGGCTGGCGGAGGCGCTGGCTACGCTGGATCGAAAGTATCGCGAGGTGTTCGTGCTGCGCGATATGGAGCATTTGAATATTCAGGAGACGGCGGAGGCATTGGGAATCACAGTTGCCTCAGTGAAGACGCGGCTGTTGCGGGCGCGGTTGATGCTGCGCGATCTGTTGGCCGCCGGATGGGAGCAGGGCTGGTTCAGCCGGCTGCCATTCGAGAAGGGGAACAAGCCATGGTGAACGGGGCAAATACAAATCACGAAGCGGCGAATTGCGAATGGGTGTGGCGAGAGATTTCAAATTACGTGGATGGAGAGGTGGACGCGGCGCTGCGGGCTTCGATGGATGAACATTTTCGTACTTGTAAGCGGTGCGCGTCGGTGCTGGCGGGAACGCGGAATGTAGTTGCGCTCTATGGCGATGAGCGGATGCTGGAGGTGCCGGCGGGATTCAGCCAGCGGTTGGAAAAGCGGTTGGGACGGCTGGAGAAGAATACGGTTTCGAGTGGATCGCGGTGGTCGAGTTTGTCTGCTTGGTTAGTTCCGCTGGCGGCGATTGCTTTATTCACAGGGGCATTGGCATTGGTGGACCAGCTTTCGTTCAAGCCGCCGGCAAAGTCGATATTGGCGGAGCCGGGGCGGGACATTCCTCCGGACATGCTGGTGGTGGTTTCGGATGGATCGAAAGTGTTTCACGTGGCGGGATGTCCTTTCATTCATGACAAGGCTACGGAGCGAACGATTACAGCCAGACAGGCGATGCATGACGGGTATGTGCCGTGTTCGAGGTGTTTGCGGCAATATCTGAAGGCGTCAGTGACGGGGCAGCAGGATGACGATGATGCGAGTGCGGAGGAAGAGCGGGGAGAAGTGGTTAGTGTGGCGGCGCATTAGAAGTTGAGAAGGCTGTATCCTGGAAAATCAAGAGGCGCGAACCCCATGGTCCGCGCCTTACGGGAACGACGACTAGTTCTGCTTCATCTGGTCGTTTTTCATCGTGTCATCTTTCTTCATGCTGTCGTCTTTCTTCATCGTGTCTTTCTTTGCCGCCTTGTTCTTCTTGGTTTTCTTGGTGTCCTTCTTCATTGAATCGTCTTTCATGGAATCGTTTTTCATTGAGTCGTCTTTTTTCATGGTGTCTTGCTTGGAGCTGTCCTGGCTTGTCGAATCCTGCTTCATCGAATCCTGAGCGAAGGCGGACATGGAGGCCGCCAAAATACAGGCGAGCGCGAAACTGCCGAAAGATTTTTTCATAGTTTTCTCCTTGAGGTGAGTATTGAGTTTGATCGTCCGGCAGGTTTCACCTGCTGGCTGTGATGGGATGTGCGGTTGTGGTGGGAAGTTACAAAGGCAATACATTAATCACAGAGGGCACGGGGAAACACAGGGTAGATCGGCTTAATCCATGCATAGCGGGACCGAGTGTGCGCGATCGAATGAGAGTTGTAATGAGCATAGTTCCCCGAATCGGGGTTGCGAACAGCCGAAAGCTCCCACTTCTCGCAAAGGAAGCGAGAAGTGGGGCACCCCACTGGATTAAAGATTATGTCAGCAGGTGAGTTGATCGCGGGAGATTTTTAGTCCGTTCAGGTTTCCTAGTGCAGTGACGGCGATGGATTCGGTTTTGAAGAATTCCTGGGCCAGGGTTTGCAGGTCACCGGCGGTGACGGCTTCAATTTTTTCGATCAGCTCGTCGAGGTCCTGGAAGTGGTCGAAGTACATTTCCTGGCGGGCCAGATTTGACATACGAGCGGTGCTCGATTCGAGCGAGAGCATCAGGCTGCCTTTGAGCTGATCTTTGGAGCGGCGTAATTCTTCTTCCGGGACTGGTTTATTTTTCAGATCGCGGAATTCGTTGACGACCGAGCGAACTACTTTCGCCGCCGAAGCCAGCGAAGTGCCGGCGTAGACGGCCATGCATCCGGTATCGCGGTAAGGATTGAGGTCGCTGTAAATGGAGTAGGCGAGGCCCTGACGCTCGCGAATGTTCTGGAAAAGGCGGGAGCTCATGCCTCCGCCGAGCAGGGTGTTGAGAATGTAGCCGGCGTGGCGCTTCTCGTGCGCGATAGGGTAGGCAGGGACGCCGATGCAAAGCTGTACTTGTTCGAGCGCTTTCTTGTTCCGCAGCACGATGCGAGGAACGATTTTTGGTTCGGCGGAGTGGAATCCGTTTTTCGCCGGCTTCAGGTGTTCGAAATGCTTCACGACCAGATCGACGAACTCATCGTGGTTCAGATGTCCGGCGGCGGCTACGATGATGTTGCCGGGGGCGAAGCGGTGACTATAGGTCTCAAGCACGGACTCACGCTCGAATTTCTTGACCGTTTCTTTTGTGCCTAAGATGGGTTTGCCAAGGGGATGATCTTTCCAGAAATTCTGGGTAAAGATCTCGTGGACGAGGTAGTCGGGATTGTCTTCGTCCATTTTGATTTCTTCGAGGATCACGCCGCGCTCACGGGCGATATCATCGGCGGTGAACGTAGGATGCAAAACGAGGTCGGTGAGAATCTCAAGGGCGACGGGAACGTTTTCGTCGAGGACCTTCACGTTGAAGCAGATGCACTCTTTGGAGGTGAAAGCGTCCATATTGCCGCCGATGGAGTCCACCTGGCGGGCAATCTCCTCTGCGGTGCGATGCTTCGTCCCTTTGAACACCATGTGCTCGATGAAATGCGAGATGCCGTTCGATTGCGGAGTTTCGTCACGCGAACCGGTTTCGAGCCAAATGCCGATCGAAGCGGATCGGATGTGCTCCATCTGCTCGGTGATGACGGTGAGGCCGTGAGGTAATACCTGGCGGCGGATATTGCGAACTTCTTTTACCATGTTGATATCGAACGCCAATCTGCTGATATTAGGAATGGATTGAAGACGGAACACTCAATTAGAGTGCAAAACTTCCCCAAAAGTACCTTACTATTCTTACATAGATCGCGGGAACTCCGGCATCGCTCCATGAAATTGGATATCTTGCTTATTATCATAGAGTTAGGATGGATTTAGGATTCTTTGAACCTAATGACAAATAGTCAAACATTATCGCTGCTGGGCATGGACCGGGAGGAACTGGCTATTCTGGCCACCGAAGCGGGTCAGCCAGGCTATCGCGCCAAGCAGATTCTGGAGGCGGTGTACCGGCAGCGAGTGGAATCGTTGGAGGAGATCTCCACATTGCCGCTGGAATTTCGGGAGTCGCTGCAGCATCGCGGGATTACAGTTGGAGCGGCGCGGATTGAGAAGAAGTTTGAGTCGGTGGATGGGACGGTGCGGTATTTGATCGGGTTCGGCGATGGGCAGAGTGTGGAGACGGTGTGGATGCCGGAGGGGGATGGCGGGGAAGCGGGAGATGGGAGCGAGGCGGGCGAGGAGGCCGAGGAGGCAACTGCCTCAGGGGCTAAAGCCCGTTCTGAGGAGGAGGAGCAAATCGCAGCGCTGAAGCGCTGCGCCACCCAAAATCGCAGCGGCGTGCAAAATCGCGGCGCCACTCGAAATGGCAGCGCCGCCCAAAATCGCAGCGCTGCTCAAAATCACTCCGCTACCCAAAATCGTGGCGGCGCCGTGAATTCCAGCGGCTTGCAAAAAACCAAAGGGCAAAATCCTGGGCGATCGACGATTTGCATATCCAGCCAGGTGGGATGTGCGGTGGATTGCCAGTTCTGCCTCACGGCGCTGCTGGGCATAAAGCGCAATCTGACGGCAGGCGAGATTGTCGGCCAGGTTTGCGCAGTGCTCAAAGATCAGAATGTTTCGCCACCGGAGGATCGCATCAATCTGGTTTTTATGGGGATGGGCGAACCGTTTCTGAATTACGAGAATTTCGTGAAGGCGTCGCGGCTGCTGGTGGAGTGCGTGGGGATCGCGGAGCGGCGGATGACGGTGTCGACGGCGGGGATTGTGCCGCGAATCCATGAGTTTGGTGGGGAAACGATCCGGCCGAAGCTGGCGATTTCTTTGAACGCGTCGAACGATGCGCTGCGCACGCGGCTGATGCCGCTGAATAAAAAGTGGAATCTGGAAATGCTGATTGCGGCGGCGCGAGATTTTCCACTGCGCACGCGGGAGTGGATCACGTTCGAATATGTGCTGCTCGGAGGCGTGAACGACGAACCGGAGAACGCGAAAGAAGTTGCGGAGTTGTTGCGCGGGCTGCGCTGCAAGGTGAATCTGATTGCGCTGAACCCGGGGCCGGGAATTGACTTCACAACTCCCAACGAAGAGCGAGTGGCGGGGTTTCAAAAGATTCTGCGCGGAGCGGGAATCCCGGCGTTTGTGCGGCGTCCGCGGGGGCGGGATATTTATGCGGCGTGCGGCCAGCTTAAGCGAACGGTCGAGGGTCCCACGCCGGTGAGCCCGTTGGTGCAGGAGATTTCCGCGTCACCGGCGCCATGACCGGAAGTTCGATCTGAATGCTGGTTGCGGAATTGGCGTCGTTCTGCCAAGACAACCGGCCTCGATGCTGCTGCAAAATTCCCTGACATGCACTCAGGTCCAGGCCAGAGATCGGTTGGGTCGAATTCGTAAAACCGTTTTCGGTGAGTGCCGTCTGCGCTTCGGCTGTAGACAGTGGGCCGCCGACATCGAAGATGTGGATGGTGACCACCCCATCTTTTTGTTCCGCAGTGACCATCAAAATGCTTCTAGCCTGACGACTAAGCGCATGGATCGCGCTGTTGAGAAGCTGCACGCAAATCTGAAGCAGTTGGCTGGAATCTCCCAGCACACTTGGCAGTTCGGGCTGCAGGACGGTGCGGAGTTCGATATTCTGAGTTTTCCATTGCGGCTGCGATAGTTTGACCGCTGTGCGCAGGATGGTGTTGATATCCACCGGACCCATGGAGGCGTAACCCGGCTTGGCAAAACTGATCAGACTCGCGACCAGCGATTTGGTGCGGCGAATATGCTGTCCGATCTTTGAAACCAGCTCGTGCTGGGGAGAATCGAGAGCGGTATTCAGAAGCAGGTCGGAATAACCCATCATGGCGGCGATGGGATTGTTCAGCTCATGAGCTGCGCCGCCTACGAGTTGGCCGATAGATGCCAGCTTTTCGGATTCGGTGATCTGCGCCTGCAAACGCTTCAGATTAACGATGGACTCCTGCGATTGGGCGAGCAGGCGGAGCAGTTCGAGATCAAGCAAACGCTGACGCACGAAAACCACTATGCCCATGAAAAGCGCAGCGCCAAGAGTAAGAACCAGGCGGAAGGAACGGATGCGGGGTGGGATGCTGGAATCCAGCAAAGCCCAGGCGGCAAACAAAGGCAGGGAAAAAACCGTTACCATGCCCACGCGCGCCAGCCAGACGCCATGCGAAGCAGAATTGGTCCGTGGGGCGGGCTGAGGAGCGTCGTCGCGCGACCAGAGGCCGATCACGGTGATCCAGGCCATGGATGCGGTGAGGGGGATATCGTATAGGCTTCCACTATAGTAGGCTTGGCGGCCGAGAGCCCAGTTGGCGAAATAAGAGCTGGCGGCATAGGTGAGGCTGGCGCCGAAGAAGTTGGCGTACAGTGTTTTCCAGCTGCCATTGCTATTCATCCAAGCCACGAACAACGCGCTCAGGAAAGCCAGCTTCTCGATCAGATAAAGCAGATTCAGATTGTCGTTGTAGGCAGCGATATCGGGGACCACATATTGCCAGGCCATCACGGCGAAAATGTAGAGATACATCCACCAAACCGTCATCAGGGCGAAATCGAGGCGGCGCAGGCGCGGAGAATAGTCGTCCGGTGGGGCGTGGGGACGGAGGGCGAGCGCTGCCATCAGGGGAACGATGTGCAGAAAGAGAATAATGTCGCCTGCGCACAAATCGGGCACGTCGGTGCGCAGCCAAACCTCGAAGTAAGTCCACATCAGCTGGTAAGAAAACCAGAAGGCCATGCCGGTGGCCAGGAGCACCCAAAACAGTCTTAGGCGGCCATGGGACCGCACTGCGTTGGGGACGAGAGAAAGCGCTGCGGACAGCAGCAAGACGCACTGAATCAAATCGCTGAAGGCGGTGAGAGCAAACGAGCGGTGGAGGACGAGGGCGGCGAGGATTAGTGCCGCCAGACAGGCTGCGACCGCTGCGGTCCAGAGTTTGGAGTATGCGCGCAACAAAACAGTCCTCGTTGTTATTTTAGACTTAGATTAGAGGAATCCTGGGTTACTGAAGTAATCTGTGAGTGCCCGCGGAGAGTCTGACTGCAAATGCTCAGGACGCCGGAAGCGAGCATTGCCATCGGAAGTATTACTTGATCCGGACCTTTCTTATCAATAGTATGCGAGACAATTCCAATTAAGCGATGTGACCGACGGTGCAGCGGGAAGTGAATCGATTGCGAAATCAGGCGACTCAGCGATTTCTTGGTAGGCCACAGGCTGCGGCCGATCCCAGCGAGGTTCGGCGGACCGAGCGTTGGCTGGCGACCGCCCGGGTGTTTTTGGCCGTTTCGGCCTTGGTGGCGATTCGCATGGACCCGACGGAGTTGGGTCACTCCCGTGCGGCCTACGGGCTGTTTGTCTTTTATCTGGCGAATGGAATTCTGGTGTTGATGTTGCTTCGGCGGCGTCAGGAATCAACTCCATCGTTTCGTCTTATGGTGCACGCGGCCGATATTGTTTGGCCGGCTTTCATCTCACTCTTCGCGGAAGGGCCGAGAAGTCCGTTTTTTCTATTTTTTGTGTTTGTGCTTACCGCGGCGGCTTACCGGTGGGGACTGTGGGAGACGTTAAGCACGGCGGCGGCAGAAGTGGTGTTGCTGTGGGCTGAGAGTTTTGTACTGTTGCACGTTTGGACGCGGGGAACGCTGCCCTGGAGTCTTTTCTCCGGCTTGCAGATTAATACAACGGAATTTGAGCCCAAGCGGCTGTTCATGTTGTCGGTCTATCTGCTGGTGATGGGGCTGCTGCTGGGCTATTTGGCGGAACAGCAGAAACATTTGCGAGCGGAGAAGGCCGGAGTGACGCGCATGCTTTCCAAGGCGAGGGTGGAATCCGGACTGACGGGAACGCTCGAACAGATCAGCCGGGAAGTTGTGAATATGTATGGCGCCGCGCGCATGGTGTTGGCCGCGCAGGAAATCCACAGCAAGAGAAGATTTTTAGGTGAACTACGCAAACTCAACGGAGAGATTTCCGATTTCGCATGGATGGATTCCCGCTCTCCCGACGCCAGAATTTATCACGAGGATTTTCCTGGAGATGTCTGCTACGCGTCGCATGAGGGAAAACGCTGGTCGATTGTGGCGCTAAATCAGGAAGGCAATGAGGTATCTGATCCGAGGAGCGAAGCGCTGGCCGAATTGAATCTGCGGCATCCCTTCGGATCGTTGATCTCAGTCGCTTTCGTCTTCGGCAGCGAATGGCGGGGGCGAGTTTTCATATTTGAACCGTCCTGGCGTGGCGAAACGCACGAAGAATTGCGTTTTTTGCTTGACTTGGTTTACCAGGTGGGTCCCGCGGTCTATAACGTATATTTGCTGCATCGTTTGCGACGCAGGGCGGAAGCCGCGGAGCGCGCGCGGTTTGCGCGGGAGTTGCATGATGGAGCGGTGCAATCGCTGATTGCGGTGGAGATGCAGGTGGATGTTCTGCGGCGTCAGGCAGAAACCACGCCGGCGGTGGTGAGCGGAGAACTGGGACGCATCCAGGGTTTACTCCGCGAGGAAGTGCTAAAGCTGCGGGAGTTGATGCAGCAGATGAAATCCATTGACGTGGATTCACGCAGATTCCTCCGGGTGGTGGCGGATTCGGTGGAGAGGTTTGAGAGAGAGACGGGGATTTCCGCGCGCTTTGTCACTGACATTGAAAATCTGGAGATGCCCGATAAGGTTTGCCGGGAATTGTTGCGCATCGTGCAGGAGGGCCTGGTGAATGTACGCAAGCACAGCCGGGCGCGGCATGCGTTGGTGCGGTTGGGTTCGAGCGCCAGCCAGTGGAGCCTGACCATGGAGGATGACGGGAAAGGATTTCCGTTTTCTGGACGGGTGACGCAGGACGACCTCGAGCAGATGGGCAAGGGTCCGATGATCATCAAGGAACGAGTGCGTTTAATTGCGGGTACACTCACGGTAGAATCAAATCCCGGCACGGGGACGCGGCTGGAGATAAAGGTCCCGAAAGGTGGAGAAGTCAGCGATGAATTTTAAGAAGTCACAGCCCATTCGCATTGTGATCGCCGATGATCATCCGATCTTCCGGGATGGCTTGCGGCGGCTGTTGGAAGCGGAGCCCAATCTGACGGTGTTGGGCGAAGCTTCGGACGGCGCAGAGGCCGTTAAGATGGCTCGTCAGCTCAAGCCGGACATTTTGTTACTGGATCTGGCGATGCCCAAGCATCCTGGGTTGGAAGCGTTGCGGGAACTCAGCACAGAAGGCGGTTCCAGCCCGGTGCGAGTGATTCTGCTGACGGCGGCGGCGGAAAAAAGTCAGATTGTCGAGGCACTGCAGTTAGGGGCACGGGGAGTGGTGCTGAAAGATTCCGCCACTCAGCTGCTGCTGAAGGCGATCCAGACGGTGATGGCGGGCGAGTATTGGGTGGGACGGGAGAGCGTCTCAAACCTGGTGCAGTATTTGAGGACGCTGGTGCAATCATCCAGCGATGAAGCGCGACAGAAAAAATTTGGTTTGACTCCGCGGGAGTTGGAGATTGTGGCCGCGGTGGTGGCCGGATATTCCAATAAAGAGGTTGCGGAATACTTCAAAATCAGTGAAGACACGGTGAAGCATCACCTCAGCAATATCTTCGACAAGCTGGGTGTATCGACCCGCCTGGAGCTGGCACTGTTCGCCGTGAACCAGTCGCTGCCTTTGAAAAGTATTGTCTAACTGGCTTGTTTAATATGGCTTAGTGGAATTAGCTTTGCCCCGAGCGATGGCACGAACGTGCTATTGGCGGGTTCGGTTCCCGCACCTATCATGTGCAGTAGACCAGCCTCGGGATAGGAATTGATCCGGTCGAAACGTAGTGTTGTCGTTTTCAGTATTCCCCAATTGGGGTAGAGAAAATCAAAGGAGACGGAGCCCGTGGCCAAGATTCTACGAAGCGTTTGGCAAGATCTTTGGAACGACGAGAGCGGTCAGGATATCGCCGAGTATGCGGTGATGCTGGCGGTGATTCTGGTAATCGTTGTGGGCACAGTGCGGCTCATCGGATCTAACGCCAACAACGTGTTCTCTTCCGTTGGCAGCTCCATCCAGTAAGAACCAACTCGGCGAGGGGAAATTTTTTTCTCGCAACGCGCCGCCCGGCGCGTGATTGGGCAAGATCGCGATTTGTAAATTTCCAATTAAACCAAACGCAATTTTCGCAGGGCATTTATTTCGCCGTGGGTGCGGTGAGCGCAACCTTGTCGTTGCCCGGCATAGATAATCGCGTGAGATACGGGAAGAACGGCGTGATTGCGAATGGCATCTTCTCGCGGGCTGAAGTCAGGGCTACGGGCTTGGCCTTGGCCAGTTCAACCTGGTCGGTCCAGGGGTCGAGTTTGATGCGGCCGCCAAGTGGCAGGGCTGCGATCTGATCTGTGCTTTGTGGTTTCAGTTCCGGGGCAGAGGCCAGAAGCACCGACATGCGAATACTTTTGTTGCTGGCGATGCTATCGCCCAGGTGCGGACGAATCAGGTTGGGAAGATCGGGAGCGCTTTGCTGTAAGGCTTTCAAGAAGAGTCCCGCACTTCCGAGCTTGTCTTTGTAGGGAGAATTCTTCAACAACTCCAGAGCTTTGGCGTCGGCGGCATCTTCGTCTGCGGAGCGGCGTTTGAAATCCAGGCGCTGGAAGGAATCTTCGTCGGGAAAGAACATGCGATCGCTGAAAGCGAGTTCGGTATTGATCTTGTGACCCAACACAATATGACTCAGTTCGTGGGCGAGAACCATGGCAAGTGAGGCTTCGTCGGGAAGAACATCGAGCAGACCGCGGCTGACGACGATGGTGTGGCCGATGGTGAAAGATTCCAGCGGAGAGGTGAGCAGGACGCGGCAGCGAACGTCCGACTGGAGATCGATGTTATTGGTGACTAATAAATTGTTGACTACGGTCAGCAGGACTTTGTCGACATCGCCCGGAGGCGCGAGTAGTCCGATCTTCTGCAGACGCTCAATGGCATTATCTTCGCCCTGACGTTCCCACATACGCTCGGCGACGACGGGGTTGGCGTCAGCGGCAGCATCACTCTGATCTTTTACGGACTGCGGAGAGTCAACCAGAATCTGGGTGAACTCTGAATTCTTTTTCAGCGCTTTCAAATCGTATCCCCAAAGACGAGTCTGGGCGCGGAAGTGAAGAGAGCGGCCGAGGGATGTCTTCATGTCCGACTCTTCGCTGTAGATGTAAGCGGGCAACCATGCGCCGGGGCGCATGTTGAGGCGCCAGCTATCGAAGTGCAGGTAGAAAGCAGTTTTGGGATGAGGAAAGTAAGTGCCGTTGAAACGAACTACGTTGTAGTCCTGATCTTCAACCCAGATGCGGCCGAGGAAGCGTCCAGGAGGGGCGTTTTCTTTGGGCTGAACATCGATCACGAGGCAGCGGATTTCTCCCAGAAATTCACGGCGCACAAAGGTGAAGTTGTAATACTTCTTTTGAAAATCGTCATCGAGCACGACCATTTGCGCGAAGCCGAGCGGTAGGAAGTGCATGGAGTAAAGGCCGGTGAGACGGTTGGCCATGCGGCGTCCGAAGCCGGGTTGACCCACGAATGAAGTGTCTTCCGGACCGTCGCTCATGTCGAGGCGGCCGAGAAAATACTCGTCCTTGACGGGCTGGGCATCGCCATTGCTGTCGGATTTGAGATCCTGCAGGTAAGTCTCGACCATGGGACGCATGTGGCGCATCTGTGCCACGAAGAGGTGTTCTTTCTGGATCACGCGATCGATGACATCGTTGAATGTGGCGGGAGGCGTGGCCTGAGCCTGTCCCGGAGAGTCGATGACGGTGATTTTAGGTGAAGATGTGGAGTCTTGTGAAAGCGCTGGGAAAGACGACACCAACACAAACCAGAGGGAAAGAAAACCTACCTGCAAAATGCGCATAAAGACCTTTGGAAGTACCCTATGCCAACTGAAAAATAATGTGCAAGACGACGGTGGAATCGGCTGGTTGGCCGCCCCTTGTCGCCGGCTTAAAACGAATCTGTTCGGCGGCCTTGACCGCGTTGTCATCAAGACCATGACCCAGGCCGCGGACGACGCGGACTACGTGCAGATTGCCTGAAGCCTGCAAAACTACTTCAAGAAGAACCTCGCCTTGAATCCTGAGACTGCGTGCTTCCTGAGTATAGACGGGAACCGGTTTGGAAATGATTTCCGCGGGCACTCCGGAAGCGGCTGAGACTTCTGTAGAGTGAGAATGCACGGAAGGTGGAGCGGGCACATCGGCATCACCGAAGCCGCTTTGCTGCACGATATTCTGCGGGACGCGCCGGTGGTTGTCGCCAGTGGCCGTACCATTTCCGAAGCCGGTGCTTATGACCACGCCGCGAGCGCCTTTTGTTCCACCGCTGCCGTTGCCGTATCCGCCGCCGGATGGCAGATCGAAGGATCCGAGAGCGGCGATATTGACGGCTTTTCCTGGAGTGCCTTTGGCGGGAATTCCGTTGGGATCGCCGAAGCCTCCGGTTTGGACCTCCGACGCGGGGCGAGTGATAGTGGGCGTGGCTGAACTGCCGGTGGAAAAAACATTCGTCGCTACGACTTTTGGAACAACCGGCGCGGAGTTGCTGGGAAGCGGGTCCAGCTTTTGGGGCGTGACCTTGACCGTGGGAGCCAGCGCTTCTTCGAATTTGGCAGCTTTTGGTTGAGGAGCGGGAAGATGGAGAGTATTCTCGGGCGGATCGAGATGCGCAACCAAGACGGGTTTGAGCTGGACTCGCGGTTGCGGCTGATGATTGACCGGAGCCGGAACGCTGACCACTTGCGTTGAAAGATAGGGATGCGCGGGAGGCGAAAGAATTTCCGGATGCAACATGCGTACCCAAACCAGGAACGCCACCACGCAGGCCTGTGTCCCGGTGCTGAAAACGAATTCCGTCCAGGGAGTTCTCGTCTTTGGAAGCAACGAGAATGGAGTCTGTGGAGAAGCGAAATATCCCATGACCACGTCTACTCGACGAATGCTGAAACACTCGTTCGGGATCTAAGTTTCTGAATTAACGTTTCTAAACTGACACTTCTTAACCGACGCTTCTTAATCGTCGATTCTTAATCAACCCAGGAACAAACCCCTTGCGTACAGAGGTCAAGATGCTTGAAATCGACTACCCCACAGCTAAATCGTGCACGGCAAAGGCCGTTTTTATCGAAGCGAGCCAAACTCTAACTAATTACCATTCAAGCACTTGCAGCTAGCCCGGTGAAAACCTTGGCCGCTTCAATTGTCACAGGGAAAATATTTTACATCCGAGGGTAGCCTTTTACTTCCTCTCAGCAAAACCGGAATCAGCAGTGCACCACCTTGGGGCTGGCGATGCCCTTGGTGGCGTTGCGCGTGTCGACTACCAGTTGGGCTTCGCCTACGATCTTGCGATAGTCGTAGTCAGAGTGGTCGGTGACGATCACGACGCAGTCGTAGTCGCCAAGTTTATCGAGTTCCGAGCGCTTCATTTGCAGGTCGTACTTGCGTCCCTTGCCGATGAAAGGGAAGTAAGGATCGTGATAGCTGACTTTGGCTCCCTCTTTTTGCAGCAGTTCGATAATAGTCAGAGACGGAGACTCGCGCAGATCATCAATGTCTTTCTTGTAAGCGACGCCCAAGATGAGGATGCGCGATCCATTGAGCGATTTTTTATGGCCGTTGAGCGCGCCGCCGATGGAGGCCAGCACGTGATAAGGCATGTTGGTATTGATTTCTCCAGCCAGTTCAATGAAGCGAGTGCGGAAGTCCCATTCTTTGGCCTTCCAGGAGAGATAAAAAGGATCGACCGGAATGCAGTGTCCGCCCAGGCCGGGGCCCGGATAAAAAGGATGGAAGCCGAAAGGCTTGGTGGAAGCGGCTTCGATGACTTCCCAGATGTCCAATCCCATGCGGAGGCAAAGCAGTTTTAATTCATTGACCAATGCGATGTTGACGCAGCGATAGATATTTTCCAGCAGCTTGGTCATCTCAGCTGCGGCCGGTGAAGAGACGGGAACAGTTCGCTGGAAGATGGATCCGTAGAGGGCTCCTGCCAACTCGGAAGCTTGCGGGTTAACTCCTCCCACGACCTTGGGGATATCGCGGCGGGCGACGGTGGTATTGCCGGGATCTTCGCGCTCGGGAGAGAAGGCAACGAAGAATTCTTTCTTTGGGTCGGAATCGCCACGAGCGGCCTTCAGGCCAAGCTTGTTTTCTTTTTCGAGAATCGGCACCATCACTTCTTCGGTTGTTCCGGGATAAGTTGTGCTCTCGAGAACTACCAATTGACCCGGTTGAAGATGAGGGGCGATGGCGTGGGTAGTGTCGGTGATATAGCTGAGATCGGGCTCGTGGTACTGATTCAGCGGTGTCGGGACGCAAATGATAATGGCGTCCATTTCTTCGATGTGAGCGTAATCGGAGGTGGCGGTAAAACCCTTGGCCTTCGCGTCCTGGATTTCCTTCGCGGCAATGCGGTAGATGTAGGATTCGCCCTTGGCGAGGGTATCAACCTTGCGCTGGTCGATGTCGAAACCGGTGACGGCAAATTTCTGTTCGGTGAACAGCAGGGCCAGCGGTAGGCCAACATAGCCGAGGCCGATAATTCCTACGCGGGCCTGGCGCTGCTTGATCTTGTTCAAGGTGGAATCGACCGTGCGGGTAGCGGAGGAATGAGTGCTCATTATTGTGACAGGAATCCCCGATCAGGATATCTTTTCAGATATCTGCAAGTGGTGAATTTCGTTCCGATTCTAGCATGTAGCGCCTGCAAAACGAGGGAGTAGAAGCCACTGAAAGGCTGCTGAATTTGATTCCATGGCCCAAAATGGGGACGTCGTGACTAGCTCTGCCGGACGCAAACACTTATGGATCGTGGTCGTGTCGGCGATCGCCGGGCTGGCCGTGGGACTGGCAGCAAAGGCGGGCGGTTTTCTAGTTGTTGATGCGCCACGCCGGTCCGATGTGATCCTGGTGCTGGCGGGGGAAACCGACAAGCGTCCTCAACGTGCGTTGGAGCTTCTTTCTCAAGGTTACGGACATCGGGTTGTGCTGGATGTTCCGAACAACGCAAGGCTCTACGAATTCACGCAGATTGAGTTAGCCCAGAAGTACATTCATGATCTGCCGCAGGGATCCGCGATCAGCATCTGTGCGATCGATGGGCTGTCTACCAAGGACGAAGCTAAGGAAGCGGAAAAGTGTTTGCAGAGGGAAGATGCGAAGAGCGTCCTTATTGTGACCTCCGATTTTCATACCAGGCGTGCGTTGGAGATTTTTCGGCGAGAGTTTCCGGGACGTGAATTTTCAGTGGCCGCGGCGCGGAATGACGAGGGATTTGGAACCAGGTGGTGGACGCATCGGCAATGGGCGAAGACGTTTGTCGATGAATGGCTGCGATTGATTTGGTGGAAGGTGGTTGATCAGTGGAGATGAAGGGTGGAAACGCCTTACCACGGAGGCACAGAGACACGGAGCAAGGCAAAAGAAAGAACGGAACGATTCGGAGATTTTCTCCGTGGCTTTGTGGTGAGGAATAAAACCTCATTGTCAACGGCCTGTTTCGGTGTAAAAAAGTTTTCCACCGTTTAGTGAATTTGTAAGCACAAAAGGCGTTGACTGCCAAGAACTTTGGAGGGTACGATGCGTTAACAGTCACCAAAATAGTTAATAACGGAGCGTGGGATGGGCATGTCTGCCTTCCGCAGGATGGTCAGTTGCGTGCTGCTGTTGGGGTTTCCCGCTTCCTTATTTTCCGCCGACTCGGGCGCGGCCATGCTTTACGCACACGGCGCGGCTTGGGTGAACGGCGCCCACGTTCCCGCGTCTTCGGCAATTTTCACCGGCGACCTGGTGCAGACGCGTTCAGATTCCGGAGCGAACATCAATGCGCCGGGTTCCAGCATTACAGTTCTGGGCGACTCACTAGTGAAGTTTGAAGGCTCCTCACTAAACGTGGAACATGGCGGCGTGGCTGTTGCCACATCAAAGGGTGTCGCAACCATCGCGGGCGACGTGCATGTAGTTCCGGCCTCGAATGCTTGGACTGAATTCAACGTGACGGATGTGGATGGGACGGTAAGGATCGCGGCGCGTAAGGGCGATCTGAACATCACCGACGACAGCGGCACGGTCACCTTGGCGCAGGGCCAGGAAACGACGCGTGATGAGCAGTCCGATCAATCTGCGGATACCAATAACAAAGACAAAAAGAAGAAGAAGCGCGCTGCGGGCGCGGCTCCGGCAGCCAGCGGAGGTACGTTGAACTCTCCGCTTGCCATTGGCCTCGGCGCGGCGGCAATTGTCGGGGTCACGACGTGGGTGCTCTTGCAGAGCGATAATCCGGTCAGTCCGTCGACGCCTTAGTTGAGCCAACGTCAAGAATCGTAAGCAAAGTTTTGAGCCGTCCAGCGATGCTGGACGGCTCGATTGCTTTTGAGCGGAGGACCCGCCAGCCCCGAGGGATGTTGGGTACCGGAAGCAGTCCAAAGCTTGTGTGCGCGAGCCTTATAACCCCTGAAGCGCTGAGCACACGGAGAAAATCCGCAGAGCGTGCGGAGGACGCTGCTTTTTGCGGAATTGGGTTTCAGAAATTTGTAGCGGACTGATGCAGGGATTCTCGTGGATCCAAGGATTCTTCTGCAGGCTGGCTGCGGGCGCGGCGTTTGCGGGCGGGTTTGGCGAAGGGTTCGGAGGCTGCGCCGGTGCACAGCACGTAGAACAGCGCGGCATTGGCGGGAATTTGCAAGTTGAAGTCGACGGCGCTGTGGACCAGGATGCCGCTCACACCAAGCATGCAGGCGAGAGTCATTGCGCCGCTCATCTCACTTGGCCAATGTCCGATCTTCTTGATGGTTCGGGCATAAACCATCACCACAAACCAGAGCATGGTCGCGAAGCCAAGCAGGCCCATTTCCACGAGCAGTTGCAGGTAGTCATTGTGGGCTTCGTTGACGAAGAAGTTGGTATAGAAAGTGCGGAACTCCGGATACACGATAGGGAAGGTTCCCAGGCCCCACCCGAGAATGGGCTTCTTGAGGAACATGCGAAGGCCGTCGCGGTTGATGTAGGTGCGAATGTCGCTGGAAAGCTCGGAGTGTCCGGGGCCGGCGGTGGCGATACGCCGGCTGAGTTCGCTGCCGCCGATCCAGACCAGCAGGCCGACGACGATGGCGAGGAAAACGCCGATGCCGATGGCGGTGCGCAGTCCGCGCTTTTGTTTGACCAGTAAGGATGCCAGGATGACCAGTTCGGCCACAATTGCGAGCATGCCGCCGCGCGAGCCGGAAAGAAAAATTGTGCCTACCATCACGGCTGCTGCGGCTGCGGCTACGGCGCGTACTTTCGGAGGGGCAAGCCGGGTGAGGGAAACGATCAGCGGAATTGGGACCAGCATTTCCATCAGACCGGCGTAGTGGTTGTGATTTACGTAGGGACCATAGATCCATCCGCCGTTACGCGGTTGCCGCAGCCAGTAGAGTTTGCCATTCGAAGAGATGCCCTGCAGCAAGGCGAAGCCGGCGAGTGCGGCTCCGTAGATTGAGAAGATCAGCGCCAGGCTGCGCGCTTGGGCGCCGCGAAGCAGAATTTGCCCGGCAAGAAAACACAGCAGGGCATAGGCGCAATATTGCAATGCGAGTGCAGCGGTGTCGTGAGGATACGCCGTCATGCGGAAGATGAGCTGGATAAAAATAAGCGCGGCGAAAACTGCCATGGGAAGGAAAAGAGGATTCCAGCGGACTTTTATCTGGTCGTCGAGAAGAACCTGTTTGCCGACCCAGAACAGAAACAGGATCGTGGAACCCAGCTCGACCACGAAAATGGACCAGGGCTCAACCGCGCCGAAGGCGAGAGGACCAAACAGGAGCAGGCCGAAGATGCCGTATAACAGCACCTTCTCGGCTTGCACCGAGAGTTCGCGGCGATGAATGTCAGCCGTGCTGGGCGCGCTCATGAGAATGAATGCATCTGAGTTGAGAGGTTATTGGCGTTTGGGCGTCAGGCGGAAATCGTCGACCCAGAGCTTACCACGGATCGGACTTCCTTCCGGCAAGCGCCGAATGTGCAATATCACAAGCTTGGTATCGGCTCCGGTGGTGAATTCTCCGGTGGCCGATTTCCAGAATCCAGCTTCTTTCAACTCGTCACTGTCGTACAAGACCTCGCGAGTGTAAACATCTTGAATGGTGAAATGAGGCGCGCCTGCGCCTTCGATCTCTCCATTTTTGTAATACGCGGAAAAATCGTAAGAGGTGTTGGGCTGAACTGCGACGAATTGGCGAATACCGGCGTCGGTCACTCCGGGACCGTCAAACGTGATCAGAAGAGAACGATGGCCAGAGTGAAAATCGCTGGGATCCAAAGTGAGCGTGACGCTCTGCTGTTTATCGTATTGCCAGTCGAAGCCTCCATTTAGGACATCCAGGTTGAAATCTCCGTTCACGATTAAATTACGTCCCGAAGGAACGTAGGAGGAGAGGCCGAAGCGCGGGGCGGCTTGCTGCCACACCAGCCGGGCTTGATCCACGTCTTTATGGTTTAAGAGGTACTGCAGATACTCGTTGACGTAGCGGAGTTCGAAGGTCTGGGGAGTTGCCATCATCGCCTCCCAAACTTTGGCGGTGGCGGGAGTTTCCTGCTTGCGCATCAGTAAATTTAGAAATGCAATGTAGGCCTCGGAGCGCGGAGGGACAACGTCGCGCAGAAGTTCATCGACATCCGGGTTGATGCGCCAACAGAATTGGATGGCGGGATCGGCCAGCGTCGGCTCGTTCTGCAGAACGACGCGAAATTCGTGGAGGGCCTTCGCTTCATCGCCCTGGACAAGGTAGAAGTTGGCGGCTTCCCAGGCGACGTCTGGAGTGGTGGGATCGGCTTGAATGGCGTGTTCCAGCGCTTCCGTTTGATGGGAAACATCCCCTAGAACTTGATAGGCGGAAGCCAGATCAAACCAGTAGCGCGCTGCGTGGGCATCAAGCTGCACGGCGGCTCGGAAAGGCTGGATAGCCGCGCCGGGATCTCTTGCAACCAGACTGAAATATCGGCCGAGATGATTGCGGTAATCGGCATTCCAGGGATCAAGGGCAATGGCCCGTTGCAGGCTTGTGATCTCAGCTCTTTCATCGAACAACGATCCAAGAAAAAGTCGCCCTGCGAGCAGGACGTAGAGCAGACAGAGCACTACGGCAGCGCCGATGATGGCTCTTTTCCGCAAAGCAGAATTGAGGGGTATTTCCATGTGGTCTACGCAGTGCAACAAGAAGCGTAGCAAAAAGCCAAAGATCAATCAGGCGCTGTTGGGCGAGGCTTCAACCGTATCTTCTATGTCGCCGTCGCCATCGTCGTGAGTGCCATGGTCGTGGTAATAACCGGCGTACTTGCCTTGATATTCGTAATAGTAGTAATAATCCGGCGAACTCAGGTCGACAGCGTTCAACAAGACGCCGGAAACTTTCGCGTTGACCTGCATCAGAATATCGCGGGAGCGGCGCAGTGCCTGTTTGGTGGTTTGGCCGGAGCGAATCACGAGCACAATGGCATCGGCTCGGGGAGAGAGCACGACGGCATCGGTCACCGAAAGCGTGGGAGGAGTATCCACAACGATGTGATCGTATTGGCCGCGCAGCTCCTGTAACACGTCACGCATGTTGGTGGAAGCGAGCAGCTCGGCGGGATTGGGCGGAGGCGTTCCCGCAGGCAGCACATCGAGATTGGGAAGGATGGGAGAACGCGTAATGGCGCTTTCCAGAGTGGCGCTTCCAGTTAGAACATTACTGAGGCCGCTGCGCGGGCCCATACCAAGAGTCTTATGGATGCTGGGGCGGCGAAGGTCGGCATCGATGAGCAGAACGCGAATTCCTCTCTGCGCCAGAACCACCGCGCAGTTAATGCTGGTTGTCGTCTTGCCTTCCTGCGGAAGGGCGCTGGTAACCATAATGACCTTGGGGGGCGCACCCAGATTGGAAAGCAGTAACGACGTTCGCAACGCGCGGTAAGACTCGGCCATTTGCGATTGCGGCCTGACTTGAGTGATGAGCTCGACGACTTCTTTCGAACTGGCAATCACCAGGCGCTTTGCGTTTGCGCCTTCGCGCGCCGTCCTCGAACCGAGAGGAATCATGCCGAGAGGTGGCAACCCGGAAATCATTTGCGCCTGCTCGGTGGTGCGAACAGTGTTGTCTAATCCCTCGAGCAGGAAGGCCAATCCTACTCCCGAGGTGAGACCGAGCATGAAGGCGAAGGAAAGATTGCGGGGAATATTCGGTTCGATGGGACCAGTTGGCACGCGGGCTACGTCGACGATGCGGAAATTGTTCGAACGGAGACCGGCTGAGACTCCGGCCTCTTTCAGTTTTTCCAGCAATCCTTCGTAGAGCTGGCGGTTGGTGTCCAGGTCGCGCTTGAGCAGACTATATTCGATGGCGCTCTCGTTGAGCTTGTTGGCTTCCTGCTTCTGCTTTTCCAGTGCGTCATGCAGCATGTCTTCGCGCTGCAGGGCGGCCATGTACTGACCCTTAATCTTGCCGCTGAGCTTTTTGGTTTCAGCCAGCAGTTGGGCGTCAATCTCCTTGAGCTGGTTATTGATTTGCGCGAGTTTTGGGTAAGCCGGGCCGAATTGTGTGTTCAATTCGGCAGCTTGAATTTTCAGATCAGCTTCTTTGGTGCGGAGGCTTTCCAGCAAGCCTCCGGTGGATTGCGAATTAACTCCGGCGGAGTCCAAAACGCTGGCTGCGGAGGCGATGGTATCCGTATCGCCCGCCTGGACGAGGCGATATATGGATTCCTTGTCCATGCGCTCGGATTCCGCGGAAGTCAATTCTTTATTGAGTTCGTCGAGCTTGGCGGTGGTGATGTTTTGCTTGTCATCGATACCCAGGATTTCGTGTTCTTTCTGATAGTGAACCAGTTTTTCCTGGGAGGTTTCCACTTTCATTTGCAGGTCGACCAGTTGCTTGGAAAGCCAATCGGAGGCTTGCATGGTGGAATCGAAGCGCGATTTGAAATTGTTTTCCGTGTAAGTGGTCATCAAGGTGTTAACCACGTTCGCGGCTAAATCCTTGTCGGGACTTCGGTAATGCACTTCGATGATGTGGGTGTTGGGAGCCAGAGCCACCTTCAAATTTGAGCGGAAGGAAGAAAGAAGGGAAGTGGTGCGCCCGCTATCGGCCTGCAAGGGATCGGGAGCAAGATCGAGCGAAGAGGGAAGAGGAGCAGTTTTTCCGCCGAATTCCGGACGGCGATCGAGACCCAATTCCTTTACGATCTGCAGGGCGAGCAGATCGCTCTGCAAAATTTTCACTTCAGTTTCCATCTCCGTTGGATCGTAGTAGTCGACGTTAAAAGTGGGAGAGTTGCTGAAGTTGACGAGGCCGGAATCCGGCTTGTTAATGGCGATGCTGCCTCTAGCCTCATAGATCGGGGTCATCTTGAGGCTGGCGATGGCGACTACGGAAAAAATAGTGACCAGGCAGGCCAGAACGGTCCACTTGCGCTTCACTAAAACCCGGACATATTCGCCGAGTGCCGACTCCTGCGAGAGAAGTTCGGGGTAGACGCGCGGTCCGTCGGACTTCCCGAAACCGCCCTGTACCGGCTGCATCTCGCGAATGATCGGGGTATTGGCCTGTACCAGCGGTCCGGGTTCCATGCACTTCTCCTCGATCAGGTTCGATTACGTTCAAGGGCGGAGCGGGAGCAATCCCACGCAACCCAAAAATTCGGCGACTCGATGGCTGGTTCATCGCCCGCGAATTCTTTCAGAATGTTAATGTTGGTTTCGCGCATATTCTAGCATTGCTTTTGCGGAAAACAATCGGCAATTCGTGATGCAGCGGTGCTGGTGCAGTAAATTCATGAGCCACGGAGGACACGAAGTTGCACAGAGGTGCGAATTACGACGGATTTCATTCGCGTGCTCATGTGCCGCAGGAAATAAAAATCATGATTTCACTTGCGCGGTTCCCGCCGCGATACAACTCCGCTATACTACCTTGCAATCAACAGCCTTACAGGTGACGACGCTGGCACGTAAGTGGCGCGGCAAACAAATTACAAATGGCTGAGGCAGGCGCGATGAACTGGTCGGAGCAGGAAGTACTGGTCACCGGGGGCACGGGTTCGTTCGGGAAGAAATTCGTGGACATCATGCTGCGGGAATATCACCCAAAGCGCCTGGTGATCCTGAGCCGCGATGAACTCAAGCAGCATGACATGCGGACGGCCGGATTTGACCACTCGAGTCTGCGCTATTTTATCGGCGATGTACGGGACCCTGCCCGGCTGTTGCGCGCGTTCGCGGGAATTACTGTGGTGGTTCATGCGGCAGCCCTGAAGCAGGTTCCGGCGTGTGAATACAATCCGTTTGAGGCGATTCAGACCAACATCATGGGCGGCCGCAACGTGATCGACGCGGCCATCGACCGGGGCGTAAAGCGGGTGTTGGCTCTGAGCACGGACAAGGCCGTGAACCCGGTCAACCTTTACGGTGCTACGAAGCTGTGCGCGGAAAAAGTTTTTGTGCAGGCGAACGCGTACGCGGGAGCGCAGGAGACGCGCTTCAGTTGCGCGAGGTATGGGAATGTTGTGGGGAGCCGGGGAAGCGTGATTCCGGTTTTTCAGGAGCAACGCAAGCGCGGCAAAATCACCATCACTGATCCGCGCATGACTCGTTTCTGGCTGACTTTGGAACATGGCGTACGGTTTGTGATTCGGGCCATCGAGCAAATGTTTGGGGGAGAAATTTTTGTGCCGAAAATTCCCAGCATGCGACTGGTGGATCTTGCGGAGGCGGTCGCTCCGGGGTGTGACGTGGAATACATCGGCATTCGGCCGGGTGAAAAATTGCACGAAGTGTTGCTCTCGGAGGACGAAGCGCGGAATGCCGTGGAACTGGATGACATGTACGTCATTCAGCCTTCGCACCCCTGGTGGAAACGGGCAAACTGGGTTCATGCCCGGGAATTACCGCAGGGTTTTCGATACACCAGTGACAGCAATGGGGAGTGGCTCACGAACGAGCAACTGCACGAACTGATTGAGCCAGGAGCGGCCTTCAAAGCAGCGATACCGGCGTAGACACCATCGCTAAATCAATATCGTTAACCAAAACGCGGCCAACGAAAGTCCCTTTAGAACTGTGCCATGCCCGTGCTGCCCATGACCCGCGAAGTGCTTGCCATCGACGGAGGAACTCCGGTGCGGAAAACTTTGCTTCCGTACGGACGCCAGTCGATTGCAGAAGAAGATGTCCAGGCCGTGGTCAACGTGCTGCGCTCCGACTGGCTTACCACTGGGCCCAAGGTTGCGGAATTTGAAGAGGCCTTCGCGGCATGGGTGGGCGCGAAACACGCTGTAAGCTTCAGTTCCGGCACCGCCGCTTTGCATGGTGCGGCTTTCGCGGCGGGGCTTAAGGCTGGAGATGAAGCCATCACGACGCCGATGACGTTTGCAGCGACGGCGAACTGCATTTTGTATCAGGGAGCGACCCCGATTTTTGCCGACGTGAGCTCTGACACGCTCAATCTTGATCCCGAGCAAGTCGCGGTACGAATCACGCGACGAACGCGAGCGGTGCTTCCGGTGGATTATGCGGGGCATCCCGCGGACCTGGATGCGACCCAAGAACTCGCGGCGAAAAACGGGTTGATCGTGATCGAAGATGCTTCGCACGCGTTGGGCGCGGAATTCAAAGGGCGGCGCGCCGGGAGCATCGCGGATATGACGGTTTTCAGCTTTCATCCGGTGAAGCATCTGGCCACGGGCGAAGGCGGCATGGTGACGGCAGATCGAGCTGATTTCGCGGAGACGTTGCGGCGATTTCGAAATCATGGAATATCGAGCGACGCGCGCCAGCGCCAGAGCATGGGACAGTGGCACTACGAAATGGTGCTGCTGGGTTTCAACTACCGGCTTACCGATATCGCATGTGCCCTTGGTTCATCTCAGTTGAAGAAGCTGGAAGGAAATTTGTCGCGCAGGAGGAAGATTGCGCTTCGGTATGCGGATGCATTTCGGGATATTGAAGCCGTAACTTTGCCGGCAGTACGGCGCGATGTGAACCCAGCCTGGCATCTTTATCCGATCCGGCTCAATCTCGAAAATCTGAGTGCAGACAGAGGCAAGATTTTTCGCGCGTTGCGCGCGGAAAACATCGGGGTCAATGTGCATTACATTCCGGTCCACCTGCATCCTTATTATCGGGATCGCTTCGGCGATCACGCGGGCGAGTATCCGATCGCGGAGGATGCTTACGAGCGGCTGATTAGTCTACCGATGTTTCATGGCATGAGTGAGGGGGACGTGGAAGATGTGATCGCGGCG